>JAUXTN010000155.1 GCA_030684355.1 Pseudomonadota bacterium
CGCGCCCGGCGCCCCGGCCGCGCCCAACCCCGGCGGCGCCCTCCTCCCCGCGCCGTCTGGCACCAACGGCGCCCCCGACCGCGGCCTCGCCCCCGGCGCCACCGGCGGCTCCAGCCGCCCGCTCCCAGACCCCCTCGACGCCCGCGACGTCGAGGTCTCCCCCTTCTGGATCGACGTCACCGAGGTGACCCAGGCCCAGTACGCCGACTTCCTCGGCGACACCGGCTATCGGCCCCCCTTCGTCGACGAGCCCTGGGCCGAGGACGGTTGGTCGTGGGACGGCCCCACCGCCCCGCGGGCCACGGCCAACCACCCCGTCGTGCTCGTCAATTGGTTCGATGCCCGCGCCTATTGCACCTGGGCGGGCAAGCGGCTCCCCACCGAGGCCGAGTGGCAGCTCGCGGTGCTCGGCCCCGCGGACGACGAGCGCGCCTTCCCGTGGGGCAACACCTACGACGGGAGCCGGCTCAATCACGGCACCATCGACCAACCCAACTACGACGACTCCGACGGCTACGCGCGCACCTCGCCCGTCGGCAGCTTCCCGCTCGGGATCAGCCGGAACGGCCTCGTCGACGGCTTCGGCAACGCGTGGGAGTGGACGGCGGACGTGCGGGTGCACGCGTGGGACGAGATGCTCGGCGAGCGCCGCCCCGCCGCGGACGGGCACGGGGAGCGCATCGTGGACCCGCACACGAGCGAGGTCGGCCTCTACGCGGCGGTGCGCGGCGGCGCCTACTTCTTCGACCTCCGGCCCAACCCGGCCGGGGAGCGGAGCGGGTTCGTGATGGAGCTGCGCCGGAAGTCGAGCGGGTTCCGGTGTGCGCGGGATGGCTGAGCGGGCTGGCGTTCGCACGGACCCGCCGTTGCTGCCCGGGCGCCGCGATAAGACCGCCCGGATGCCCGCCCCCCTCCGCCCCGCGTGACCGCCTGCCGCGCCCTGCTCGGCGCCGCCTGCGCCGCGCTCGCGTTCGGGGCCTGGCAGGCGGGCACCCGGCTGCTCCCCGAGGCGGACCCCGCGCGGTGGACGCTCGGCGCCGGCTCGGTGCCGATGGAGGTCGCCCAGTTGAGCGGCGCGCTCCGGCCGAAGCCCGGCGTGCTCGACCTCTCGTTCTACCGCGTGGCCTCGCCCCGGCTCGCGGCGTTCCAGGACGGCGTCATCGAGCTCGTGGCGCGCGTGCCGACGGACGGGCAGCTCTTCGTGCGGCTCGGCGCCGACACGGTGAGCGGGCCGACGCAGCCCGTCCAGGGCCCCCCGCCCGGCGGCGGCGGCGGACGGGGGATGGCGCCGGGGCCCGGCGCGGCGCTGGCAGGCGGGGCGGCCATGGGCCCGCCCCCTGGGGGCTCGAACGGCGGGCCCGGCCGGCCGACGGTCGGTGGGTCGCGGCCCGGGGGCGTGGGCCAGGAGCGCGGCGTCGGGCTCCTCGTAGACCGCAGCGCCGGCGGCGGCCTGCGCGGCCGCAAGCTCGAGTGCACCGACGCTCCCGCACCCGCCTCCGAGCGGTTCACGCTGCGCCTGGAGGCCCGCGGGGCCGACCTCTCCGTGAGCGTCGACGGCGCCCCCGCCACACGCTGCCACGGCCAGTGGAGCCCCGGCGCCGTGGTGTTCGGCAGCGGCGTGCGGCGCGTGCAGATCGAGTCCGTCACGGTGACCCCCGCGGGCGGCGCCGCCTTCACCGACACGTTCGGCGGCCCCTTGGAGAGCCCGTGGTTGGGCGCACTCCTGACGGCCCTGGGCGGGGCGGCGGGCTTCGCGGCAGGCGGTCGGCTTGGGCGGGTGCGGGCCGTCGCGCTCGCCGCCACGCCGCTCCTCGCGCTGCCGCTCCTCGGCGCGGTCGACCTCCGCGGCGTGCTCGATGGGCTGCGGCTCCTCGCGCTGCCGGAGGCCTGGGGGCCGCTGCTCTTCGCGGGGGTGCCGGCGCTCGCGGCGCTGGTGCTGGTGGCGGGCGCGGCGGCGGCCTCGTGGCGGCGGGCGGTGCTCTACGGCCTTGTCCCCGTCGGCATCGTCGGGGTGGGCGTGCTCGTGGGCGCGGTCAGCGGGGCTGGGTTCTCTACAAGCGCGGCGGGTGTCACACTGCTCGCCACGTTGGGTGTCCCCTGGGCAGCGCTCGCCTGGGTGAACTCCCACCCGGTCGCGCGCCGGGTGGCGCTGTCCTACGCGCTCCTCGCCGCGCTCCTCGTGGGCGCCGAGGCCGGCCTGCGCTTCACCAACCTCGACGACGCGTGGACCCGCACCGCCGGCTGGAAACGTGCCAGCGAAGAGTTCGCGGAGCTCCTCGAGATCCGCCGCTACCGCGCGTACCCCGACGAGGGCTTCCCCGTCCGGCCGCCCGACGCCGACCCAACGCGGCGCCGCATCGTCGCGTTGGGTGGGTCGAGCACCGGCGGCGCCTTCCAGATGGACGACCTCGACCAGTTCTGGCCTCGCAAGTTGGAGACCCTCCTCGCGGGCACCGATTGGGAGGTGGTCAACCAGGGCGTCGGCGGCTGGAACACGCTCCACATGCGGCTCTACGTCGAGAGCCAGATCGACCGGCTCGACGCCGACCTCTACGTGCTCTACGTCGGTCACAACGACATCCTCTCGCCCTCGGCGGTCCCCTACAGCCAGCTCTACGCGCAGTGGCGGACGCCGTCGGCCGCGCTCGTGCGGGTCTCCGACGCGCTCAACGCGCTCCGCCTCTACGTCGGCTTCAAGCACGCGCTGTTCGCGATGCGTGGCAGCGGGAGCGGCGTGGCGGTGCCAGTAGCGGACGCGCGCGAGAACATCGAGGCCATCGTGGCCGCGGCCGCCGCCAAGAACGCCCACGTGCTGCTCGTGACCGAGGGGCTCAACCCGGACCCGCTCCCGATGCGCGACTACGGCGAGATGCTCGCAACCGTCGCCCAATCCACCGGCAACGCCTACCTCGACGGCGCCGAGGCCCTCCGCGCGGCGGGGGACCCCGAGTTGTTCCTCGACGACTGTCACCTCTCGGCGGAGGGCCACGTGACGCTGGCCGGTTGGGTGAAGGAGGCGCTCACCCGGCGGGGTTGGTTGGGGCGATGATGCGGAGTGCGGCGCTCCTTCGGGGCCTCGCCGTCGCTCCAATCGCGCCGGGCGAGCTCGCGACGTCGCCACTCCGCTAGGATGGCGGCCCGGACGACGAGAAGAGTGACGGGCCGAGCAGGGTGAGGCAATCGGCGAAGACCTGGCTTGGCGCTCGGGGCTCGAGGGCGGGCCGTTGAAGGGCCAGGCGGGTGGCGGTGACCACGACGGCGCCTGCCAGGCGCGCCTGGAGCGAGTCCGCCGCGATCCCGAGCCACTCGGCGACGACGTTGGCGTAGGCCACCTCCGCGTCGGTGAGGACCTGCAACCACACTGCGCGGAGCCGCTCCGTTCCGTTGAGCACGCCGAGGAGGACTTCTCCGTCGAGGGGATGGCCCTGCTCGAACATCTCGGAATGCACCGCCATCAGCACGTCGGGGAGGGGCTGGGTTCGCGGGGATCCCCGCAGGCGGGTGACGAGGTGCGCGAGCCCCGCTTCGAGGTAGGGGCGGATCGCGTCCTCTTTCCGTGGGAAGTAGCGGTAGAATGTGCGCTCGGAGAGCCCGGCGTGCTCTGCGAGCGCCTTGATGGAGAAGTCGCTGGAGCGCTCCCGCAGGAAGAGCCCGACGACGGCACGCGATGCCGCCAGGACCGCGTCGTCGCGGCCTCCGCCCGGTTGGAAGAGGGGAAGCGAACTGTCGGTCTTCGCGCTTGTCGCAGGGGAGCGGAGAGAGGTGGTTCTTGACACGCAGGGGGCGTAACCCTGTCCGGCAGAAACGGGCGCACCGCGCTTGGCAGAAACTGCCAGCGTGGATAGCCTGGGGTTGCCCCGAGGAGGTTGTCCATGAGCACCGCGTTCCAGCCGATGTCCCCAGACGAGAAGGACCGGTTCCGCAGTGCCTACCTTGCCCATCTGCGCGCGCGGGACGGGGTGCCCGACCTGGCGGCGCAGCGGTTCGACATCCGGGAACGATTCTTCGCCCGGATCGACGCGTCGCCGCTGTGTTGGAAGGGAACGCCCCCGGTCGATCAGGGCATCTTCGACCGCAACTACTCGCGGAGCTCCCCGGAGCGCGGCCTCGACGAGGCAACACTCTGGGCGCTCGCGACGGCGAAGACGAACCGCGCGGAACGATTCGGCGTGGAGCGCGAGTTCGAAGCCCACGGCGTGCCGGCCAACGCGGCCGAGGACCCGCACGTCTACATCCAAGTCGAAGAGTTCTATCACACGCGAATTCTCGAGGATGCCCTCGCGGCCGTCGGCGTGCGCATGAGCGTGTCGAAGCCGGGTTTCACCACACAGATGCTCGTGCGAACCATGGTCCACCTGCCCGACGATCTCTCCGACGTCATGGTCCTCTGCGGCGAGATCGTCGGGGTCGCGATCTTCTCCCTCCTGCTCGGGAAGGCGCGCACGCTCTTCGCGGCGCAGCCGGAGGCGCTCGCGCGTGTCGAGACCCTGTTCGCTCAGATCCTGGTGGACGAGGTCGGGCATGTCCATTTCGTCCGGAGCCGACTCACCGCCTTCCAACTCGGGTGGGCGAAGCGGTTGCTTCCGCTCGTGGCGCACGGCGCCCTGGAGGACCTCCCGGAGCTCGTCCTCCTGTTCGGGCGGAAGGAGATCCTGCGCCACGCGGTTGCGGCCGACGTCGACGCTGCGGCGGCGCCGTACCCGGATCGATTTGTGGTGAACGCGGCGTAGGTGCACGTGCTTGGGCCCCGCGCGGTGCGGTCCTCGCGCACCGGCGTGCATGGCTGCGCGTCGAAGGAGGTGTGCCGGGGCGTCATTCCGGGCGTCGGGGCGCTGGCAGGCAGCGTTACCCGTGTAAGCTACGGTCCTTTGGACCACATCGGTGTGAGGCTTGTCACGAGGGGCGGACCGGCCAGCAGCGGCTCGACCTCTTGGAGGTATGCCAAGTAGCTGGTGGTCTTCAGGAACTCCGTAGCGGCTTCGGCGCTGGCGTACTGTTGAAACGCGCAGATTGCGTCCGGATCGGTATTGTCAAAGCAATAGAAATACGCCGTGTGGGCCGGGTTTGCAGAAATCGCCGGCGCCATGTGCTTCTCCCACACGCGTCGGACTTCCTCGCGCTTTCCAGGTAGAGTCCTGTGCTTGATGAACAGCGCGACCGTAGACATCTTCGATCCTTGGCGTGACGTTGATGACGCGGATTGTGACGGGCCTAACCGTTGGCACACACGTCGCCAAGTAGATTCAAGGCCGGCTTGAGCGCTACGGGCAGGAGGCCACCACCTCGCGGGTGACCTCGGCGCGGACTGGGAGCGCTTCGGCGCGGTCGACCTCCCCGGCACCATGCGCGGCGACTCGCTCGCCCGCCTGGTGGCGGGGGTGTGGATGGTGCTCCGGCCTGGCACTCCACGAGGCCTCGCACCACGGCGAGCGGGGCCACCTCGCCTGCGAGACGGCCCTCGGCGCCGGCGACGCCGCGGATGACCAGTGGGACAGCGCCTACGGCGTCCACGTCTTCGTGCTGCAGCTGTTCACCGAGCACGCGCCCGCGCCGTGGCGGGACGAGGCCCTGTCGGCCGCTTCGCTGGGTGTTCACCTTCGTGGCCGAGAACGCGATCACGGATCCCGCGGAGGACGAGCGAGACGTCGAGTGGGAGGACACCGCCGTCCCGCGCGACGCCGACGCGCTCCCCGAGGCGCCCTGCCACTAGGGGCCGCCCGGCCCGCGCCGCGGCCAACCCAGACATCCCCCCAACCCTCAGTAAAACGTCCCCGAAGCATTATCCAGATACGTAATGTCCGCGATCAACGCCGTCGCCGACGCCGTCCGGTAGATGCCGTACGCCTCCGAGTAGCTGACCAGGGCATCGGAGATCGTGACGATCGTGGCGTTGTTGTAGAGGTAGATGTTGCCGCGCGCGTTCTCGCCGCCGTACGAGACCTCGATGTACTGCAGCGCGCTGCCGGTGTCGTAGGTGGCGAGCAGGAGGCCGTCCCAATCCCCGGCGAGCGGCGCGGGCTGGGCGGAGGTGAACACGATGGGGTCCGCCAGGGTGCCGACGGCCTGGAGCTCGCCGTAGCTGTACTGCCCCGTGGAGAGGCTGGCGTAGTAGTTGAACAGGAGCGAGGTGCCGACCTCGATCGTGATGACGGGGCTGGTCGCGCCCTCGATGCGCGTGTCGCCGTTCATGTAGTAGGGCGCGTCGAGATCCTGCCACGTCCCCGACGTCGTGATCGTGTCCTCGTTGACGAAGATGCGGTCGACGCCGTTGCCCGTGAAGGTGGAGCTGGCGTCGAGCTGATCGACCGACGTGGCGTCGAGGACGATGGGGTAGAGGCCGTTCCCGGTCATCGTGTTGCCCGTGAAGGTCGGCTCGCCCGTCGTCTCCAGCGCGCTGGCCGAGTTGAAGTACACGCCGTAGTCGGCGTTGTCCTCGAACGTCGTGCCGGTGATCTCCACGTCGACGGAGCTGGCCGCGTAGAGCCCGGTGTTGCTGCTGTAGCGGACGATCGAGTCCTCCACGAGCACGGTGCCGCCCGTCTGGGAGGAGGGGTAGAGGTAGAGGTTGCCGTAGCCGTTGTCCCCGCCGTACTCGACGGTGGCCCCGCGGAGGTACACCGCGAGGTTGTGCCACCCGATGTAGATGCCCTCCCAATCGCCGGCGGCGGGCACGGCCTCGGCGGAGGTGAACGTCACGCCCAACGTGCTGCCCTGCACGTCGAGCGTGCCGGCGGCGGCGGTGCCGGCGTAGAGCCCCGTGGTCGAGTCGAAGCGGAGCTCGGCGCCGTCCTCGATGGTGAGGGTGGGGCGGTAGGTGGCGTTGCCGATCGTGAGGTCCCCGACGACGTGGTAGGGCACGTCCAACGCGCGCATCGTGGCGTCGTAGTTGAAGGTGTCGGCGCGGAGCTCCACGTCGTCGGAGACGTTCCCGCCGTACGTGCCGTCGTCGCCGAGCGCGCCGACCTCCTGGGCGGGGAGGGACAGGCCGATGTCGTTGTTGGTGACCGTGTTGCCGGTGAAGGCGAGGTCCCCGTCGAGGGTGGCGTTGTCGTACGCGTAGAGGCCGTAATCGGCGTTGTCGGACAGGTCGGAGTCGTGGAGGGCGAAGTCGCCGAGCCACGCGAGGTAGACGCCGCTCGTCGAGCTGTCGGTGATCGCCGAGTTGGTCAGGCTGATCGCGACTTCGGGGTAGTAGACGTAGAGGTTGCCATACCCGTTGGCACCGCCGTACTCGATCGTGGCGCCCTCGAACTCCGCGCGCTGGACGTAGGCGCCGAAGGAGAGGCCGTCCCAATCCCCGGCCCGGGGCGTGGCACGCGACGAGGTGAAGGTGACGCCCGCGGTGGTGCCGTCGACGACGAAGTCCACGTAGGAGCTGGTGCCGATGTTCAGCGCCGCGCCCGACGCGAACGCGAGCTCGGCGCCGTCCGCGATGGTCATCGTCATGCCCGCGGCGACCCCGAAGGTCACGTCCCCCGCGACGTAGTAGGGCACGTCCAGCCCGTACCAGGTCGTGTCGGTGGCGACGGTGCCGGAGTAGACGTACACGTAGTCGGTGGCGTTGCCGGCGAACGTGTTGGTGGCGTCGATCTCGCCCACGTACGCCGCGGGGACGACGAGCGGGTAGAGGCCGTTGCCGGAGAGGGTGTTGCCGGAAAAGGAGGCGGGGCCCGACGTCGAGAGGTCCGCGTTCGTCGTGAGGGAGACGCCGTCATCGGCGTTGTCCGACACGGTCGACCCGGAGAGGTCGAGCGTCGCGTTGCTGACGTAGATGCCGCTGTTGGAGGAGTCCGCGATCACGCTGTCGAGGATGGTCAGGAGCGTCGTGTTGACAGCGTACACGTTGGCGTAGCCGTTGTTGCCGCCGTACTCGATCGTGGCCCCCTCGATCCAGGTGCCGCGGTCGTAGCCGCCGACGTAGAGGCCGTCCCAGTCGCCGGCGCTGGGGCGGGTGTCGTCGGAGGTGAACAGGACGCCGTCGGTGTGGCCGTCCACCCAGAGCTCGCCGTACGAGGTGTACCCGACGATGAGCCCGGCGCCGGGCGCGAACTCGACCGTGGCGCCGTCCTCGATGGTCAGGAGCGGCGCCGAGGTGCCCTGCACGTACACGTCGCACGTGACGTGGTGGATGTCCTCGCCCGACCACGTCTCGTCCGCCGAGATCGTGCCGCAGTGCTCCACGGTGTCGGGGCAGCCGTCGTCCGCGGTGCCGTCGCAGTCCTGGTCGAGGCCGTCGTCGCAGACCTCGCTCGCGCCGGGCGAGTAGCTGGAGCTGGCGTCGTCGCAGTCGTCGTCCGTCGCGGCGTAGCCGGCGGGCTCGGTGCAGCTCGTGGTGGTGGGGCTCGCGGCGCCGTAGCCGTCGCCGTCGGCGTCGGCGTACCAGGTGTCGCCGGCGTCCTCGTCCACCGTGCCGTCGCAGTCCTCGTCGACGCTGTCGCAGGTCTCGGCGGCGCCGGGGTGGATGGCGGTCAGGGCGTCGTCACAGTCGTCGTCGTTGGTCGCGTACCCGGCGGGCAGCGTGCAGCCCGCGACGACCGCGGTGGCGTCGCCGTAGCCGTCGCCGTCGGCGTCGGCGTAGAAGGAGAGGCCGCCGGTCTCGTCGACGTCCCCGTCGCAGTCGTTGTCGAGGCCGTCGCACGCCTCGGCGGCGGCGGGGCTCACGGAGGCGGTCGCGTCGTCGCAGTCGGAGCTGGTCCCGACGTACCCGGCGGGCGCGGTGCACGACGCGGCGGTGGTGGCCGTGAGGTCGCCGTAGCCGTCGCCGTCGGCGTCGAGGTACCACGTCGCGGCGCCGCTCTCGTCGGTCGCGCCGTCGCAGTCGTTGTCGATGCCGTCGCACGTCTCGACCCCGGCGGGGGAGGCGAGGGCGGCGCCGTCGTTGCAGTCGTCCGCGCTGGCGACGTAGCCGGCCGGTGCGTCGCAAGCGGATGCCGTCACGGCGGCGTTGCCGTAGCCGTCACCGTCGCCGTCGTAGTGCCACGCCCCGGCGTCGGTCGCGTCGTCATCCACGGTGCCGTCACAGTCGTCGTCGCGGTCGTTGCACGTCTCCGTGCCCGCGGGGGAGACGGTGGCGTCGGCGTCGTCGCAGTCGGTGGCGTCCGCGACGGTGCCGGTGGGGGCGTCGCACGCGTAGGTCGCGGCGGCGGGGTCCCCGTAGGTGTCGGCGTCCGCGTCGGTGTACCAGGCGGAGCCCACGCCGTCGTCCACGGTGCCGTCGCAGTCCTCGTCGGCGCCGTCGCAGGTCTCGGTGCCCGCGGGGGAGACGGTGGCGTCGGCGTCGTCGCAGTCCGCGGCGTCGGTCACGAAGCCCTCGGGGGCGTCGCAGGCGAGGGTCGTGGCCGCGGCGTCGCCGTAGCCGTCGGCGTCCGCGTCGGCATGCCAACCCGACTCGCCGGTCGCGCCGGCCTCGTCGGTCTCGCCGTCGCAGTCGTCGTCGATCGTGTTGCAGGCCTCGGCCGCGTCGGGGGAGATGGCGGGATCGGTGTCGTCGCACTCCGCGCACGCGGCGTGGCCGTCGCCGTCGGCATCGGCGTAGCCGCTCGACCCGTCGCAGTTGTAGTCGACGGGATCGAGGCAGTCGGTCTCCTCGGCGCCGGGGTGGACGGCGTCGCTCGCGTCGTCGCAGTCGTCGCCGGTGAGCACGAAGCCCTCGCCGACCTCGCAGCCCTCCGCGGGCGCGTCGGGATCGCCGTGGCCGTCGCCGTCGGCATCGGCGAAGAGCACGGTGAGCACGCCGTCGTCCACCACGCCGGAGCAGTCGTTGTCCACGCCGTCGCACACCTCGGCGGCGTCGGGCGAGATGGCGGGGTCGGCGTCGTCACAGTCGGCGTGGTCGGCCACCGCGCCGGCGGGCGCGTCGCAGGCGAGCACGGGCAGGTCGGCGTCCCCGTGGCCGTCGCCGTCCGCGTCCAGCCAGAAGGCCGTGGTGAGGGCCTCGTCGGTGGCGCCGTCGCAGTTGTCGTCGACCTCGTTGCAGGTCTCCGTGGCGTCGGGGTTCACGGCCGGGTCGGAGTCGTCGCAGTCGCCCTCGGAGACGAGGAAGCCGTCCCCGTCCTCGTCGACGGGGGCGATCCCCGTGTCGACGGGGGCCGCGGTGTCCGTGGGCTTGGTGTCGTCACCGCCGGAGCAGGCGGCGAGCAGGGCGAGGAGGTACATGCGGGGCTCCGGGGCAGGCGAGGGCGAATCGAGCGGCAGTCTACCGCGCGGTCGGAGACCTGCTTGACTCGGGTCTGGCTCAACCGCCATGTTCTCCCAGGCCTGGCCCGCGCGACGCGACGCCTACCGCAGCACGCCCGTCTTCCCGACCTTCCCCGCGTCCGCCAGGGATCCCCGCCGCGCCGGCTGGCCCCATGCCTGCGCGCCGCCGACGACGAACCGCCACACCGCCACGACGAAGACGCCGAGCAGGAACCAGGGCCAGAGGAGCTGCCGGGCGGGCACGTGGACCACCTCGCGCAGATCCTCGCCGTCCACGAGGTAGGCGCCCGCGGCCAGGGCCACCTCGACCACGAAGAGCCCCGCGAGGCCGCCCACCACCGCGGACCAGCCCACCGACGTGAAGATCGAGAGCAGGGCGGGCAGGGAGAGCGGCACGAGCACGTAGACGAGCACGTTGACGAACAGGAGGTCCGGCATTCCGAACCAGCCCAGGACGTCGCGCCGGAAGAAGGAGCGGCGGTGCTTCCAGAGGCACTGGAGGTAGCCGCGCGCCCAGCGGGTGCGCTGGCGGAAGAGCCCCGCCACGGTGTCGGGGGACTCCGTGTAGGCGACCGCCGCCGGCTGGAACACCACGCGCTTGCCGGCCTCCAGCAGCGTGAGCGTCAGGTCGGTGTCCTCGACGACGGTGTCCGACGAGAAGCCCCCGACGGCGGCGAGGGCGTCGGCGCGGAAGGCGCACGCGGCGCCGGGGATCGTCGTGATGCAGCCGAGCGCGGCCTGGGCGCGGCGGTGGAGGTTCAGCCCGACCACGTACTCGAGGCTCTGCCAGATGTTGAGCCAGCGCAGGCGGTTGCCGACCTTCACGTTGCTCGCCACGGCGTCCACGCCGGGGAGCAGGAGCGGGGCGCAGAGGCGACGGAGCGCGGTCGGGTGGAGGAGGGTGTCGGCGTCGACGGTGACGACGTGGGCGCCGGTGGCCACCGCGATGCCGGCGTTGAGCGCGGCGGACTTGCCGCCGTTCTGCGGCTGGACGAGCGCGCGTACGTTCGGGTGCCGCGCGGCGAGGGCGCGGGCGAGGGCGGCGGTGCCGTCGGTGCTGCCGTCGTCGACGAGGAGGATCTCCAGGTCGGGGTGGTCACACGCGAGCAGGCTCGCGACGGTGCCCTCCAGCACGCGCTCCTCGTTGAACGCGGGCACGATCACCGAGGCGCGGGGGAGGTCTCCGTCGAGCGGCAACGGAACGCGACGGCGCCGCCCGAGCTCGACCGCCGCGGCCACGAGGAGGATCCCCAGGCGCAGGGTCACGAGCGTCGAGATGGCGGCGAGGAGCGGGCCCCAGAGGGCGCCCAGGCCGAAGCCGAACGGCACGTCTACCGGCACTCCATGCCCGGCGGGCACGCCGTCGCGCCGACGTTCACGACGAGGTCGACCGCCGCCGCGGGGTCGTGGCGCACGGGCACGCCGGTGCCGATCGTGCCGGCCACGCGCGAGGCGAGCGGGCCGTCGTGCTCGTGCTTGTGGACCACCTCGCTCACCCCCGGCACCGCGGCGCCGGTCGTCGCGGCCCCGGGCGCGCTCGGCACCTCGGTGACCGTGAAGTGGGTGCCGAAGCGCTGCTCCTCGGAGCGCCAGACCGAGGCGAGGGCCTCGACGAGCGCCGTCTTCCGCTCGGGCGAGATCGGGGTCGTCGCGAGCTGCACGGCGAGCTCCGGCGGGAGGAAGCGCTGGCGGCGCGCGGGCGACTCGACGTAGGTGTCGACCGGCCAGGCGGCGAGGGACTCGTCGAGGACGAAGCCGAACATCTGGCAGCCGCTGCGGGTCGAGTCGCACGGCTCGATCTTCTTGCCCCACAGGCCGACGATGACGACCTGCACGTCGGCGCCGACCTCGGAGGAGAACGTGAAGGGGTCGCCGCCGAGGCGATCGGGGAAGACCGTCTGCACGGCCATGTCGATCTCCTCGCCCTTGCTCGTGAGCACGGTGGCGCCGAGCCAGGTGTCGCCCACGTGCGGCTCGGCCACCCCGCCGACGCTGGCGGGGGTGTGCTCGACCTGCACGCTGACGGTGACGACGCCGTCGTCGTAGCGCAGGAGCGTGGGGTTCACGACCCAGGCCTCGGCGGTCGGAGCGCAGCGGTCCGCGTGGCACGAGGTGAACATGTCCGCCGATGCCGACGCAGCGCACTGGGCCTGGAGGCACGCGGCCTCGGCGCCGGACCACGCCGAGAGGTCGGGCGCGTAGGCGGGCGGCGGGGGCGGGGGATCTTCGCAGGCGAGCAGGGACAGGAGCGGGAGGACGAGCATGGCGGGAACGCTAACGCCTTTGGAGGCCCGGGCGGGGGTCGGTCCGGGTCGAGGCCTCCGCGGTGGCGACGAGGCGCTGGCCTCGCCGCCGGAGCGCGTCCACCTCGGCGCGCAGGGCGTCGCGCGCGTCGCGCAGGTCCGCCAGCGCGAAGCCCTCCAACACCTGGCGCACGGTGGAGGCCCCGAACCCGGGGAGCTCCAACAACGTCTTCGGCGCGGACAGCGGCGCCTTCCGGATCCGGTTGGCGTCGACGAGCGTGCTGACGAGCCCCTCCTCGAGCGTGGGGACGGTCGCCTGGACGAGGGCCACCTGCGCCTCGCGCACGAGCCGGGGATCGAGGACGCGGACGAGCGCGGGCCAGCCGAGCTCGACCACCTGCACGACGCAGCCGAGCTTCCGCGCGAGCGCCTCGTCGGCGGGCTCCGCGTCGAGGGCAGGCAAGCGCGAGGCTTCGGGGCCCTCCTCCCTGCGGTCGATCCTCATGCCCATTCGGCCTCCCGGCGCTAGATGCCGGCTCGGGCGCGATTGGATCACGCGTGGTCGCGCGCGACGGGACGGATCCACGGCTATCGTCGGGAGGAGGCCTCCCCGATGCTGCTGTTTCCCTTGATCGCCGCGTGTGCGGGCCCCTCCGACGACGCCCCGAAGCCCGACGACACCGACGTCATCGACACGGACACCGCAGTCGACACCGATACGGACACCGACAGCGACGACACGGGCGAGCCGCCGGTGAACCAGCCGCCGGGCGCCGTGGAGATCGCGATCACCCCGACGGCGCCGGCGCCGGGCGCCGACTTCAGCGTGGTCATCGTCACCCCCGCGGTCGACCCCGACGGCGACCCCGTCACCTACACCTACGCGTGGACCGTGGACGGCGTCGCCGCGGGCGTCGACAGCCCCACCGTCCCCGGTGCGTCGGCGTTGGAGCTCCAGACCTGGGCGGTCACGGTGACCCCCACCGACGGCACCGACCCGGGCCCCGCCGCGACCGCCTCCGTCGTCGTCGGCAACGGCCCGCCGAGCGCCCCGGGCCTCACGATCACGCCCTCCGATCCCGTCGAGGGCGACGACCTCACGCTCGTCATCGATCCTGTCGCGGTCGACCCCGACGGCGATCCCCTGACCGTCACCATCACCTGGTACGACTCCGGCTCCTACGTGCCCCAGCACGACGGGCTGACCGTCATCGCCGGCCGCTACGTCGACAACGACGAGACCTTCCGCGCCGTCGTGAGCGTCACCGACGGCTTCCACGAGCCCGTGGTGGCCGAGGCGAGCGTGCTCGTCCAGTACCGCTGCGACGCCCTGCCGCCCGAGGCGATGAGCGAGACCACGTTCTCCGACGCCCGCGCCTACCACGGCATCGTGTTCGACGACGACGGCACGCTCATCGGCTTCGACGGCTCCTCGCTGATCAAGAGCACCTACACCGGCACCCGGTCCGTGCTCCGGCCGGGCGTCGGGTACATCCAGCAGATGGACCGCCTGCCCGACGGCGACTTCGTCATGGGCGACAGCACCAACAACCGCCTGCTGCGCGTCACCTCCGCGGGCGGCAGCGAGACCCTCGCTTCCGACGTGGGGTACGTCTACGGCGTGACCGTCGGCCCCGACGGGATGGTCTACGTGACCAACGGCAACGTCTCCCGCGTCGACCCCGCGACCGGCGTGGTCACCTCGTACCTGACCGCCGGCTCGGGGTGGAGCGCCCACGTGGTCAACTTCAACCTCGACAGCACCGTGATGTACATCGGGACCATCGGCTCGGGCGACGTGTACGCCGTCGACCTCGACGCCAACCTCGACCCCGTCGGCTCGCCCGCGCTCTACGCCTCCCGCGTCGGCAGCGGCTGGCACGACGGCCTGGAGGTCGACACGTGCGGCAACCTCTACGTCGCGGACTACTCGACCGGGGGCTTCTACCGCGTGGAGACCGACGGGACGGTCTCCGCGGCGGTGGGCGCCGACTCCACGCTCTACGGCCACGGCACCATGTGGGGCAACGGCATCGGCGGGTGGCGGGACGACGCCATCTACCAGCCGCAGCCCTACAACGGGAACACCGTGCGCGAGGTCGTCATCGGGTTCAAGAGCGGAGACACGGTGCGGACGTGGAACGGGGTCGCGGCGCCCTGGTGAGCGGGGCGGGTCCGACGGGGTAGCGCGCGCCTTTCGATCCCATCCAGGCTGGCGTGCGCCGACGAGTCCGGGGGCCGCTCGGATCGCCGCCGGGTGGCGTCCGGGTGGCGTCCGGGTGCGGGAAGGCGCGGCCGAGCCCGCGTGTCATTCGGTGGACGCGCCTTGCCGACCGTGGGGGCGCGCGTGAGACTGCACGCAATGCGGCTTCGGCGCCCCTTCCTGATCTTCACGCTGCTGCTCGCGGCGGTGTTCGGGATTGTGGTCGGCGGCGCTCAGTCGGCCGACACCCTGCGGGATCACGTGGTGTGCGCCGAGCACGGCGACCTCGTGCACATGCCCGAAGTCACCGCGTCGGCGTCGGGCACGAGCGAGCTCCGCGCGCTCCCCGACTCCGATCACACGCGGTGCGTCCTCGGCGAGTTCGCCCCGGCGCCCTCCACCGAGCTCCCCGCCCCGCCGCTGGTCCTCCCCGACCTCCGCGTCGCCTTCGCGCTCGACCCCCCCGCGCGGGCCCTCCCGCCGGCGCAGTCGTCCCTCCCGCTCCTGCGTTGCGCTCCCAAAACGTCGCCCCCCGTCTGATTCGGCCCTCCGCCCGGCACTAGCCGGTCGAGAACTACCGGATCTTTCTGCGTTTTGGAGCTCTACATGTCCGTCCTCCTTGCCCTTGCCGGGCTCGGGGTGTCGGCGGCGTACGCGGGCGAAGTGCCCGCCGCCGCTCCGGCACCTGCCGCCCCGCCCTTGGTGCCGGCCGCCGCTCCGGCACCTCCCTTGGTGCCCGCGGCCCCCCAGACCGCGCCCGCCGCGAATCCACCCGTCACCTTCGAACCCGCCCCTCCGTCCGAACCCGCCGCCCCCGACGCAGCCTCTCCCTCCGACGCCGCCCGCATCGCCGCCCTGGAAGCCCGCCTCGCGGCGCTCGAGGCGGAGCAGGTGGCCCTGCCCCAAGTCGAACCGGCCCCGGCCCAGACCTTCCCCGGACTCCTGAACCCGAGCATCTCGTTCAACGGGCTCTTCCTCGGCTCCGCCCAGTGGAACGACGGCGTGCTCGCCGAGCCGCATGTCGGCGGCGAGGCCGGCGAGGCCGCGTTTCCCGGCGGCGGGGAGACCTTCGGCACCGGCCTCAACGTGCAGGAGATGGAGCTCCAGCTCCGCTCCGTCGTGGACCCCTACTTCAACGCCAGCATCACCCTCGCCATCCCCGGCACCGAGGGGGTCGAGGCCGAGGAGGCGTACGTCCAGCTCACGGCCGTCCCGCGCCTGCTCGTCAACGTCGGGAAATTCAAACAGCCGTTCGGGCGCGAGAACGCGACGCACACGCACGCGCTCCTCACGGTCGACAAGTCGCTCGTCGGCCAGCGCATCTTCGGGGGCGAGGGCCTCAACGACGTGGCGGTCAACGCGCAGCTCCTGCTGCCGACGCCCTGGTACTCGGAGCTCACCCTCGGCGTCGACCGCGGCACCCACGACGTGCTGCTCGGCTCCGGAGATTCGCTCGGTGTCGGCGGGATGGCGCACTGGAAGAACCTCTTCGACCTCTCCTACGAGACCTCGATCGAGCTCGGCGTCTCCGGGCTCGTCGGCAAGAACGCGTTCGACGGCACGTCCGTCGTCGGCGGCGTGGACCTCACGCTCAAGAGCCACGGGCGCGGATCCCGCCAGTGGAACCGCCTCGTGTGGCAGAGCGAGTACCTCGTCATGAAGCGCGAGGGCGCCCCCGAGGACGCCAGCGTGGGCGGGCTCTACTCGACCGTCGAGTACGCGCTCACCCGTCGGCTCTGGGTGGGCGGTCGCTTCGACTACGTCGGCCTCCCCGAGCCGGTCGAAGGGGGGCACTCGCTGGCCGCGACGGGCATCCTCGTGCTCGCGCCCACCGAGTTCTCGGCGGTGCGGCTCCAGTACCAACGCCAGTGGCTCCCCGACGGCCACGTTGTCGACAGCGTCACCTCCCAACTCAACTTCACGATCGGCGCGCACCCCGCGCACTCCTATTGAATCCCCTCTTGAAGGAGGCTGCATGAACAAGCTTCTCGTCGGGCTCGCGGCGGTCCTCGCCGCCACGTTCGCGCCCCTCACGGCGCACGCCGCGCTGAAGGTCGTGACCACCACCCAGGATCTCGCCGCGATCACCCAGGACATCGGCGGCGCCAACGTCGAGGTCTCCTACATCGCGCGCGGGGACCTCGACCCCCACTTCGTCGACGCCAAGCCCTCGTACATGGTGAAGCTCGCGTCCGCGAACCTCGTCGAGTGCGTGGGGATGGACCTCGAGGTCGGCTGGCTGCCCTCGCTGATCACGGGCGCCCGCAACCCCAGGATCCAGCCGGGGACGCCCGGCTACCTCGACGTCTCCGTCGGCATCAAGGCCATCGAGGTGCCGTCGGGCACCATCGACCGCTCGCGCGGCGACCTCCACGCCGCCGGCAACCCGCACTACTGGCTCGACCCGGAGAACGGGCGCGGCATGGCGCGCACCATCCAGGCGCGGCTCGCCCAGCTCGACCCCGCCCACGCCGCCGACTACCAGAAGAACCTCGCCGCCTTCGAGACCCGGCTCGCGGCCAAGCAGGCCGAGTGGACCGCGAAGATGGCGCCGCTCCGGGGCACCGCGGTCGTCGGCTACCACTCGACGTTCGACTACTTCATCGCCCGGTACGGCCTCAACCTCGTCGGGTTCGTCGAGCCCAAGCCGGGCATTCCGCCCACGCCTTCGCACACGTTGGAGCTCGCCGGCAAGGCGAAGGCCGCGGGGGTGCGGTTCGTGTTCATCGAGCCGTTCCACAGCGCCAACGACGCCCTGCCCATCGCCAACGCGGCCGGCGCGAAGGTCCTCCCGCTGCCGTCGTCGGTCGGCGCCGAGGCCGACATCGCGACCTACTTCGACCTGTTCGACCACCTCGTCCGTGCCCTCACGGGCAAGTAGCAGGAGGCCCCCATGGCCCTCTCCGACATCATCCTGCTGATGCTCCCGGCGCTCGTGGCGTGCCTCGTCCTGACGGGCATCCACGTGTACCTGGGCGTCCACGTCCTCGCGCGCGGCGTCATCTTCGTCGACCTGGCGCTCGCCCAGGTGGCCGCCCTCGGGGCCACCTTCGCGCTCATGTTGGGGTCCGAGCCCGACAGCGCGCAGGCCTATTTCGTGTCACTCGGCTTCACGATGGTGGGCGCGGCGCTGTTCACGTACGCGCGGCGCCTCTCCGATCGTGTCCCCGTCGAGGCGATCATCGGCATCGTGTACGCGGTGGCGTCCGCCAGCGCCATCATCCTGGCCGACCGCCTGCCGCACGGCGCCGAGGAGATCCGCGAGATCCTGGTCGGAAACCTGCTCGCCGTCACCTGGCCGCACATCGCCAAGACGGTCGGCATCTACGCCGTCGTCGGCATCGTGCACTACGTGTTCCGTCGGCAGTTCTTCCTCGTCTCGATGGATCCCAAGCGTGCGGAGGCCGAGGGCCTGAACATCGCCCGCTGGGACCTCCTCTTCTACCTCTCCTTCGGCTTCGTCATCACGAGCAGCGTCGCGATCGGCGGCGTGCTCATCGTGTTCTCCTACCTCGTCATCCCCGCGGTGATCGTGGCGCTCTTCGCGCGCAGCACCACCACCCGGCTGCTCGCGGGGTGGGGTGTGGGGTTCGTGGGGAGCTTCCTCGGCATGGTGGCGTCGTTCCAGCTCGACCTGCCCACCGGCGCGGCCGTGGTCGCGACCTTCGGCGTGATGCTCGTCCTCGCCATCATCGTCAGCCAGCTCCTGCCGCGGAAGGCGCTCACCGGCAGCGTCTACGGCACGGCGCACGACCGGCGTGCGGGGGAGCCGCCGGATGGGACGGTGCTGGCGAAGGACGTGGGCGGGTCGGGGGCGTAGGGGGCTTGGGGGGCGTAGGGGCGCGACCCCGCCGGGGACGGCGGGGGCGGGCTCCTGTGGGCTCGCGCTGCGCGCTTGGTTCGGTCCCGGCGCGGACGCCGGGCCCGGAACCGCGCGGCCCAGGGCGGCCGCGCGC
>JAUXTN010000160.1 GCA_030684355.1 Pseudomonadota bacterium
ACCCCAGGTCGAGGGGCTGCGTCGTCGCACGCTGTGGAAGAGCTTGCCGCCGGTGGTCCCTAGATCGAGGCCGGCGGGTGGTCCCTAGTTCGTGGCGGGCGGGGCGTTCTGGTGGTCCTCATAGAGTGGCGGGCGACAGGCCGGGCATGAACATAGAGATATGTGAGTCCATCGGCTGTGTGGTGGAGGTTCCTTGGCGATCTGAAGAGTGACCCGACGGCAGCGTCGGCTGAAAGTGCGGCTCAACGGCAGGAACTCACCACGGGCCCCAACCGCGTTGGTCGCATGGCGATGACGCCCTGCGACACCCCATCTTCGTCCAAGCGGGCGGGCGTTACGATTAGGGCTGCTTCGGTCGGTTCGGACTCATCATGAGCTCGATCACCGTGGTTCTGACAGCGTCCCATCTGCGGAACCAAGATGGACCGACCCCTACAAAAGGGTCGGTTCTTCTTTGTGTTGAGCCACGTTTCGGCGGTTCGAACCCGACGGCTTCTCGGGTCGCCACCCGACTGAGACGGGTCACCATCCTGACGACCGGATCCAGCGTTATTTCTAGCCTTTTTGCGAGAAGTTGCCGGTTCGAACCGAGGTTGCGCAGCATCTCGGCCTTGGCCTTCGGTGTGGCGGTTTGGAAGCGCGCCACGGCATCCTGCGCGAGGGCGAGCTTTCCCTTCGCGAGCGCGAGCCAGCTCACCGGGTTGGCTTCGTTCTTCGCGTGCTGCTCGCGAAGACGGGCGAGCTCGCGTTCAACCGTCGATGACTTGCGAGCAAAGAGGTCCGGGGTGATTTCACCCGCCGCCCGCATGTCGAGGAGCCCGTCGAGCCGCTTCTCGCCGGCTGCGATGGTCCGACGGAGCGACTCCTGCGCGATCCGGTCGCTGGAGCCCTCTTGCGCCGCAAGGTCCTCCAGGCACGCCAGGGCCCAGGCGGCGAAGTCAGCGTGTACGGTGAGGCCCTTCATCACCCGCTGCATCTCGCCTTCGAGTGCGGCCTCTTCGACGCCGCGCTCGGTGCACTCCGGGTCTTTGCGCTTCGTGCAGTGGTAGTAGACGTAGCGGCGGATGTCGCCAGTGCGCAGCCGTTTGTGCTTCTCCTCCGCGGTCACGGCAGCGCCACACGAGCCGCATGAGAGCAACCCCGCGTACGCGAACTCGTGGCGCTTGCCGCTGCGGGGGCGTCCCTCGGTCGCCAAGAGCTTCTTGATGCGGTCGAACTCGCCGAGCGTCAGGATCGGAGGGTGCGAGCCCTTGTGCCAGATGCCGCTGCCCTCCGGGTACTCGAACTCACCGGCGTAGAAGGGCCGGGAGAGCATGAGGTAGAAGCAGGAGCGGGACAGTGGCCGGCCATGGCGTGTGCGGAAGCCCCATTCGTCGTTCGCACGGCGGCGCACCTCCGCGGGCGGCGTGCCGGCGAGGACGAGGTCGAACATTCGGCGGACGAGCGGCGCGCGGTCGGGGTCGAGGAGTACGGCCTTCTGGCCCTTGGGCTTGAGTGGGTCGTTGAGGTAGCCCGTCGGTGCGGGCGACGGCCGCGCACCGCGACGTGCCTTCTCGTTCAGCCCTCGTTTGACGTTGACGCTCTTGTTGTCGTTCTCGAGTTTCGCTTGGCCCCAGTGGAACGTGAGGAAGAACTTGTCCGTCGGGGTCGCACGAAAGACCTGGCTCGGGGTGTGGATCTCCGCGAGCTTCCCTTGGTCCATGAGGTCGACGAGCCGCGCGGCGTCAAGCGCGTTCCGCGAGAGACGGTCGGGGTGCCAGGCCAGAACCGCCCGCACGCTCCCTCGCGAGATCTTGCCGACGAGCTGCTCGAAGACGGGCCGTCCGGGACGCTTCGCGCTCGCCGCCTCAACCAGGGTTTCGGCGATGATGAGGCCGGCACGCGTGGCGTATTCCCGCATCTCGCGGACCTGCGAATCGAGGCTTAGCACCTGCCGGTCCTCCTGCTCGCTCGATTTGCGGACGTACAGCACACAGCGGTTGTTGGCGTTGATGGATGACATATAGGGGGTACGGTAGCAGTGGGCCCGTGATCACAGAAGTGGACAAGTCACTGTGCTGGTCTCTCGGCTTCCGGGGCCGGTTCAAGGCCAGGGGCCGGCCCGTACACGACGCGAAAAAGCCGCACGAGGCGGATGGCGATGGGAAGCGCTTCGGTGGGGGTGACATCGACGCCGATAACCCTGCGGTAGATAGCGCAGAACTCGTCGAGACGGTGCTGTGGAATCATAGGGTTCTGGCTCGTTGGTGAAGGCACGTGATGGTGGGATTTTGGGATGCATGCCGACAGTGTGGCGGTAGAGAAAATCGCCCCCCGCACCTCGTTCATGGGGTCGGAGGGCAAGAGTTGGGACCGAGGGAGTGTGGCTGCTCGCCGGTCAGCGCGTTGATCAGCTTCCTTGCCCGCCCGATGAGCGCTGGCGACAGCCAGGCCGCCGACGGCGCGGGTGGAAGCGCTTCGCAGGCGTTCGCCAGCTCGACCAACACCTCGTGGATCTCCTTCGCGTGGACAAGCGGCAGAGCATCTTCCCGCGTCGCGGTGTAGGCGATGATGCCGCCGCGGACCTCGTCCACGACGATGGTGGCGTCTGGGAACTCCGCAGTCGCGAACGGGCTGTGCTCGCTGTGGTCGGCGGACCAGGCGTAGCGTTCGTCCGCTTGCGAATTCACGCCGCTTCCGACGTCAGTGCCGGTGCCTCGCGTACCTCCGCCACGCGTTCGCGGACCGAGCACGCGCCGTTGGGTCCGATGAGCACCCAGTCCTTGACCAGGATCTGCGCGGCGAGCCCGAGCGTCGTGAGGTCAGCGAGCGCCTTCACCGTGCTGCGGTAGGGTATGAGCTCGTCGACGGGCCGGAAGTCGACCACGTACACGGATACAGCCTCCTTGATGATGGCCTGCCGCAGGAAGGTGCGAAGCGGCGGCACCGCGACGGGCGATGCGCCGATCTGGAGCAGCGCCTCGTCGATCACGCAGTCCGTGGCGTCGAGACACGTGAGCCAGATCGTCCTGAGCCGCAGCCCCCGCACGCGCGGGGAGAAGCGGTGGACCACGTCCCCGACGCACAGGAGCTTCTCGGGCTCGTGGTGCTGGTAGGGGTAGTAGCACTCGCACAGGCGCACGAGCGCAAACAGCTTGGCCCGGTCGTGGTCGTTCCACGTGCGAACGAGAGGGTGCTCCTGGTCGCGCGAGGCATCGGCGAACTCCCGCCAAGGGACCTTGGCCAGCTCCTGTCCGTGTTGCGGTCCGAACAGGATGCGCAGGCACGAGGTGGGGTCAGTAGAGAAACGGTCGGCCATTGAGCCGTCCAGTCGGCGCCGGTGCGCCGGGTCAGGGAGTAAGGGAAGGGGCGACACCGTGTCGTCCGCTCCGTGTGGTCCCTGATGAAAGGAGAGCCGGCCGGGTGGAGGATGCAGATGCTCGAACCTGCTTCCTCGCACCCAGCCGACCAGAGTGTTGCCGCAGGGCTCACCGCGGCACGAGCACGAGCCGCGCGGCCTGACGCTCGAGCTCCTCGCGGATCGAGAGCGACCAGGTGGGGGTCTCGTGTGCAGCGCGGCTGACAGCGTTGACGGCGTCCGCAAGGGTGACGCCGGGCTCGTAGTTCCAGGCGTCGAGCAGCCGCTGCACGACGAGATCCCGGTCGCGCTCGCCCTGGACGAAGACCTTCTTGTCGTCCACCCAGCGCCGGAGGATGGTCTCCGGGTCGACGAGCACCGAGCGGGCGTGGCCCCAGGCGTTGAGGAAGTCGCCGATCTTCGCGCGCGCCTCCTTCACGCCCTTGGCGACGGCGTTGACGATTTTCGATGTCGAGCCGCGGTGGACCTGCGACATCGTGTCGACCACTCCCTCGCCGATGATGAGGAGGTTGAGGCAGCGGTTGCGCCAGACGACCGCCGAGATGCGGATCCGTCCGCGCCCGGTGTCGTCCGTCTCGATCCGGACCCCGCTCTTGAAGATGTCGCCGGCTGCGAGGTCCACGACCTTGTCGGGCATGTAGAGCGCCGTCGCCCGCACCCCCGAGCCGTCGTAGACCATCTCGGTCCGGGCATATTCGAGGTCGCGCAGCACGACCCCGAGCACCTGGTCGGTGTCGACCGCCGCGTAGGTCGGCGTCACCGTCGCGTAGACCTGCCGGAGCTCGCGCTCCTCGCTCGCTCGGGTACGGAGCGTCACCTGTCGCGCCTTGGCGGCGCTGAGGTGGGCGTTCACGTTGAGCGCGCGCCGCGGGGAAGGGCAGAGCTCGGCGAGGTAGCGCGCGCCCATTCCGAAGCCCGCGTGGGCCGCGAGCTGGAAGAACGCGCCGCCTTCGATGGCGAACTCCTCGCCGTCAACCAGGAGCGTGCCGTGCTCGGTCATGGACAGGTCGCGCAGGTGGACCGTGTGGTCCCGTCGGGCTTCCAGTCGGATCGCCGCGGTGACGGCCGAGGCCGCCCCAGGGAACGGCGGGAGGGTCTCCACGCGTTGGCGCTCCAGCCGGAAGTTCTGGTCGCCGACGGGAAGCACGCGGGTGCCAGGGGCGTACAAAGGCGGGGCGAGCGCGAAGCCAGCCTTGGCCAGCCATGCCTCCTGCGTCTCGATGCGCGCCTGCGCGGTCGCCGAGACGGCGCCCGGCGCGGTGGGCGGCGGGTCCTCCTCCGGGCCCATCGGCCCATTCGCCTCGCCCTCGAGATGCACGAGCTGTGCGGTGGTGTCGCCTGCTTGGTGGGCGTCGAAGTAGCGGCGCATCGCTGCGTCCCGCTCGGTCTCCGGGAGGCGCTCCGTGCGCCCGCCGATCGTGAGTGCCAACATGGAAAAGTCCCTTGTGCTGCGTCGGCCGCCTGGCCGCCGCCGGTCGCCTCGTGGACGCCGGCCCGGGTGCCGCTCTCGACGGCATCCGGGCCGAGGTCCAGCCTCGGCCTCTCCAGGTTCCCCCGCTCGCCATGCGACCCGTGCGTCGCCGGCGAGCGTCCGTCGGGACGGCACGGCGCCAGCCTGACAGAGCGGCCCACGCTGGGGATTCCCGGGGGCCGCGGGGAAGTTGTCGCTTACGTGTGCCGAGAACAGTGGGGACGGTGGTCCTTGTCCCACCGGAAATGCGGGTCGAGCTTTCGCCGGCAGTTGGTGCAGCGCTCGGTCAGGAGCGCCTTCACCCGCCGGAAGCGTCGGATGCGGTGACGTTTGGAGAGGTGGTTACGTCGCGCCATAGGTCAGGGATTTCGATGGTAGTAGCAGCGGGGCTTGCCCGCGACCTTGGAGTACGGGCCGAAGAGACGGCGCCCACATTGGCTGCACTTCTTCGTCGAGCGGTACAGGGTGCGGGGTCGGAAGCGTCGGGCGGTCGGTCGGATCGTCATAGGGTCATGTCGTGAAGGACAAGTCAGGGTGTGCGCCGTGGCGTGCGAACAGCTGCCCGCCACTCGCCTGCGGATGCGCGACGGTGAACCGCGCGGTGAGGAGCTTGGCGGGCTCCTTGATGTCCACGTCCTCGAGGCTGGCGAACCAGAAGAGCCGGGAGCCAGGTCGGCCGTGCTCGGGGGCGCGGACCGCGGTAGTGCGGAGCGCCTCGGCGCGCTTGGCGGAGTTGGCGATCGTGAGCACGCGGTAGGGCACCGGTCCGTAGCGGACCCGCGGGGTCCCGGCGCGCCAGGCCTTCCAGTACGCGCGGTAGCGGCGGGCCATGCGGATAAGCGGCACCGTCCCCATGTCGATCTCGATCGCAAGCACCTGGCACTCGCCGTTCACCCGGCACAGCGCAACGCCGTCGGGGACCGCAGGCACGCGGGCCTGGGCGCGGACGCCAACGCGGATGACCGCGGAGGTCTGGACCTCCTCGGGCGCCTGCTGCCAGGCGAGCAGCGTGAAGTCGGGACGGACGCTCGTGAGGTTCTCAAGCACGATGCGGACGTCGTTGCGTGCCAGCGTATGGGCGAGAAACAGCCCGCTCCGTTGCTCACGCGTGGTGAGGTGCTTGGGCGTGATCCCGTGATGGCGGGGTGCAAGGACTCGCGCGCCGCGGCCCGACAGCGCGTAGAGCGTACGGGTTGTCCGATCGTACGGACGGACCGGCATGAAGACCGTCACGGCCAGTCCAGCATGGGCGAGTTCGCGCAGGCGCCGGCCGGCTGCGTGTTCGCTCGGAAAGTAGAGCGCGGTGGCCTGCGGGATCGACAGAAAGCGGTAGCTCGCAAGCGCATCGAGGAGCTCGTGGTCGCGCTCCGTGAGCCGGATCGAAGGGCGGGAGGGCATAGGGAGCAAGTCAGGAAACAAGTTGGCGTTTAAGTGTCTCGTCGAGGTCGTGGATCGCACCGCCGACAGCAAGGAAGAGGCGGGATGCCCGGCGCTCGCGCGAGGTTGGAAAGACGCGGACCACGCAGGGGACCGAGGACGGTCGCGAGCGGGTGGGGTCTGCGAGTTCGGGGAAGCGTCGGGTCATGGCGCGGATCAGGGAGCCGTTGGTGGGGCGTTGGTCGTCAGGGACATGGGCGCGCCGGACGGTCAGGGCGTCGCACTCGTTGAGGGTGAAGTCCCAAGGCTCTCGGAGCGCGGCAAGGCGGGTGCGGAGCGCGGTGACGAGCGGTCCGAGCACGCCGGGTGCGTGCATTGCGATGAGCACGATGTGCGACGGCGCGTAGGCGGTGAGGACCTTCCCGATACGTGCGGTGAGGGCCTCTGCCCGTGCGTCCACGTCCGGGCCGCGGACGCTCGCTACCTCGGCGCGGAGAAGCCGCTCGCGCGTCGCGAGCGCCAAGCCCGTCTCGCGATTGCCGATACACAGGCCCAGGGCGAGCGGCGACCGACCATGGGGGCGGGGAAGGGGAAGCGGTGCTTGGGCGGGCATAGGTCAGGGGGTAAAGCGTAGGTGGGGCTCGGGAACGGTGCGGCGGCGGCTCCAGCGTCGCTAGGAGGCGCAGGCGGAAATACAGGCGGGAGACCCGCACCGTCGCCGGGATGGCCGTCGTCGAGGGGTCGCAGGGACATCGCCAGCTCCTGGATGTCGGGGAGTTCGTGGAGGCGGTAGCCGTGGGCGCGCTCGCCGTGCCGGAGCTCCTCGGCGAGGCAGGCGACGCGTGGGTCGTCCTGCTCGAGGTCGTCGTCAGCGTGGAGGAAGACCGCCAGGGGCTGGTACACCGCGAGGCTGGCTCGCAGTCGGTCGCGGATGACTGCGGCGGTGTCGTCGGGGTTCAGGCGGCGAACGAGCACTCGGCGGATCCGGGGACGGTGCACGACGAGGATGCCGACGAAGCCGGCGGAGAGCGAGACGACGAGCTCGGGGGCACGGGGTGTGGTGGGTTGCATATGCTCCAAGAGTGCCGCGCCGAGGCGAATGGCTGCAGGCCGCGGCATAGGGCGCCGGCGCCATGCGCGGGGTGCCTTGACCCCCTCTCAGACTCTCCCCCAGCGCAAGCAATCACCCGCGTGGCCGAGTGGGGGGCTATAAGGGGGAGGGAGTCTGAGGGAGGGGGAGAAAGGGGGGAGAGACTGACAAGTGCGCGTTTATCCACGAGCTATCCCCGGTTGATCCACACGCCGCGTGGCGCGCCGGGAGATGGCCACGCCCGCGTAGACAAAGAGGCCGACAAGCAGGGGCATGAAAAGACCGGAGGGGCGATGCTGCCCCCTCCGGTCTTTCCGAGTCTCCGGCCCTACTGTGGCTCGTGGTCGCGCATTCTCGCGCCGACACGCTCGCAGGATCCCTCGAAGAGTTCGAAGAACACCTCCTCGACTCGGCGCCCGAGCGCGTTCGCGATGTCGAGCGCCTTAGGAAGATCGGGGACGACGCGACCGAGCTCGTAGGCTGAGATGTCAGCCTGGGTAGAACCGACACGCATCGCAAGCTCCCGCTGGAGGAGCGGTGGCGACTTTGCAAGGCGGAAGCTGCGGATGGCGTTGAGGGAGCGGGGCACAGGGGGCAGGATCAAGTCTGCCTCCACCGTATTCCTGGGCGAGTGCGTGTCGGAGGAGGGGAGACATGGCGTTGGCGCCATGTGGAGCGAGACGCGGCGGGCTACGCGCGCGTAGCCAAACACAAAACCGCCAGCCTCGATCGCGTGGATAAGGCGCGAGGGGGAGCGGACGGTCGGAGCGGCATCGGGTCGCCAAGCATCCCGGAAGGACCCGTCACCGGGCGGAGCCCGGCGCGGGTCCGGAGAGTATACGCGCTGCGCGCTCAAGGATTCCTAAACCGCCCGGACAAATTTTGGGCTGGGCGGGTGCTACACCGTCAGCATGCCTCACAGCCCGCCTGCCTCCGTCCCTCGGACGGCCGCGCATCGAGCGGCCGGAACGGTCCGCGCCGTGCCCATCATCCAGTGCGACCCGGAAAGGCTGATTGCCGACCGCCTGGCCATGGCGGACACGCTCGCCGCGTCCGTCAGGCTGGGGACGCTGCAGGTGGCCGCGCTCGGTGAGCTCGTCGGGGTCGGTCGGCCGCCCGAACGCAATAGCATGAGACTCTGCCGCTTCGGGCACCATTCCTGGTGCGCGCTGGCAGGGCTGGGGCGGCGTCCGTGGTAGAGCTTCGATCATAGGCGGTCGCGTTCATCCCGGCCGCACTCCTGGGGCCTGCGTGCGCGCTCTCGTGTACTCCCTCCTTCTCTCACTCGCAGGCTGCGGGGGCACCGAGCCGTCGGCACTCGATGCCGTCCACCCGGCAACGGCCGAGACCTCAAGCTGTCCCAGCACGAAGCGTTGCGTCCCCAACGCCACGACGAGCTGCACGACACTCGGGGCATCTTGGGCGGGCGGGAGCGCCACATGTCGCAGCGACTGTTCGGGGTACGACACGAGCCAATGTGCGGCCGCGAATCCGAAGTCGGGATGGGAGGTGGTGATCCCTGCGAGTCGGACGGGCGCGCCTGCGCCTGCAACCGAGGCCCTCTGCAACGATGACTCTCCGTTCGGATTCTACGTGCACGTCGCGAGCCCCACGGAGAAACGCTGGATGATCGCGTTGGAGGGTGGAGGCGCGTGCGCTGCGCTGGACTCGGACTGCCTTACGCGCTCGACGAAGCACCCCGACCTCGTCACCGGCATCTACAACGAAAAGAAGGCCATCTGGGCGAAAGATGGGCAGACTGCCGGCTACTCTCCGAGCAAGGACGGCATCGCCGCGTCTACCGACGCCACCTTCGGTGGCTTCAACAAGGCCTTCGCGAACTACTGCTCAAGCGACCTCTGGAGCGGCGAGTCCTCCGCGCCGAAGGCCTTCCCAGGCTTCCCCGGGTTCTCTGCGGCGCCAAAAGGGGCGATTCGCTTCCGCGGCGCGACGAACGTCCTGGCGATGCTCGAGCTGCTGCTGCAACGTTACGGTCTCATGGACGACGGAGCAACGCGCGTCCTTTTTGTGGGTGGCTCCGCCGGAGCGTTCGGTGTGCATGCCAACGCCGCTCGCGTCGCGAACCTGCTTCCAACCGTTGCGGGAGCCGGTCACCTTAGGGTGCTATCGGACGGCGGACTCTCCCCGATCGATTGGCCCATCGAAAAGGGCTCCTCGGCGACGATCACCCAGGTCTTCACGAACGCACGCGCCTCGCTGTGGGAGGGTGGACCCCTGCACCCGGTCTGCGAGAATGACTCGGCCAACATCGGGGCGGAGGGCCGCTGCTATCTCGGGGCAACGGCGCTCCACGCGATCGCCGCCGGGGGCGGCGGCGTGCCTCCCCTGCCGGTGATGGCCGTGGCGAACGAACTCGACAGCGTTCTGCTCGGCCTCCAATCGAAGGACAAACCGAAGATCCTCCTCTCCCGCCTCGGGGACTGGCGCCAGCAGCAGCAGACGCTGCTCACCACGACGACGGGGGCCTGGCCGCTGTGGGCATCCACGCGCCTGTTCGTCCCCTGCGGGGCGACCAACGCGCAGCTGGCGAACAAGGAGACCGTGCACACCTGGATCTGGAAGTCAGAGACAGACACGAACGTGTCGAAGCCCACGGTGAACGCGAAGACCGCCGTGCAGCGCGTCGCAGACGTGTGGAGCGAATGGGAGGCTAATGCTCCGATCGACAATACGCCCTGGGTGCAGGCTCCTTGCCCGTAAGCGCGAGAGCTCTTTTGCGCTTGCGCTCGAGGCAAAGGCGACGCCCCGCACTCCTTGCCTTGGCGTTGCGGGTGGGTCAGTCGGGAAGCCGACTTCTTGCAGCAACTCCACGGGGTGGGGACCAGAGGAGATGCTTGACCGACGTTTACTGCGGCCGAGCGGCGGTCGCTCGTCGCCTCGGAACGGGCGCGAAGCTCGGCTGCCATCCGTTCCCAGCGACCAGTGCATCTTCGAAGGTGAGCGTTTATCAGTGGCTGCCGAAAACCGCGCAATTCCGGCGAGCAACGCGTAAGGCCGCCATCCTGGACGGCGAGCAACGGGCCCGCGCCGACCATCGCTCCCCCATCCGGTTCGCGGCGCGCTACGCTCGGGCCCACGATGGACGGACGACCCGCAAGGCGAAGGCGCACGGAACGACTGCGGGCAGCCAAGCGCGAAGCGGACCGGATGTTCTCCTGCGTTCCAGGCAGGAAGATCGATAGTCCATCGTGAGTGCGGCTGCGGGAACATCTACTGCTCCCGCGCCTGTTCGGACGCCGCGCGCACGGCGAGTCGACGACGGGCCGGCTCCCGCTACCAGGCGTCACCGGACGGCAAGGCCCGCCACGCAGCTCGGCAGCGCGCCTACCGTGACCGGCTGCGTGGCGGCACGGTGACGCATCAGGGTTCCCGGGCGGGGCGGCAGAGCCCTGGCGGTTGGTTCTGGGATGCCTCTTGCGACGGCGCAGGCGGTTCTGCGTTACCCCGACGCGTCGATGCTCTGGTCGGTCTACGTCGCGTGGGGGACCGTGGCGGAGGTCGCGCCCGGCATCGGGCTCCTCCCGCTCAACAAGGCCGACGCGGACGCGCGCATGACTCGGCCCCGCGACCCGGCGGCGGTGCCGCGGGCCGTCGCGGCCTCTTCGCGGAGGAGGAAGCCGAGGAGAAGGAGGAGGAGGCCGTCGAGGGCGAGGACAAGGAGGAGGACACGGGCGTGCACGAGTCGTGGATCACGCTCTGATTGGGCTCTCCTCGCGTGTCCCACGGCCTCGGATAGCTCCGGGCGGCCCGGTGTCCTCGACGGGCCCTTGTCCCCCGTGCTCGGGCGCCGGGCGCTCTGGCCCGGCGCCTCCGGGCGCGCGCGAGCCCCGCGTGGGCCCTGCCACAGCCAAGCCGCGCGCCCCCCCAAGCGCTTCACGTACAGGCCTCCGCGAGGGTGGCCCCATGCTCACCGCGCTGGCGGACCGGCCTTCAAACAACCGAGGAAACCCCGTACGATTTCCGTTACGGGGGATTGGAACACCGTCCGGAGGGCGTCGGTTCGTCCGAGGGCCCGACCGAAGAAGATGCCGAGCGCCGGGTCGTAGGTGAGGGAAATGTTCAAGGGCTCTACCAGCTTCACCTGAACGAAGTTCCGTTCGAACGACACGCGAAGGTCGCCCTCGTAGTCAACCACAATAACGAGATGGAACGAGCGGTCTGTGGCAAGGATCTTCCATGACCGGTCGCCCTCTGGTTCGGCCTCATAGCCGTAGGCGCTAAAGAGGGTAACGGCGTTGCCCACGAGAACTCGGGCCGCACTGCTCCTCGCCTCCCGACATCGCGCCCGAACGTGCGGAGGGAGGGAAGCCCATTCGACCCGCAGGAACTCACGTGCCTCGTCGACTTCCTCGTCCTGATCGAGCGGCATCTTCTTCTCGGAGTGAGGGGCAACCCTATCGCGCGGGTGCTCGGCGGGCAGCCCTCGGCCAGCTACAGGGGCGGTGAGGCGGGGGTGTTGCCTCCGTCGGCCGGAACCGCGTGTTTGGGTTCCAGCGCCAAGCCGCGCGTCCCGGAGTCCCGGCGACTGGAAGTTCTCCACCGGGTGGGGATGTGGGGCGGGCTCAGCAGGCGGCCCGTCGAGGCCTCGACGGGCCGCCTGCTGGCGGTATCTCAGTCGCGATAAAGCGCCTTGATCACCGCCCTGACGACATCGTCGAGTGCCGATCGATACGCGGGTGCACCGTCCGGCGAGGGCGTCGCCGTCTTCGCCCCGAAAAAGTGCCCGAGGCTCGGGTCGTAAGTGAGCTTGAGCGACCAGTCCGCGACCTCGCGGCCGAGGCGCGGGTAGTACGCCGCGACCTCGCCTGTGTGGTCGATCCTGAGCGCCACGGAGCGCTCGACGTTGTCCGGGTACAGGAACACCCAGGGCTCTTGGGAGTCCTGGTCGCGGCTCATCCGACCGGCCGTGAACCCGTACTCCTCGAACAGCGCGACCGCGGCATCGAGCAGCGCCACGAGCGCCTCCTTCCGCGCGGTGATCGCCTCCTTCCGCTGGTGGTCCGGCAACTTGGGCCATCGCGCGCGTAGCAGCGCCCTTGCCTCGTGGTCGGTGTAGACGGGTGCCGTCATCGCGTCGCTCTCTATCATCGTCGCCTCTCGAATCCACAGGCTGTAGGCACGCGATCGGGTGGCGGCAAGGCAACGCGCCGAGGAGATGGACGAGAAGCTAGGCCGTGCTCGCCTCGGAGCCCCTACCCGAGGAGGTCCGCCACCCACTCGTCGAGGTCGTCCTCCTCGGCCTCCTTGGTGGCGATCTCGGCACGTGCCCTCGCGGGCGCCGACACCTCTCCGATGGCATCAAGCCCGCGCTCAACCACTCCCCGCCACCCGGTGACTTCCACCGCCGGGCCGGCGGCCTCCAAGGCGCGCCCTACCTCGGCATCGAGCTCGATGTTCCGCGCGATCTTGTCGTGCCAGCGGGGCGTCATCTTCCCTTCCAGGAGTCGAAGTCGCGGCCATGCCAGAAGTCGCCGTCCACGAACACGGCCACTCGGGATCTCGGGAACGCCACGTCCGGGCATCCGGGCACGTCCCGGAGGTGGATGCGGTAGCGCAGGCCCCGGGCACGGAGCGCGCGACGCACGGCTAGTTCGGGGGTGGTGTTGTTCCTCTTCACGCGAGCCATGCACCGGCTCCGCTGCTCCTCCCCGGCACCATTGGCCCTAACGTGAAGGCCTCGCCGGGCGCCCTTGTCCGTCCCGCATCCACGAACTCGTCGAGGGCTACCAAGCTGCTCGCGACGCCCGTCGCCGCGCGACCGAATTCGCGATCATCGCCGAAACGGTTCTCGCGGGAGCCCTCGGCGGGTAGGCTTGAGCCTCACGAACCCCTTGGACCTCTGACCGGGCCGTCGGCTATCGTTCGTTGAAGGAGACCCGATGAAGCGCGCCCACTACGAGATGTACGCCCCGTGGCGCACCGCGGGGCAGGGACTCCGCACGATCCTCGACCTACTCTCCCGGCCCCTTGGGGTCGCCCCCTGGGTTTCGGTCAAGCGCCTCCCCACGATCCACGGCCCCCGTGAGCTGGTCGTCCACTTCCACGCCTCGGCGCACCTCCGCGACCAGGACGACGCGGCGAAGCTGGCCGACGGTCTCGTCGGTCGGGGCGCGATCGTCCAGTGGTGGGAGATGCCCGGCGGGCACGTCCGACGTCGCGGCGAGATCGCCGACGGCGCCCTGGCGGTCTGGGCGGTGCAGATCCGCGCCGCCGAGGTCGAGGCCACGATCGCCCACAACGACGGCGTCCGCGCCCGCCGGTGGGGCCGGGACGGGTACGACTCGTTCCAGGAGTCCGCTCACCTCGAGGGGTGGGCGGCCGACGGCCGCGCGGCGCTCTGGCAGCACTACGGCGTGGAGCCGTAGGAGGCGGAAGCGCAGTCCTCGCCGTACTCTCCAGAACCTGGGGCCCTGGATAGGCGACTTTATCCGCCTCGTCGGCAACGGCGGTTTCCACGGCATTTCCGCCCGCTGTCGTGGCTTCCTATTTGGAAGTCCGGCCGGTACGGCGGAGTGCAGACGAGATCGGCACACGAACACTCGCGCGGCGGTTCCGCATCCGGTAGACTCGGCCGCTCGGGAGGTCGACGATGTTCAGTTTCCTCGCCTTGCTCGCCGCCTGCTCCGGATCGCCCGAGGAGGTGGCAACCGCCTACCTTGAGGTGGAGAAGGGGGGTGACCGACGGGCGGCCTACGATGTGATGTGCAGGTCGGACCGGGATGCGAAGCCGTTTGAGGAGTTCGCTCCCGACGACGACTCCCTGATGCCGTTCGTCCGCGCGATGGCAGAGCGCACGACCTACAAAGTAAAGGAGAGGGCCGAGACGGACTCCACGGCCGAGGTGACCTTCGAATACACGGGCCCTGACACCAAGGCCCGGATGAAGGAGCTGACCGACGCTGCCGGCGATTCCCCCGACTACGACGCGGTGTTTCGCACGATCGGCGAGGAGGTGAAGGCCGGGAAGATCACGACGACGCACACGAGCACCCTCACATTCACGCTCCACAAGGAGGACGGCGAGTGGTGCGTGTTCCAGGACTTCGCCGCCGCGAAGGCGGAGGAAGAGAGGCAGAAGGCGGAGCTGCGCGCGCTGACGATTGAGACCGCGAAGACGGTGGGGGCCACGTTTGAGGGACTCGGCGCTTGGGACACCGCGAAGGAGCAGTACGAGTCCATATTGAAAGAGGACCCGGAAAACGCGGAGGCGAGGGCGAAGGTGGCGGAGATGGAGCGGAAGCTGTCCGAGCCCGGCCACCAGTGGAGGGTAACGGACGAGACCAACCCCATGGACGACTCTCGGACGGTCGTGTTGACCGTGAAGGCCGCGGAGACCTTCCGCTACCACACCGGCGCGTCCAAACGGCCGACCCTGGTGCTCCGCTGCAAGTCACGAAAGTTGGAGGTCTACATCAACAACGACGCGTCCGCCGACGACGCGTGGGACGGTACGCGGGTCAAGCTCCGCTTTGACGACAAGCCCTTGCAGCGCGTGTCTGCGACGGAGAGCACCAGCCGCGACGCGCTCTTCCTCTCCAAGCCCGGCCCGCTGCTCGACCAGATGGCCGCGTCGAACAAGATGCTCTACGAGTTCACGCCGTTCTCGTCTGCACCCGCGCTTGTGAGCTTCGACGTGTCGGGCCTCGGGGCGAAGATCGCCCCGCTCTACGAGGCGTGCGGGATCAGGAAGTAGCGGTACTGCAGCTTGGCGATGATCGGCCGAATGTGTCGGTAGGTCGGGCCGAGGTGCACGATTTGGGTGAACACCTCGTCGCGGGCCACCGAGGTCCCCGGCGGGTGCCCCGCGTCGTTCCGCATCTCGAGACGTGGCCCGTCTTGAGATAGGGCGTTGAAATCATGCCGCTCGGCCTCTTGGCGGGCTGGTCTCGGGAGCATCGTTCGGTTGAGGCACTCCCGCCTCGATCACCGCTCGGCCCCGCCGAGCGCGGCGGTCGAGCAGGAGGAATCTCATGCAGGCACTCACGACGACGATCACCACGAAGGACGCTCAGGGACGCGTCACGGGCGAGAAGGAGGTGGCGACGTACGCCGGCCTCCTGGCCCAGGCCCACGAAGAAGGGCTCAAGCAGATCACGACGACTCTCGTCCAGATCCCCGCGCCCGAAAACGGCATGGTGGCCATCGTGACCGCCACCGTGGAGACGAACCGGGGCACGTTTACCGGAATCGGCGATGCGTCGCCCGACAACGTGACCCGCAAGATCGTGAACCACATCATCAGGATGGCTGAGACACGAGCAAAGGCGCGTGCGATCAGGGACGCGGTCAACATCGGCATCGTCGCCCTCGAAGAGCTCGGCGGCGATGATGGCGAGGAGAACTCCACGCCCGCCCCCGCGGCTCCGCCGGCGCGTCCGAGCACCCGTCCACCCCTTCGCCCTGTTGGTCCGCGTGAAGTCCCTCCGCCGGTTCGCGCCCCGGCCGAGGCGCGCAGTGGGCAGGGACAGGGGCCGCGTCGTGACGACCGCCAGGGCGTCCCCATGACCGAGCCGCAGCGCCGTCTCCTCTACCGCCTGCTCGCCGAGCAGGGGTTCGAGGGTCGCGCCGCGACGGACGCGCTCCTGCGCGCGGCCGAGGTGAACGAGCTCCGAGACATCACGAAGAGCCAGGCGAGCTCGCTGATCGAGAGCTGGAAAGAGGACGCGAACCGTGGGTGAGCTTCCGCCGTACTTCTCGGTGACGCAGCTCACGACCTACCTGGGGTGCCCGCGGAAGTACCTCTTCCGGTACGTCGAGCGGCGGGTCGCCGAACGCCGGAGCGCCGAGCTCGCCCTGGGATCCGCGGTGCACAGCGCGATCGAGTGGTGGATGGGGGAGCGGCTCCAAGGCCGTGAGCCCACCGACGAGGCAGTCGCCCGGCTCTTCCGGGTGGACTGGCACGCGCAGGTCGCCGCGGACGAGTACGACTTCGAGGACAAGACCCCGGAGGCGTACAAGGCCGTCGGCGAACAGCTCGTCGCTCTCTTCGTGACCCGGTTCCGGTCGGAGCCCCCGATGCGCTCGGAAGAGCGCTTCGAGGTCTTCGTCTCGGACCCTCGTTCTGGAGAGCCGCTGCCGGTTCCGTTCATCGGGATCTTCGACCTGGTCGGCGATGACTCCGTCGGCGAGATCAAGACCGCGGCGAAGAAGAACGGTCTCGATACCTACGCTCTCCAGCTCTCTGCGTACCAGTACGCGCACCGACAGCTCACGGGTAGGCCCGCGCGCTTCCGGGTGATCCAGCTGGTCAAGACGAAAACGCCCCGCATCGAGGTCGAGGAGGCGGAGGTGGGCGCCACCGACGAGGACTGGTTCGCTGAGGTCGCGGTCGCGGCGTACCGGAGTGTTTCGTCGGGAGTGGCATTCCATCCGAATCCTTCCTGGATGTGCGGACGGTGCGAGTTCTGGGGGGCGTGTCGGCGTGCAGCGTAGTCGTGGCTCCGTCGCAAGGCGGGGCTTGTTTGATACCGAGGCGGTCTACTCAATGGTGCATTTCGCCGGTGCCGAGGCCAACACCTCCACCGGACCGTTGAGCGCGGAAAGCTCAACGGTGGCGTTGAGCCCCGGCAATCGGTCTCCCTCCTGGGCGCCGTTCAATTCGTCCACCTCGTACGGCCCGCTTGAGGCCGTGATGAGGAAACGCCCGTGACCAAGGTGTGAGTGCCAACGCATCTTCACCGGGCGGCTTCGGACCTTGGTGGTCGCGGGTGAGCCCGGGAGGGTGAACCTTCCGGTTGATATCATCCTGTCTCCTGCCGCGTAGGTCTTGACATCGACATCCCCTCCTGCATTCTGACCTTGGCACACGATTTCGATGAAAAGTTCTCCAGAGGGCACCTTCTGTATGGCTGGGCACCCACAGCCCATGGCCACCATGGGGGGCCCAGCGGTGGGCGAATACTCGGAACAGGTCCACCCGCGATCCTCGCACTCCGCCTTGCTCTGAAAACAGAAAGAACGTTCACACCAGAGGCTATCGCTATCAGGCCCATAGACGGCGAACGTGGTGTCTCGGGGAGGACGCGCCTCAACAGCTTGTGGCATGCCTAAGGCTACGACGAGGAGGAGCGCCGCTGCCGCCACGCACGCGGACGCAAATAGCGCCCTCTTCTGTCGCGCTGCCAAGCGCACCTGCGCTTCGTGCCGGGCAACATCCTCATCGGAAATTTGGCCTAACTTACGGATCAGACCAAGCTTCTGTGCGGTCAGCGCGAACTGGCGCTTCCGTCCGGCATCAGTCGTCTCATCCATCGTCGCCCTCGATGATATCTCGAAGGAGGCTAGTGACGCGCTTCATAGTGCTGCCTGGAAGAGTAGCCGAGGTCAGGGCGTCGCGGTTCATGAGCCATCGGTCGCACAGGTCAACGTATCGGGGGTGTCCGCAGGAGTGCGGGAAGGCAGCTATCTGGTATTCCCGGTAGAACGGATCCAGCTCAAAGAGGACGTCCGGGAACAGCGCCAAGCGCTCGGGGGCTGCCGCCACCCCCTGTTGGATCTCAACCACGAAGGGGTCGCCAGCGTGTACTTCCTCATCCCAGGGTGCCGTCGCAAGAGCGACGACTCGCCGATACCGCCCCGCGAGGTGTTGCGCCCACTCGGAGCTGAGCACGACTACCAAACTGCGGTCGCCGTTGCCCGTTGCGATTGAGACGAGAGATCCCCACGGCAATCTGCCTCGCAGTGAGCGGGGAGATGGAGTGTCGGAAAACCATGCCCTCTCCAAAGCGGGCAGTACGCTTCCCTGAATGTATGCTCTCGCCTCGGAGTCGACACCCTGCGCGCCCAATCGGACACCCCCTGCTCCACCCCAACGGCATATTGTGGAGTTTGCCTCTACGGTCCGACCGAAGCCGTACTCCAGGAACCGCCGCCGCCGATCCGTCCATGGTGCGAGCAACGCGAACGGTCGTCTCAGCGTTGCAAGGGGGTCATTCGTAGTAGGGATTGCTACGAACCAAGGGCTCGCTTGCGGCCCGTTCGCGAGGAGCAGCGAGGCCTTCCCAGATGGAGGTTTGCTCCACATCGTCTCCTTGCCGCCGTCAAATGCCCCAGGAGGGCCGATGATGGGGGCCTCACCAGCGTGCGGTATGAAAACTCCTAGGAGGTCTCCAACGCGAAACATGCTGCACTCCGGTGCAGCATGTTAGTACGATTAAAGCGGTTGTTCAACCGAGGTGCGCAGAGAGTACGCGCGCGACTCGGGTGTGCCAGTAGTGAACCCGAGCGCAGAGCTGTGCCCAGAATCCGCGTGGCGGGGGAGGTGGCGTGCGCATCCTGAATCTCGTTCGTGGCGTCATCTCAGCTCCTTCCAGGCACTGACCGTTCCCTCTCCATGAGGGCGGGGCCTGGGGCTGGAAGCAGCGTAATCGGTTGATATTACATCATATAGTGACCATCGCGTCAAGAGGCTGCGGCTTTTTCGAGCCTTCGCCTTGCGGGCGGAAAGGGGTCGAGGTAGCCTCATCAACAGTTCTTTCGACATCTGCTTCCAAGAGCCCCGGAACGCGGCGAGCCATCCAAGAAGGCCGCGGATTCCCCGCGGCTAGCCGTGAAACTCGGCACTTGGAGCTGACATGTCGTTGTCGACTGCAGAGCGCTCAGACATCGAGGCTGCAGAGCGCGCGGTCGCGTCGCTAAAGGATCCTGCCCTCATCGTGCGCGTGCTGAACTGCGCGAAGGGCGGCTCCGTGCAGTCCTGCGAGGAGGTTCTGCGCGCCTACTTGGAGCGGTGTGCCTCCAACCGGCGCCTGCCGGAGATCCCCGTGCCGCCGGAGCTCGATGGGAAGGGGGCGGGCGCTTGGCGCGCGAGCGCCTGGGACGCGCGAGGGAAGCGTGGCGAAGAACGCACGTTGGATGTGCAGTCCCCGGCGCTCGTGCGGCTCTTCGAGAGCGATGCCACGCAGGCGCGGGCCGCCGGGGCGGAGGCCAGGACCACCCTTGTGAGTGCGCGGGCGCGGCTTGAGGAGTGCGCCGGTCGGCGGGACAACTACCGCCGGGAGAACGGCATCCTGCGCGACGTCGTCGCTGATTGTCGCGCGCTCCTCGGCAAGCGCGTCGTCGTCGGCCTGCTGGAGGCCGTATCGAGCTTCGGGGCCTCGGCCGCCTACTTTGGTCTCACTAGCCTGCCCCTCGCGCTCATCACGGGCGGGCGCGTGGTGATGGCGGCCGGGACCGGCCTGATCGTCAGCGTCATCGCGGTCTGGGGGATCCCGATGCTCGTCGCGCGCGGCCTGCGCCGCGTGAACATCGGGCCGCGCATTGCCGCTCTCGGGCTCGGCGTCGTCGTTCTGGGCGGCATCCTGCTCGCGAGCGCTGTGGGCTTGATGCGCGGCGTGTCCTCGCTGCCCATGGACGCGCTCACCTCCTTCGCGGTGTCGGCGGGTGGCCTCGCGATCATCGCGCTCTCGGTGATCGCCGTGCTCGTGCTCATGGCCTACAGTGCGTTCCTTGAGTTGGATCAGGAAAACCTGGAGGCGCGCAGGAAGGCGATGGCTGCGCGCGAGGACGAGTTCGCGCGGACCCTCACCGAGACGCAGCGGCTCATCGAGTCCTCTGAGCGCAACCTGCGCGAGGCTGACGAGGTCGCGCGGCGGCTCGAGGTGATCCGGGCGGCGTTCGGGCAGGCCGTGACGGCCGCGGAGCACATCGAGGCCGAGTGCGCGATCGACATCAGGGAGCCGCTCCTGCGCGCGCTCGACGCCTTCCGGCACCTCATGGCGCTCTCGATCCCCGACCGCGAGCTCGTCCACACCCGCGTTGTGGCGCTGGTGCCGGGGGTGGCCGATGCGTAGCACCGTCGTCTCCCGCTGCATCGTGACGGCCGCTGCGCTCGCCCTTACGGGCTGCGAGGAGCCGCTTCCTGCCCCTTCCCTCGTTGTCGCCTGTGACCCTACGGGTCCGAGCCCCGGCGACGTGTGCAACCGACCCTTGCTCGCGCGGGTGGCCAAGCGCTGGGCCGCGGAGGCGGTTGCCACCCCCGGCGCGTCGTTGCGCGCGCTCCTCGTGGGCAAGGACTACAGCAGCACGCAGGTCGGGACGACGCTCTCGGTCCCGTTGGCGTTCGAGCAGGACCCCCTGCTCGCGTTGCCGGCTTGGCAGGCCTCCGTGGTCGAGACATTCGCGGCCATGCCCGTCGTCCACGAGGAACCCGCTACGCGGCGCGTCATGCGCTCCGACCTCGTGAGCCTCGTCGCGCTCGCCAGCGTGGATGCGCGCCCGGCACCTGGTGCGGTCACGCTCCTCCTTGCGAGCGACGGCCGCCTCGTGAGTGCCGGCCTCAACGCCGAGGAGCGGGTGCCCGCGAGCGGTACGGTCCTCGCGCGCGTCGCCAAGGGCGGGGTCGCGATTGACCTCTCGGTGTTCTCGTCGGTGGTGATTTGCGGCGTTCACCACGTCGGGCTCAGCGCCGGCGAGCACGCGGCGCTGCAGGGTCTCTGGCGGGAGCTCATCACGGCCTGGGGCGGGCCGGCGCCCACCATCGTGTCGAGCTGTGATGGCGTTGAGTCGCTTCTGTTTACGGCGCCGTCGCCCGCTCCGAGTTCACGGGCCCCCGCCGAGTCCGGTGCCGTGCAGGAGTCCGGCCAGTGAAGCGCGTGGCCGCCGTCGCCGCCGTGCCGTGCGCCATCGCGCTCGCCGCCGCCCTCGGGGTCCCCGTGGCCTCGTGGGCGGCGGCGGTCGGGATGCTCTGCTTCGTGTTCGCGGCCTGTGCGCTCCTCATCGGTGCCGACGACGCGGGCAAGTCCCTCTTAAAGGGCTTCCTCGCGTGCTTGGCGGCGGCGCTCCTCGCGAACGCCGGGGGCGCGGCGATGCGAGCGGGGCTCGGCGACCCTTGGGTGCAGGGCACGCTATGCGCGCTTCTGGCGCTCGCCGCGCTTCTTGGTGGGGCGTACCTCGCGGCGAAGGGCGCTTCGCTCGACCTCAAGAAGGCCCCGCGGCCGAAGCTCCCGTTCATGGAGCGCTCGGCGGTCGTGGAGCCGGCACCCGCGCCGTCCGCACGGGTTGCCGCAGAACGGCCGGCCTCCCGCGCTCATCGGCCACCGAGCGCCGACCCTTTCGCTTCCGCCCCCGGCACCTCCCGGCGTCGGGAGGGCGCGAGCGATGACGACCTGGGTCTGTTTGGGCGCGGGGGTCGGTCGTGAGCCGGCCCGAGATGCGCGTAGGATGGGTGCTTGGCGAGGAGGGGCTGCGCGTCGTAGCGGTCCCCCAAGCGCAAGCCTTGCGGCATACGCTGTGCATGGGCAAGAGCGGGTCCGGGAAGACGTACTGGCTGCTCGGCGTGCTGGCGCAGCTCCTCGCCCAGCCTGGCGTCTCCTGCGCTGTCGTGGACTTAAAGGGGGAGACTGTCCTCAGCCTCCTTTGGCTCCTGCAGCTCCTCGAGCGCGCCCCGAGGCTGCGTCCTGAGGACGTGTGCGTCATCGCGCCGTGGTCGGGGTATGGCGTGCCGCTCAACCCGCTCGCGCCCAACCCGGGGCTTGACCCTGCCACGCAGGCGGCTGTCGTGGTGTCGCTTCTCGACGATCTCTCGGATGGCGGACTCGGGCCCCGCATGACGAACATCGCAAGGTGGTTGGTTCGGGCGGTCATGGAACTCGGGGGATCGTTTTTGGACGTCCACGCGCTCCTGGTAGACGAGACACTCGCCCCGCGCGTGGCCCGCCAGGTGCGAGACCCTGAACTGCAGACCTACCTCGCGCACACCTTTCCCAAGGAGCCGTTGTCGTCGCGGGAGAGCATACGGGCGCGCATTGAGAACTTGCTCGCGCTGCCGGCGGCCCGCGCGATGCTGTGTGCCAAGGGATCGATTGACGGGTCGGTCCTCTTGGAGTCGCCCCTCACGCTCGTGCATCTTGGCGCGGGGAAGATGGGCGCCCAACGTGTGGCTCGCTTCATCGGATCGTGGATTTTCACCCTTATAACCACTGCAATTTTCTCGCGCGATCAAGGCGCGCGCCTCCCGGCCGCCTACGTCGTGATCGACGAGTGGGCCCAACTTGCCAAGGTGGCCGCCGAAGATATCGAAGACATTCTCTCCCGCAGTCGCTCGGTCGGGGTGAGCCTCACCTTGGCCAACCAATATCCGGCGCAGATCAGGTCCGTCTCGCAAGCCCTGTGGGAAGGCGTGCAGGCGAACGTCGCGCTCGAGGTTCTCTTCCGCCCGGACGCCGAGTCCCTCCGCCACGTCGACGCGGCGCTCCCGGTGACGGGTCGAATGGTCGACCCGCAGCGCCCTGACCGCTTGCTCTCGGAGGCCGACGAGAAGCGCCTCCTCATGCGCCAACTCGGCAACCTCAAGCCGCGCCAGGCGATCTTCGTCAACCACCTTGCGGGCACGCCCGCGGAACTCATCTCCACCTTCACCGTGCCGATTGCGCGCGCCCGGGCGGCCTGGGACGCGCTCACCGACGCCGAGCGCGACACCTGGTGGCGTGGTCGCTACGGCGTTCCACTCGTGGAGCTCGTGCCGGCGCGCATGCGCTTTGATGCGGCGGAGCAGGTCGGCACCCACGCCGCGGAGCCGCCCTCGGCCACGACGGGTGCGCATTCAGACGACGAGCCGGTGTCTCCCCGGCCCCGTAGCTCGGGTGCGCGTCGGCCCCGCCTCAAGGTGTTGCCGTGACGCGGCGGGTGCTCCTCGCCTTGCTTGAGGTACGCGGCGGCGCGTTGGTGTGGTGCGCGGTCCTGCTCGCCCTCCCGCTCCTGTTGCCGGTCGCGGCGATCGCGGACCTCCTCTCCGCACAGCGGCGAGCGAACGAGGAGCGCGAGGTGCTGTCGCAGACGGAGGCACGGTGCCCGCGGCGCCACGCTGTCGCGTTGTACGGGGCCTACCGCTGCGCGGCGTGCGGGCTGACGAGCGAGCGGTCCGGCTTTCAGGCGTGCCCCCACTGCGCCACCGTGGCGGCCGCCATCGGTTGTCCGTGCGGCCTGCCGGTCCGGAACCCCCTGTGGCGACCGGAGGAGGCGTGAGCCCGAGCCTCCCCAAACGCGCGCAGCGCCAAGACCCCGGTGGCCGCCGGCCGACCCCGCGCGAGATCCTCGGGCTGCGGTTCCTCGCCGGCGCGCAGCCGATCGGGACCTCGCAGTACGCGCGCTACCTCTCCATGAGTACGCCGGTGGCCTGGCGGTCACTGCGGAAGCTGCGGGACCTCGGGCTCGTCACCGTGCACGTCGAGCGGATGGAGGGGGAGAACCACTACGTGCTCGCGGCAGCAGGGCGAGGAGTGCTCGCGCGCGTGCTCGGTGCGAGTCCCGAGGAGTTCCGACTCCTCAAGGGCCCGGTCGTTGCGAGTGCGCACCACGCCATGCTGGTCGACTTCGCGGTCACGCTCTCACTCGCCACTGCGCGTGCGAAGAACCTGCGCCTCGTGCGTGTCGCATGGGAACCCGAGCTCCGTCGTCGTGTCGGGCACCACACGGAGCACGCGCTCGTACCGGACGCCGTCGTCGTCCTGGCCGACGCGGAGGGCGGCGAGATGGCCTTCGCCGTCGAGATCGACCTCGCGAGTGAGAACGCCGGAGCCGTGGGGCGAGACAAGTTCGCTCCCTACGGGGCGTTGCACGCCGCCGGCCAGCCGCTCCTTGGCGTCGTGGCGTGGCGCGTGCTGGTCCTGGCGCCGTCGCGGCATCGGGTCAACGTGCTCGCGAGGGCCGCCTGGGATCAGGCCGAGGCCCCCGAGCAGCTCTTCTACTTCGCCGTCGCGGGCGCGCTCACGGACCGCGGCGTGCTCGGCGACGGCTGGGTGACCCCCCGGGTCGTCGGCGAGGATGCGTGCCTTGCGACGGAATCGCCCTTCGCGGGTGTTCGGACCGGGTGTTCGGACCGTCCGAACAGTCCGGGTCTCGGAAGTGATGAAAATCACTTGAATTCGCACGGCGGCACGGCCGGGCCTTTTTCGGAGGGTGGGCGCTGATGCGCGCGCTGTTCCGGTTTGCAGTTCGCGGCGGCGCGGCTCGCGTCCGCCGCAGTCCTCTCGTTGAAGGAGGTGAGAAGGCGGGCGCGCGTGCGGCGCGTGGAGTGCGGACCCGGTGCGTCGGGCGCGAGATGTCGGGAAACGGGAGGCCCCCGCGACCTAATCATCGTGTTGCTTATGACGAAACCGAACGAGTCCTGGGAGGAGTGCGTGGTGAAAGCCTTGCGACGGCTGGGCGGCGAAGCCGTCCACTTGGAAGCCCTCTACCGAGAGGTGGCCAAGATCCGTCGTGGTCTGGAGCTGAGCGTTCCCCCGAACTACCGAGCCATCGTCCGTCGGGAGTGTCAGGAGTCCATGTTGATCGCGCCTCGGCGCGGCCAGCGCGGCTTCTGGCGCCTCGTGTCGGCGGGTCGGCAGGCCTCCACGCGTCGCAGGTGATGTTCGCCGCCTCATGCTTCTTCACGGGCCATGTGCGGGTCGAGGGGGGCCTCCCGTCGGCATCCGCGCGCGTATTGCTCCAGGTTCGTGCCGCCGCCGCCGTGCCGCGGTTCCTCACCACCTCGCCCGTGCGCCAGCCCTGCTGGCCCGTTTCCCTGGTCCTCGGTCGCGTCGTGCGCGCCCTCAGGTGGCATGACGCGCCGTGTGACCTCGGACCGCGTGCGGGTATGCTCCGTTCGGCCTGCCATCTCCCCAAGAGGGTGGAGCTTGGCTCGTCGGGTGGGGCGCTTTCCGATCTGGTCCGCTGCGTCGGCGGTGCGGGGCTCGTCCTCGTGCTGCAACGTGTCGAGCCGTCGGGAAGCGCGGCTCTGCCGACGCTTGCCGCGTTGGGCGGGGTGGAAGGGGGATCGCTCACGTCGGAAGGTGAGGGCGTTCCAGGGCGTACGTGCGCGGGGGTGACGAAACTCCCCTTGACCCGCGCATGCGTTCGTCTTCTCGATCTGCTCCAGGCGCTCGGCGCCGGGCGGGTCATCAATCTCGCTGCGGGCACGTGCGGAATGGTCCGTCGTACACGATACCGATGGGAGCGCATGTGCGTCGCGTGGTGCTCGACGGGGAGGCCCCCTGCTTGTTCATCATTGCGAATTGCCTATGCGTTACCACTGCGAACACGAGGAACTCATCAGGCTCCTCCGACAAACCGTGCTGGAGTTCGGTCGAGACGGCCATGCGGACTTCGGCACCCTTCGTGTGTACGCCCGCCTCGTTGCGGAGCGACAACGGTGGGTGCTTCCCCCCGAACCCGAGTTCGCCTGGGTTCTCGAGGAGGTGTTGGCGTCCACGGACTTGTTCGTGGTCGACTGGCGCCTGGACTTCCGCCAGATCGACCACAGCCCCTGCTGGCTCGTGGGTGCGCCCGACGCGAAGCGCGAACGCACCTTGTAGTCATCGTGGGCGTGACGCTCCGGCGGGTCCCGCAGCGAGCCACGATCCGGCGGAGGCCGGCTGTTCTGGAGGCGCGTTCTCGCTCGTGTGTTCTCCCGCCCGCTCGCCGCGCGGTGGAGTCTTCCGTGCATCACGGCGCGGGTCGATCCATGGCCCACGCCACCCAGAGCAGCCGGCGACCGCGGAGGATGGTGGCTTGCCGCCCTCTTCGCTCGGCGCCGTCGCTGCTCGGACCTGCAGGTGGTCTCGTTGACCACGGTCTCCGCGATGAGGGCGTCGCGATCGCCGGGTCGATCACGTTGCGGAGGCCGTCGGGCCGCCCGCTCGCGTTCCCGGCGGGGTGCGAGGGCGAGGGTGTCTCTTCGGCGTCCGCGGGTGCGGCGTATGCTGGGACCCTCCTCTGGTGGATGTGCGAAGATCCCGCCGCCGACGAGAAGGCGACGGCACGCGCGTGGGGAAGGCGTCTCGGAGCGCCGGACCCCCGCTGGGTCGTGCGTCCCCCTTTCCCGGCCTCGGGGTGAGCGATGGCCGCTCCGATGGCCAGGTACCAGCGCCGGATGTGGCGAAGCGCCCTCGCGGGAGCACCAGGCGCGCTCCTCTCGCTCGATGAGGCGGCGCTCGCGCTCCCAGGTCGGCCGTCGGTCACGCGGGCGTGGATCGTCGCGTCGGTGCAGCCGGCGGGCGCGGTCGCGGGCGAGGCGATCTACCGCTGGCGCGATGTCGAGGCGGCCGCCTGTACGGGCGTCGAGATGGCGCCAGCGCCCTCGAGGACGGGCTCCGTCGTGACCGCCACGGCGGGGGACAATGGCGCGGTTGCGGCAGGTATCTCCGAATGGCTCACGGTCGAAGAGGCCGCCGACCACCTCAAGGTTTCTGAACGACTGCTGCGCCGGCTTCTCGCTCAAGGGGCGCTCGCCGCGGCCGCCGTTCGCGCAGGGCGTACATGGCGTCTCCATCGGGAGCGTCTCGTCCTCGCACTCTCTGGCCGAAAGGAAGGTTCACATGGCGTGGTTGACCGACACGAAGCGACTCAACCGAGACACCGGCAAGAAGGAGGTCTACTGGGCGATCCAGTGGCGCACCCCCGAGGGAAAGACCCGCACGAAGGGGATCGGGTTCCTGACCAAGCCCGAGGCCAAGCAGATGCTCACGGTGTTCGAGGGCAAGCTCGCATCGGGGGAGCCGGTGGAGCCGCCGCCTACCGAGCGTGGCTCCGCGGCCACGGCGGCTGAGGTTGCGCCTGCACTCCCGACGCTGGCCGTGTACCTCACGGACACGTACCTTCCCGTGGTCGCGCGGGACCGGGCGGTGCGGACCCACCTGACGGCGCAATGCGCGGCCAAGGCGCTCACCCGTCACATGGGTGCCACGACCCTTGATCACATCGACTACGCCGCGGTCGACGCCTACCTCACGAAGCGGCAGGCCGAGGGGGTGCGGTCGAGGACCCTCATCCTCGATCTCAAGTGTTTGCGCGGGGCGTTGCGGCTCGCCGTCAATCACAAGCTCCTCATGGAGCTGCCGCCCATGCCGACCGTGCGTGACCGCGACCGTCAGACTCCGAAGTTCCTCACCCCCGACGAGTCGCGGCGCCTGCTCGCCGCCGCGATGCCCGACCGCCCCCAGGGCCATGTCGTGACCCGCGGGAAGCCGCCCGAGCGCCGTGACGAGCTGACGTACTTGGCCATCTTGTTCGGCCTCAACCTTGGCCTGCGCAAGCAGGAGATCCTCACGCGTCGGTATGAAGACGTGCGCTGGGGGCAGGGGCCCCACGGCGTGCTGGTGGTCGGTTCGCGTCCGGAGATCGGCTTCCAGGTGAAGACGCGACGCGAGCGGGCCGTCCCGCTCACTCCCGAGGTTCGATCCGAGCTCGACCGTCTCCACCACGCGCTCGGCAATCCAGGGGTCGGATGGATCTTCCCAACGCGAGACACGACCGCACGACCTCGGGCCGACTTTCGCAAGGGCCTGTCGTTCGCCTGCCGTCGGGCCGGTCTCGAGCACATCCACCCCCACGCGCTTCGGCACACCTGGGCGACCCGGCTCGCGATGGCGGGCGTCGACCGCCGGACCCTCATGGATCTCGGCGGCTGGACTGAGGGGCGAATGCTCGACGAGGTCTATGCCCACACCACGGGCGAGCACATGCAGGCGGTCATGTCCCGGTCGGGGATCGGGCCTCCGAAGGTGCTCGAAGAGCATCCGCCCCGTCCCGACGACACCTGAACGCGTCGTCGTAAGACGAACGCGCACTGCCAGACAGCTTTGCCAGACAGCGGCATCGCGCATCGCCACAACGTAAACGGCCGGATGGGATATTCTCCTCATCCGGCCGTCTTTTGTCGGTGGTCGGGGCGGCCGGATTCGAACCGATGACCTCCTGCGCCCAAGGCAGGCGCTCTACCAGACTGAGCTACGCCCCGAAGTGGGCGGAGTATCCCGTCCCGGCGGCGGTGCACGCCCGCGACCCTACACGGGCCCCGCCACGAGGCAACGATCCGCGATCTCGTCGGAATACACGCCGTAGCCGTAGGGCGGCAGGCCCGGGAGCACGAGGCCGTCCGCGGCGTAGATGCTTCGGATGTTGTTCGTGAGGTCCCAGAAGGCGCCGTGCGCGTCGACGCGGATCTCGCCGACCGCCACGCTCGCGAGGTTGGCCACGACGAGCACCCGCCCATCTTCCGTGGTGCGGGCGTAGCCGAACACGGACGGCACGTCGGTTGCGACGAGCGCCCAGTCGGCGCCGTCGATGGCGTCGCGGACGCAGGCGAGGTCGCGGAGGAGCGTGAGGAGGCTTGTGGGGTCGGCCTCGGCGGCGGCCACGTTCGCGCCGAGCGTGTAGCCGGGGTCGAGCGTGTACCACGCCACGCTCGTCGTGAAGCCGCCGTTGGGGGAGTCGTCCCAGGGCATCGGGGCGCGCTGGGCGAGATCCTGGCCGGTGCCCGAGGTGGCGTCCGCGAGGTCGAGCTCCTCGCCGTAGTAGAGGACGGGGTCGCCCGGCAACGTGAGCTGGAGGACCTGGAGGAGACGGCGGGCCGCGGCATCGGGGACGGCGGCTGGCAGCCGGGGCAGGTCGTGCGAGGAGAGGAAGGGCGCCGTGCGGCCGAGCACGCCGAGATCCTGTTGGGCGTGGAGCACCTCGAGGAGCGGGCCCGGTTCGGCCTGTGCGAGCGCGGCGAGCAGCGCGGGACGCCGCGGGAAGTCGAGCACGCGCTCGCTCTCGGGGGCGTTGGGGCTGCCCAGGTAGGCCGCGTTCTCTTCGACCGCCTCGGCGGAGGCCTCGGCGAGCAGGACCGCGCCGGGGCTCGTGTCGCGCACGAACGCGTGCAGCTCGTGGAGGAGGGAGTGGGTCGCGGAGGTCCCCGTGATGCCGCCGTCGGACTCCACGAGCGTCGGCACGGCGTCGAGGCGGTACCCGTCGGCGCCGGCGTCGAGCCACTGCGCGAAGACGTCCTGCATCCGACCGCCCACCTCGGCCTCCGTCCAGTCGAGGTCGGGGAGCGCGGCGCCGAAGAACGCGTAGTAGTAGCCACCGCCCTCGGCCGGGAACCACCGATACGGGTCCCACTGGGTGTCGGCGAACACGAAGAGGTCGCGCAAGGGGGAGCCGGGGTCGCGCTCGGCTTCGAGGAACCACGGGTGGGTGCGCGCGACGTGGTTGAAGGGGAGGTCGAGCAGCACGCGGATGTCACGCGCGTGGGCGTCCTCGACGAGCGCGCGGAGCGCGGCAGGGTCGCCGTACTCGGGCTGGAGGAGGTCGAAGTCGAGCACGTCGTAGCCCGCGGGCCCCACGCTCTCGAACAGCGGCATGAGCCACAGGGTCCGCACGCCGAGGGCTTCGAGGTGGTCGAGGCGGGACTGGACGCCGGGGAGGTCGCCGATGCCGTCCCCGTCGCTGTCCTGGAAGGAGCGCACGTAGATCTCGTAGGTGAGGCCGAGCTCGTCGCGGCAACAAGGCGCTTCGGGCAGCGTGGCCGGGTGCGGCGCGAGCGTGCACGAACCGGGGGCGTCGGCGTCGGCGGAGAGCGGCGCGTGGGCGGCGTCGGGAGCGACGCAGGCGATGGAGAGGAGCGGAGCGACGAGGAAGGCGTGGAGGAGGTTGCGCACGGGACACCGGGAGAGCCCCGGCCTTCCTCAAGAAGCGCGCCGCTGGTCCGCGTTGAGAATAGTTAGCAATATCAATGCTATCGGTCCGTCTCCGTGTCGCCAGTCCGACGGGCGTCCGACGGACGTCCGTCACCCGCTGACGGACGTCCGTCGGACGTGGAGCGTCAAGGGCAGCTCCCCCGCATCCCCGGGATAGGAGCGCCAATGCGCTTTCTCACGCCCGCCCTCTTCGCCGCCGCCGCCGTCTACGTCGGCTGGCAGAACGCGCAGCACACCGACCGTGCGCTGGTGCTCCCGTTCCTCGACGTCGTCGCCCCCGGCACCGCCGGCAACGTGGCCGCGCAGGGCGCCCTCAGCGTCAACATCCTCTGGGGGCTCGCAGCGGTGTTCACGCTCTGGGAGCTCTTCCGGATGCGGCGCGACCGCAAGGCGGACGACGCCAGCCCCTGAACGCGCTCGGGAGGAACGGCCCCGTCGATCGGGCGCGCTCTACGCCTGCTACGAGAGGCCCTGCAACAGCCCCGGAAGCTGGGCCAGCGCCGCTCCCCGGTGGCTGATGGCGTCCTTCTCCGCCGGCGCGTGCTCGGCCATGGCGCGCGTCCCCCCCGCGGGGATGAACAGCGGGTCGTACCCGAAGCCGCCGACCCCGCGCGCCGCGTACCCGACGTGGCCCTCGCAGCTCCCGGACGCGGTCCGCTCGACGCCCGGGCCGACCAGCGCGATGACGCAGCGGAACCGGGCGCTCCGATCCGTGCGCTCGCCCAGCTCCGCCAGGAGCTTCGCGTTGTTCGCGGTGTCCGTACCCTCGGGGCTGAACCGCTTGCTGTACACGCCGGGGCGGCCGCCGAGGGCGTCCACCTCCAGGCCGGAGTCGTCCGCCAGCGCGAGCTGCCCGGTGTGCGCGTAGACGAAGCGGGCCTTCTCCAGCGCGTTCGCCAGGAAGGTGTCGCCCGTCTCGGGGGGATCGGGGAGCTCGTCGGGCATCGCCACCCAGTCGATCCCGGGGGCGATGCGCCGCATCTCCACGATCTTGTGCGCGTTCCGGCTCGCGAGGACGATCCGCATCACTCGACGCGCATCCGCCAGGTCGATCCCGTCGGGTTGTCCATCACCACGATGCCCTCGGCGTCGAGCTCGGCGCGGAGGCGGTCGGCCTCGGCCCAGTCCTTGGCGACCCGGGCGGCGGCGCGCGCGGCGATGAGGGCCTCGACGGTGTCGGGCGACTTGCCCGCCGCGGCGAGGCGCTTCTGCTTCACCTCGTCGAAGAACGCCTGGGGCTCCATCGCGGCGATTCCGAGCACGTTCGCGGCGAGCGAGAAGGCGGTGACGACGGGGCCCATGACGAGCGCGCCCTTCGCGCGTGCCTTCTTGTCGTTGCCGAAGCGGTTGACCGCCCGGACGAGGTCGAAGAGGTGCGCGATGGCCTCGGCGGTGTTGAAGTCGTCGTCCATCGCGGCGTCGAAGTGCGCCGGGAAGGCCACGGCGAGCGCGTAGAGCTCCTTGCCGGGGTCCCCCACCTGCTCGATCGGCGTCGGGGCACCCTTCGCGGCTACCTCCAGCGCGGTCTCCTTCGCGCTGTAGATGCGGTCGAGCGCACCGAGCGCGCGCACCAGGCCCTCGGTCGAGTAGGGCAGGGGAGAGCGGTAGTGCGTCTCTCCGAACAGCAGCCGCAGGGCCTCGCCGGGGACTTCGCGCAGGATCTCGCGGATCTTCACGACGTTCCCGAGCGACTTCGACATCTTCTCCTTGTCGAGCGTCAGGTGGCCGTTGTGCATCCAGTAGCGCGCGTACGGGCCGTGCCCGGTGCCGCACTCCGACTGCGCGATCTCGTTCTCGTGGTGGGGAAACACGAGGTCGATGCCGCCGCCGTGGATGTCGAACGTGTCGCCCAGGTAATGCCGGGCCATCGCCGAGCACTCGATGTGCCAGCCGGGGCGCCCCCGGCCCCACGGGCTGTCCCATCCGGGCTCGGTCGGATCGCCCGAGGCGGCCTTCCAGAGCGCGAAGTCAGCGGGGTGGCGCTTCGCGGCCTCGACGGCCACGCGCTCGCCGGCGCGCTGATCGTCGAGCTTCTTGCCGGAGAGCTGCCCGTACGCGGGGTAGCTCTCGACGGCGAAGTACACGTCCCCGTTGTCGGCCTTGTAGGCGTGGCCCTTCTCGACGAGCTTCCCGATGAGATCGAGGATGTCGCCGATGTGCTCGCTCACCTTCGGCGTGCGCGTGGGCGCCACGAGGCCGAGGGCCGCGAGATCCTCCTCGAGCGCGTTCACGAAGAACGCGGAGAGGGCGAGGGGATCGGTGCCCCGCTCCTTGGCGCGGGCGATGATCTTGTCGTCGACGTCCGTGTGGTTGCGGACGAAGTTCACGTCGTAGCCGCGGTGGACGAGGTGACGCACGACGAAATCGAACGCCAACATCGCCCGGGCGTGGCCGATGTGGCAGAAGTCGTAGACGGTCATGCCGCAGACGTAAAGGCCGACCTTCCCGGGTTCCCGGGTTTCGAGCGGCTCGATCGTGCGGCTGAGCGTGTTGTAGAGGCGGATGGGTGCGGGCATGGGGCGCCGTCTATCCGCGCGGGCCGCTGCCCGCGACGCGCTACTCCGCCTTCAGCGCGAACAGGGCATCGATCTCTTCGCCCACGAGCTTCTCGTCGGCGTCCTTGGCGACCGCGATCTCCTGCACGAGCAGGCTGCGCGCCTGGTCGAACATCTTGCGTTCGCCGAAGGAGAGGGCCTTCTCGCTCTTGAGCAGCGCGAGGTCCCGCAGGACCTTGGCCACCTCGAGCGGATCGCCCGTCTTGATCTTGCTCATGTAGTCGCGGTAGCGACGGTTCCACGTCTGGTTGTCCGTGGGGACGTCCCGATCGCGGAGAATCTCGTAGACCTTGTCGACATGCTCGCGGGCGATGACGCCGCGCATGCCGATCGACCGGGCGTTCTGGATAGGTACCCGGATCGTCATCCCGTTATCGAGGATCTTCAGGACGTAGACCGTCACCTTCTCGCCGTCCATCTCCTGGGTCACTACGTCTCGGATGATCCCGACGCCGTGAGCGGGGTAAACAGCCTTGTCGCCGACATTGAACTCCATAGATCCTCGCTGCGCTCGTACCGCTCACCGCGGTTCGCGAGTGAAGCGTGGGCTTGGATCACCGGCCGGATCCCAGGAGCCCGCACGGACGCGTTGGGCGAACGAGCGTCGCCCGCTTAACCCGTATTCGCGCTCCATCCAAGCAAAAGATCCCCCAATCGCCGTCTTGCCGCCCGCACGAGCCCCGCGACCCCCTCTCCGGCCCGCGCAGATGCCCGCGCGGTGGGGGTCCTCGCGGGTGGTGTTGACGCGAATGGTCCTGCGCCCGGTGGTCGGTCGCGCATGTGCCGTGGGCGCCCTCGTGTGGATCGTGGTGGCGATGGGCGGCCTCGGGCAGGCGCTGCTCACCAGCGCGGTCGTCCCTGACCTCGACCTGCTGGCCCGCATGGCGGGCGGCGCGGCCGGCCTGGGGGCGAGCCTCGCCTTGCCGCTCGGTGCGCTCGGCGGGGTCGCCGCGGGGCTGCGTCGGCTCGCGGAGGAGCGCGCGTGGCTCGGCCTCCGGGCGCTCGGCGTGGGCGGCCTGGCCACGGCCGGGCCGGTGGCGGTGTTCCTCGCGGGGGTGGCCGGGGCGTGGCTCGTCGTCACGCACGCGGTCGAGCCGGCGTCGCGCACGGGGCTGCGGGAGGCGCGGATCGCCGCCGCGGTGCGCGTCGTGCCCGTCGAGGGCCGGGTCGTGCGGCTGGGCGGCTGGTCGGCGACGGTGGACGGCGGCGTGCTCCACTTCGCGGGCGACGAGTGGCTCGGTCGGGCCCGCGGCTGGGCGATCGAGCCGGCGTCGACCGGCGTGGTGGTGCGGCTCGAGGACGGTGAGCTCCGCAGCGCGGATGGCGGCACGCGCGCCCGGTTCGAGACGCTGGCGATGCCCGTCGCCCTCGCGGGGACGGCGGGGAAGGTGCACGCCTCCGAGCGGACGACCCCCGACCTGCGCCGCCAGCTCGCCGTGAGCGCCGCGCTCGGCCGCGACGCGTACGAGCGCTGGATCCTGTGGAAGCGCACCCTCCTCCCGCTCTGCCTCGTGCCGTTGGGATTGGCGGCGGTGCCCCTGGCGCTCCACGGGCGCCGGCCGCTGGTCGGGATCGTGGGCGCCCAGGTCGTGACGTTGTGGGGCGTGGTGCGCTTGTGCGACCAGGCCATCGATGCCGTGGGGCTGCCCGGCGCCGCCGCGATCACGGTCCTGGCGGCGCTCGCGTGGGTCGGGCTCGCGTGGCGGGGGTGGGCGGATGCGTAGGGCCCGCTGCCGCACGGCCGATCGCCAGGGCCACCGATGAGGCGCTCCCTCGTCCTCCTGGCGCGCGCGATCGGCGGGGCCGTGGTCGCGGCGCAGCTCGCGGGGGCGCTGCTCTTCACGCTGGTCATCGCGGTCGAGGCCGCGGACGAGGCGCCGGCGACCCTGCTCCAGACGATCGTCGCCCGGCTCCCGTCCCTCTGGGCGCAGGCCGCCGCCGTGCTCGTGCTCTGCGGGGTGGCGGTCGCGGTCGTGCGCTTGCGACGGACCGGCGTGCTGCTCGGCCTCGGCACGCTCGGCGTGGAGCCGCGCGTGGTGCTGATCGTGGGTGCGCTGATCGGGGGCGCCGTGGGCGTGGGGGCGAGCCGGGTCGTGGTGGAGCCGTCCGACGCGCCGGGGGCATGGGACCGCGGGGACGTTGGCTGGATCCGCGACGGCGAGGCGTGGCCCGACGTGTCGGGGGGAGCCGTGCATCGGCGGCCGCCCGAGGGGCGGGACGTCGTCACCGATGTGGTGAACGGCGGCGCCGCGGGCGCGCTGGGGGCGGCGCTGGGGCTCTATGTGGGGGCGGCCCCGACCCTGGTGGCGGCGGCCCTCCTGCTGGTGGCGGATGTCGTGGCGCGGGGCCTCGCCGAGCGGGGCGCGGTGCCTCCCCTCGGCGTCATGGGGCCCGCCCTGCTCGCGACGGCCGTGCTGCTCGCCCTCCTCGTCGCGGCACCGTTGTTCCCGCGCCGCTGGAGCTGAATCCCTACGGCACCAGGAACGCCGCGATGGCCGCCGCCACCAGCACGATCGGGAGCGCGCGCGCCGCCACGGGCCCCGCGACCGGAAAGCGCCACCCGCCGATGGCCGCGAGCCCGCCCCACCACAACGCCGTCGCGATGCGCCAGTAGTAGGCGGTGTGGACGCTCGGGCCGAGCGTGCGCGGATCGGGCTCCCCGATGGAGGCCCAGAGCCGCTGGAGCGCGTAGCCGAGGATCGCGACCACCACGAAGCAGGTGATCGCGGCGACGCGGGGCTCGAAGGCCCACGGTGCGCGCTCGCCGTCGGGAACGGGGGTCACGCCGACGCCCCGGCCCCGTCGCCCGGCGCGCCCGCGGAGAGGCTCGCCGCGACCATCGGGCACTCGGGGTCGGGCGCGAAGAGGTCACCGGTGAGGTGCGCCGCGACCGCGTGGCAGCCGCCCCGACACAGCTCGCGGTAGGTGCAGTCACCGCAGGGCCCCGTCGTGACGCCCTCGCGCCAGCGCGGCGTCACCGGACCCGCGACGAAGCTGCACGGGTGCTCGTTCCCGGAGGGGTCCACGCTGACGAGGGCGTCGCCGCCGTGGCACCCGAGGAACGCGAACGCGCGCATCCGCTCGGGGTCGACGCCGTGGGCGGCCAGGAAGGGGACCAGCGAGCAGTCGACCCGGAACGTGACGCCCGGGTGCGCCTCGACGAGGGCGCGGGCGCGCGGCCAGAGGGCCCAGCCCTGCTCGGGGGTGAGGCGCCGGTCGAGGTAGCCGGCGACCGCGCGCCCGGCCGGCTTCAGCCGCAGGAGCTGGATGTCCCGGGCGCCCGCGTCGACCGCGGCGAGGACGGTCTCCTCCAGGCTCTCGAACGTGACCCGGTCCAGCACCACGTTCACGCCGACCCGCGCGCCCGCCCCCGCCAGCACGCGGATCGCCCGGAGCGCGCCCTCCGCGCCGTCGTAGCCGCGCGCCGCCGCGAAGGTCTCCCCGACGCCGTCGAGCGACACGTTCACCTGGGCGAACCCCGCGAGATCGGCGGCGCGACGCTCGGTGAGGCCCACCCCGGCGGTGGTGAGGCCGATGGTGAGCCCGTGGCGCGCCGCGGCCGCCGCGATCGCGGGCAGGTCGGGGTGCCGGAGGGCCTCGCCGCCGCCGATGGCGACGCGGAACACGCCGCGCGCGGCGAGCCCGGCGAAGCGGGCGTCCAGGGCTTCGACCGGCACGTGGGCGCCGTCCACGGTGGGGTCGATGTGGCAGGAAGGGCAGGGGAGCCCGCAGGCCTTCGTGACCTGCACGTGGGCCTCGATCGGGCCGTCCACGCGGTCGCCGGTGGTCACGAGCGCGGGCGGGTCCTCCACCGCGCGGGTCTCGCCGCCGCCGGGCTCGCCGCGCCGCCGCCGCGCCGGCCAGGCCTCCGCCGCGACCCACAGCGCGGCCACCGCCATCTGGGTCCACACCAGCGCGTTGAGCACGTTCCCGAGCGAGGAGCAGTTGGGCGCGTGCCCCAGGCGGATGCGACGGATCATGCCCGCTCCTCAATAGCCCAGGGAAGGGTACCAGCCGTTCGCCCACGCCACGGCCGCGTAGGCGCCGAGCGTGCCGACGACCGCGATCCACCGCGGCGCGCGCCCCGCTACCAACACACACGCCGTGACGATGGCCCCTGACGCGGCGAAGCCCGTCGCCAGGCCCTCCTCGTAGAGCGCCGCGAACCCCGTGGGGAACGCGCCCAACGCGAGCGCCGCGAGCCCGGCCGACCGCCACCGCAACGGGCCGGGGCCCCGCGCGGCGAACACCGCGTAGACCGCGCCCAGCGCCCCGCCGATGCCCGCCATCACGCGCCGGTTGCCCTCGCGACGGTCGAAGTCGACCCGCGAGGCGACGAAGGCCCGCTGGGTGTCCGTCGCCTGCGGGTCCGCGTCCAGCTCGGCCCCGATCCGCGCGACGGCGGCGGTCTCTCCGCGCCGCCCCCGCTCGTTCGCCAGCCAGACGCGCATCGCGGGTGCCGCGGGGGTCGTGGGGTGCGCGGCGAGCGCCGCCTCGATCCGGGTCATGGCGAGGTCGGAGCCGAGGGTCCGGTAGTCCCGCCGGACGCCCTCCAGGATGTCCCAACCCGCGAACGCGTCCGCCGCGTGGGGCCCGAGCGTCGCGGCGCGCGCGGCGCAATAGCGGGCGTCGCGGCCGGTGGGGTCGGCCTCGGCGCACGCGGTCCACGCCGCGAGCGCGCGGGGCCAGTCCCGGGCGTCGTCGGCGGCGGTCCCGTCGGAGCGAGGCGACGCGAGCGCCACCGCGACCAGCGCGATCACGAGCCGAACACCCCCGCGAGGTTCGCCAGCGTGCGGTCGTAGCATTCCTGCCACTCCGGACGCACCACGTTCTGGAAGTAGCCGCGGAACGGGGCCGGCGGCGCGTTCAGGGGGGTCTTGATGCGCACCTTCGTGCCCTCGCCCTCGGGCGTGAGCGTCCACCGGGTGATGAAGCCGCGCGGACCGAGGTGGTCGAGGTCGATGAGCGAGGGGGCCTCGGCGCGCACGAGCGTCATCGGGAGCTTGCGGTGCATCGCCGCGATGTCGTACCGGACGATGGCGTTCGCACCCTCGCCGAAGGTCCGCTCGCCGGGCTCCCAGAGCCCGATGCAGTCGGTCGGAAAGAGCGCGCGGAGGTGCGCGAGATCGAGCAGGTGGGAGAACACGGTCTCGGGGGCCGCGTTCACGACCCGTTCGGACGCGATGTCGGTCTCGGCGCCGTCCCACTTGCCGGCCAGCGCCATCGGAATGAGGAAGAGGAGCATCGCCGCGAGATCTAACCGGTCGGTCCTCGGGGCGACGGCCACGGCGCGCCATCCCACCTGCCCCCCGGCAAAGCCGCCCCATTGCAGGCGGCCGGGCTAAGATGCGCGGATGCTCAGGCGACTCGTCAACCTTCCCTTCGCGGTCGCCACGCGCGCCGCCCGTGCCTTCCAGGAGCGCGAGGACGCAAAGGCCCGCGAAAAGTACGGTGCCACGCAGGATCCCGGCGCGCTGGCCAACACGCGGGAGCCCCCGAAGGGCCCGACGGTCCACTCGACGCTCGACCCCGCCGCCGTCCGGATGGACGCCGCGGCCGTCCGCGGCGCGCAAGGGGAAGGCCGGAACGTCGTCATCGTCGACATACGCGAGCGCCAGGTAGGCGAGGGCATTCCCGGCGCCTTGCACATGCCGCTCTCCGAGGTCTCCACCCGCGTGTCCGAGCTCTCCGACGATCAGCTCGTCGCGGCCTGGGCCGACGATGACCACGCCGCCACCCAGGCCGTGTTGTTCTTCCGTGAGCGCGGCATCGAGGACGCCTGGGTGATGCCGGGTGGCCTCCCGCGCTGGAAGGCCGCTGGCGGCCCGGTGGAGGTCGCGTAGATGGACAAGCTCTCCTCCGCCTGGCTCCCGCCGACCTTGCGCACCGAGCGCCTCGTCATCCGTCCCTTCACCGCCACGGACTTCGCGGCGTTCCGCGCCTACGCCGAGGGCCAGCCCGCCACGGAGTACGGCTCGTGGCTCGGCGGCGCGAGCCCGTCGGACGCCGCGCGCTACCTCGTCGACACCATCGCGCGGTACGGGCGCCCGCCGCGCACCGACCTCGGCATCTGCTTCGAGGGCCAGCTCATCGGCGGCGTCGCGTTCCACCAGGTGTGGCTCTCGCCGCCCACGATGGAGCTCGGCTGGGTCCTCCACCCCGCCATGGCCGGAAAGGGGCTCGCCCGCGAGGCCAACGGTGCCCTGCTCGGCTGGCTCTTCGAGCGTTTCCCGGAATTGAGCCGCGTCGAGGCCCGTGTGCGCGTGTCCGACGCGAACGGCGTGCGATTGTTGGAGAAGCTCGGCTTCATCCGTGAAGGAAGCATCCGACACGAGCGTAGTGGGGCCGACGGCGCCCTCCAGTACGGGCTGCTTCGTTCGGAGTGGCTGAAATGATCGCTCTCTTCCTCGCGCTCGGCTGCCGGGAGGCCCAGCAGGCCGTCGAGAAGGTCCGCCGCATCGCGGTGGCCGCGAAGGAAGAGGCCACGACCCCCGCGCTCCCGTGTGACGCCGAGGTCCCGAACACGAAGCCGCAGGACTGCCTCACGGCCACGCTCCAGTGCGGCGACGTCGTCGAGGGCACCACCGAGGGCGGCGAGACCGCCTGGAACGACGACTTCTACGCCGGGATCTTCTGCTTTCCCGCGGGAGACGACCGCTCTGGCCCCGAGCGCGTGTATCGGCTGGAGGCCGCCGCGAACCAGGAGATCAAGATCAAGCTGCAGTCCGACTGCGTGGATCTCGACCTCGCCGTGCTCGCGTGGGACTACCAGGGCTCCTGCCCCGGGGTGAACCACCTCGTCCCCGAGTGCGAGGGCGACAACAAGTCCGGCGGCGGCGTCGTGAAGTTGAACACCTTCAAGGCGCGGGACTACCTCGTCGCGGTCGAGGGCAAGAAGGGCGCGAAGGGCCCGTTCCGGCTCACGGTCACGTGCGCCCCGCTCGCGGGTCGCTGATCCTGCCCCTCGCGTGACGCGCGCCCGGATCGTCCTCGCCGTCCAGGCGCTGGTTTCGCTCGTGGTCATCGGGCTCTTGTGGGCCGACGCCGGGCCCGGACGCGTGCGGCAGGCCTTCGCCGGGGTCGATCCCGCCTGGGTCGCCGCCGCGGCCGCGGTCCAAGCATGCGGCCTCCTCTTGCGCGCAACGCGCGTGTGGTTCGCGATGGATCGGGCGGCGCCCTACGCGGTGGTGCTCAAGGGCGCGCTCACCGCGAACCTGGGGCACCTCCTCGTGCCGACGCGCGTGGCGGACCTCGCCGGCGCCGTGTGGATCGCGCGGCGCGCGGGCCTCCCCGTCGAGCGCGGCGTCGCCGGCTACGCCACGGCCGGCTTCCTGGAGGCGCTCGCCTTCGGCACTGGCCTCATGGGCCTCTTCGCGGGGGCCGCCCCGGTCATCGAGCAGGTGATGACGGGCGGGCAGCGCCGCGAGGCCCTGGGGTGGGTCACGCTCGCGACGCTCGGGGGAGTCGCCGTCGCGGCGGTGGCGCTCCGGGTCATCGGGCGGTGGTCGGCGGGCCCTTCCGACCCGTGGGGCAGGGGGGGCGGAGCCCCCCCCGCAACGCCCCCCCCGCGATCGTCCGGCTCCGTCCTCTTCGCCCGGGTCGTGGGCGCCGCTGAGCAAGCCCGCACCGTGCTCGCGCGCCCCGGCCCCCTCGCGCTCAACCTGCTCCTCGGCGCCGCGCAGATCGTGTGCATGCTCGGCGTGTTCCGGTGCGCGCTCGCCTCCGTCGGCCTCGAGGTGCCCGCACCGTGGCTCTGCGGCGCCCTCGTGATGGCCACCGGCGCGGTCGGCGGCCTCGTCCTCCCGCCGCACTACGGGGCCAACACCTCCGCGGCCGCGACGCTCGTGCTCACGCCCTTCGGCGCCACCGCCCCCGAGGCGCTCGCGTTCGGCGGCGTGTTGTGGTTCGCCGCGGCCGCGCCCGACGTGACCCTGGGGCTGGTCGGGCTGTGGCTCGGGGGTGGGGCGGCGGTGCGGGAGGAGCCGGGGGCGGCGTAGGGCTCAGGTGCCGGGAGGGGTCTCGGCACCTTCTTCCGCGTCCGCCCACCATTCGGTGGGGTCCAGCTCGACCTCGGCGAAGGGCTCGGCGTGGAAGGGCTCGTCGCCCGCGTGGGACGCCAGCAGGACCCAGTGCTCGCCTTCGAGCCGATACACCTCCACGGCGCGAAGCGCGGGGTCGACCAGCCAGGCGTGGCCCACGCCCGCCCGGGCGTACACCGGCAGCTTGCGGTAGCGGTCGAGGCTGGCCGTCGAGGGAGAGAGAACCTCACAAACCCAATCGGGCGCGAGGGTGAAGGCCGCCTCCGTCGGGAGCCGGGGCATCCGCTCCCGACGCCAGCCCGCGATGTCGGGCACGAGGACATCGGGCCCGAGGTGCAGCTCCGGTTCGTCGAGCAACCACCACCCACCGCGCCCTCCGCGGCGGCGTCCGTACTCCGCGCCGAGGTCGACCCCGATGGCGCTGGACGCGGCCGCGTGTCGCGGCGCGGGTCGGGGGCTCGCGTACAGCTTTCCGCCGATGATCTCGCCGATCATGGTGTCGGGGAGGCGGCGGAGATCGTCATAGGTGGCGAGCCGGCGCGCTTCGGACATGCCCTCATCCTAACCGCGGGATCCACATCGAGGGAATCGCGCCCGCGCGGTTCGGCTGGGATCCTGGGGTGCGACTGCCGCCGCCTGCGAAGCGGGTGGCGGCACGCGCAGAGCCTCCTGGGGTGCGAAGCGGCTGGCGGCACGCGCAGAGCCTCCTGGGGTGCGACTGCCGCCGGCCGCGAAGCGGCTGGCGGCACGCGTGGAGGATCCTGGGGTGCGACTGCCGCCGCCCGCGAAGCGGGTGGCGGCACGTCGAGAGCATCCCCGACGTGCGGGGCTGTGCCCCGCATGTCGGGATGCAGGGCGGTTGCCGCCGTGCGACCCGCCGTCAGGCGCGTCGCATGGCGGCAGACCGCCGCGGCAGGCGCCTGGAGGGCGCGCGGGCGCG
>JAUXTN010000168.1 GCA_030684355.1 Pseudomonadota bacterium
CAAACGCCAGCCCGATGCTGGGCTTTGACAGACCACCGGTAAGCCGTGTGCGGGAAAACCGCACGCACGGTTTGAAAGGGGGTCTTGACCCACGCCTCGCGGGCCTTCCCGCGTGGCTGAAGTAAGGATCTACCAATGCTCACCCTCCTCCTCGCCGCCTGCGCCGGTGCCCCCGACGAGACCGCGAAGCCCGGCGACACCGCGGACATAGCGGACACCGACACCGATTCGGACGCCGACACCGACACGGACACCGATACCGACACCGACACCGACACCGACACCGACACCGACACCGACACCGATTCGGACACCGACACGGACACCGGCCCCGCCGACTGCGAGGGCGCGGACACCTGGGTTCCCCCGGGCACCTACTACCTCGACACACCCACGAGCTGGGAGGGCACGGTGGCCGCGGGCGCGGGGGAGCCGGCCCTCGGAGATCTCGACGGGGACGGGCTGATCGACGTGGTCGTCCCGACGTCGACTGGCGTGGCGGTCCTCCTCGGCGCCCGGGCGCCCGCGTTCGTGGCGGGCGTGACGGTGGGCAGCGGCGCGACCGCCGTGGCGCTCGCGGAGCTCGACGGAGACGGTGTCCTCGACCTCGTCGCCGGTGACACCGCGCTCTCCATCGCGTTGGGCAACGGCGATGGCACGTTTGGCTCCTCCTCCACCCAGGACCCCGGCTGTGCGCCCGTGGCATTGGCCGCGGCGGACGCCGACGGCGACGGCGACACGGACCTCTACGTGGCGTGTGCGTCGGCGTGGGCGGTCGGCACGAGCGACGGCGCGGGCGGGCTCGCCTGGACGAGCGGCGCCACGACCTATGCTTTGGCCGAGGTCGCCGTCGGGGATCTCGATGGCGACGGCGCCGTGGACGCCGTGTTCGGCGCGGCCGGCCCCCGAAAGCTCACGTTGGTCATCGGCGGGGTGGCGAGCGAGCTCGCCGTCGACACCGACCAGATCCCCACGGCGGACGCGATCGCGGTCGGCGACCTCGACGGGGACGGCGACGCCGACATCGCCGTCGGGTCGGCGGGCGAGGCCGCGATGGGTTGGTTCGAGAACGACGCCGCCGTCAACTGGCGCGGGCTCTCCACGGCGGACTGCGACTACGACGAGTGCATGCGGACCGACCGCCTCGTCGCGCTCCCGCTCACCGGCGGCGCGGGGGACGACCTCCTCGGCTGGGGCCCCACCGACGCCTGGCTCCGGCGCCCCACGGCGTCCGGCCCCGGCGACTTCGAGGAGCCCGCCCCCTGGGACCAGGACCTCTCCGGCTGGGCCTTCGCCGACCTCGACGGGGACGGCACCCTCGACGCCGTGGGCGTCTCCGCGGCCGGCCAGCTCACCGCGCGGCTGGGCGACGGCGCGGGCGGGTTCGGGCACGGGCGCGGCGTCCGGCCCGGCCACTACCGGGGGCTCGCGACGGGGGATCTCGACGGGGACGGCGCGGACGACCTCGTGTACGCCGGAGACGACGCCTACGGCGTCCTGCTCGCCGACGACTGGCTGCTCGCCACGTCCGTCCCCACGTCGGGCGATTCGGTCGAGGCGCTGGCCACCACCGACGTGGAGGGCGACGGCGACCTGGACGTGGTGGCAGCGGTGGCGGACAACACCCTCCGCGTCCTGACGTTGGAGGCCGGGGCCTTCGCCGGGCGCGCCGACGTGGCGCTCTCCACCGATCCGCTCGAGGTCCACCCCGCCGACCTGGACGGCGACGGCGACGACGACCTCGTCGTGAAGGAGCGCCGCCGCGTGGAGGTCGTCCTCAACGACGCGGGCGTCTACACCGTGGCCAGCGAGGTGGGCGGCGGCGCCTACTCCCTCGAGCACCCGGTCGTCGCGGACCTCGACGGGGACGGCGTGCCCGACCTCGTGGCCACCGACGTCGCGCGCGAGGTCCTGGTGTTCTTCGCCGGGGACGGCGCGGGCGGCTTCGCCGCGGTGGGTGAGCAGGCCCTCGCGACGACGGAGAGCGTCGGCAGCCTCGCCGCGGGGGACCTCGACGGCGACGGCGACCTCGATCTCGTCGCCACCGTCGCCGCTCCGGAGAACAGCGTGCACGTGGTCGAGAACCTCGGCGGCGGCGCCTGGGCCGCGGTCGAGACCAGCCTCGCCGGGGGCGACGATCCTCACGCCACGCTCGCGGACCTCGACGGCGACGGCCTCGCCGAGGCGATCGTGCAGATCGACCAAGCCGCCGCGGGCATCTACGTCTGGGACGGCGTGGACCTCGTCGAGCGCCAGGCCCTCGACGTACGCGCCACGCTCGTCGGCGCCCCCCACGTGTTCGCTGCGGCGGACGGCACGTGGGTGCTCGGCTTCGAGGTGGATGGGCAGGCGGTGGTGCTGTACCGGACGTGTCCGTAGGCGGTCGGGCCGCACCCGGATTTGACCGGCCCGAGGGGCGCGGCTACCCTCGGAGCATGGGTGAGCCCGCGCGCGCGCTGCCGACCTTCGAGGAGCTCTACCGTGAGATCGCGGCGCTTCCCGAGGGCATGACGGGAGAGATCCTCGGGCCGGGGTGGCTCCGCACGATGTCGCGTCCGGGCCAACCGCATGGTCGCGCGTCGCGACGACTGCTGCGGAGTCTCCGAGGGAGCGACCTCCTCGAGGACGGCACCGGCTGGTGGTTCGAGGTCGAGGCGGAGATTCTCCTCGGGGATCGCCTCGTCGTCCCGGACATCTCGGGATGGCGTGCCGAGCAGGAGCTGGACTTCGGCGGTGAGAACCCCATCACCGTCCGCCCCGACTGGGTCTGCGAGATCCTCTCGCGTGGCACCCAACGCGGCGACCGCGCCGTGAAGCTGCCGGTCTACGCCGCGGAAGGCGTGGGCCACGTGTGGATCGTCGACCCCGAGGCCGCCACGATCGAGGTCTACGCCTCCCAGGACGGGAAGGCCGTGTTGGTCGACACGGCCATCGGCAACGTCCGCCGCACGCTGGCGCCGTTCCCGGACGAGATCGACGTGGGCGGGCTCTGGAAGCCCGCGCGGAAGCCGGACGCGGAGACCCCCGACACGGGCTCGCAACCGTAGCGCCGCTGTGTACCCGGCTCCCCGACCGGTTACCGCGCCGCCCCGATGAACTGGACCCCCGAGCAACGCGCGGTGATCGACCACCCGCTCGACGCCCACGCGGTCGTGCGCGCGGTCCCGGGCGCGGGCAAGACGACCACGCTCGTGGGGCGCGTGGCGCGGCTGTGCGAGCGCGGGGTCGACCCGGCGCGGATCCGCGTCGTGATGTTCAACAAGTCGATCCAGGAGCACTTCGTCGCGCGGCTCGCGGCCACGGGCGTGCCGACGAGCGGGGGCGTCGGCTCGGGTGGCGTGCGCGTCACGACCTTCGACGCGCTCGGGCGCGAGGTGCTCACCGTCGCGATGCGCAAGGGGCTGACGCGGCGGCTCGAGTTCGACGTGGAGGGCACCACGAAGTGGGCGCGCGCGGTGTGGCCGCGGCACCGCGATCGCTTCGACACCGCCGACGAGATCGCGGCGGCCGTCGCGTTCTGGAAGGCGCACCTCGTGTCGCCCGGGCGCGCGGCGTTCCCGTCCGAGCCGGCGCTGGTGGAGGCGTACCGCGAGGTCGAGGCGCTGCGCGTGAGCGGCGACCTCGTGCGCGTGGCCTTCGAGGACATGGTCCGCACCGCGGTCGGCGTGCTCGGCCAGCACCCGCGGCTGTTGGGGCCCATCGACCACGTGCTCGTCGACGAGTTCCAGGACGTGAACCCCGGCCGCGTCGAGCTGATCCGCCGGCTCGCGCACCCCGGCACCGCGATCCTCGCGGTCGGCGACGAGGACCAGGGCGTCAACGAGTGGTGCGGCGCCCACCCGCGCTACTTCCGTGACTTCGCCGATACCTTTCCGTGGCTCCCCACGCGCACCTACCCGCTCACCCGGAGCTTCCGCTTCGGCGCGGCGGTCGCGGCGGCGGCGAACGGGGTCATCGGCCACAACGTCGAGCGCGCGGCGGTGAGGGTGGTGGGCGGCGGGCAGACGCCGGGGGTGGTGCGGGAGGTCGAGGACGTCGCCGACGCCGTGCTGAAGCTGCTCGCGGAGGGGTGGGCGGCTTATGAGGTGGCGGTGCTCTACCGCGGGCGCACGCAGGGGGCGGCGGCGTTGGCCGCGCTCGCGGCGGCGGGGGTGCCGATGCGCACCGACGACATCTCGCTCCTGACGCGCGGGCGGGGCCCCGAATTGGCGCTGGCCTACCTCCGCTACGCCACGTCGGATGCGCCGGTGACCTTCGACGAGGTGTGGCCCGTGGTGTGGGCGCCCGACCGCTACATCCAGAAGGAGGCGTTCGGAAAGCAGGTGGCGAAGCACGGCGGGCGCGGGCTCCTCGCCGTGTTGCGCGATCGTTCGTTGGCCGCGGAGCTCGGCCAGGGCCGGGGCGCGCTCAACGCGCTCACCGAGCTGGCGCGGCTGCTGGAGTCGATGGGCCGCGCGTCGACGGCGGGGGTCGCGCTGGACCGCCTGCTCGCGGAGGTCGACGTCGAGGCCCAGCTCCGCGCCCGGCTACGCGCCGAGAAGGACCAGGAGCTCGCGATCGCGACGTTCCACGCGGTGCACGCGCTCCTGCGGGGCCTGAAGGTGCGGCCGGCGGAGGCGGCGGGGGCGCTGGAGAACCTCGACCCCACCTTCAACCGGCGCGCCGACGAGTGCGTCTGGGCCTCGACGATCCACAAGGCGAAGGGCCTGGAGTGGCGCTGCGTGGTGCTCCCGGGGCTCATCGAGGGCGCGTGCCCCGCCGAGCGGCGCGGCCACGTGGCGGGCACGCTCGAGGAGCCCGACGGCGTCGCGCAGAGCCCGTGGATCGAGCAGGAGCGGCGCATCTTCTACGTGGGCCTCACCCGCGCGATCGACCAGGTGCTCCTCCACGCGCCGACCGACTCGCCGAGCCGGTTCGTGGCGGAGACCAAGGGGGCGGCGTGGCGGCCACCGGCGGCGGTCCCGTCGGTGCGCGAGGTGACGGAGGCGATGGTGCGGCGCGTGCTCCGAGAGGCCCCGGCCTTGGAGGCGCCGGCGGCGTCGGGCAAGGCGTGGAACGACGACGAGGACGACGACCTCGCGCAGGGCTGGGCGGATGGCGACACGGTGGACGCCCTGGCGACGGCGGTGGGGCGCTCGGCGAGCGCGGTGGCTGCGCGGCTCGTGCGGCTCGGGCTGGTGGCGGATCGCGGGGAGGCGCGGCGGCGGGGGTAGGGGTGGATAGGGTTGGTCCGGCACGCGGCGGGTGAGGAGCGGCTTGGCGCGCGTTGCGCGCCAAGCCGCGTGCAGGGGCTCCGCCCCCGCAACGCCCCCGGGATCCGCGGCGGTCAGTCCTCGTCCTCGCCGAGATCCTCCACACCCTCTTCCCAAAGGGAGCAGCCGAGGTGAACGATCCGAAGCGTGCTGCCGCTGGCATGTTCGTGCCGCGTGACGAACGCGCCAGGGATGGCGACGTGGTCCTCCGCCTCGCCGAGCAGTACGGGATCGTTCGCCGGGCCGAGCTGCCTTCGGAGGCGATCCATCAAGAACACCATGCGCTTGTGCCGAACGAAGAAGGCCAGGGACATCGCCCGGCCCTCCCTTCCCGTCGCGTAGCCGAGGAGTTGTTGCATCCCCGCCCGGTGCCATCGCCCGCCGTTCCAGATCTTGCACTCGGTGATGTGGCGGAACCCCTTGCCGCGGGGGTGGCGGATCGTGACATCGACGTGCCCGTTCTGGTGGGCTTCCGATTCGCACGGAACCAGCTCACCGAGGAGCTCGACGATGAGCTTGGAGAGATCGGGCTCGTCCAGCTTCCGGTACGTGGAGCGGCTCCCCTCCATGCGCTGGACGACGCGTTCGAGGAGGCGCTCCGAGGCGTCGAGGAACGCCTCCCGCGAGCCGCTTTCGTAGAGCCGCTCGGCGAGGGGATTGATGGAGCGGACGTGCAGGAGCCAGTTCTTGGCGCTCATGTTCAGGCCCCCACGCTGCGGTAGACGACTTCGAGCGCGTCGAGCGGCTCGGTGTCACCTTCTGCGGCCAGGGCAAGCAGGCGGTCGACCTCGGCGTCAGGCACCACCGCCCCGGAGTTCCGGGTCACGAACACCCGACGCAGGCGCGGGGTCCGCTCCGTCGCGAGCCCCTCGGCCGCGACCAGGAGGCGGTCCCGGTCCGCCTCGCCTTCGTCCGAGAGGGCCATCAATGCTGCATAGGCGAGGCCGTCTTCCTCGCCCGCCAATCGCTCGATGTGGCGGGCGATGCCGTCCCGCGTCAAGAGGCGCCAGGCGAGGGCGTCGCGCCCGCCGCCGCCTTGGGCGGGGAAGAGCCCCTCGCAGTGGCGCAGCAGCTCCCCCATCGTCGGCGTGGCAAGCGCCTCGAACCAAGAGAGGTCCTCGCGCCCGACCTTCGGATCTTCGTGGACGAGGAGGTAGTGCCAGGGCTCCTTGTCATGCGTGGCTAGCACGGATGCGTAGCGCCGCCCGACGCGCGCCTTCGCCGCGTCGCGCTCGTCCATGCGGCCCTTCACCTCGACGATGAGGTTGTGGACGCGGCCCGCCCACCGCACGCGCACGAGGAAGTCCGGGTAGTAGTGGGAGAGCTGGCCCTGCCAGTCGTACTCGATGGCATAGCCCACGCCCTGGCGGTGGTTGTACAGCCACCCCAGCACGTCCGGGCAGCGATCCGCCATCCCGGCGAAGCGGAGCTCGGCTTCGCTGTCGAAGGCGCCGTTTCGGAACACGCTGCGCGTGGTCGTGAGCAGCTCATGCTCCTTACGCGCCGGATAACTCCCGAGGTCGGCGGCGCGCACCTCCTGGAGCTCGGCAATCCGCTCGGTGAGCCGGCCGGCGATGGCTTCTCGCAGGGAGCCGCGGAGCCCGTCGCGCACGGCCTGGATCACGTCGGGGCGGAGCAGGTTGCAGACGGCGATGGTGCCGCTCTTCGGGCCGGCGGCCACCGCACCGGCGAAGGAGATCGGTACGCCGAGGGGCAGGTCGAAGGTGCGGCGCTCCAGGTAGTCCTGCACCACGCTCCGCACCGCCAACTTGTGACTGTGCGAGGCCTGGATGTCCTTGAGGAGCGGCAGCGCGTATGCGATCTCCAGCACCTGGAGGTAGTCGTGAAACGCCGGCGCGGCTGGTAACGTGAAGCGCTGCCCCTCGGCGTCGTCGCCGACGACGGATGCGTCGTGAAGCCATGTCTGTACGTCACGATCGTCGAAGCGCGCCTTCCACGGGAGCAGCGGGGCCTCGGGAAGGTCGTCCACGCGGAAGTCGTCGCGCCAGTCGTGCGTCCGCTCGCGTACGCCGAGGAAGTGGACGAAGCGGACGTCGACCGGCGTGCGCGCTTCGGCGGGCTCCCTGGGCTCGATGCGGACGTACTCGGGCGGGTGCTCGATCTCCTCGGCGCTCCGCACCTCCACGATGTCCTTGATCTCGTCGATGATCTTGTCGAAGGAGGGGTGCTGCATCACGTAAAGTTCCTCCTTCACCGTCCGCACCGAGCCGTCCTCGTCCATCAGCGCAGGGTGCATGCGTCGGAGCCCGCGCCCCAGGGTCTGCTCGGTGAGCGTGCGGCTGTCACAGGAGCGAAGCGGCACGATCACCTTGACGTTGCGCACGTCCCACCCCTCCTTGAGCATCATGACGCTCACGACCACGTTGTAGGGGTTGGGGAGTCGGCGCACCGCCCCGGCGTCGTCCAGGGCGCCGCTCGGATCGACGATCTCGTCGTGGTCGACCGCGTTGATCGAGGCGCGCACCTTCTGCCACTCGGCCTCGTTGCGGTCCTCCTTCGCGCCGATGTGGATCTGGATCACGGTCGATCGCAGGCTCGCCCGCCCCGTGGCCGCGTCGATGTCCTCCTCGACGAACAGGCGCTCGCGCGTGTCCGGGTGGGTCCAGCCGGTCACCTTGAACGTGGCGGCGAGGTCCTCGCGGGACGCTTCCCCGTAGGTCAGGAAGTTCGCCACCTCCTGCGCCTCGTCCTGGTTCGCGCAGAGCAGGAACAGGATGGGCTTGCGGGGGTCGCCCTCGGCGCGGAGCTGGTCGCGCACCTTGGTCCACCGGCCGATGCCCGCCCGGAGCAGCGGCTCGTACTTCAGCCAGGCATGCGGCTGGTTTGCGCGCACTGGCTCGCTCTCGGCGCCGTCGGCGTCCTTGACGCTCACGCGCTCCAACACGGGGTGCTTCACGACGCCGTCGGCGATCGCCTCGCGGAGGGGGTAGTCGACGATGGTGTGGCGGAAGGGCCGGGGTGTGGGCGCCTGCTTGGCCTTGGCCGTGCGCGCGCCGCCCTCCTCCTCGTAGAGCGTGGCGGAGAGGTCGACCTGCAGGCCGAGCCCCGCGCGCTCGTTCAGGCCGCGCAGGCTGCGGATCCACAACATCTCCTCGGTGGTCTCGATGCCCGCGGCCCTCTTGTTCGTGGCCGCCTGCTCGAAGCGCTGGTGCGCGAGCTCGTCGCCCACGTGGTGCGCCTCGTCGTTCAGCACGAGCAGGCCGGGCCCCTTGCGGAAGCGCGACATAAGCGGGGTTGTGTCAGCCTCGAGCTTGCGGGGGTCCGGGGTGTCGAACATCAACCGCGCCTGCTTCCCGGTGGCAAACCACTCGGGCGGGGCCTCGTCGACGCGCTTGAACTGGTCGATGTTGGTGACGATCAGCGCAGGCTCGCGCGGATCGAGGCGCAGCGGGCACGTGTCGGGCCCGTAGACCGGCAGCCGCCAGTCGCGTTCGAGGGCGATCGGGACCACGGGGTCCGAGCGGAACACGCTGGGGCGGCCGCCCGGCGGGCCGAAGTCGAACAGGAGCCGCTCCTTGACGAACAGGCCGGGCGCGATGACGACGACCTGGGGCCCGATGCCGAGGTGATCCGGGCCCTCCCGGAGCGCGTTGAGCGTGGACCACGCGATGAGCAGGCTCATCATCTTGGTCTTGCCGGAGCCGGTGGCGAGCTGGCCGCCTAGCTTCGGCCAGGGGTCGTAGGCCTCGAAACCCCGCTTGACCTCGAACGCGTCGTACAGCGCGTCGACCGAGCGGAGGCCGCGCACCTCGTGCAGGTACACCACCGTCTCGACGAAGCGGCGCTGGTGGGGCCAGTAGCGGAACCGCTCCAGCTTCCGATCCCCGTGCTTGTCCATGACGGGGATCTCGTGGGGAGCGGCGCGGAACCAGTGTCGTAGCAGCGTGGCGGTCGTGTCGGACGCCGGCCGCTCGTCCTCCCGGGTGGGGGCGTAGGCGCCCGCCTGGCTCCACGGCTCGCTCGCCCGCCCGAGGTCGAAGCCTCGCCACGCGTCGACCGCCGCGGCCACGTGCTCGAGCAAGGCGGACACACCCTCCTTCAGCGGCGGCGCGCCCTTGGTGGTGCTGCCGCCGCGCTGGCCGGAGCGGGTCATCGGCCGACCTCGACATCCACCACCGAGATGCCGTCATTGCCGAACACGTCGGTGACGCGGGCCGCGATCTGGTAGCGCCCCGGTCGTTCGTAGCGGGACTCGGCGGTGAGCACGAGCGGGTCGAGCTTGTTCTTGCCGCGGCGGATGCGGAAGGACTGCCAGTCCGTGTCGAACACGGGCTTGCCGCCTCCAGGGCCTCCGAGCGGGCCGATGTTGTCGGCGTAGTCCCAATCCACCGCCCAGAAGTCGACGAACTGCTGCCAGGTGGTGGCCTTCTCCAGCCACGCTTCCAATTCGGCCTTCCGGGCCTCCCACTTGTCGATCTCCCGCTCGGTGTCCTTGCGCTGCTTCGCGTTCATCTTGTCGGTGATCGCCTTGATCGCCGGGCGCTGGCTGGTGAGGAAGCTCTGGACGTCGACCTCGCAGCGCTCCAGCACCAGCTTGACCCGCGGGCCGTCCACCTGGGCGCGGAGGCCGATGGAGAGGGGGGTGTAGAAGGCGGGCACGGCCATGGACTCGAAAGCGCCGTCCGCCCCCGCGCCGCGCTTCAGCCGGAAGGCGACCTGGTCAATCGCGGCCTTGGGGATGATCCGCATCGTGACGTGGACGCCCGTCTTCTCCTCGATCTCCTGCCGTTCGGGGCTCGGGAGCGTGTCGAGGTCCGCCGAGAGGATGGTGACGAAGCGGGCTTCGGTGTCGGCGGCCTCGCGGGCGATGGCCCACGCCTGCCGCATTGGGACGGGCGCATCGAGCGGGCCGACGTGGATCCACCCGCGCGAATCGCGCCCGTGGAGGTGGGTGAACCCGTGGACCGGCTCGCCGCCGAACACCTTGACCATCTCGGGGCGCCACGCGGTCGCCTCGCCCGCGGCGTCGAGCCACGCCTCGGCGCGGAGGTACACCCCCATGGACTCGACCGAGAACGGCCGGACCACGAAGGCGCCGGGGCTACGCTGCTTCTTCTCCTTCCGCGCGATGTTGGAGCAATGCTCGCACTCGTCGTAGGTGTAGACCGGCTTGTCGGCGGGACGGGGCTGGCCGTGGAGCTGGATCAGGCGCTTGCGGGCAAGGTGGACCGCGTACTTGCCGTTGTCGATGCCGATCCAGCGGCGGCCGAGCCGCTCGGCGGCCTCGGCGGTGGTGCCGGAGCCGGCGAAGCAGTCGAGGACGAGGCCGCCTGGGGGGCAGGAGGCGCTGACGATGCGTTCGAGGAGGGTGACGGGTTTTTGGGTCGGGTAGCCCAGATTTTCGCTCGATCGGTTGTTCAGCTGAATGTCGTCCCAGATGTCTTGCACCGGCACGCCGGGCATTTCATCCAGGTACCGCTTGTACTGCGGAACCGATCCAGGGCTGATTTGGATGATGCGGCCCTTGTCGTACAACTCCTGCATCCGTTCTCGCGAGAAGCGCCAGTAGCGGCTGACGCCGAGAAAATCGTAATGAGGGTTGCCTTTTGCCGCACCACCCGGGCCTTGGATATTGTCCAATCGCCATTTCCGGCCGTCCGGATCGGTGCGGCGGTAATCGCGGCCCACGTATTCTGCGCTGTAGGGCGCGAATCCAGGAGAAAGCGTATTCTGACCCGAGCCGCATGCATAGAAAAGAATCACGTCGGCGACACGACCGTAGTGGCTGGCTCCTTGAGTGTGATCGCTATGCGCAGAACTTCTCTTCCAAACGATCTGGTTGCGAAAATTCTCATACCCAAACACCTCGTCCATCAGCACCTTGACATAGTGCGCCGCGTGCCAATCCAAATGAACGTAGATGCTGCCGGTGGGCGCCAACAGCTCCTTGAGCAGCACCAGCCGCGCGCGGATCATCGACAGGAAGCTGTCCAGCCCCTCCCGCCACGTGTCCTTGTAGGCCAGGATCTCGATGAGCGAGGGCTCCTTGGTGGCGCTGACACCCTCCTCGCCGTCGACGTCGATGGAGATGGAATTGTCCGCCACGAAGTCACCGTTGACCATGAACGGCGGATCGATGTAGACCAGATCGACCTTGCCGCGGTAGCGCCAGTCCCCGGTGACCGCATCGCGCTCGTCGAGCAGGGTGCGCAGGGCCACGAGGTTGTCGTTGGTCCAGATGAGGCGGTTGACCGGCGCGCGCGCGTCCGCCCGCGCCTTCCGAGCGGAGATGCCGTCGAGCTGGCCCTGGCGGTCGTCGCGGTGCTCGGCCAGCCCCGGGCTCACGATTTCCAGCACCTGGGTCGGCACGCTGGTGACGGTAGAACGGGTGTTCTTGCCCTGCCAGGCCAGGCGCGGCTTACGACGGGGGGCTTCGACGGACATCCAGTCACCGCCGGCCTCGGCGCCTTCAGATTCGACCAGGATTGCGCGAACGGCCGCGGGGTTGGCGGCCCCGTTCTGCCCCGGCAACGGGAGCCCCGCGCGCGCGCACACCAGCTTGACCGTGTCGTCCGACAAGTGCGGCACCACCTGCGCGATCGCGGGGCGCGGCTCAGTGCGCAGGAGCACCTGCAGCACGCCCATCGCCGTGCGTGGCGGCGCGCCGACCCCCAGGGCCTCGCCGAGGCGGAGGAGATCGAGCTCCGTGGCCGAGCCGAGGAGGATGTCCCAGAATTGCATGTGCGCTCCGAACGACGAGGGGTGTTGCCGGCCCCGATTATCGCGCGGCGTGCTGGAGGCGCGCCCGCAAGGGCGAGATGGCACGGTCCGATTGTCTACTCACGCAAGCCAACTGCCGACGATCTCCCCGCGCGAGGGGGGCTGGAAGGCCGCGCGGGCGCCCTGCTCTCCCGGGGCCGGAGGCCACCTGGAGCGATGGGGCCCGCGCGAGGCGGGCCGACGGAGCGGCTCCGCCGCGACCCTGGAAGACACCCGCCCCCGCCCGTCTTCGGGCGGGGGCGCGCCCCGACGCGTCCTCCGGACAGCCGCGCACCCCACGCGGCGGGCACGCTCGCCGAGCACAACGGCGTGGCGCGTCCGGCTCCGGTGCCGATCGCTCCGCGCTCTCGCAGCGGCGCCCGGCGCTCCCTCTCTCGCAGCGGGGCCGGTTTCTTGTTAGACGCCGCCTCTCTTCTGGAGCGGCTCATGGGCGTGGTGCGGATCGCGGACTGTCTCTCGGGCAAGGTCCCTGTCGGCAACGCGGTGACGGTGCAGGGCTGGGTGCGCACCCGGCGCGACTCCAAGGCCGGGCTCTCGTTCGTGCAGGTGCACGACGGCTCCTGCTTCGCGCCCATCCAGGTCATCGCGGAGGCCGCGCTCCCGAACTACGCCGACGAGATCAAGCGCCTCGGCACGGGCTGCTCCGTCTCGGTCGAGGGCGTGCTCGTGCAGAGCCCCGCCGCCGGCCAGGCGGTCGAGATCAAGGCCACGTCGGTCACGGTGGTGGGCTGGGTCGAGGACCCGGAGACCTACCCGATGCAACAGAAGCAGCACTCGATGGAGTACCTGCGCGAGCAGGGCCACCTGCGCCCGCGCACGAACATCGTGGGCGCCGTCACCCGCGTGCGCCACACGCTGGCACAGGCGGTGCACCGCTTCTTCCACGAGCGCGGCTTCTACTGGATCCACACGCCGATCCTGACCGGGAGTGACGCCGAAGGCGCCGGGCAGATGTTCCGCGTGTCGACGCTCGACCTCGAGAACCTGCCCCGCACCGACAAGGGCGCGGTCGACTTCTCCCAGGACTTCTTCGGCAAGCCCGCGCACCTCACCGTGTCGGGCCAGCTCAACGTCGAGGCGTACTGCCTCGCGATGAGCAAGGTCTACACCTTCGGCCCGACCTTCCGCGCCGAGAACTCCCAGACCCGCCGGCACCTCGCCGAGTTCTGGATGATCGAGCCCGAGATCGCGTTCGCCGACCTCGCGGCGGACGCCCAGCTTGCCGGCGAGTTCCTGAAGTACATCTTCGCCGCCGTGCTCGCGGAGCGCCCGGACGACCTCGCGTTCTTCGCCCAGCGCGTCGATCCCAAGTGTGTCACCCGCCTCGAGCACTTCGTGACGGCCCCGTTCGAGCGGCTCGACTACACCGACGCCGTCGCGCTCCTCCTGAAGTCGGGAGCCTCGTTCGAGTTCCCCGTCTCGTGGGGCATCGATCTGCAGAGCGAGCACGAGAAGTGGCTCTGCGAGCACGTCGGCCGCCCGGTCGTGGTCGCGAACTACCCGAAGGACATCAAGGCCTTCTACATGCGCCTCAACGACGACGAGCGCACCGTCGCGGCGATGGACGTGCTCGCGCCGGGCGTGGGCGAGATCATCGGCGGCAGCCAGCGCGAGGAGCGCCTCGACGTGCTCGACGCGCGCATCCGCCAGATGGGCCTCGATACCGCCGACTACTGGTGGTACCGCGACTTGCGGCGCTACGGCACCGTGCCGCACGCCGGCTTCGGCCTCGGGTTCGAGCGCGCGGTGATGTACGCGACGGGCATCGAGAACATCCGCGACGTCATCCCGTACCCCCGCGCGGCCGGCCAGCTCGAGTTCTAGCCGGTTCGGCGGCCTCGATCGGGGAACGTCCGGGCGTGCCCCCCGCGCGCGGACGCGCGGGGGTCGGTCCGCCCGTGCTCCGAGGACGGCGCCCGGTCGGGACCGGCCGCCCCCGGGCGGGCGGCCGCCTTCCAGGCACCTCACGCGGCTTGGGTGACGAACCGAGTCAGGCGGATGCCGCCTGGGAGAAGGCCCGCCCATTCCGCTCGATCTGCACCTGCACCATGATGGTCTGCGCTTGCAGCCGAAGGGCGAACGCACGCTCCCTGGCCAGCAAGAAGCAGAATACGGCACCGAACATCCCCCCGAAGCCCGCGCCGATTACCATCGCGGCGCCGCTATCCAAGGGCGCCATGGCGACCGTGCCGCCGATGAGCCCGAAGAAGGCTCCAACCATCGAGTAGAAGACCTGTATCCCCGCGGCTCGGGTGTAAAGCCGGTCCGCCATCTGAACAAGGATGGATTCATCGTAAGCAGGCACGTTCACTCCGGGTGGGCCGCGGAGGGTACGGCTGGGGTCCGTAAAAGTCCAATGACGGCCCAGCTCGGTCGAGTCATCCCCGCCGCGAACAAGTCCCCCACCGCGGCCGCCGCCCCCGCGCCCGTGACGCATTCCGCCACCCGCCCGCGCGCCCTTGCCTATCCCTGAGGGCGAGGGCACGAACCATGGCTGTCGAACCGAAGACACAGGCGTTTCTCGATCAGCTCGCGGCCGCCGGCGGGCCCCCGATCTACACCCTCGCGCCGCAGGCCGCGCGCGACGTGCTCCTGCAGGTCCAGGCCGGAAACGTGCCCAAGGCCCCGGCCGAGATCGAGGATGCCACGTTTCCGGTCGGCCCCACGGGCACGGTGCCGGTGCGGATCCTGCGGCCGTCCGGGCAGATGGGACGGCTGCCGGTGGTGCTCTACTTCCACGGCGGCGGCTGGATCCTGGGCGATCGGGAGGTCCACGATCGGCTGGCGCGGGACCTCGTCAGCGGCGCCAACGTCACCCTCGTGTTCGTGGACTACGCGCGCGCGCCGGAGGCCCGGTACCCCGTGGCGATCGAGCAGGGCCATGCCGTGGCGCGCTACGTCGCGGACAACGCCGACCGCCTCCGCATCGATCCCCAGCGCATGGCCGTGGCGGGGGACAGCGCGGGCGCCACGCTGGCGACCGTGGTGGCGATGCTCGCGAAGCAACGGAACGGCCCCACGATCGCCTACCAGGCGCTGTTCTACCCGGTCACCGACGCCAACCTCGACACCGGCTCGTACCGGCAGTTCGCGGAGGGCTACTGGCTCACCCGCGAGTCGATGCGCTGGTTCTGGGACGCCTACGTCCCCGACGCGGCCCGGCGGCGGGACCCCACGGTCTCGCCGCTCCAGGCGTCGCGCCAGGACCTGGCGGGGATGCCGCCGACGCTCATCTTGACCGCCGAGGACGACGTGCTCCGGGACGAGGGGGAGGCGTACGCCGAACGGCTCGCCGCCGCCGGCGTCCCCGTGGTCTCCGTGCGCTACAACGGCGCCATCCACGACTTCCTCCTGCTCAACCCGCTGCGGGACACCGCGCCGACCCGCGGCGCGCTGGAGCAGGTGTGCGCGGCGCTCCGGGGCGCGCTGCACGTCCGGACGCCCATCGCGGCGGGGGCGAGGGAGCTGGCACCTTCCAAGTGAGGGGTGGGGGCGGCGCGGTGTCACCCGCGTCGTCCCGCTCGGGCGGAGCGTCATCCCGCCCGATCCGCCACCTCTTTCTACACAGGCCGCCCAGATCGCCCCCGGCGAGGACCAGCCAACCGCCTTTCTCCGCGCTTGTCAAAAAAGTATGGACCCGGTCGAAGTCAGCGTCTACGGTCCAGGCGGTCCCACCGGAGGAGACTTCACCAGGCCGCCAAACCAAATCGGCGGCCGACACCGGAGGTCTGTTTGTTCCAACGTTCCATCCCCAGGGTGAGCCTCGTGCTCGCCCTCCTCGTCGCGACCGCGGGTACGCACGCGTACGCCGCGGATCGCGCGGGGCCGCGTCGCCCCATCCGCGCCGCCGAGCTCACGCCGACCCAGGCGGACGCCAACGCGCAGGTCGTGGCCGCCACGCGCCTCGAAGCGATCGCCCGCCTCGAAGACCTGATCATCCGCGACGACTTCTCCACCGAGCAGCGCGCGGAGATGCGCCTCCGCCTCGCCGAGCGCTACCTCGAGCAGGCCCGGTACCTCCACCTCGCGGAGATGGCGGGGTGGCAGGCGGAGTACGACCGGTGCTTCAACACCCCGGGCTGCGACCCCGCGGCCCTGAAGGAGGCCGACTTCCACGTCGCGAGCGCGGTGTGGTTCGAGAAGGGCATCCGCGTGTACCGTCGCATCCTGGCGGACACCCCCACCTACGCGCGCGCCGACGAGGCCCAGTTCTACCTGGGCTACGCGCTGCGCGAGGTCGGCCGCGTGGACGACGGCAACGAGGCCTTCACCCGCCTCGTCAAGACCGTCCCCACCAGCGCGTTCGTGGCGGACGCCTACCTGCTCATCGGCGAGTATTGGTTCGACAAGAGCGACGCCTACAAGGCGCTCCTGGCCTACCAGCGCGCGTCCGCGTTCCCGGAACATGACAAGTACCTGTTCTCCCTCTACAAGCTCGCCTGGTGCTACTACAACGTGGGCGCCCCGGAAGAGGCCCTCGCGAGCATGCGCAAGGTCGTGAAGGGCTCGATGGAGAAGGCGAACGCGGAGGGCGCCCCGACCGGCGCCATCCAGCTCCAGGAGGAGTCGCTCCGCGATCTCACCTTGTTCTACGCCGATCTCGGCGACCTCGGGGACGCCGAGACGTTCCTCGCCGGCATCGGCCGCACGGATCTCGTGCCCGACCTGCTCGACCGCGCGGCGTCCCGCGTGTTCGACCAGGGCAAGTTCGAACTCGCCATCACGACGTGGCGGCGGCTCCTCGCGTCGGCGCCCCAGTCGCCCAAGGCGCCCGCGCACCACGCGCGCATCCTGGAGGCGCTGCGGAAGGTCGACCGCAAGGACGACGTGCTCCAGGAGCTCGCCCGCTACCGGGACACCTACGCGGCATCGAGCGCGTGGGCGCGCGCGAATGTCACCCGCCCCGAGGCCCTCGCCGCGGCGTCGGAGACGTTGGAGGTGGAGCTGCGTCGCGCCGCCACCGATTGGCACGCGGAGGCGCGCAAGCTCCGCACCGGCGCGGCCGCGGCGCGGGTGTACGCGCTCGCGGAGCAGGCGTACGGCGGGTACCTCGCGGAGTTCGGCGTGGGCGCCCACGCGTACGAGGTGCGCTACGGCTACGCCGAGCTCCTCTACGCGGTCGGGAAGCACGACCAAGCCTACACCCAGTACACCGCCGTCGTCACGCTCGATCCCAAGGGCTCCCGCGCCCGCTTCTGCGCCGAGTCCGCCATCTTCGCGGCGGAGCAGATGGTGAAGCGCGAGCCCAAGGTGCCGGTGGTGGGCGCCACGCCGGTGCCGCTGACGACGTGGGAGGCCAACCAGCTCGCCGCGCTCGACCAGTACGCGGCGCTGTTCTCGGACGACAAGACGCGCGACATCGTCTACCGCTCGGGGTGGCTGCTGTACGGCAAGAACCACTTCGCGGAGGCGTCCGAGCGCTTCAACGTCGTCATCGCGATGGATCCCAAGTCCCGCGAGGCCGAGCAGGCGGCCAACCTGATGCTCGACAGCTTCGCGCTGGTCGAGGACTGGGCGTCGCTGCAGGCCAACGCGAAGCGCTACCGGGACCAGGTCGGGCTCGGCTCCCCGGCGTTCAAGGGAGAGGTCGCGACCATCTACGAGAACGCCGCGCTCAAGGCGATCGACGCGCGCTACGCCAAGGACGGTGACACCGCCGTGGCCGCCGCGGCCTACCTCGCGTGGGTGGAGGAGTTCCCGGCCTCCCAGAACGGCGAGCTCGCGCTGCACAACGCCAGCGTGCACCTCACCACGTTGGGGGACACCCGCGGGGCCATCGCGGCGCGCGAGTCGCTCGTGAGCCGCTTCCCGCGCTCGGCGCGCGTCCCGGACGCCGTCGCCGCGCTGGGGTTCGGCTACGAGTCGGTCGCCCGGTTCGACCAGGCCGCGACGTGGTACGAGCGCCTCGCCACGAGCCACCCCACCCACAAGGACGCCGCGGACGCCTGCTCCTCCGCGGCGCTGTTCCGCGGGTCGCTCGGCCAGTGGGAGGTCGCGGTGGCGGACTACCAACGCTACCTCGCCACCTGGCCGGACCGCCCGGATGCCCAGGGGGTGCGGCTCGCGGTGGCGGGGCTCTACGAGGCGCACGGCAAGCCCGCCGAGGCCGCGGCGATCTACCAGCGCTTCTACGCCAAGCCGGCCCCGGCGGCGACCGTCGAGGAGCTCCTCTACGCGCGCCTGCACTACGGCCTCCAGTTGGGCGCGATTGGTCATGACAGCACGCGCGGGCAGGCGGCCAAGGTCTCGGCGCATTGGCGCGAGAGCCTCGTGTGGTTCGACAACATCCGGTCCCCCGGGCCGGGGGTCGGTGCCACCCCGGTCGAGGTCGGCGCCGCGCCCGCCTACGCCGCGCAGATGCGCTTCGCCCTCGCGGAGGAGGGGTGGGCGGCCTACCAGGCGCTCGCCATCGACGGCCCCGCGGGGCGCGAGCTGCCGCCGAAGCAGGTCGACGCGCTCCTGCGCGCCCAGCTCCTCGCCAAGGTGCGGGGCCTGGCGGACGTGGAGAAGGCGTACACCGCGGTGATGGCGCCGGGGTCGGGCGAGTGGGCGATGGCCGCCGCGGCGCGCATCGGCGCGGCGCACGAGGAGCTGAGCCGCTCGCTCGCCACCTCGTACATCCCGGCGTGGCTGACGGAGGACCAGAAGGAGCTCTACCGGATGGGGTTGGAAGACCGCATCTACCAGGAGAACCAGAAGGCCGCGGCCGCCTATGTCACCACCCTGGCCACGGCGCGGCGCCTCTCCGTCTACAACACGCACACCGCCGACGCCGTGCGCCGGCTCGGGGTCCTCCAGCCCGACGAGCACCCCGTGCTCACCGAGACGCTGCTCGCGCCGCGCTTCCTGGTGACCGGGAGCGTGACCGGCGGGATCGAGGAGCTGTAACCCCGTAGCTGGGTGCGCCCGGGGGCGAGGATGCCCCCGGGCGGGCCCTTGCGGGGGCCACCGCGATAGGCGGGTCCCATGGCCTCGCTCGTCACGCCCGCCGTCTCCGGTCTGCTCGCCCCCTGGCGCCGGCTGCTCGTGTTGCCCGGTCTGCTCGTGTTGCCCGGTCTGCTCGCGGCGTGCGGGCCGATCGGGGGGGGCAACGGGAGCGACAACCCGGTGCTGTCCGTCCGCATCGATCCCGCGGAGCTCACGCTCGACACCCGCCTCGGCGCGCCCGCCACCGCCCAATTCGTCGCGTATGCCACGTTCGCGGAGGGGGACGAGGTCCCCATCGAGCTGGTGAGCTGGGTGTCGTCGTCGCCTTCGGCGGGCGAGATCGACACGGATGGCACGTTCACCTCGGTCGACACCAACGGGGGCACCACGGTGATCACCGCCACGCACGACGGCGTGGTGGGAGAGGCCTCCCTCACCGTGCGCTACCTCGCGGACGAGGTCGTGGACGTCGACGGCGACATCGCCGCGGCCTTCGCCGGGGCGTCCGCCACGGACGACGACAGCGTCGCGATCGCGTACCCGTTCGACGGCGTGACCGTGCCGCGCAACCTCGACGGGCTCGCGTTCACGTGGGCCGCGCAAGGCTCCGTGTCCCGGCTCCGCCTCACCACCCCCATCACGGACGTGTCGGTGTACCTGGAGGACACCACCTGGACCGCCGACGCCGGGCTCTGGGAGGTCGTCACCGCCGCCAACCGCCAGGGGGAGGTGACCGCCCAGGTGGAGACCGGCGCGTGGGATGGCACCACGCTCACCGACGTGCGGCGCGGCCCGGCGATCTCGCTCACCGTCAACCGCTTCGACACCACCGGGAGCGTGCTGTATTGGTCCACCGCGACCCAGGGCATCCTGCGCATCCCGTTCGGGTCGACGACCCCCGAGGTGTTCTGGTCCGCCGCGGACAGCGGCAACCGCTGCACGGGGTGCCACACCCTCGTCGAGGCCCGGGACCGCATGGTCGTCACCCATGACGGCGTCAATGGCACGTTCACCGTGGTGGACGTCGCGGATCCCGCCGCGCCCGCCGCGGTCATCCTCCCGGTCGACACCAACCGGATGACGTTCAAGACCGCCTCCCCGGACGGCACGCGGCTCGTCGGCGTGGCATCGGGCGAGATCTCCATCTGGGACCTCGACACCGGCCGCAAGCTCGCCACGGTCGACACCGGCGGCGATCGCTACTCCCACCCGGATTGGTCGCCGGACGGTGACACCCTCGTGTTCGCGCGCGCGACCGGCGCCTTCCAATCCGACATGACGTTCTACGGCGGCGAGATCGTCACGATGCCTTGGGATGGCACGACGCTCGGGAGTCCCACGGTGCTCGTCGCGCGCGACGGTGACAACAACCGGTACTACCCGGCGTGGTCCCCCGACGGGAAGTGGATCGCCTACAACCGCTCCACCGGCGACGGCTACGCCGACGCCGACGCCGAGATCTGGCTCGTCGCCGCCGACGGCTCCGTCGACGTGCCGCTCGTCGCCGCGAACGGCCCCGTGGCGGCCCAGAACAGCTACGTCCGCTGGGCGCCGCTCCCGGACGACGACGTGCTCTGGCTCGCCTTCTCCAGCACCCGCACCTACCCCGTCGGGTTCAGCAGCGGCGACCCGCAGATCTGGGTCGCGGCGGTGTACCCCGAGGAGGTCGCGACCGACGGCGATCCGTCCCGGCCCCCGTTCTGGCTGCCCGGGCAGAGCACCGCATCGGACAACCACCTCCCGGTGTGGTGGTCGAAGTAGCGGCCGCCGCCTCCCGATGAGAGATGGCTGTGAGGTGTGACAACCGAGGCTTGGCGCTACCGTCGAACCTCTCCCGGAACCCCGATGTCCCTCCTGCTCCTCCTCGGCCTCGCCTGCTCCTCGGGCGAGGATGCCAGCGCCACCCCTCCGGACGACACCGGTACCACCGACGACACCGGCGCCACGGATGACACCGACGATACCGACGACACCGACGAAACCGACGACACGGGCGTCACCGACGACGCCGACGGCGACGGCTCCCTGGTCGGCGCGGACTGCGACGACGCCGACGCGGCCGTCTACCCAGGGGCGACCGAGGCCTGCGACCAGGTCGACCAGGACTGCGACGGGCTCGTGGACGAGGGCTTCGCGAGCGTGGCCTACCTGTCGGACCTCCTGAACAACGGGGCCCCCACGACCGGCGGCTCCTGGTACGGCTACGACGCGGACGACAACCATGTCCTCCTGGGCAGCGACCCCGACGAGGACGGCGTGCTCGACAGCTACCAACGCTACACGTGGGTCGACGGCCTGTTCGCGGGGGAGGAGTGGTCGTACGACGGCGTGAACGTGGGCTACCGCGTCGAGTACGACCGGGACGCGGATGGCGTGATCACCGAGGCCCGCGTGGACGCCGAGGGAGACGGCACCTGGGACTGGAGCTACGGCTACCGCTACGTGGACGGTCGGTACGCCGGCTACTGGTACGACCAGGGCGCCGACGGCGTGTACGAGGTGGAGCAGCGCCAGGAGTTCGACGCGGCCGGCAACCTCGAGCACTACTGGTCCGACGACGACGGGGACGGCGCGCCCGAGGTGGAGACCTGGTACACCTACGACGGCGACAAGCTCGTGGCGTACTCCAGCGACGCCGACGGCGACGGGGTCTTCGAGACCAGCGGCGCGTTCGACTGGGACGGGGAGCGGCTGCTGGAGGAGGTCGTGAGCGGCGGCGCCTGGCCGTCCCGCCGCACGTACACCTACGTCGATGCCGACGACATGTACGACGTGGTAGACCTCGACAGCGGTGACGACGGCGACGTGGACTGGCGCTACACCTACGTCTGGGACGGCGAATTGCTCCTCGAGCAGTCCTACGACGAGTACGCCGACGGGCTGTCGGTGCTCTCCTACACCTACACCTACGACGAGGCGGGGCTCACGACCTACGCCACCTCCGCGCTCGACGGTACGTACACGACCTTCACCGAGTACGAATGGCAGGAGTCGGGGGTGCTCGCGTACCGCTACGACGTCAACGCCGACGGCGTGTGGGACATGATCACCCTCTACAACGCGCGCGGCACCATGATGTACGAGTCGGTGGACGCCGCGGGGGACGGCGCGATCGACTCCGTCCGCACCCTGGACGTCGACGCGCGCACGCGCCGCATCGGCGCGACGACGGACACCTTCGCCGACGGGGCGCTCGAATACGAACAGTCGGCGCTCGACGGGTACACCTGCGGGGTGATGTGAGCGCCACGCGACGCGGTTAGCGGGGCCCCATGTGCACGCCCCGCCTCCCGCCCGACGCCTCGTGAGGGTCGCCGTCGTCGGGCTCGGCACCGGCGGCCCCGCCGCCGCGCTCTTCCTCGCCCGGCAGGGCCACGAGGTCGAGATCTTCGAGCGGGTCACCGACCCCGGCCCGGTCGGCGCCGGCCTCCTGCTCCAGCCCACGGGGATGGCCGTGCTGGACCGGCTCGGCCTGCTCGAGGGGGTCCTCGCCCGCAGCGCGCGCGTGGACCGCCTCCGCGGGGTCACCACCTACGGCCGCACGGTCATCGACCTCGCGTACTCCGACCTGCGCCCCGGCCTCTTCGGGCTCGGCGTGCACCGCGGGACCCTGTTCCAGGCGCTGGAGGACGCCGTCCACGCCGCCGGCATCCCCGTCCGCGAGGGGGTCTCCGTCGACACGCTCCCGAGCGGCTACGATCTCGTCGTCATCGCCGCGGGCGCCCGCTCCACGCTGCGGCCGCCGGGTGCGGTCGTGCGGCCCTACCCCTGGGGGGCGCTCTGGACCTCCATCCCCGACCCCACCGGGCGCTGGGACGGCGTGCTCTCCCAGGTCTACCGGGACACCCGGCAGATGCTCGGCTTCCTCCCGAGCGGCACGCCCCCGGGCCACTCGACCCCGCAGGTGAGCCTCTTCTGGAGCATCCGCACCGACGCCATGGACGCGTGGCGCGCCCGCGGCCTCGACGCCTGGAAGGCCGACATCCTCGCGCTCGCGCCCGACGTGCCGGTCGACGCGATGACCCCGCCCACCTTCGCGCCCTACTTCGACGTGCGGATGTACCCCTACCAGCACGGCAACGTCGTGTGGATCGGCGACGCCGCCCACGCCATGAGCCCCCAGCTCGGCCAGGGTGCCAACCTCGCGCTCATCGACGCCATGACGCTCGCCGACTGCGTCGCCGAGGGCCGCCTCGACGAGTACTCCGCGCGCCGCCGCGATCACGTCGGCTTCTACGCGTGGGCCAGCCGCTGGCTGACCCCCTTCTTCCAATCGAGCTTCCCCGTGCTCGCCCCGCCCCGCGACCTCGTGGCGATGCCGCTCCACGCGTGGCCGTGGTACCGGCGGCAGATGCTCGCGTCGCTCGCGGGGATGAAGACGGGGATCTTCTCGGAGCTGCCGCCCTTGTTGACGGTGCAGGAGACCGCGCTCGCGAGATAGGGAGCCGCATGGCCACCCCTTCCCAGCGCTGGGCGCTCGCACTCGCCGCCGTGCTCACCGAGCTGAACCAGGGCTTCCACCACGAGCTCGGTGGGTGGGGCGCGGGGGACCACACCGCCGGCTGGTGTCGCAACGCGCTGTCGAACTTCTGGGGCGTCACCGACGCCGAGTCGTTCCGCAACACGACGGACTGGCTGTGGAACGAGGGGCACCGCGCCGAGGTCCAGCGCCTGCTGGAGACCCTCGGGCCGGACCCCCGGGCCGATGACGACAAGATGGCGCTCGTGCGCGCCAACAAGTCGCTGTTGGAGGGCAAGAGCCTGCTCGCGTGGGACCTGGGTCGCTACGTCGCGGTGGTCGGGTGGGGCCGGTGGGCCGGGTACGTGTCGGAGCGCGAGGCGTGGCGGATGATCCACGAGGCCGCGCTCTGGGTGCAGCGCACGTTCAAGTCCTGGCGCGAGTACGGCCGGCACTACGAGTTCGGGCGCTACTACTGGAGCGGCGAGGACGACGCCCGGTGCGAGGCCATCCTCACGAAGCTCACCAAGGATCCGGACAGCCCGTGGATGCAGCTCGACTGGAAGCTGGCGCTCGGCCCGGCCCCCGCCAAGGAGACCCCTCCAGCCGCCGCCGAGCCGCGCGCGACCCACATCAAGCGCACCTCCTGCCACGCGTGCGGGGCGCCCAAGCAGCTCCCACCCAAGACGGGTTGGGTCTATTGTGACCGGTGCGGCACGCTCGCCGACTGGGACTTCCGGAAGGCGTGCGAAGGCGGCTCCGCGCTCCCCGGCCCCGCCTACGAGCAGATCGCCGGCCAGCTCGCCCCCGCGCTCGACGCCGCCCGCAACGCGCGGGACGGCGCGAAGTGCGTCAAGCTCCAACGCCAGCTCTTCACCGCGTGGGTGGAGGCCTGCCCGAAGGCCGTGCCGCCGCGCGCGGCGGAGTTCGCCTACCGCATGGCCTACGTCGAGTACCTCGCGTCGGCGGCCGCGGCGACGGATCTCGACGCCGAGTGGCAGGCCCTCGCGATGGCCGTGCGGGGTGCCACGCAGGGGATCCAATTCGAGGGGGATCCCCGCAAGCCCCGCGTCCGGAGCGCGCCGTTCTGGACCTTGTACGGCGCCGTCAAGCGCCAGACCGAGCGCGGCATGCGCGTCTACGCCGAGTCCGGCGTGCTCGAGCTCCACCCGGACGAGGCCCCCGCCGAGCTGCAGGACCGCCTGACCTGGTCCGTGTTCGCGCAGGGGTGGCTGCCGTTCCTGGCGGACGCGGACGCCGAGCGCCTCCTCGCCGAGACCGGCCTGGGTGGCGACTACGACGTGCTGCCCAGCGTCACCCACGGCCTCCGCCACTGCGGCGGGTGCGGCGGCGAGATCGCCGTGGTGGAAGGCGCCACCCGCGTCGTGTGCGAGGCCTGCGGCCACCGGGTGGAGGTGGGCACCGCCGAGATCCCCTGCACCCAGTGCGCCGGCCTCATCTCGCTCCCGGCCGGGAAGGACCGCGTCGCCTGCCCGTTCTGCGAGGCGACGGTCGTGCGGGTGTAGCTGCGGCGCACGTCTCGGCGGGGCGCCCTCCGATGCGCCGCGATCGCGGGTCACGCACGCGCAGGCATCCGCGTTCGGGACCCACCCCGGGCCTACTCGCTCCAGCGCATGGACTGGGGCACCTCGCGGCAGTCGGCGAGCTCGTCCGCGTGCGCGATCTCCATCTCGGTCTGCTCGCCGCACGCGACGGTCTCCATCTCGGGCGCGGCGCAGGTCGCCGGCGACGTGTACGCGGTGATCACGACGTGCTCGTCGTCGATGCAGTCCCAGATGTAGAAGTCGTCCCCGGCCTCGGTGCCCGTGCGACATTGCCGGTCCGGAGGGGTGGACATCTCGAAGGTCTGCCAGGGGCGCTCGCAGCAGGCGGTGAAGAAGAGGACGGCGAGGATCATGATGCGTGTCTCCGCCAGGCAGTAAAGCAAGCGGCGTGCCGATGGTCCAGCGGCGGAAGGCGCGTCGGATCCGAGCCGGCTGGCGCACCGCCGGATCATCGGTCCCCAGTCGGCTACGTGGTCCCCCATGCCGAACGTCGATCCCGCCGCCGACCCCGCCCAGAACCCCGCGCTCGACCCGCGCACCCTGACCCCCGCCCAGTGGCGGGCGATCCTCACCGCGACCGAGTACGCCATCCTCCGCGAGTCCGCGACCGAGCGCGCGGGCACCGGCCGGTACCTCGACGATCCGGGCCCGGGCGCGTTCCACTGCGCGGGCTGCGGCAACCGGCTCTACGGCGCGGGCCACAAGTTCCACTCGGGGTGCGGGTGGCCGTCGTTCTTCCAGGAGGTCGAGCCGGGCGCCCTCGAGGTCCACCGGGACGTGACCTTCGGCATGGTCCGCACCGAGATGCGCTGCGCCCGCTGCGGCGGGCACCTCGGCCACATCTTCGACGACGCCCCGCAGACCCCGACCGGGAAGCGCCACTGCGTGAACGGCTACGCGGTCGTGCACGTGCCCGCCGGCGAGGCCGTGGGCGACGTGTTCGCACGCCACCGCCGCGCCGGGTAGAACACGGGCCGGATGGCCGCCCCCACGCTCGCCGCAGCCTACGCCCTCCTGGGTCTCGCGCCGGGCGCCTCCGACGCGGAGATCCGGCGCGCGTGGCGGCTGACCGCCCGGGCCACCCATCCGGACCTGCATCCCGACGATCCCGACGCCGCGCGGCGCTTCCGCGAGGCCGAGGCCGCCCACGCCCTGCTCAGCGATCCGGCCCGCCGCGCCGCTGGCGCCGGGGTGCGGGCGTCCGGCCCCGACGACGACTGGATCGACGGCTGCGCCTGGATGGCCGAGGCGCACCTGCTGCACCTGCGTCGCGACGTGCTGCCCCGCTACGCGATGCGCTACCGGGCCGGCCCCTCGCTGGTCGCGGCGCTCTCGGCGGCGGCCGAGCGTGGCCTCGTGGACCAGGCGCCCCCCGAGGCCCCGACCCGCTGGGCCGTGCTCTGGGCGTGGTACGCGTGGCGCGGCCTCGACCTCGTCGTCGAGGACGGCCCCCCGCGCGGCTACAGCCCCGTGGCGCTCTACCGCGACGGCGCGCGCGTCCGCATCCTCCTCTGGCCGCAGGGCCTGTGGGCGGAGGGGGTCCGCGACGACGCCGTGCTCCGCGCCGTCGTGCAGCGCAGCGTGGAGATGGGCCTCACGACGGCGGCCCCGGTGCTCCTCGGCGTCGCCGCGACCACCCCCGGCGACCCCGACGCGGACCGCTGGTGGTGGGCCGGGAAGCTCTTCTGGCCGGTCGTGTGGACGCTGGTCGTCGCGCTGTCGGTGGTGATGATCGGGTCGGGGTTGGGGTGGTGGTCGGGCTGACACGCGGGGGATCGCGTCGATGCGATCGCGCCGAGGTCCACCGTCAGGCCGCGGCAGGGGGGCCGCCCTCCGGCCCCCCTGCCGCGGGCGTGGTGGTGGGGCGACGCTCTACCGTCCGAACTCGCGGGGGTAACCGACCATGCCACTGGATGCGGATCCGCGTTGCACAGGTTCGACGACCACGTTCCCGTTGATGGCTTCGGGAGAAGCGCCCTCGGCCCGGAGGCCGGTCCCCCCTGATGCGTCGTAAGTGTAGTCCACTCCGAAAGACCGATCCCTGACGCGCAGCCCCCTCGAAAGTCCGAGCCGGCCCTGATCTCGCCTCGCCCAGGATCGCCACCAGTGCTCCCGGGCGCGTCATCCGTGAAAAACCGGCGTTTGTACGTCACCCCAGGCGCTGCATGGGGTCGTCCGACGCGTAGGCCTCGCCTAGCGCGGTCTTTCGACGGTGCTGCGCAGCACCAAGCGGTCCTCGACTCCGCAGGACCGGGCGTCGGCAGACCCGCCGCGTCGCGCACAGATGGCCCCGGTACTTGGCGGATGCGGATCCCGTGGGGTCATCCCGCGAGTTCGGACGGTGGCGTCCGTCGAGGGGGGGCTCGGTCACCCCACGGATGCGGATCCTCGTTGCCGCCTTTCTACGACAACGTTCCCGTTGCTCGCTCGGCAGAGAGCCCATGGCCCGGAAGGCGGTCGCGACTCGCAGGCCCCGTGATGCGTCGCAAGCCTAGTCCAATCGAGAGGCCGATCCCTGAAGCCAGGCCCGATCGAAAGACCGAGCCGGCCCCGTAGCACTGCCCGCACGCCCGCGTCGTGGTGGACCTTCCCGCTCCCGCAGCAGCACTGCCCGCACGGCCGCGCCGTGTACCAGCTGCCGAAACCACGTCGACGAGCACCGGGGCGTGGGCGCCGCCGTACGTCGCGGTCGTGGAGCCAGGCGCTCGAACCCGCGGCGCCTCCCCAAAATCACCAGCCCTCACGCTCCCCACGCGCTCCGCCGCGGCCGCGGAACCGGCAGTCCGCATCCGCGCGCCCCACGCCCCACCCCCGCAGCAGGGGCGCGCAAGGCGTCGGCATCCGCGCGCCCCCACGCGCGCTCCGCCGCGGCCGCGGAGACGTC
>JAUXTN010000169.1 GCA_030684355.1 Pseudomonadota bacterium
GCCGAGGAAGGCGGGCAGATGCGCGCCAGCCGCTATCCTGGCATCGCCGAACATGAAGGCGAACATCACCTGGTGACGGGCGAACTGGTTCAGCTCGGCCTGTCGATCAAGCGCGGACGCAGCGCGCTGGCGCGCGCCTACGTGAAGGACGGGCTGGCGCCGTGGTTCGACCTGCACATGGTGACCATGGATGCGGCGCTGACGGCCCATCTCGAACGCTGGGCGGGATACCCAGACTGAAACCAGACCGTGCCAGAAACCAAGCGCTTTCCCTATTTGCGCGACGCTGACACCCCGCGCGCGGACTGTACGGCTTGTCCGCATTGCGGCACGGTGCGCGCGGCCGGACGCTGCGAACCCGGTGATCGTTGCCTGATCGCCCACAGCGGGCGGCAAATCGAGCGCTTCCTACTGATGAATCCGGAATGTGCCGAAGCCTGCCTGCAGGATGCGTTCTGGGAGCGGCGCGCCATCGCCGTGCGCTACGCGCCGCTCAGCGCCGTGCGCGCGCTTGCGCACGACAGCGACGAGGCGGTGCGCCGCGCCGTGGTCACCCGGCTGCCGCCGGAGGAACTGATGGCATTTATCAGTGACCGCGACCGCGAAGTGCGCATCACGGTAGCCAGCAAACTGCCCGCCGCACGTCTGTACACAATGCTCGATGACCCCGACTACCTGGTGCGCCAGCATGTGGCGCAGCGCATTCCCCACGGCAGTCTGAAATTGCTGGCGCACGACCCGGATGACGAGGTTCGCAAGGAAGTGGCGCGCCGGCTGCCGTCGTTTGTGCTGTCGAAGATGGCGGGCGACGCAGACCCGGATGTGCGCGCCATCGCCGCTGCCCGCATGCTGCCCGAAGACGCGGCAAAGATGCTGGACGACCCGGACTGGCGGGTGCGCCTGGGCGCGGCGGGGCGGGCGCCGCTCGACGCCATACGCGCGCTGGCCGGCGATGCGGACGCGGACGTGCGCGAACAGATTTTGGCCCGCCTCAATGAAACCCGGCAGGAATAAGG
>JAUXTN010000172.1 GCA_030684355.1 Pseudomonadota bacterium
CGTGACCCCGCCGCCCGCCGCCCCCGCCACCGCCGCCCCGGCCACCGCCAAGGCGCCCCCGCCGGCCTCCACCACGACCTCGACCTCGCGCACCTCGTCGCGCACCACCGCGCCGGCGGAGACCGCTCCGGTGCGCATCCCCCCGGCCACCACGTCCACGTCCTCGAAGACCACGACGAGCACGGCGCCGACGAGCACGGCGTCGACGAGCACGCCGAAGAGCACTACGTCGACGGCAAGCACCTCCGGCTCCAGCACCTCGGGCGTCTCCGCGGTGGTCATCGACACGATGATCAAGAGCAACAAGGGCGTGAAGTCCTGCTTCGTGCAGCAGCGCAACGAGACGGGTGACCTCCCGCGCGGCGTGAAGGTCAAGCTGACCATTCAGCCGACGGGCAAGGTTTCTAGCGCCGGCATCCCGAGCGGAGACCTGCAGGGCTCGACCTTCGACAGTTGCCTTTCCGGAGCGGTACGCTCCATCCAGTTCCCCCCTTTCGATGGGGATCCGGTCACGGTCACGTACCCCTTCAGCATCTGACGTCCGGACGCGCTCCGCTTGACCGAGGGCGCGGGACGGGGCATAGGGCGCCCCCTTCGGAGCCCTTATGTCCATCCGCAACATCGCCATCATCGCCCACGTCGACCACGGCAAGACGACGCTCGTGGACGGGCTCCTCAAGCAGGCCGGCACCTGGCGCGCCAACGAGCACGTCATCGACCGCGTGATGGACTCGATGGACCTCGAGCGCGAGCGCGGCATCACGATCATGGCCAAGGTCGCGTCCGTCCAGTACGGCGACACCAAGATCAACATCATGGACACCCCCGGCCACGCCGACTTCGGCGGCGAGGTCGAGCGCATGCTCAAGATGGTCGACGGCGCCATGCTCCTCGTCGACGCGTCGGAAGGCCCCCTCCCCCAGACCCGCTTCGTGCTCCGCAAGGCGCTCGAAGGCGGCCTGTCGGTCATGGTGTGCATCAACAAAATCGACCGCCCGGACGCCCGCGTCCAGGAAGTCCTGAACGAGGTCTACGACCTGTTCATCGACCTCGGCGCGGACGACAAGCAGATCGACTACCCGGTGGTCTACGCCGTCGCGCGCGACGGCTGGTGCACGAAGACCTACGGCGAGAAGGAAGACAACCTCAAGTCGATGTTCGACACGATCGTGAAGCACATCCCGCCCCCGAGCGGCGATCCCGAGGCGCCCCTCCAGCTCCTCATCACGGCGCTCGACTACGACCCGTACGTGGGCCGCCTCGCCGTGGGCCGCGTGTTCAACGGCGTGCTCAAGGAGAAGTCGGAGTGCGCGCTGATCGGCGCGGACGGCATCGCCAAGAAGGTGCGCGTCAACCAGCTCTACACGTACGACGGCATGAAGCGCGTCCCCGGCACGGACATCACCTCGGGTGACATCTGCGCCGTGGCCGGTCTGCCGAACATCAACATCGGCGACACGCTCACCCTCGTCGACGATCCGCGCCCCCTGCCGCGCCTGAAGATCGACGAGCCGACCATCGGCATGACCTTCTCGTCGAACAACAGCCCCCTCTCGGGCCGTGACGGCAAGTACGTCACCGCGCGCCACATCCGGGAGCGCCTCGAGAAGGAGATGCTCACGAACGTGGCCCTCCGCATGGAGGACACGGGCAGCAGCGAGACGATGAAGGTGTTCGGCCGCGGCGAGCTCCAGCTCGGCATCCTCATCGAGCAGATGCGCCGTGAAGGGTTCGAGATGAGCGTCTCGAAGCCCGAGGTCGTCATCCGCGAGGTCGACGGCAAGAAGCACGAGCCCTACGAGATCGTGCAGCTCGACTTCCCCGAGATCTTCATGGGCGTCGTGACCCAGAAGATGGCGCTCCGCAAGGGCCGCATGACCGAGATGCGCACGGACGGCTCGAGCCGCGTCCGCGTCTTCTACCGCCTCCCCTCGCGCGGCCTCATCGGCTTCCGCGGTGAGTACCTCAACGACACGCGCGGCCAGGGCCTCCTCAACACCCTGTTCGACTCGTACGACGAGCACGCCGGCTTCATCCAGAGCCGCGTGAACGGCAGCCTCGTGTCCGACCGCACGGGCGAGACCACCACCTACGCGCTCTACCACCTCCAGCCCCGCGGCCGGATGTTCATCGGCGTGCAGGTCGAGGTCTACGAGGGCATGATCATCGGCGAGAACGCCCGCGAGAACGACATCAACGTGAACGTGTGTCGTGAGAAGCACCTCTCGAACGTGCGCAACTCCGGCGCGGAAGAGAAGCTCATCCTCGTGCCGCCCATCCAGATGACCCTCGAGAAGGCCATCGAGTACATCTCGGAGGACGAGCTGGTCGAGGTCACCCCCAAGAGCGTGCGTATCCGCAAGCGCGTGCTCGCCAGCAACCAGCGCACGATCGTCCGCACCGAGCGCGACGACTCGTAGTCTGCTTGCTCGGCTGGCCGGGCCCCGGGACGCACGCGCGCCGGGGCCCGGTCACCTTCTGTGACGGTTCGAGGCTGGGGCTCGATCATGGCGGCGCCCTCCGCTAAATTGGGCCCCATGCCGCCGAAGCTCCGCGTCCTTCTTGCCGTTCTCGGTGTGTCCCTCCTGCTCGACCAGGGCTCGAAGCTCTGGACGGTGCACGAACTCGCGTACCGGGGCCCCGCGCTCGACGCTCGGGCCAGCGCCGGGCTCGCCTCGCTCGGCCACTCCCCGGCGAACCCCGCCGAGCTGGTCGTGCTCCCGAACGCGCTCGAGTTCGTGCACGCCCAGAACCCCGCCGCGGCCATGGGGATGATGCTCGGCTTCGAGTACCGTCTCGTGGTGTTCGCGGTGTTCACGCTCGTGGCCGTCGGCGTGCTCGGGTGGATGTACCGGGCCCTCGCGCCGAACGACCGCATGCAGGCCGGCGTCATCGGGCTCCTCCTCTCCGGGGCGCTCGGGAACGCCATCGACCGCATGCACAAGGGTACGGTCACCGACTTCATCAAGGTGATCGTCGACGTCGAGCCCCTCCGCGGCTGGATGATCGGCGCCATCGGCACGAACGAGTGGTACACGTTCAACATCGCCGACGCCGCCATCTTCGTGGGCGTGGGGCTGTACCTGGTCACCTCGTTCATGCAGAAGGACGGCGACACCGAGGACGCCGGCGCCTCGCCGCTCGAGCCCGCGGACGCATAGGGCGGGCCCGGCTACCTTCGCGGGCATGCACCTCGTCACTCCGACCACCGCCGCGAAGCTCGCCACCCTCGCCGGGGGCACGCTCGACGGCCCGGACCGCCCGATCGCGGGCATCGCGCCGCTCGAGGCCGCGGGCCCCGACGACCTCGCCTACCTCGACGCGGGCACGCGCGGAAACGCCGGCGTCCACCTCGCCCGCGCCCCCCTCCCCGACCACACCACCATCGTGGTCGCGGATCCGCTCGCGGCGCTCATCCGGGTGCTCGTCTCGCTGTTCCCGCACGAGGCCAGCCCCGTCGTCATCGCGGCGTCGATCAGCTACCCGGGCGCGTTCGTGCACCCGAGCGCCGTCGTCCGGGGCGCGACCGTCCACCCGGGCGTCGTGATCGGGGCGGACTGCGTCGTGGGGCGCGGCACCGTGCTCTTCCCGCACGTCGTGCTCTACCCGCACACGCGGATCGGCCAGAACGTGCGCATCCATGCGAACACGGTCGTCGGCGCCGACGGCTTCCGCTACCACCCCACCGCCACGGGGCTCCTGCGCGTCCCGCACGTGGCGGGGGTCACCATCGGGGACAACGTGGAGATCGGCCCCTCCTGCACGATCGATCGCGGCTTCCTCGTCGACACCGCGCTCGGCGACGGCTGCCGCCTCGACGCGCAGGTCCACGTCGGGCACAACGTCACCCTCGGCCGCGCCGTGCTCGTCGCCGCCCAGACCGGCCTCTCGGGCTCGGTCACCATCGGCGACGGCGCGGTGCTCGGCGGGCAGGTGGGCGTGGCCGATCACGCGGAGATCGGGCCGGGCGCGCGGATCGGTGCCCAGAGCGGCGTGCACGGGCGCATCCCCGCGGGCGAGGCCTGGCTCGGCACGCCGGCGCTCCCGCTCGCGATCACCCGTCGCGTCTACGCCACGCTGCGGTATCTTCCCGAGATGTGGCGGCGCCTGGGCCGCTGACGCGCTTCTAAAGGTACCCCCGATGCTGCTCCTGCTCTCCCTCCTCGCGTGCGACGGCCCCCCCAAGGAAGACACCGGCCCGGCCGTCGTGGACAGCGGCGAGCCGCTGGTCGACGCCGACGGCGACGGCGTTCCCGAGGGCGCCGACTGCGACGACACCGACGAGTACGCCTACCCGGGCGCGCACGAGGTGCCCTACGACGGCGAGGACCAGGACTGCGACGGCCTCGACGCGAACGATGTCGACGGGGACGGCTACGTCGGCGAGGACGGCGGCGGCGACGACTGCAACGACGCCAACCCGGAGGTCCACCCGGACGCGCCGGTCCAGTGCTCCGACCTCATCAACGAGGACTGCACCGAGGGCTGGGACCAGTACGACTGCGACGGCGACGGCTACCAGGACGTCGACGACTGCGGCCGCGAGGACCCCGCGATCCACCCCGGCGCCGACGACCCCTGGTACGACGGCATCGACAGCGACTGCGACGGCCGCGACGACTACGACCAGGACGAGGACGGCGAGGCCACCGTCGAGAGCGGCGGCACCGACTGCGCCGACCTCGATCCCGCCATCAACAGCGTGGCCGACGAGCGCTGGGACGACCAGGACAACGACTGCGAGAACGGCAGCGACGGGCTCTCCAGCCGCGACGCGACCAGCTCCTGGACCGGAGACAGCTTCGTCGGCGAGGCCCAGTTCGCCTACGACTTCGCGCCCCTCGGGGACCTCGACGGAGACGGCTACGGCGACGTCGTGGCGGGCATCCCCGGCTACAACACGCTCTCCGGGCGGGTCGCCGTCATCCCCTACAGCGTCGGCTCGGAGGTGGGCACCCGGGTCGCCCTCGCGACGATCGACGGCGACGAGGGCGCCTACCTGGGCTGGGCGGTCTCCCCCGTCGCGGGGCCCACGGGTCAGCTCCTGGCGGTCGGGGCGCCCGCGTACGCCTCGGTGTACCTGTTCGACGCCGCGGCCCTCACCGGCGGCGCGGCCCTGACCAGCGCGGACGCAGTCGCGACGATCACGTCGTCGACGTATTACCTCGGCGGGGACCTCAACGCGTGGGACGACGGCGCGGGGGGCCAGTCGCTGCTCGCGGCGAGCTTCGAGGTGGCCGACGCCGGCACCTACGTCGGCCTCTACCCGGGCGCCGCGCTCACCGGGGACCTCGCGGAGGCCAACGCGACCTGGTCCGCCACGTTCACCGGCGACGCCTACGACGCCGACGTCCTCGGGGACTTCGACGGCGACGGCCTCGACGAGATCGGCGTCGCCACGACCGGCTTCGGCGGCACCGTACGCACCTACGTGTACGCGGGCGCCGCCGTGGCGACCGGCACGGCGGACTCCGCGAGCCAGAGCGGCTTCACCGGCCACCTGTTCGTCGGCAGCGCCCCCGACCTCGACAGCGACGGCTACGACGAGCTCCTCGTCTCCGAGTGGGCGGCGGACGGCGCCGGCACGGCCGTCGGGAAGGTCTGGGCGTTCAACGGGCCCGACGCGATGACCGACGGCACGACGGACCTCGCGTTCGCCACCGTCACCGGCACCACCGACTCGGGCCTCCTCCGCGCGGCGGGCGGGCACGCGGACCTCGACAACGACGGCGCGATCGACCTGATCGTGTGCGCGCCCGGCGACGGCCTCTCCGCCGTGCGCGGCACGTGCGCCTGGGTGGCCGGCCCCGACCTCGTCGCGGGTGGCGACCACGCGCCGGGCACCGCGGGCCCCACGTTCAAGGGCGCCGCGGACGACGACCTGTTCGGGAGCGACGCCCGCCCCGACGACGTCGACGGGGACGGCGACGCCGACCTGTGGATCGGCTCCCCCGCCGCCAATCCGGGCAGCCTGCTGTTGTTTCAGCACGAGTGAGTTGAACGCACGGATCCCCGGGGGCGTTGCGGGGGTGGGAAACCCCCGCACAAGGGCTCCGGCGCAACGCGCCGGAGCCCGCCCCTCTCGATCACGCCGCCTTCGCCACGACGATCCGGCCGGTCGCGACCCGCCACCACCGCAGCCCGGATTCGCCGAGCACGATCAGCACGCAGAGCATCATCGCGAGGATGAGGGCCGCGTTGAGGTAGCCGAGGAAGGTGCCCATCGGCAGGAACTTCTGGGTGGCGGCCATCCAGCCGGCGGTCAGGGTGGTCGTCGCGACGAACGAGAGGGGCAGGAGCGTGACCCAGGCGTAGCGCCCGCGGCCGGCGTTCACGATGACGGTGGTGCCGACGCAGAGCGCGACCGCGGCGAGGAGCTGGTTCGCGATGCCGAACATCGGCCAGATCGTGTCGATGCTGCCGGTGAGGATGAACCCGCTCCAGCCGAGCACGACGACCCCCGTGGCGGCCACCGTGCCGGGCATCCAGTCGGTGCGGCCGAGCCGCGGCGAGACGCGCCCGACGAGCTCCTGCACGATGAACCGGGCGACGCGCGTGCCCGTGTCGATCGTGGTGAGGATGAAGAGCGCCTCGAACATGATCGCGAAGTGGTACCAGTAGCCGAGGAGCCCCTTCATCCCGGGCAACCCCGCGAAGATCTGCGCCATGCCGACGGCGAGCGACACCGCACCCCCCGGTCGGCCGGCGAGGGCCTCGCCGATCTCGTGCTCGAAGGTCTGGAGGTTGACCATCGAGATGCCCATTGCGGCGAACTTCTCGTTCGCGACGTTGATGGCGTAGTAGTCGCCGGGGTGGAGGCACGCCGCCGCGATGAGCGCGGTGATGCCGACGAGCCCCTCCAGGAGCATGGCGCCAAAGCCGATGGCGCGGGCGTCGCGCTCGTTCATGAGCATCTTGGGCGTGGTGCCGCTCGCGACGAGGCTGTGGAAGCCGGAGATGGCCCCGCACGCGATCGTTATGAACACGAACGGGAAGAGCGTGCCGGGCACGATCGGGCCGCCGCCGTCGACGAAGGCGGAGAAGGCGGGAGCCTTCAGCTCGGGGTTCACGATGAGGACGCCGAGGATGAGCGCGCCGATCGTGCCGAGCTTCATGAAGGACGAGAGGTAGTCGCGCGGGCAGAGCAGGAGCCACACGGGGAGCACGGACGCGACGAAACCGTAGGCGGCGATGGCGTAGGTGATGCCGTGCTTCGAGTAGGAGAACCAGGGCGCGAACGACGAGCGCGCGACGGGCTCGCCGAGGACGACCGCCGCGAGGAGGCCGACGACGCCGATGGTGGTGGCCTCGGCGACACGCCCGGGGCGGATCTTGTAGAGGTAGATGCCCATGAACAGGGCGAGCGGGATCGACATCCCGATGGTGAAGGTGCCCCACGCGGAGTCGAAGAGCGCGTTGACCACCGCGAGGCCGAGGCCGGCGAGGGCGATGACGACGACGAAGAGGATGGCGATGGAGGCGACGAGGCCGGAGAGCGGCGAGATCTCGGCGCGGGCGATCTCGGCGAGGGAGCGGCCGTCGCGACGCACGGACGCCGCGAGGATGACGAAGTCGTGGACCGCGCCGCCGAGGCACACCCCGACCAGGATCCAGAGGTAGCCGGGCAGGTAGCCGAACTGCATCGCCAGGACCGGCCCGATGAGCGGGCCCGCGCCGGTGATCGCCGCGAAGTGGTGCCCGAAGAGCACCCAGCGGTTGGTCGGGTGGTAGTCCTGCCCGTCGTTGCGCGCGACGGCCGGGGTGACCCGCGTGCCGTCGAGCACGAGGACCTTCGCCGCGAGGAAGGCGCTGTAGTAGCGGTAGGCGATCGCGAGCGTGCAGAGCGCCGCGAGCATGAGGGGCAGGGCGTGCATCGGCGGATGGTACCCCGGTCACCCGTGTGCGTGGTTCTCCAGACGCGCGGTGATTCGCCGGGCCGCGTTCCGGAGGCGGCTCCGTTTCGAGTGCCTCCTTGTTTGCGCTCGGCGCAAATAAGGAGGCGCGAAGCAAACGGAGCTTCGCCGACCCAATAACGATAGACAGGCTGAGCGCAAGCCAGCCTGGCTGCTCTTTCGTCGGCACCCGCTCGCCGATCACAAGGTCGGCGATTACCCCTTTGCCCGTTGGAGGAAGCATGCCTCTGTGGCTGGTTCCGCTCTCGTTGACCCCGATGTCCTTCGCCGCCGAGCCGGTGCTCGTGGGGAGCCCGCAGTCCCGCGTGCCCGCGGCGATCACCGTCGAGGTCGTGCTGTCCTGGAACGAGGTCGGGTTCCGGTCCGCGGCCCCCGAGTCGCCGGCGATCGGGCCGGACCTCCTCGCGCTGGGGCCGGATGGCGCCGCGGCGGTCTACGATCCCATCGATCGGGCCGTGGTCGTCGTGGGCGGGAAGAGCTTCCCGGTCGCCGGGGCCGACGGGCTCGCGTTCACCGCCGCGGGCGTGCTGCTGGTGATGGACAACGCGGCGCGGACCCTGCGCGCCTACGATCGAGGCGGCGCCTTGCTCGACGAGCAGGCGTTCCCCGGCCTCGTGCCGACCGGCGGCTACCTCGCGGTGAGCGGCGCGGCGGTCCTCTCGGTCGACGCCTTCGGCAACGGCCACCCCCTCGCGGTCGTCTCGACGGCCGGTGTCCTCTCCGCCCCCAAGGGCGCGGCGTTGGTGCCCCCCGCGCGGCGCCTCGTGCGCACGGGCTCGTCGCTGCTGGTGGACGGGACCGCGATCGCCACGTTCACCGGGCGCGGCGGCGGCCGGCTCTTCGGGGACTGGCTCCTCGTCGAGGCGATGAACGACGGCACGGTCTCCCGCACGGCGATCCCGCTCGACGGCGGGCCGACGGTCTCGCTGCCCGTCCGCGGCCGGGTCTACGCCCCCTCGCAGGACGTGGCGGTCGCGCCCGACGGTGCCCTGGGCTTCCTCGATCCGCAGCCGGACGGCCTGCACGTCGTGCGGGTGGCGCCATGACGCTCCTCCTCGCGGCGCTGCTGTCGCCGGCCGCCCTCGCCATCCCGCGGGAGGACGTGCTCGACAACGCCGCCCGCTACGCCTCGCACGTGTGGGCGTCCTCGAACGCGAACCAGTACGCCACGTGCACCGACGGCGACTACGAGAGCGACTACCCGCCCGGCACCTACACGGGCCTGCCCTACGACTGGGGCGGCTACGTCACGCTCGACGAGTTCGATGCCCAGCTCGACGACGGCTACGGCGCCGGCAGCCACTCGTGGCACGGCATCCTCTCGTGCACGACCGGCGTGGACTGCTCGGGGTTCGTCTCGATGGTCTGGGAGACCGACCACTACTCGACGTCCTCGTTCGGGGGCGGGCCGACCTCCGAGGTCTCCTGGTCGCACATCGAGCGCGGCGACGCCGTGAACGACCCCGGCAGCCACATGGTGCTCTACACCCACGAGACCGACGCCGGCTGGCCCGTGTTCTACGAGGCGTCCGGGTCGGCCGAGAAGGTGCGGCTCAACGCCACCAGCGGCTGGTCCTACGTGGATGGCTACCAGCCCATCCGGTACGACGACATCGACGACGGCCCCACCACCGGCACCCGTGGCGCCCCGCGCGACATCACCGCGTTCCCCTACAGCGACTTCCGGTGGACCGCCGGCGCCGCCTCCGACGCCATCGACAGCTACGCGTGCGCGCCGGACACCGACGAGTCGGGGCCCGAGGTGCTCTACCGGTTCCAGGCCGCCACCGCGGGCACGCTCGAGGTCGTCGTGAGCGACGACGTGGGCGTCGACGTGGACGTTCACGTCCTCACCGCCGCCGACGGCGCCGCCTGCGTCGCGCGCGACGACACCACCCTCTCCGTCGAGGTCGAGCCCGGCGAGGTGTGGATCGCGGTCGACACCTGGGTGAGCTCCCAGGAGTTCCCGGGCGCCTACATCCTCACCGCGACGTTCGACGGCCGGGTGGGCGAGCTCGAGGAGACCGAGCCGACCGACGACACCGGCGACGGGCTCGAAGAGCCCATCGACACGGCCGTCCCCGACGACACCGACGTGGCGGACCAGGGCCGCGAGCGCGACGCCCCGCGGGCCAGCCGCTTCACCGGGGACGAGGAGCCGGGCGGCTGCGGCTGCGCGACGCCCGCCGGATCGGGGCCGGGCGGGGCAGCCCTGCTCGGGGTGGCCGGACTGCTGCTCGCCGCGCGGCGGCGCCGGGGCTGATCGGAGGGGCCTCCCCCGCGGGGGGTGGCTCCGGGCGCGGGTGGCCGCGTCGCGGGGTATGTTCCTGCCGCCTCTCGAGGTCCTCATGCTCGTCGTCGTTGCCTTGTCCGCCGCCCTTGCCCAGGAGGCGCCCCCCATCGTCAACGGGTCGACCACGCGCGAGTATGGCCAGGTGGTCACCCTCTACGCGCTGGACCGCAACGACTACGGCTACAACTTCTGCTCCGGCACGCTCGTCGCGCCCGGCTGGGTCCTCACCGCCGCCCACTGCGTCGTGGCGATGGATGACGCCGTGAGCACCGGGTACAGCACGCTGCTGGCGGTGGTCGGCTACGACCTCGAGAGCTCGGGCGGCATCACGGACTACGCCGAGATCTCCGACTGGATCCCGCACCCCAGCTACAACGACAGCACGCTCGACAACGACATCGGCATCCTCGAGCTCGCGGCCGACATCGTCAGCGTCGATCTCATGCCCGTCAACAAGGACGTCATCCGCAACTCCGACGTGGGCCAGGACTTCCGCTACGTCGGCTGGGGCATCACGACCGACAACGGCACGGACTCGAGCAAGAAGCGCACGGCGGACATCCCGCTGTACCAGTACGACAACATGTTCATCTACGGGTACGACCCCGTGGACAACCAGAACGTGTGCTCCGGCGACTCGGGCGGCGCGGCGCTGAAGATCCTCGGCACGGACGCCTACGAGCTGGCGGGCGTGAACTCGTTCGTCTCGGACGACGACAGCACCTACTGCGCCGGCGGCTACACCGGCGGCACCCGTGTCGACCAGTTCATCAGCTGGATCGAGCGCTACACGCCGGTCTACAGCTACGACGAGCTCGCGGGCGACGCCGACACGGACACCGACACCGACACCGACACGGACGCCGACACCGACTCGGACACCGATGCCGATACCGACGCGGACACCGACGCCGACACGGACACCGACGCCGACCCGGGCCCCACCACCGACCTCGGCGAGGACCCCGTGCGGCCCGGCGAGGTGGGCGAGGACTACTCGGCGGAGAGCTCGTTCTGCGCGACCGTCTCGCCCGTGGGCGGCGTGTGGATGATGGCGCTGGCGGGGGCCGCGGCGGCGCGGCGGCGGCGCCGGGCGTAGCTCACGGGCCGCACGCGCCCGAGAGCGCGCCCGCGGCGACCACCACCCCGCGCGCTACGGCGGCGACGTAGGCCGCGTCGAGCGTCTCGGGGGTGTCGGTGCCCTTGTGGTAGTGCGGGTTCCGCAGGAGCGCGGTGTCCGTGATCATCACGGTGTCGATGCCGCGATCCCAGAGCGGCGCGTTGTCGGAGTAGCGGGTCTGCGGGACGGGCCGGCCGTTCCCGGGCACGACGAACGTGTGCGCGGTGTAGGGCGGCGGGAGCACGAGGGCGAACGCCCCCTGGACGGTCGCCCACCGCTCCGCGCCGTGCTCGTTCCCGACGAGGTAGACCCCCCGGCCGTCCTGCGGGGCGGCGGAGGCCGGAAGGCCCGGCGGCGAGCGCTGGCAGCCGTCGCAGCTGTAGCCGACGCTCTCGATGACGAGGGCCACGCCGATCTCGTCGTCGGTCAGGGCGTCCGCGTAGGCCTGGGAGCCGAACGCGAAGTTGCGCCCGTCGGTGCCGACCGTCGCCCCGCGTGGCTCCTCCACGTCGAAGAAGGCGTACCGGACCCGCCCCCCGAGCGCCCGCGCGACCGCCAACGTGACCGCCACGCCCGTCGCGTTGTCATCCGCGCCCGGCGTGGCCGCGACGGAGTCGTAGTGCGCCGACACGAGCACCGCGCCCTGTCCCGCCTCGACGTTCACGCCGCTCTGCCCCGCGATGGTGAACGGCCGCTCCCCCGCCACGAGCCCGACCGCCCCGAGCTCCGCGGCGATCCACGCCCGAGTCTCCGCCCGCCGGGCCGCCGACGCGCGCGGGCTCGCCGCGAGGAGCGCGATGTCCGCTTCGATCCGCTTGGGGTCCACTCCGTCCGCGAGGGCCGCGCAGGATGGCGGGACGCTGCCGGCGGCGATGGTCGAGAGGGACGAGGGGGAGCAGGCGTAGAGGAGCAAGAGGAGCATGACGGATTGGAGCGTAGCGAGGCGGTTGGGGTTCCGTGGGGTTTTGGTCGTGACCGTGTCCATGGCGATCGCGATGCCCATGACCCTGGCCATGCCGCGGGCCGCTACCTCCGCTCCAACCCCAAGACCGCCTCGGCCTCCAACCCCCGCGCCAGCTCCCCCGGCGGCGGCAGCGGGGTGTTGGCCGCGCGGGCGAGGAGGCGGTCGGCTTCCCAGGCGAGGAGGCCGAAGCCGCGGGCGGTGGCTTCGACGCAGACGCGGCGGGCGCGGACGGTGACCTCGGGGAGGTCGCCCGCGGCGAGCGCGGCGCGCGCGAGGAGGACGTCGGCGCGGAGGCGGAGGGTGAGGCGGCCGCGGGCGGCGGCGGGATCGGCCTCGGCGAGGGCGCGGCGGTACATGCGCACGTCGCCGAGCACGCCGGCGGCGTTCGCCCAGACGCAGCGCGCGAGCAGGTGGAAGCCCTCGGGGTCCGACGCGGGCGCGCGGAGCTGGGGGAGGAGGCGGTCGAGCGCCGACGCCGCGGCGGTGCGGTTGTTGGGGCGCTCCTCGAGGGTGGCGCGGGCGCGCAGGACCTGGGCGGCGACGCGCTCCTCGGCGAGGTCGGCGGCGCGGGCGAGGGCGGAGGCGTCCGCGAGGTGGCGGCCGGCCTCGGAGGCGAGCCCGGCGTCGAGCAGGACCTGGCCGAGGTGGCGGATGGCGGCGCACTCGAGCGCGCGGTCGCGCAGCCCCTCCGCGAGCGCGAGGGCGCGGCGGGCGGCACGCAGCGCGTCGGCGAGGGCCCCCGCGAGCGCACGCGCCTCCGCGAGGTGCATCGACGCGAGCGAGGCGGTGTGGGCATCGCCGGCGAGGTCGGCGTCGGTGGCGGCCTCGGTGAAGCGGTCGAGCGCGGTGTCGAGGTCCCCCGTCTGGAGGGCGGCCACCCCGAGGTCGACGGTCGCCCGGCGGCGGGCCGCGGGGTCGACCAGCGTCGCGAGGGCCTCCTCGAAGATGGCGCGCGCGCCCGTCGCCTCGCCGGCGTCCCAGAGGAGCCTGCCGAGCACGACGAGGCGGGCGCCGCGCACATCGCCGCTCTCCGGCCCGGCGAGCGCGGCCACGAGCTTCGCCTCGGCCTCCGCCGTGCGGCCCGCGGCCCGGAGCACCTCGACCTCGCCCAGGAGGGGGTCCACCACCGCGACCGCCGGACGGTCGACGAGCGCGGCGGCGCGGGCCTCGACGTGCTCGGGGTCGGGCATCCGGGCGCGGAGCGGGCCGCGCAGGGCCTCCGCGGCGAGCATCCAGCGGTCGCCAGCGCGGAGGGCCACCCCGCGGTCCTCCAGCCCCACCAGCGCGGTCTCCGGGGGCACCTGGGCCACGGCCTCCAGGAGCGACACGGGCGCGGGCTCGGCGAGCACCGCGAGCGCGCCGGCGACGGCCTCCTCGTCGAGATCGAGGCCCTCCACGAAGCGCCGGGCGTCGACGGTCAACGGGCCGTCCGGCAGCACGATGCGCCCCTTGTCGACATGCCGCTCGAAGAGCTCCAACGCCAGCGACGCGTTCCCGCCGGTCTCCCGGTGGAGCCGCTCGGACACGCGCGCGAGGTCCGGGGTCGCCGGCGCGAACGCGTAGACCGACCGCCGGAGATCCGCGAGGGTGAGCGGTGCGAGCAGCAGCTCGGTGGCGCCCGGCGAGGCCAGCGTCGTGACGACGAGCAACGCCTCTCCGCTCGCGACGTGGCGGACCGCGGCGTCGAGGGCGATGGCATCGTCCGTGGCGACGCACGGGAGCCCCCGCCGATCCGCGGCCTCCCGCGCCAGCGCCTGGATCCACGTGCGGCCCGACCCGCGCTGCCCCACGAGGCGCACCACCACGCCGTCACCGCCGGCCACGCGGTCGAGCGCGGCCGCCACGGCGTCGATGGTGGCCTGTCGCCCGGCGAGCGGCAGCCCGACCGGCGCCGCGCTGGAGATCGCGGCCTCCGCCTCCGCCATGTCGGCGAAGCGCGCCGCGGGGTCCTTCGCGAGCAACCGCAGGACGAACGCCTCGAGCTCCGGCGCGACCGTCGGATCGCGCTCCGAGGGCGGACGCGGCGGGCGCTCCAGGTGGGCGTGCAGGAGCGCGGCGGTGTCGACGTCCTCGAACGGCCGCCGCCCGGTCAGCAGGTAGTAGAGCGTGCAGCCGAGCCCGTACTGATCGGCCCGGGCGTCCACGCGCCCGCCCGCGATCTGCTCGGGTGCGGCGTAGGCGGCGGTGCCCACGAGCGTGCCCCCGGCGCCCGCGGGCGGCTCGTCGATGGCGCACGCCACGCCGAAGTCGGTCAGGAGCACGCGCCCCTTCGCCTCCAGGAGCACGTTGCTGGGCTTCACGTCGCGGTGCACCAGCCCCTGCGCGTGCACATACGCGAGCGCCCGGCACAGGGCGGTGGCGATCTCCCGCGCCCGCACCTGCCGCTCGCTGGGGGGCCGCAGCCGGAGCTTCTCGGTGTAGACGCGGAGGTCCTGGCCCTCGACGTACTCCATCGCCACCCACGGCAGCCCGCGCTCGACCCCGTTGCCGCGGTACCGCACGACGCCGCTGTGATCGAGCCGCTGGAGGAACCGCACCTCGTCCTCGAACCGCGCCACGATGCCGGGCGTGGCCCGGTACAGCCACTTCAGCGCGACCGCCGCCCCATCCTCGCCGACGGCGCGGTACACGCGGGCCATCCCGCCCTGGCCGAGGAGCCGGTCCAACCGCCACGGCCCCACGCGCTCGGCGGGCTTCGGGTCCTCGGGAGGTGGGGGCACGGGCGCCTGATATCGTGGTCGGGGGTCAGGGGGGTGCCGGTCCGAACGCGACCACGTCGGGTGGTGCCCCGCCCCTCACCGCCGGTCGACGACCGAGCCCTCGGTCCCGCTCGCGATCCACGATCCTCGCCCCCGCGGCCCCACCCGCCGAGAGATCTGGGGATGGTGTGGGCGCCTACGGCCCCCCTCCACGC
>JAUXTN010000206.1 GCA_030684355.1 Pseudomonadota bacterium
GGCGCAGGCGCCGGTGCGGCGACGACGGGCTTCGGTGCGGGCGCGGCGGCCGCGACGGGCTTCGGCGCGGGCGCGGGAGCGTCGACGACGGGTGAGGGCGCAGGCGTCGCGACAGGCGCGGGTGCCGGAGCGGCCACGACGGGCACGGACGGCGCCGCTTCGACCACCGGCGCCGCTTCGACCACCGGCGCCGCGACGGGCGCGATCACCGAAGGCTCCGCGGCCTCCAGCTCACGCGGAGGCCGGACCTCGCGCACGGCCGGAGCCGGCGCGACCGGACGGACCGGCGCCCCCTCGGGCCGCGACGCAACCGCGGGCCGCGACGCAACCGCGGGCCGCACGGGGAGAGCGGGCCGGGACGCGGGGGGCGGGGCGGGGAGCGTTGCGCGCGTGGCACGCAGGTGGAGGGACAGCCGGCGCTCGAGCATGCCGCCGAGGTCGTCCTGCTGGGCGAGGCCCGGCGAGGAGTCCCGGTGCAGGGCCAGGAGCCGATCGAAGGAGAGGTGCGCCGCCGCGAGCTGCAGGAGCGCCGCGCGCCCCGCCTCGAGGGTGGCAAGGACGCCGCGGGCGGCATCCAGCGTGGCGTCGGGTGGACCGCCCGCGGACCCCGGGGACGGAGGAGGCTCGCCCGACATGGCCGGCTACTCCTTGGCGCCGATGTTGAGCGCCGCCATCTGCTGGGAGAGACCGCTGATGCTCATCATGAGCTCTTCGCGCAGCTTGCGCATGCGGCCGACGTTCTCCTCGAGCGTGCGGATCTTTCCCTTCAGGTCGTTGTTCTCGCGGCGGAGGGCCTCGCTCTCCTCTTCGAGCCCGCGCAGCCGGCCGCGCTGGTCCTCGATCTGGGCGTCGGCCTCCCGCACGTCCCGCTCGGAGCGCTCGACGGTCTCCCTGAGGCGGTCCCGCTCCCCGAGCAGGCTCGTATGCTGGGTGCGCACCTCGTCCGCGCGCTCGCGCAGCGCCCCCATCTCGCCGCCGACCTCGGCGATCTCGGCCGAGAGGGTCTCCTGGAGCTGCCGGTAACGAGCGATCTCCATCTCGGTGGACACCACCTGGCGCGTGGCCTGCTCCGCGGCCTTCATCGCCGACATGAGCTCCTGAATCCGAGCCTCGAGGATGCCCGCCAGCTCGGCTGAAATCGCGTTTAGCCGGTCGCTGCTTTCGCTCGCCATCTGCGCTCCCTGTAGTTCCGCTCCCGCAGGCTATCCGAATCCCCCCGGGGGGCCAACACCGCGCGGCTCCAGGTGCCGACGGGGTATGGTGTTTGGTTCGTGGAGTTCCGCCCCGCCAGGCCCCGCGTGCTCGTGGTGGACGATCGTCCGCGGGACCGCCTGCACGCGGTCGCCGCGCTCGCCGAGCGGTTCGACGTCTACCCGCTTCCAAGCGGAGAAGATCCGCTGCGGGCGGCGCGCGCCCGGCGTCCCGAGCTGGTCCTGCTCTCCTTGTCTCGGGGCGGCGTGGACGAGGCCCTGCGCGTGTGTCGGACCCTGCGCACCGACGTGCGGCCGATCGAGCGCGTGGCGGTCTACGCCCGAGGGCGCCCCCCCCGCACCGCGGAGCAGGTGTGCGACGACTGGCGCGCCGACGGCTACCTCGCCGGGGACTTCGACGGGGCCGCGCTCCTCGCCTTCGTCGAGGCCGTGCTGCGGGACGAGCGTCCCGTGCGCCTGCCGGAGCCGAGCGCCAATGCGTTGATGCGCCTCTGGGGGCGGATCCGGCGCTGAAGAGCCTGACCGTAAATCCCTCCCGTCGCCCGCTGGACGCCTCCGGCGCCGGCCGCGCCCCGGCCTCGGTTACAGGCCTCGGGGCCTGCGCCCTCGGCCGGAACGCAGCCGGCATCCGGATGCGCCTCAGCGGGCTCGGTCCGGGAATCACGGTCAGGCGCTGAGCCGGTCGCGCCGCGCGAGGAATTCTCCACCGCGGGGCTTGGCGGCTCGCGGACGCCCGCCGGGAAGATCGGCTACGCTCGGCCGATGGACACGGTGCCCAGCCGCGTGGTCGTCCTCTCCGGAGCGGGGCTCTCCGCTGCCTCCGGCGTGCCGACGTTCCGCGGGGCCGGCGGGCTCTGGGAGGGCCACGCCGTCGAGGACGTCGCGACCCCCGAGGCCTGGCGGCGGGACCCCGAGCTGGTCCGGCGCTTCTACGATGCCCGCCGGTCCGCCCTGACCGGAGTGGTCCCGAACGCCGGCCACCGCGCGCTCGTGCGCCTCCAGGCCGCCTGGGGCACCGAGCGGGTGCTGCTCGTCACGCAGAACATCGACGGGCTCCTCGGCGTCGCGGGCGCGCAGGAGGTGCTGGAGATGCACGGGGCCCTCCGCAAGCTCCGGTGCTCGGCGTCGGAGGGCCACCCCTGGGTCGACATCGTGGGCGACCAGGATCGGACTGCCCGCTGCGCATGCGGCGCCCCGCTCCGGCCCGCGGTGGTCTGGTTCGGCGAGGTGCCGCTCTACATGCCGCGCATCACCGCGGCCCTCGCGGCCTGCCAGCTCTTCCTGTCGGTTGGGACCTCGGGGCTCGTCTACCCGGCGGCCGGGTTCGTGCGCCTCGCCCGCCAGGTCGGCGCGCGCTGTGTCGAGGTGAACCCGGCACCCGTGGGCGGGCCGTTCCACGAGGTCATCGCGGAGGGCGGCGAGACCGCGCTCCCCCGCCTCGTGGCCGCGCTCCTCGCATGAGGCGCACGCCCGGGCGACCCACCCTCGGCCTCGTGACACCGGCTCTGTTGGCCCTCGGGTGCCTCTCCGCGTGCAGCGACTACTGGCTCCAGGGCATGAAGGACCGCGACGCTACCGACACCGGCGTGCCCTTCGAGGTCGAGACCGCCGCGCTCCTCGACAGCGGCGCGCTCGAGTGCCCCGAGCTCTTGGACCTCGCGGACGGCGTCACGGCGGACGAGGCGTGCCTCGCCGTGCCGACGGTCGGCACCCTCGACATGGTGATCGAGTGGGAGCTGGCGCGGCTCGACGAGCTCCCGGAGTACGGCCACGTCCTGATGGCGCCGGTGGTCGGCCCCCTCCTCGACGGCGACGGAGACGGCGATGTCGACGCCACGGACCCGCCCAACGTCGTCGTGGTGACCGACGATGGCGGGGCGGACGCCGACAACAGCCACGGCGTTCTCCGTGTCATCGACGGGCGGGACGGCACGTTGCTCGTCTCCGTGTCACGGACCGATTGGGAGAGCTACCAGGTGTTCCCCTACCGGTACAGCAACGCCGCGCTCGGGGACATCGACGGCGACGGCGTCCCCGAGATCGTGGTCGTGGCGACGGTCGTGGGGGGCCCGCCGGTCGAGGGGGGCGGGGACGACACCGCGCCGCCGGAGGACACGGGTGTGCCACCCGAGGGCGACACCGGCATCGTCGTGCGGCCCGGGCTGCCCGACGGCGCACCCCCGCCCGCGCCGCCCCCTCCGGAGGCCGAGGCCGGCCCCTGCCGCGTGGCCGCCTACGCGCCGGACGGCACGTTGCGTTGGCTCGCCGAGGAGCCCGCCCTGCCCTGCGGTGGCCACGCCCCCGCGCTCGCCGACCTCGAAGGGGACGGCACCGTCGAGGTGATCGTCGGCGCGACCGTGCTGGACGGGGCCACGGGTGACGAGCGATCCTCCGGCCAGTTCGGGGCGGGTCGGCCCGCTCGGTTCACCGAGGCCGGGTGGATGAGCTTCGCGGCCGACCTCGACGGGGACGGCGCCCAGGAGGTTGTCACCGGGTCGACGATCTACGCCGCGGACGGCACCGTGGTGTGCCAGACCTACGAGGACGACGGCTTCCCGGCGGCGGCGGATCTCGACGGGGACGGCGCGGGAGACCTCGTCGTCGTCGCGAACGGCTGGCTGCGCGTGTTCGACGCCACGTGCGCGCTCACGATGGAGACGCCGCTCGGCAGCGCCGGCATCGGCGGGCCCGCCAGCCTCGGGGACCTCGACGCCGACGGCCTCCCCGAGATCGGCGTGGCGTCCGCGGAGGCCTACACGGTCTACGAGGCCGACGGCACCGTGGTCTGGAGCGTGCCGACCTCGGACGCCTCCTCGTCCACGACCGGGGCGTCCTTCTTCGACTTCGAGGGCGACGGCATCCTGGAGGTGGTCTACGCCGACGAGGTCGCGCTCTGGGTGCTCGACGGGCAGACCGGCGACGTGCGGCTGATGGACGACACCCACAGCTCGCGCACGCTGCACGACTACCCGGTCGTCGTGGACGTGGACGGGGACGGCCAGACCGAGATCGTCGTGCCGAACGGCGGCACCCACTCCGACGCCGCGGCGTTCGGCCTCTACGTGCTCGGCTCGGTCGACGGGTCCTGGCCGACCAACCGGCCGGTCTGGAACCAACACGCCTACTCGGTCACCAACATCGCGGACGACCTGTCCGTGCCCGCGTCGCCGGTGCCGAATTGGCCGACCTGGAACACCTTCCGCAGCGGCACCGTCGACCCCGTTCAGGGCGGCTCGGCGCCCGACGCCGTGCCGGTCGCGGAGGTGTGCCTCGCCGAGTGTGACGGCGGGACTTGGCGGCTCGACGTGCGCGTCGGCAACGAGGGGCTCGCCGGCCTGCGCGCCGCGGTGCCGGTGACACTCTACGCCGACGGCGTCGTGGTGGAGACCCAATGGACGACCGCGGTCGTCGCGAGCGCCGGCGTGTCGGAGACCCTCCGGTTCACGATGGCAGCCGCGGCCGCGACCGGCGACCTGCGCGTGGTGGTCGACGACGACGGCCTCGGCGGGGAGCGTGTCGTGGAGTGCCTGGAGGCCAACAACCCGTTGACCCTCGCGGCCTGCGAGTGAGCGGTCAGACCCCGGCAGCGGCGGCGGGCGGCCGCCACACGAGGTAGCCGCGGGCGGCGAGCCACGGATCGGGGTCCACGCCGGGCACGCGCGCGGCGAGCCCCTGGACGGAGGCCACGAAGCGGGCGTGCGGGGTGTCCAGCTCGGGTGGGGGGCCCAGCTCGGGTGGGATGCGGGCGTGGCGGGCGGCGGTGCGCGCGGCCTCCCAGGCGGCGGTCCACGCCGCGAAGAACGGGTGCATGGGCGTGCCGGGCGCGACGCGGCGCAGGTCCCGCGGGAGGCGGTCGCGGAAGAGCAGCGGGGCGAAGCCCTGGGAGAAGTCGGTGTGGAAGAGGAGGCCCTCGCGGCGGAGGGCGGCGGGATCGTGCTCGCCGGGGGCGTGCTCGCCGGGGGCGTGCTCACCGGGGGCGGGCCGCCGGAGCAGGTGCGTCACGAGCACGCCGCCCGCCGCGTCGGAGGTGCCCTCGATCAGGAGCCCGCCGGGGAGGAGCCCCGCGCCGAGGCGCCGGTGGATGTCGGGGATCGCGTCCGGGGGGTACTGGCGGAGCACGTTGAGCGCACGCACGATCCGCGCGGCCTCGTCCGGGGGCCCGAGGTCGAAGTCGCCGAGGCGGAAGGTGGTGAGGGCGTCGGCGTGGGGCTGGGCGGCGGCCACGCGGGCCCGATCCACGTCGATGCCGACGACGGGGAGGTCGGGGCGCACCGTCCGGAGCGCGGCGGCGCTCTCGAGGGTGGTCCACGGGGTGTCGCCGAGGCCGATGTCGACGAACGGGGCGGTGGCCCAGGGGCCGTCGGTGCGCCGGAGCAGGCCCGCCTCGGCGTGGCAGAGCCATGCGTCGAGCGCCGCGAGGCGGCCGGGCGCGGTGCGGCCGCGGGTGGGAGAGGCGGGGAGCATGCCGTTTGCCGTGAGATCACGTCCGCACTAAGCCGCGCCGATGCCCGTCGACGCCAAGGCCTTCAAGGATGCCCTCTCCCGCTTCGCCAGCGGGGTCACCGTCGTCACCGCCGAGGACACCGCGGGGGCCGCCGCGGGGGCCGTCCCGGAGGTCGTCGGGATCACCGTGAGCGCGTTCATCTCCGTCTCCATCGAACCGCCGCTCATCCTCGTCTCGATCGACAAGCGGGCGAAGAGCAACGAGGCGATTGCGCGCGCGGGCCGCTTCGCCGTGAGCGTGCTCGCCGCGGGGCAGGAGGCCGTCTCGAACTACTACGCGGGCTGGCGGCAGCCGGACCAGGTCGTGGAATTGGCGCGGCCCGACATGGGCACGCCCGTCGTCGCGGGCGCGCTCGCGTGGATCGACTGCTCGGTCTACCAGGCGGTCGAGGCGGGGGACCACACCCTCTACCTGGGCCGGGTCGAGGGTTTGACGACTCGTGACGGAGAGCCCCTGATCTACTTCCGGAGCCGCTACCGCGCGCTTGCGGAGTAGAAAGCGGGAAGGCGTGGGGGTCGGAGCGGCTGGCGCTCGCTTGTGGGGCGGGAGGGGTCGAGGTAGATCCAGAGCGCTCCAGGAGCCCTGAATGAACCGCATCGTCGCCATCCTCGCCCTCTCCTTCGCCACCGCCGGTGTCGCGCTCGCCTGCCCCGGTGAGGCCTCCACCGCCGCGGGCGGCGAGAAGAAGCACTGTGACATGCCGACCGCCGCGGCCGCACCGCTCCCGGCGGACGGCAAGCACGTCAAGCTCACCGTCGCGGGCATGCACTGCGGCGCCTGCGCCGACAAGGTGAAGACGGCCCTCATCGGGGTGGACGGCGTGAAGGGCGCCGTGGTCGACGCCACGACCGGCGTGGCCGAGGTCGCGTTCGACGAGAAGAAGGCGAACACCGACAAGCTCATCGCCGCGGTGGCCGCCACCAACCAGTTCACCGCCACGGTCGCGACGAACTAGTCGCCGCCCCGGTGCTCGCGCTGCTCCTCGCCCACGCGCCCGCGTTCGCGGCCGTCTGCGACAACGCCATCTTCGCGGTCATCCCGGCGCCTCCGCCGGTGGATGACCGCCACGGCGTGGCGACCGGCACCGGCACCTACGAGGGCAAGTCGATGGTCGGCGGGCGGTTCTCGCTCGACAGCGCCTCGTCGCCGGAGGTGTGGCGGAGCGTGCTGCTCGCCGCGGAGACGCAGGACGAGTGGATGCCCGCGCGCTTCGGCTACGAGCGCGTCGAGCGGATCGACGCCGAGCACATGTACCTGCGCTTCGACATCGGGTTCATCGCCAACACCGTGCACGTGAAGCGCCAGTTGGTCGTGGCAACGAGCAGCGGCGCGGTGGGAGATCGCTTCCGCACGTGCTGGCACATGGTCGACCCCGCGCCGTTCATGGCGAAGATTGCGGCGTTCATCGTTCCGGACATGGATTGGGAGCGCGCGAGCACCGGTTGGTGGGAGGTGACCCCCAAGCCGGGCGGCGGCGCGGTCATCAACTATCAATGGTGGGCGGAGACCGGCAAGATCCCCAACGTGCTGCTCCGGTACGGGATCTCGAACACGCTGCCCGACCTCCTCGATGCGTTCGAGGTGCGCGTCGCGGCGGTGGGTACTGGCCGGTGACGCCCAGGTAGCTAGGCGGCGTCCTCGGTGCGCACGTGCGGGGCGCCCCGCGCGGCGTCGCGCACCATCTGCGCGAGCCACGGCACGTCCTGGGGTTGCGCGGCGGCCGCGGCCCGGAGGAACGTGCGGAGACGCAGGCGGTTCCCCGCGAAGTCCTGCGCGAAGAGCTGGAGGAAGCTCGGGTTGTCGAGGAGGGCCTGCTCGGCGCGCGCGCGGTGGAGGTAGAACGTGCGGTACATCACGAGCCGCGCGAAGAGCCCCCGGCCGAACCGGGACGCCAGCACCGTGCGCTTCCAGTCCGCGAACTCGAAGCGGCCGGTGCGGAACGCGCGGGACAACGCGCCCGCCGCGACCTCGCCGTGCTGGATCGCCTGCGCGATGCCCTCGCCGGTGGCGATGTCGATGCCCGCGGCCTCGCCGACGAGCAGCGCCCGCGGCTTGCTGATCGGCTCCCCCGGCTCGAACCCGCGCTCCCCGAAGGGCTTGAGCTTGTAGTCCTCCATCCGCAGGCCGCGCGCCGCGAGGTAGGCGCGGAGCCGATCGTGGACGTTGTCGGGGCCGAGCGCCCGGATGACGTACATGCCACGACACACCCGCTCCTGGCCGCCCACGAGCGTCGGAAAGTCCCATCCGTAGCCGTTGAGCGAGCGGTCGCTCCAATCGAACAGGAGGGTGTCCCGGGGGAGGTCGGTCGCCACGGCGTCGGTGTCACACTCGATGACCTGCGCGCGGAGCGTGCCGCCCGAGAGGCCGAGGCTCCGGCGCACGACGCCCCCGACGCCGTCCGCGCCGACGACCACCTTCGCGAGCACCGTCTCGCCGTCCGCGAGCACGAGCCGGACGCCGTCCGCCGTCGCGACCACGTCCCGTACGCCCGCGCCCTCGCGCACCGCGATCCCCCGGTCCATCGCCACCCGGGCGAGCGCGTGGTCGAACTCGATGCGGCGGACGACCTGGCCCAGGCCGGGCTCGGACATCGTCGCGGTCTCGCGGGACGTGCGCATCGCGACCGTGGTGACCGGCACCGACGGGACGTCGACGTGCACGCCGATCCTGGCGAGCGTCTTCAGCGCGCGGCCGCCGACGCCGCCGGCGCAGTACTTCTCGCGCGGGTAGCGCTCCTTCTCGAGCACGAGGGTCCGCTCGGCGAGCGAGGGGTCCCGGGCGTGCAGGTGGAGGGCGGTGCTGATGCCGGCGGGGCCCCCGCCGACGATCACGACGTCGTGCACCTTCACGGGCAGCTATCGTTCGTCGCACCCGGGGTGCCGTAGTTGCTCGCGTAGTACGACGACGAGCCCGCGCACCAGTTCCCGGCGGTGTCGTTCGAGGTGCCGTCGAGCGAGAGCGGGTCGAGCGTGAGGCTGTAGCCGGCGGAGCTCGGGAAGGACGTGGTGTAGTTCACCCGGTCGATCTCCGTGCCGTCGTTCATCAGCACGATCTCGTCGCCGCTGTTGCCGAGCTGGAGGCTGCTCCCGTAGGCGTAGTCCGCGGTGAGCCCGCCGTTGCTCGACGTGGAGCCGCTGCGCATGAACAGCGCGTAGTGTCCGGGCAGGACCTCCACGTCCGAGGTCATGTCGAAGGTCTCGCCGTCGTCGTCCGCGATGGTCCAGCCGCACATCGTGATGGCGATCGTGGACGCGTTGTAGACCTCGAACCACTCGCCGCTGGTGTCGAGGATGGCGCCCGTGGGGTCCTTCATGATCTCGGTGATGACGAGCTCGCCGGCGGTCATCACCCCCTCGTCGCAGAGGGAGTTGCAGTCGTTGTCGACGCCGTCGCGGATCTCCAACGCGGCGTCGTTCACGAGCACCGAGGTGTCGTCGCAGTCGTCCGCGAGGGCCCAGCCGTCCCCGTCCTGGTCGTCGTCGTTGCCGTCGCAATCGTCGTCGACGCCGTCGTACCAGGTCTCGGGCTCGCCGGGGTTGACGCGGTCGTCCAGGTCGTCGCAGTCGTCGACGAGCGCGTAGCCGTCCTCGTCCTGATCGTCGTCCGAGCCGTCACAATCCTCGTCGATGCCGTTGTACCAGACCTCGACGCCGCCGGGGTTCGCGGTCGCGTCCACGTCGTCGCAGTCGACGGTGTAGGGGTAGCCGTCGGTGTCCTGGTCGGTGTCGTTGCCGTCGCAATCCTGGTCGACGCCGTCGTACCAGACCTCGGTCGCGAGCGGGTAGCGCCCGGCGTCGGTGTCGTCGCAATCGTCCCCGTACACGGAGCCGTCGCCGTCCTGGTCGTCGTCGTCGCCGCCGGCGCAGTCCTGGTCGATGCCGTCGTACCAGACCTCGGGCGCGCCGGGGTACGCGTACACGCTGGTGTCGTCGCAATCGACGTCCACCTCGTAGCCGTCGCCGTCCTGGTCGTCGTCGTTGCCGTCGCAGTTCTGGTCGATGTCGTCGTACCAGATCTCGGCCTCGCCGGTGTTCACGGCGGCGTCGGTGTCGTCACAGTCGGCGGTGTAGGCGAGGCCGTCGCCGTCCTGGTCGATGTCGTTGCCGTCGCAGTCCTGGTCGGTGCCGTCGTACCAGACCTCGGCCACGCCCGGGTTGACGGTGGCGTCGGTGTCGGCGCAGTCGTCGGCGAGCAGGTAGCCGTCGCTGTCCTGGTCGTCGTCGCGGCCGTCGCAGTCCTGGTCGACGCCGTCGTACCAGACCTCGGTGCGGCTCGGGTTGATCGTGGCGGCGAGGTCGTCGCAGTCGTCCGCGACGACGTAGCCGTCGACGTCCTGGTCGTCGTCGTTGCCGTCGCAGTCGTCGTCCACGCCGTCGTACCAGACCTCGACCGCCACCGGGTTCACCGCGGCGTTCTCGTCGTCGCAGTCCTCCGCGCGCACGAAGCCGTCGCGATCCTGGTCGTCGTCCTCGCCGTCGCAGTCCTGGTCGACCCCGTCGTACCAGATCTCGGTGCCGTCGGGGCGGATCGTGGCGTCGGTGTCGTCGCAATCGCCGTCGAGCTCGGTCCAGCCGTCGGCGTCGTCATCGTAGAGGTTGGTCTGGTCGTCGGCGACGCCGTTGCAGTCGTTGTCCGCGCCGTCCGCGACCTCGACGCCGCCGGGGAAGGCCGTGGCATCGTTGTCGTCGCAGTCGTCGTCACAGGTGGAGGCGCCGTCGCCGTCGGCGTCGAGGCAGGGGTCGACCTCGACGTGGACCCCGCACACGTCCACCGCGCCGCGGGCGTCGGTGACGGTGAGGGTGAGGAGGTGGGCGCCGCCGGTGAGGGCGAGCCCGCTCGTGACGATGTCGCCGCCGGAGTCGGGGGCGCCGGTCCAGAGGACGCCGTCGACGTCGCTCTGCAGCACGGCGTCGAGCGAGGCGGCGTCGGTCTCGCCGTCCCCCGCGCGCGCGACGAAGGGGATGTCGTCCGAGGTGAGGTACGACGAGCCGTCGATCGGCGCGTCGATCTCGCACCAGGGCAGCGTGTTGACCGCCGGGACGATGCGGACCTGGGCCTCGGCGGCCTGGCCGCCGGTGTCGATGACGGAGATGCCGAGCGTCTGCGCGCTGCCGGTGAGCGTGAGGGAGAGGCCGAGGTTGCCGCCCGCGCAGGTCTCGGGGGTGGCGCCGTCCGACACCCACAAGGTGCCGTCGACGCTGCCCTGGACGAGGATCTCGAGCTCGTCGATGCGGTCCTCGTCATCGAGCTGGGCGCAGAACGTGACGGGGCCCGAGGGATCGAACGCGGCCCCGTCGAGCGGCGTGATGATGGCCACCGACGGGGACTTGTCGGAGGAGCCGAGCGTGGACTCGTTGCAGCCGACCAGCGCCAGGAGGACGAACGTGGCGAGGGACGGGCGACGGGGGACGAGCATGGGGCCTCCGAGCGGGGGGGCCCTCTATGATGCGCGGGCGGGACCACAAGGCGCCACCCCGAATCTGGGCGAGGGTTTTGCCGTCCCGTCACCGGGCGCACGGCCGGGGGTGCGCGCGCGGGCAGCGGGGAGCCCGGGCGGGGCGCGTCACGCTCCCGTCGGTGGGCTAGTGCCTCGTCGAACCTCCGCTCTCGTCGCTCCCCCCGCCGTAGTGGAACGGCTTGATCCGGCGGTCGGCATGCCGGCGCTCCGGTTCGTCGCCGCGCCGCTCTTCTTCTAGGCGCTCGCCGGGGCCGCTGGCCGCGGGGCCGGTGGGGTTGATGCCGAGGGGTTGCTCGATCCCGCCGGCGGTCCGCTGTGGCTCGCGCGGCTCGGCGAGGGGCTGGGGAGCGGTCGGCTGGCCCGGCTTGGGGCGGTCGGCGTGGATCTCGCCGCTACCGGCGGGTCCGAGGTCGGGACGCTTGATGGACATGGTTCCTCCGCTCGGCAACCTGCGCACGCGTCCGCCGGGGTGGGTCCAGGATGGTTACGATTTGCGTGCACGCCGTCGCCCGCGCGTGCAACTTGTCCTTCCCATGCGCCTGTTCTTCGCCATCCCCCTCTCCGAGCCCGTCCTGGACGCGGTGTCCGAGGCCCTCCGCCCCATCCGCGGGGCGGCGCCCAACATCTCGTGGACCCGCCGCGCCAACCAGCACCTCACCCTCCGGTTCCTCGGCGAGGTGGACGAGTCCCGGGTGGACGCCGTCGCGGACGCCGTCGCGCCCTGGGTGCGCCGCCTCCCGCCGCCGCCCGTCCGCCTCGTCGGCGGTGGGGCTTTCCCGGACGCGCGGCGGCCCAAGGTCTTGTGGATCGGCGCCGAGACCTCGCTGGGGAGCCTGGTCAGCGCCATCGAGGCGAGCCTCCTCCGGCTGGGGTTCCCGGCGGAGGAGCGGCCGTTCGTGCCGCACCTCACGGTCGGTCGGGTGCGGGACGGCCGCGCGGACCGCGTCGTGGCGGCGCTGCGCGAGCTCGGCGAGGTCGCCACCTTCGCGCCGTCGTCGGTCGTGCTCTACGAGAGCCAGCCCGCCCCGGAAGGCGTGCGCTATGTGGCGCGCCGCACTTATTCGTCCGTTTGACGGCCGAGAATAAGCCTGAAGGGCTCCTTTTTCCGCATTAGAGAGAGGGTGGGCCCGCCTCGCCGAAGCGCCGGTGGCCCGGGAGGCTTCGCATGGCGGGCACGCTGCCCATTGAAGACTTGGGGCTCATCGGGAACTGTCAGATCGCCGCCCTCGTGGCGCGGGATGGGACGATCCCCTGGTTGTGCCTCCCGCGCTTCGACTCGGATCCGGTGTTCGCGACGCTGCTCGACTCCGAGGCGGGCGGGAGCTTCGGGGTGACACCCGCGGCGGGCGAGAAGGGCACCCAGGCCTACCTCCCCAACACGAACGTCATCGAGACGACGTTTCGCACCGCCGACGGGAGCTTCCGGGTCATCGACTTCGCGCCCCGCTTCTTCCACCACGACCGGCCGTACCGGCCCGTCCAGATCATGCGCATCGTCGAGCCGCTGGAGGGGACGCCCCGCATCCGGGTGTGGTGCGACCCCGTGCTCGGCTGGTCGAAGGAGAAGCCGGCCCGCCGCTTCGGCAGCACCCACATCCGCTACCTCGGGTTCCCCTCGCCGCTCCGACTCACGACGGACATCCCGCTCGCCTACATGGACGGGCGCTCGTTCTCGCTCACCGGCCGCCGGCACCTCGTCCTGTCGTGGGGCCGCCCGGTGAACGCGCCGCTCGCGTCGCTCTGCTCGCGGAGCCTCGGTGACACCGTCCGCTACTGGCAGAAGTGGGTCAAGCACTGCAACATGCCCTCCCTGTTCCAGCAGGAGGTCATCCGTTCGGCGCTGACCCTGAAGCTGCACTGCTACGAGGACACCGGCGCGATCGTGGCGGCGATGACCACCTCGATCCCCGAGTCTCCCGACGCGAGCGGCCGCACGTGGGACTACCGCTACTGTTGGCTGCGCGACGCCTACTACGTGCTCGCGGCGCTGCGGCGGCTCGGCCACTTCGAGGAGCGCGAGCGCTTCGTCGAGTACCTGCTCGACATCGCGGGCGCGAACCCCTCCTTGGAGCTCGCGCCGCTCTACCGGGTGGACGGGAGCGCCGATCTCGAGGAGCGCATCCTCCCGAACTGGCCGGGCTACGAAGGGCACGGGCCCGTGCGGGTCGGCAACGGCGCGGTCACCCAGCGGCAGCACGACATCTACGGCGAGATGGTGCTGGCGCTCGCGCCCGTGTTCCTCGACCAGCGCTTCCGCCAGGAGCAGACCCAACACACGCTCCAACTGTTGCGTCGGCTGTCGGACCGCGCCATCGCCGTTGCGGGCACGCCCGACGCGGGCATCTGGGAGCACCGCACGGCGCCGCGCCCGCAGACCTTCTCTTCGCTGATGTGTTGGGCTGCGGCCGACCGCATGGCGACGGTGGCGAGCCGGCACCTGCCGGAGACCGCGGGCTACTACACGCAGGCCGCGAGCCGCATCCGGGAGGAGCTCCTGGCCCGCGCGTGGAACCCCAACGTGGGGAGCCTCGTCGCGACGTTCGGGGGCGCGGACCTCGACGCCGCCTTGCTCCAGGCCTCGAGCCTCCGGCTCCTCCCGGAGAACGACCCGCGCCTGCACGGCACGATCGACACGCTCCGGCGCGAGCTCTCCACGGGCGACTGGATGTTCCGCTACCGCGACGACGACGGCTTCGGGCGGCCGACCGTCGGCTTCATGATCTGCACGTTCTGGCTCGTGGAGGCGCTCGCCATGGCGGGCCGCGCGGAGGAGGCGCGGGAGGTGCTCGAGCGCGCGCGCGCCTCGATGTCGCCGCTGGGGCTCCTCTCCGAGGACTACGAGGTGGCGACGGGACGGATGTGGGGTAACTTCCCGCAGGCGTACTCGCACGTCGGGTTCATCCACGCGGCGTTCTCGGCATCGCCCCGGTGGTCCGAGTTGTGAACGTCGGCGGCCGCTCGCGTCCGCCCGGGGTTCGTACCGGGGCGGCCACCTGGCGTGGGCGGCGCATGCAGGCAGGGCTCGTGCTCCTCGGCGTGGCGGCGTCCGGCGCGCTCGGGTGGGCGATGCGGCGCGCGGAGGACGCCGGCATCCGGCGCGCCATCCAGGAGGAGGCGTTCGAGATCGAGAACGACCTGGGCCGCGAGCTCGACGCCCGGATCCTCGCGCTCGTGCGGATGGCGGACCGCTGGGGGCTCGTCGGCGGCACCCTGGAGTACGTGTGGCGTGCGGACGCCGAGAACTACCGGAAGGACTACCGGGGCTTCTGGGCCATCGCGGTGGTGGCGCCCGACCGCCGCCTCGTGTGGCGCGTTCCCGAAGACCCCGCGATGGCGCACCTGGACATGGGCTACGACCCCGCGCGCTCCCGGGCGATGGAGACCTCCCGCCGCACCGGAGAGCCCGCGGTCGCCGCGCCCGTGGAGCTGTTCGTCGGCGGGCCCGGGATGGTGGCGTTCGTGCCGATGGGCACCCACGCCGAGGGCGGCTGGATGCTGGGGGTCTTCCAGTTCGAGGACTTCGTGGTCGCGACCCAGCCGCCGCTCCATGCCTACCGGCTCGCGGTGACCGGCCCGGACGGGCCCGTCTACCGCTCGACGAACGCGGCCACGTCGAGCTTCTGCGCCACGACCCCGCTGGAGACGGTGGGCACGGCGCTGTCCGTCGAGGTGTGCGCGACGCCCGAGCTCATCGCCCAGCGGCGCGGCGTGCTCCCGCTCGCGACGACGCTGGTCGGGTGCGCCTTCACGGCGCTCTCCGTGGCCCTGCTGCGCGCGCTCCAAGAGGCCCGCGCCCTCGCGGAGTCCATGCGTCGACAAGCGGATGCGCTCGACCACGCCCGGCACGACGTCACCGAGCTCTCCTACTCGGTCTCGCACGAGCTCCGCACGCCCCTGCGCGCGATCGACGGGCACGCAGCCATCCTCGCCGAGGATGCGGCGCCCGCGGCCCTCCCGAGCCTGGCGCGCATCCGCGTCAACGCGCAGCGCATGGGGAAGCAGCTCGACGGCCTCATCGAGCTCTTCCGCATCATGCGGCGAGAGCTCGTCCCGCAGCACGTCGACGTCACGGCCCTCGCGCGCGACGCCCTCTCGCGCCGCGCGGCCGCCGAGCCCCGCACGCCCGTGGACGCCCACATCGCCGACGGCCTCACCGTGTACGGGGACCCCCAGCTCGTCTACATCGTGGTCAACGAGCTGGTCGACAACGCGTGGAAGTTCAGCGCCCGGCGCGAGCGGGTGTGGATCGAGGTCGGCCGCACCCCGGGGGGCTTCTACGTGCGGGACCGGGGCGTCGGCTTCGACACGGCGTTCCAGGACAAGCTGTTCCGCGCGTTCGAGCGCCTGCACGCGCCCGACGAGTTCGATGGGCTGGGCCTCGGGCTCGCGATGGCCTACCGCGCGGTGGGCCGCCACGGCGGGAGCATCCGGGCGGAGGGGTGGGTGGGGGAGGGGGCGATCTTCTGGGTGGTGTGGGAGCCGGCGGCTGCACTGCGGTAGGGCGGCGGCACGGCCGACCCGTCAGTGCGCTGCCCCCGCGGTGATCCAACTCTCGATCACCGCGAGATCTGCCGCGGAGAGGGCGACTCCGCCCCTCGGCATGTCGTCCCCCGAACCGCCCACGGTGGCCTGTGTCCCGTTGACCTTGTACCAGAGGTAGCTGTCTGCTGGTTCGCCAGGCGAAACCAGGTGCATCGAAGGCAGGTCGACAGACGCCACGCCCACGATGTCGTCATACCCGTCACTCGACAGGTCCAGGTCGCCTTGGGGGCGGGGTGACCGGTGGCACGTCGCGCACTCCGCGTCGAAGATGGGCTGGATGTCCCCGCTGAACGACAGCGTGGTGTTGTCCTCGTCCACAAGGCCGTCGCAGTCATTGTCGATCCCGTCATCGGGGTCGGACGACACCGCGGGGCTGATTGTAGCGCTGCCGTCATCGCAGTCGCTCTCGTTCGCGACGAAGCCGACGGGGGTGTCGCAGGCCACCTCCGTGGCGCCCGGGTCGCCGTAGCCGTCCCCGTCGGCATCGGGGTGCCAACTCCCGGCATCCACCGCGCTGTCGTCCACCGTCCCGTCGCAATCGTTGTCGCCCCCGTCGCAGACCTCGATGGCGCCGGGGAACACCGCGGGGTCGCTGTCGTCGCACTCCTCGCACGCGGCCCAACCGTCGGCGTCGCCGTCCACGACGCCCACCGCGCCGTCGCAGTTGCGGTCGACGGGGTCGTCGCAGGTCTCCGGTGCGCCAGGGAACGCCTCGCCGTCACGGTCGTCACAATCGCCCCCCTCGGCCGCATACCCGGTGGGGGCGTCGCACCCGGAGAGGGGATCGCCGGAACCGTAGCCGTCGCCGTCGGCATCGACGTAGAAGGCGCTCCCGTCGATCGCTTCGTCGTCCACCACGCCGTCGCAGTCGTTGTCGACGCCGTCGCAGCGCTCGTCGGCGTAGGGATGAACCGTCGCGTCCCCGTCGTCGCAGTCGCTGTCGGAGTACAGCAGGTCGCCATCGGCGTCGACCGGGACGAGGATGAGCGCGCCGCCCTCGATCCACGCCTTGACCGGCGCGATCTGGTCGTTTGCGAGTTGTCCGGTCCCTTCGGGCATGATCCCGTAGTCACCGTCCGCCAGCTCCCCTGACAGCACACGCCAGAGCCGGGAGGCGTCGGGGTCGAAGGGCACGACGTAGGTGCCCCCCGCAATCGCGAGATCGAGCAGCAAGTCCCGCGGTAGCTCCACGGCACTGCCCGCGCCCGGGCCGTGACAGGAGACGCAGCTCGCGTCGAGGAGCGCGACTACCGTGGTCCAGTCCGCTGCCGACGGGGACGCCGCGGCGGCGGAGTCGTCCGGCGGCGTGACGCAGGCGAGGGCCATCAGCAAGGGGGCGAGTAGCGGCATCCGGTGGTCCTGCTCGGCGGTGACAGAGAATACCCCCCGACCTCACCTCGGGAAGGGACCGCGGCAGGAAATGGAGCCATCCGCGGGTGCGCGGCCGAAAGCACCCTCCGGCTACAGGGCCGGGACAACCTCCACCACCACGCTCCCCCGCGCGCGTCCCGCCTCCAGGAACGCGTGCGCGTCGGCCGTGCGGTCGAGCGGAAATCGGCCTGCGATCACGGATCGCATGGCTCCGGCCTCGACGAGCTCGCGCACGGCGTCGAGCTTCTCCTGGTCTGCCACGGAAACGCCGCACATCGAACGGGGCCCGCCGAGCACGGAGGTCATCGCCATCTGCGCGAGGCTCTGGAGCGAGAGTTGCAGCGTGAGGTAGCGGCCGTGCTCGGTCAGCGCCCCGCGACAGCGACCAAACTGGTTTGTCTCCGACGTGTCGAACACGACGTCGTAGCGGCGCCCGCCCGCGGTGAAATCTTCCCGGGTGTAGTCGACGACGTGCTGGGCCCCGAGCTCGGCGACCAGGTCGTGATCGCGGCTGCAAACCCCGGTCACCTCGGCGCCGAGGTGGCGCGCGAGCTGCACCGCGAAGCGCCCGACCTCGCCGGATGCGCCCAGCACCGCCACGCGCTCGCCGGGCTGCACACCCGCGAGATCCCGGAGAAACGTGAGGGCGGTCGTGGCGCCGTAGGGTAACGCGGCGGCCTCGGCAGGGTCGAGGCTCGCGGGCTTGCGCGCGATCGCCCCGCCCTCGGGCACCGCCAGGTACTCCGCGTACGCGCCGTGGGTGCCCAACCCGAAGACGTCGTCGCCCGCCGCGAAGCGGGTGACGGCCGCACCGATCGCGACGACGCGACCCGCGTACGTCGTGCCCGGCACGAGGCGCCGCGGTCGGACGAGCCCGGTCATCAACCGGCCCGGCAACCAGCCGATGCCGGGGAAGTCGGCCGTCCGAAGCCGGCGGTCGCCATGCGTGACGGCGCTGGCGTGGACCGCCACGAGCACGTCGTGGTCGCCGCGTGCGGGGCGCGGCGCCTCGTTCAGCACGAGGACGTGGGGGGCTCCGTACGCGGTGTGGTGGATGGCGTTCATCGCTGGGCTCCTGATCGGTGGGGGAGGAAGACGACGCACAATCACATGCATCGTCGCAGGTGTCCTCCCCCAATTCTGTCAGTGTGATATGCGTTTCTGCATGGATTGGCGGCGCGTCGACTTCGACTGGAACCACCTCCGCGCGTTCCTCGTGACGGCCGACGAAGGCTCGTTCTCCGCCGCCTCCCAGGCGCTCGGGATCGCGCAGCCGACCGTCGGCCGCCAGATCGCGGCGCTCGAAGAGAAGCTCGGCGTGGCGCTCTTCGAGCGCGCGGGTCGCGGCCTGGCCCTCACCCCCACCGGGCTGGAGCTCGTGGAGCACGTGCGCACGATGTCCGACGCGGCCTTTCGTGTCGCCCGCGTCGCCGCCGGCCAGGCGCTCTCGCTCGACGGCCCCATCTGCCTCACCGCGAGCGAGATCGTCGCGACCTACCTCCTCCCCCCCTTGGTCGCGGAGCTGCGCGCGCGCCACTCGGGCATCGAGGTCGAGATCGTCGCCTCGAACGCGCCGCAGGATCTCCGCCGCCGCGAAGCCGACATCGCGATCCGGAGCTTTCGCCCCACCGAGCCGGACCTCGTCGCCCGCAAGGTACGGGACAGCGAGGCCTACCTCTACGCGGCGCCGACGTACCTCCGGAAGCTCGGCACGCCGCTCACCCGCGACGCGCTCTCGCGCGCGACGTTCATCGGCTTCGACCACACCGATACGTTCCGCAAGGGCCTCTCGGTGCTCGGCCTCTCGCTCCCACCGGAGAGCTTTCCGCTCGTCAGCCAGAGCCAGCACGTGCAGTGGGCGCTCGTGCGCGAAGGCGCCGGCATCGGCATCATGATCGCCGAGGTGGGCGACGCCGAACCCGGGGTCTGTCGCGTGCTGGCGGACCTCCCTGCCATTCCGGTCCCGATGTGGATCGTCACGCATCGGGAGGTGCGCACGAGCCGCCGCGTGCGCGTCGTGGCCGAGTTCCTCGCCGAGAGATTGTCACCCGGGTGAGAGACCCGGGCTGACACGTATTCATCGCGATGCGGCCCCCGGCCTGTGTAAATCGACGGGGATGCGTCGTGACCGGTTGTGATTCGATGAAATCGTCATTGCGATGCCCACGTCGTAAGGTCCAGGTGTTCGCGCGTCATCGCGGACGTTCGAGCGACCACGGCCAACCTGGCCAGAACCGTACCATCCAAGGACACGACAATGGACAGCAACGACTTCAACCTGACCTCTGCCCAGATCACCAGCATGAGCTACATCGAGGGCTCCTTCGTCATCACCGAAGGGCAGAGCGGCTCCCCGCCGCCGAAGTTCACCAAGAACGGGAGCACCTGGACGATCAACATCCAGGCCAACCGTAGCAACTCCGCGCCGGTGGCGCAGTCCTACAACACCAAGACCGGGGGCGCCACGCACGAGTACACGAACGCCTCCGGCGACAAGCGGCCGACGGAGCTCAACTTCTACTTCGGCGTGAATGTCACGTTCCTCGTGAGCGGCGCCTCGGTGGTGGTCCCGGTGTACCTGGGCCAGGGGCACTACGGCACCAGCAACAACTGGTGGTTTGGTGGCAACACCGTCATCAACACCGGTGACCCCCTGCTGCACGTGGTGTCGGGCGGCACGATCCTCGAGACGCTGCGCATCACGGGCTCGGGCAGCTACTCGATGACGCTCACCCAGGTCGACTGATCGTTGGATCAGGGCGGCCCACGGCGCCATCCGCCGTGGGCCGGCCTCCGATCAGTGCACGTCGTCGACCGCCGCGCAGTCGGACCACGGCCCGTCGCCTCGGCCGGCGAGGGGTTCATCGACGATCGCCACCAACTGGCCCTGGTACCAGGCGACCACGGCCTGTTGGAAGCTCCACGGGGTGCCCGTGCCGTCGTCCACCTTGGCGACCGCCCACCAATCCGTCGACTCGAGGCCGATGTGCTGGGCGCAGTTGGGCCCGTAGGCGCCGGGCACGGTCGTGATGTCGTCACCTTCGACCGCGGTGGTCTGGATGTCCGCGAGCGAGGTCAGCATGCCGGACACGGCCTCCTCGAAGTCGTCCTCGGGGATGCCGAGCGCCTCGGCGGCGCCGTTGCTGTCGCGCAGATCCTGCCGCACGAAGAAGGGGGTCGTGATGTGGTTCATCATGAGGTAGTCGTTGTCGTTGCAGAGCCGCTCGTCCGCGGTGCCGCTCACGTGGTCCCAGCAGGTCGCGTCCATGAAGGGCAGGGTGTCCTCAGTGTCCAGGATCTGCTGCCAGCCCTGCTCCTTGCGGTCCGAGACCGCGGATGCGTAGTCCTCCGGCAGGTGCTCGGACATCGGGAGGTGCGCCGCGTCGAAGACGGCGACCACGGCCGTGCCGGTGACGGCGAGCCGGTCGCGGACGTAGTCGGCGTTGGCCCGGGCGCCCGCCGATCCGCCGGAGGTCCCGTTGAGCACGACCAGCGCGGCGTCGTCGAGGGGCGGCAGCGCCTCGCCGCTCTCCGCGGTGAGTCCGCCGGCGAGCTCGTCGAGCCCCGAGGCGAGGATCGTGTGGCCACGCCGGAACATCGTGTAGTTCGGGAGCTCGCCGGGCAGCTCGACAGGCAGCTCCTCGGGGATCTCGAGGTCGTCCGGGGTGTAGGCGGCGCTGCCCTGGCCGATCCAACTGTCGGAGGAGCAGTAGTAGAAGAACACGTGGTTGGCGCCCGCGAGCAGGTTCGCCTCGCCCTCGTCGTAGATGCCGAAGCCCGCGATGCTCTGGGGGAGGTTCTGCGAGGACATCTTCGACGAGTCGTGGTAGTCGAGCCCGCACCAACGCTGGCCGCAGCTCAGGTAGCTGCTGCAGCTCCCGCCGCCCTGCAGGTGGATGGACCACACGTCGGCCAGGGCGGGATCGGTGGAGCCGCGCACGTACATCACCGCGCGCGTGCCGTCGTTGCAGACCGCCTCGGGGTCACGGAGGGTGTAGCGTTGGAGCTCGTTGCCCGCGGCCAGTTGGTTCGGGTACTCCTCCGGCGTGCGGTAGTACCCGAGGCAGTCCCCGAGCGCGTTGGCGACGTTGTCCTCGGGGACCTCGATGGGCGTCGTGTCGGTGTCGGTGTCCGTGTCGGTGTCGGTATCGGTATCGGTGTCCGTATCGGTGTCGGTGTCCGTATCGGTGTCCACGTCGGTGTCTTGCGGGGCGGGCTTTCCCTTGCCGCAGGCGAGGAGGAGGAGGAGGGAAGAGCACAGGATGGGCGCGAGCTTTGGGTTCATCGGGACCTCGGGGGGAGTCTACCCCACCGAGGGCCCCCGAGGTCGCGAACCAATCGGCGAGGCCGTCGCCATCGGTGTCACCGGACGCTAGCCGGCCTGGCTACCCCGTGAGGTCGAGCGTCCGGATCTCCCCGCTCCCGCGGTGCGCCACCCGCAGCCGGTGGTTGTTCGTGTCCGCCACGATGAGGTAGTCGCCCGCGACCACGAGCCCGCCGGGCTCCGAGAGCTCGCCGGGGCCGCCGCACAACGTGGCGATACCGCCGCCGCGGAGGTCGACGGACTTGATCTTGTGGTTGAACGTGTCCGCCACGTAGAGCTGCCCCTCCGCCGCGGCGACGCCGAGCGGGTGCTGGAGCCGGGCCTTGTCGGGGGGGCCGTCGATGTCACCGAAGTCGAAGAGACCTTGGCCGACGAGCGTGCCGACGCGGTGCTCCTTCAAGTCGAACACGCGCACGCTGCTGGTCTCGCTGTCCGCGAAGAAGAGGTAGCGGCCGACGAGCGAGAGCCCGCTCGGTTGGGCCAGCGCGGCCTCGCCGGGGGCGCCGTCGACGTGCTCCTCGGCGCCGCTGCCGAAGAGCGGGCCGATCTGGTCCTGCTGGGGCAGGTAGACCCACACCTGGTGCGCGCCCGCCATCGCGACGAACACGGCCTCGGCCTTGCCGTCCTTGTCGGCGGAGATCGCCACGTCCCACGGGGAGCGGAGCGCGAGCTTGCGCGGCTCGCCGCCGTTGCCCTCGACGCCGCGGCCCAGCCGGCCGGTGCCCGCGACGGTGCGGACGTAGCCGGTGCCGAGGTCGATGCGGCGCAGGGCATGGTTGCCGGTGTCGGCCACCCAGAGGGTCTCCCCAGACCGGCCGATGCCCTGCGGGGCGTTGAACGCGGCCTGGTCACCCGGGCCGTCGACGAGCGTGGGGCCGTTGCCGCCGAACGCGCGGAGCCGCTTCGCCACGGGCCAGCCGTCGGGCCCGCGGGAGAGCGACGCCTCGACGATGCGGTGGTTGCCGGTGTCGGAGATGTAGAGGCGCGCGTCGGGGCCGAAGGGATCGCGGCCGTGCGCCTGGCCGACGAGATCGGGCCAGAGGTGCACCTTGCCGGGGAAGCAGAGCCCGGCGCGGACGCCCGCGGGCTCGCCGGGGCGCCACGCGGGGCCCGAGGCGAGGATGCCGGCGGCGCGAGCCTCTTCGAGGAGCTTGTGGACGATCGGGAGGAGCTCCTCGTGGGTGGCCTCGCCCGCCTTCTGCCACGCGATGCGGCCGGCGGCGTCGAGCACGACGACGGTGGGCCAGGAGCGGATGGCGTAGGCGTCCCACACGGTGTGGGTGGGATCGAGCACGACGGGGTGGTGGACGTGGTGGCGGCGGACGGCGCGGGCCACGTTGGCAGCCTCCCGCTCGGTGGCGAACTTGGCCGCGTGCACGCCGATGACGACGACGGGGTCGTCCACCGTCACGTCCTCGAGCTTCTGGAGCTCGGGGAGGACGTGCATGCAGTTGATACAACAATAGGTCCAGAAGTCGAGCACCACGACGTTGCCACGCAACGCGTCGAGCGGGAGCGGCGCGCTGTTGAGCCAGGACGCGGGGTCCGTCGGGAGGGCGGGCGCGTGGACGCGCAGGGGGAGCTTGCCGCCGGTCTCGCGGCGCGGGCGGTTGGCCTGCTCGAGCTGGAGGGCCAGCTCGGCGGGGTCGGTCGTGGGGGCGAGGCAGGTGCGCTGCTCGCAGAGGTAGGCGGTGCCGAGGCCGCCGATGGCGGACTTGTCCTCGAGCCACGGCAACAACGGCGGGATCTGGTCGTTCGGGTGCCACGCCACCACCGCGAAGGGCAGGTAGTGGGTGTAGACGGTGGCGAGGAGCGCCTCGGCCTTGCCGCCGACGATGCCGATCTGCTGGGTGGCGCCGGTGCGCCACGCGGAGGCGAGGGCCTCGGTGCCGAGGGCGCGCGGGGCACGGTCGACGAGGGCCTGGTAGGCGCGAAGGATGGTGTCGGCCTTCTCGCCGAGGTCCGCGCGGCCGGAGAGCTCGGCGAGGCGCGCGAACGCCAGCGCCGCGACGCCGTTGGCGGAGGGCTCGGCGCCACCCAGGAGGTGCTTCGACCGGGTGAGGAGCACCTCGGCGTCCTTGCCCGTGTAGTAGAGGCCGCCCTCGGCGGCGTCCCAGAACAGGTCGACCGTCGTGTCCGCCAGCGCGTTTGCCTCGGCGAGCCAGTCGAAGTCGAAGGTGGCCTCGTAGAGGTCGATGAGCGCGTTGACGAGGAACGCGTGGTCGTCCGCGAAGCCGGGGATGTGGGCGCGGCCGTCCTTCCAGGTGCGCTGGAGGCGGCCCTTCACGCGCAGTTCGTCGAGGAGGAAGCGGGCGGCCGTGCCGGCGGCGCCGCGCCAGTGGGGCTCGTCGAACGCGGCGCCGGCGCGCGCGAAGGCCGAGATCATCAGGGCGTTCCAGGCGGTGACCACCTTGTCGTCGCGCCCGGGGTGCACCCGCCGCTCGCGGGCGGCGTAGAGCTTCGGCAGCGCGGCCTCGATCAGCGCGCGGGTCTCGTCATCGAGGCGCTCGCGCGGGGTCTCCATGCGCAGGACGCTCGTGCCGTGTTCGAACGTGCCGGCGTCCGTGACGCCGAGGAGCGCGGAGACCCGCATGCCGTCGAGCACGCCGAGCACGCTGCGGAGCTCGGTGGGGGTCCACGCGTAGAAGCGGCCCTCCTCGCCCTCGCTGTCGGCGTCGAGGCTGGAGCGGAACCCGCCCGCCGGCTCGGTCATCTCGCGCAGGACCCACCCCAAGGTCTCCCGTACGACGCGCGCGTAGAGCGGATCCTTGGTGACCTTCCACGCGTCCGTGTAGAGCGGCACGAGCTGCGCGTTGTCGTAGAGCATCTTCTCGAAGTGGGGCACCTTCCAGGCGGGGTCGACGCTGTAGCGGGCAAAACCGCCGCCGAGCAGGTCGTACATGCCGCCCTGGGCCATCGCGTCGAGCGTGGCGGTCGTCATCGCGAGCGAGCGCTTATCGTCCGTGCGGCGCCAGTGGGCGAGGAGCACGGCGAGGCCGCCGTGGGGCGGGAACTTGGGGGCGGCGCCGAAGCCGGCGTGCTTCGCGTCGAACTCCTTGTCGAGCGAACGCGCGAGGCGGTCGAGCCAGTCGTCCGTGAGGGCGCCCTCCGCGCGCGGGAGGCGGGCCGCCGAGGCGAGGTAGCCGCCGACCTTGCCGGTCACGTCCTCGACCTTGGCGCGATCCGTGCCCCAGAGGTTCTGCACGTGGCCCAGCACCTGCGTGAACGACGGCATGCCGCGGCCGGCCTGCGGCGGGAAGTAGGTGCCGCCGAAGAACGGCTTGCCCTCGGGGGTGAGGAACACGGTCATCGGCCAGCCGCCGTGCCCGCCGGTGAAGGCCTGGACGGCGCGCATGTAGAGCTCGTCGAGGTCGGGGCGCTCCTCGCGGTCGACCTTCACGTTGACGAAGTCGCGGTTCATCAGCGCGGCGACCTGGTCGTCCTCGAAGCTCTCGTGGGCCATCACGTGGCACCAGTGGCACGCGGAGTAGCCGATCGACAGCAGGATGGGCTTGTCCTCGGCCTTCGCGCGCGCGAGCGCCTCGGGGCCCCACGGGAACCACTCCACGGGGTTCTCGGCGTGCTGGAGGAGGTAGGGGCTCGTCTCGTTCGCGAGGCGGTTCGGCACGTCGGCTCCAAAATGCGGGGATCGGGGCGTATAGCCCGGGAGATGGGCACCGGGAGGGCCCGGCGCGCGGGGGATCGGGGGGGCGGTAGCGGGGGTCGCGGAAGCGTTCTGCTCAACTCGTCGTTGGTCTTGCCGAGAGAGGCGGTTCGAGGATCCGTATGCACCCTGCCCTCCGCGATGCGTCCGTCCCCCCCTCGCCGGTGAGCCGGGTCGGGCGGCTCGATCGGTGGCTGCCCCTCGAGCTGCGCGACTCGCCCGCGACCCGGACCCGCGCCGAGGTCGGGCTCGTCTTCCCGTTCTTCTACGTGGCGTTCGCGGGCGTGGAGGCCTTCGCCTACGCCTGGAGCGGCGCGTGGCAGACCGCGGCGTGCATGGCCGCCACCGTCCCGGTCATGGCCGCGGCACCCTGGCTCTTGCGCCGCACGCGGTCGCTCGCGGTGAGCGCCCACGTCAGCGCGCTGGTGTTCTTCACGCTCATCGGCATGACGTCGGTCGTCCAGGGCGGCACGGACTGGCGAGCGCTGGTGTACGTGGCGCCGGCGCTGCTCTACACGCTGCTCGTGGGCGGGATGCGCGCGGCGACGATCTGGCTGGGCATCGGGCTCGTCGGCATCGCGGGCTTGTTCTGGCTGTCGGCCCACGGGTTCCCGTTCCCGCCGCCCTCCGCCCGCGTGTCCCCCCTGACCGACCTGATGGAGCTCCTCCTGCTCCCGGGCGTGACCTACCTGGTGGCGGTCGTCTACCACCACGTGAACGCCTCGGTCCTGGCCCGCCTCGATCAGACCACGGCGGCCCTGGCACGCATCCGCGCCGGGCTCGACGACGCCCAGCGGCTCGCCGGGCTCGGGAGCTGGGAGGTCGAGCTCGCCACGGGGCGCGTGCAGTGGTCGAAGTCGCTGTGCGAGATCCACCAGCGCGCGGAGCCGCCCGCGACGGCGGAGGAGGGGATGTTGAACGTACATCCCGACGATCGCTCGCGTGTCGAGGCCGCGTTCCGCGAGGTCGGGCGGTCGGGCGGTCGGGTGGAGCTGGACGGGCGGATCGTCCGCGCGGACGGTGCCATCCGCGTGATGCACTGGATCCTCCGCGTGAGGCACGACGAGGCGGGGAGGGTCGCGGCGATCACCGGGACCTCGCAGGACGTCACCCTGGCGAAGGCCGCAGAGGCCGAGCTCATCCGCGCACGCGAGCAGGCGCTGGTCGCATCGGAAGCCAAGTCCCGGTTCCTCTCGCACATGAGCCACGAGATCCGCACCCCGATGAACGGCATCATCGGGCTGACCTCCCTGGCGCTCGACACGCCGCTGGACGCCGAGCAGCGCGAGTACGTGGAGGGCGCGCGGACCGCGGGGCGCAACCTGCTCACCATCCTCGACGACATCCTGGATCTCACGAAGGTCGAGGCCGGCGCGCTCACGACGGAGGCCATCCCGTTCTCGCTCCCGGTCGTCCTCGGCGAGGTATTGGAGCTCGTGGCCCACGGCGCCCGGGAGAAGGGGATCGCCCTGGCCCTGGAGATCGATCCGGCGCTCGCGCCCACCTTCCGGGGAGACCCCGTGCGGATCCGCCAGATCCTGCTCAACCTGGCCGGAAACGCGGTGAAGTTCACCGCCGCGGGCACCGTTGCCGTGCGCGCGACCGTCGATCCCGAGCGGCCGGGTGCCGTGCGGCTGGTCGTCGAGGACACGGGGCCCGGCATCTCCGCGGAGGCCCAGACGCGCATCTTCGAGTCCTTCCAGCAGGCGGACCTCTCGACCACGCGTCGCTACGGGGGGACCGGCCTCGGCCTCACCATCTCCCGCAAGCTCGCCGAGCTGATGAAGGGCCGCCTCTGGGTCGAGAGCGAGCTGGGCGTGGGGAGCCGCTTCCACCTCCAACTGCCGCTGGTGGCGATGGAGGGAGTGGTGTTGGAAGGGGGGCGTGCGGATGTCCTCGCGGTGAGCGGCCCGGTCCAACGTCCGCTGGTCGTGTTGCTCGCCGAGGACACCGCCGTCAACGCGCTCGTGGCGTCGCGGCTCCTGGGGCGGGCGGGCCACCGGGTCATCCGGGTGGTGAACGGGCGCGAGGCCGTGGCCGCGGCGCTGGCCGAGCCGATCGACGTCGTGCTGATGGACGTCCAGATGCCGGAGCTCGACGGCCTGGAGGCGACCCGGCTCATCCGTCGCCACGAAGCCGAGCACGGCGGCTACCTCCCCATCATCGCGCTCACGGCGGGTGTGATGAAGGGCGACGACGAGCTGTGCCTCGCCGCGGGCATGGACGCCTTCCTGTCGAAGCCGCTCGACCCGAGGCTCCTGGAGGCGCGCGTGCGGGAAGCCGCGGGGTTGCGGCGGATCGCGAAGGCGGCGTAGGGCCCGCGGGCCCGCGCCGCTGGGAACGCGCGTGTGGGCTACCCTCCCGGGGCCATGCTCCTCCTCGCCGCCGGCTTCCTGACCTCCCGCGCGCTCGCCGGGGACCTCCTCCTCACCCACGCCCGCCTCTGGGACGGCACCGGGGCGCCCGTGCGCACGGACGTCGACGTGCTCGTCCACGACGACCGCATCGTGGCCGTCGGGCCGGGGCTCGTGGCACCGGAGGGGGCGCGGGTCCTCGACGTCGCGGGCGGCACGGTGATGCCGGGCCTGATCGACGCGCACGTGCACCTCTCGCTCTCGCCCGGCGCGGCGTGGCGCAAGGACACGCCCGAAGAGGAAGCCGCTCTGTTGCGGCATCATCTCCGTGCGTACCTCGCCTGCGGCGTCACGACGATCCTCGACCCCGCGGTCCTCCCCGACGCGCATCTGCGCATCCGCGTCGCGCTCACGAGCGGCGCCCCGGGCCCGACCTACCTCGCGCTCGGCGCGCCGTTCTCGCCCCCCGGCGGGTACGTGCAGGCGGTGCTCCCGACGTTCCCCTCGGTGGGGACACCGGCGGAGGTCGCCCGGCAATTCGACACGGTCGAGGGGCAGGGCGTCGTCGGCATCAAGACGACGGTGGAGGAGGGGTTCGGCCCCACGATCTGGCCGACGTACACCTCGGAGGTGTTCGACGCGATCCGCACGGGCGCGGCGGCGCGGGGGGTGCGGGTCTACGCGCACGCCGCGAGCCCCGAGGAGCAGACCACCGCCATCGAGCGGCTCGGCGCCACCGTGCTCGTCCACCCGCCGGAGCGCTACGATCGCGCACTGGTGGCCCTCGCGGCCGCCCGGGGCGTCTACGAGATGTCGACGCTCGCCATCCTCGACACGATGCGGACGGGGTGGGCGCCGGAGCGACTCGCGGACCCGCTGCTCCAGCTGACCGTGCCCGCGGCGGAGCTGGCGACCGCGGCCGACCCGGAGGTGGCGCGCGGGTTCGCGCGCGCGATGGTCGAGACGATGTACCCGGGGGTGCCCGCGGCGGGGCTCCTCGCGCGGCTCGGCTTCAACGAGGGGGCGGTCAGGCGCCGCCTCGCGCGCACCGGCCGCGCGCTCCGGGCGTTGCGCGACGCGGGGGTGCCGATCGTGATGGGCAGCGACTCGGGGAACTGGCCGATCATCCCGTTCGAGTTCCACGGCCCCACCTCGGTCCGCGAGGTCGAGCTCCTCGTGCTCGCGGGGCTCACCCCCGAGGAGGCGCTCCTCGCCGCGACGCGCACCCCCGCGCGCATGCTCGCCATCGAGGCCGGCACGGTCGAGTCGGGTCGCATCGCCGACCTGCTCGTCGTCGACGGGGACCCGCTGGTGGACGTGCGCGCGCTCCGGCACCTGCGGTACATCGTGCGGGCGGGGGAGGCGCGGACGCCGGGGGAGTGGATGGGGGGGGAGTCGGGGGGGGGGAGCGCCGTGGCGGCCCCCGAGGCCGTGACCGCCGAGCCGATCCCGCCGGGCGACGGGCCCCCGGGCCGCGCGCCCGGCCCCCCACCCGCGGGCTTCGGCCTCCCGCTACGCGATGTAGGTGTCATGTAAGGCGCACGGCTACGCGCTCGGCGGGGGCTGCCCCGGGGGGACGGAAGCGGCCCGATTTCCCGCGGAACCGGTTCGCGGCGGGGGGCCCCGTCCCGTCGTGACCACGTCGAGGGGTGGGCGCCGCCACGAGCGGGCTGCCAGGCCTCCCGGCGTATCGTCCGCCGATGCCAGACCCCAGGAACGCGCGCGTCCTGCTTCGGCGGGACTCCCAGGACGCCCTCTCGCCCGTGGATCTCGTGACCCGCCTCCGGACCGCCGCGCCGGGCATCCCCATCCCGGTCGCGGCCGAGCTCGCCACGATCCTCGCCGCCGCCGGCCCCGACGACCCCCTCTCCGACCGCCTCGACGCGCTGGTCTCCCTCGCGGCGTGGCTGCGGGTCCAGACGCCGCTCGTGCTCCCGGACCGCGCCAACGTGGGCGGCGGCTCGGTCGCCGCGCGGTTGTGGGTGCTGGTGGAGGCGCTCCGGGAGGCGCCGGAGTGGCGCGCGGCGCTCGCGGGGCTCGTGACCGGCGTGCTGCTGGAGACCTCGACCCTCCGCCTCTTCGCCCACACCGGGCTCCCCATCGAGCTCCGCTTCTTCGCCGAGTTCGCCAACCGCCTCGCGCGGCGGGTGTTGCCCCGCCCTCCCGACGAGGCCTGCCTCGCGGCGCTCGTCGCGCGCGTGTTCCCCGACGAGGGCGCCACCCAGTGGCTCGACGCCGCGCCGCCGGGCCTCGTGGTCGAGCTCGCCACGCTCCTGGTGTTCGTGCCGGGAGAGCCGACCGCCCGCTACCGCATGGGCGCGGAGGCCGCGGAGGCGCTGACCCTGGTGGTCGTCCGGGCCGCGTCGGTCGGCCTCGACGAGGACATCCGCAGCCGAAGCGAGCTCTCCGACGTCGGCGTCGCCCCGGTGCTCGCCCTGGCCCGCACGTGCGCGGCGTACCTGGAGGCGCGGCGACGCGCCGAGGCCGGGCACCCGGCGGGGAAGGTCGAGGCGCGGCGCCTGCGCGCGGAGGCGGTGTGGCACGTCGCGGCCGCGCGCATCGTGCTCGACGGCGTGGTCGATCACCTCGACGAGGGCGGCGTGAGCGTCGATCTCGTGTTCCGGGTCGAGCTCCTGGGGCGGCTCCTCGAGCGCGCCGATCACCTGTTGGCGCTGCTCGACACGGACCCGCCGGACCCCGCCCTCCAGCGCGCCCGCGCCGTCCGCTTCATCCGCGATCTCGTGGCGCAGGACCTCGGCGATCGCAGCTTCGTGGCGCTGGTGCAGCGGAACAGCCGCCTCCTCGCGCGGCGCATCATCGAGCGCGCGGGCGAGACCGGCGAGCACTACATCACCACGAGCCGGGCCGAGTGGCACCGGATGGTGGAGTCCGCGGCGGGCGGCGGCTACCTCACGGCGGGCACCGTCGCGGTGAAGTTCGCGCTCGGGTACGCCGCCTTGCCCTATTTCTTCCAGGGCCTCCTGTCGGGCCTCAACTACGCGCTGTGCTTCGTCGGGCTGCAGGCCCTCGGGTTCACCCTCGCGACGAAGCAGCCGTCGATGACCGCGGCCTCCCTCGCGGCCAACATCGACGCGAGCGAGGGCGGGCTGGAGCCGCTCGTCGAGCTCATCGCGCGCACGCTGCGCTCCCAGCTCGCCGCGTTCATCGGCAACCTCGGCATGGTCGTGCCCGTCGCGGTCGGCGTGAACATCTTCCACGAGGCGTTCACGGGCCGGCCCTTCCTCGACGCCGGCACCGCCGAGCACGTCATCGCCATGCACCACCCCTGGCAGAGCGGCACGCTCCTCTACGCGATGCTCACGGGCGTGCTCCTCTGGGCCTCGAGCATCGTCGGGGGCTGGTTGGAGAATTGGAGCGCGCTGCACCGCCTCCCCGAGGCCATCGCGGAGCACCCCTCGCTGGGCCGACGCCTGGGCCGGCCGCGCATGCAGGGCCTCGCCCGCACCTACCTCCGCAACGTGTCCGCGTTCGGGACCAACGTGTCGCTCGGGCTCCTGCTGGGCGCCGCGCCGATCGTCGGCAAGTTCTTCGGGCTGCCCCTCGACGTGCGGCACGTGACCTTCTCGACCGGCGCTCTCACGCTCGCCGGCGCCTCCGTCGGGCCCCTCGCCATCGTGGAGCCCGCCTTCCGCTACGCGGTCCTCGGCATCTGCGGTGTGGGCACGCTCAACTTCGCGGTGAGCTTCTCGCTCGCGCTCGCCGTGGCCCTGCGCGCCCGCAACATCCCGTTCGTGGCGCTGCTCGCCCTGGTGCGCGCGGTGGCCGCGCGGTTCGCGCGGCGGCCGTGGTCGTTCGTGTTTCCGCCGGTGTGACACGGCCCGGCCGGAGGGTCAGTCCGCGCACCTCAGCGGGTGCACGTTGGTCCACGTCGTGCGGCTCTCCGGGTGGGCGCGGTCGAACGCCGTTCCGTCGGAGATGTTCCCGTCGCGTGTCACCCAGCCGGTGTAGTCGCCGACCGAGCCGTTTTCCCAATTGACGACCAGGTCGAACTTGCCACGGTCGCCGATGGCGCCGCGGGCGGTGCCCGTGACCTCCTCGGAGCCGCTCGGGTAGCTGGCCGTCCCGGTGAACGCCCCGGTCTCGTCCTGGGTCAGCTTGAACGTGACGCGGTACCCATTCTCCTGGGTGATGGCGAAGGAGTCGTCCACGGCGAAGTTGCGGCACGCGGCGTGGGCCGTTCCGAGCAAGGTCCACAACGAAGCGAACGCGATGGCGGTCCGCGTGGCGGTGCGAGAGCGGATCATGAGTTCCTCCCTACGGTTTTGCGCATGCTCGATGTTGGTCACGCGGCTCGACGCGTCAACGCACGGGCGGGCCCCCGGTCCGTCGGCAGCGCGGCGGGCCGGCGAGGACCAGTGGCGTGCTGGTCGGGCGGCCGGGACCCGCCGGTGCAAGTGGCCGCGTGGCGGGCGGCGTTGGTGCGGGTGATCTACCGCGCCGGGCGCCCCGTGACCGGCTGGCCGCGGAGGTGCACGTCGAACACGGCGCCTTCGCGAAGCACCCCGTCCGCGCCGAGCGAGCGGAGGCGAGACCGCTCGAAGACACAGTTCCCGCGCGCATCGCAGGCGGGCTGGAGCTCGTAGCGGAGCTCGAACCCGAGGACGCCGACGCTCGCGAGGTCGTCCACCTCGGCCGCGGCGCAGGTGTGGTCGGCGTCCGCGTCGGTCCAAACGCGGAGGAGCGCCCACTCCTCGTCACTTGGGGTGACCCACCCGTCCGCGTCCGTGTCGAATTGGGCGAGCGCCACGAAACCGTTGGCACCCCGCGCGCCGGAGGGGAGGGGCGTGGCGTCACCGAAGAGCTCGGTGGCATCGTCGATGAGACCGTTGTTGTCGCGATCCCAGGCCAGCCAGGGCGTATCAGGCGAGGGCCAGTCGGTCGTCACGGCGGTGCCGCTTCCGAAGTCGAACGTGCCACCGCCACGCAGGAACGTGACAGGCGCGCCGTCGAACGAGAGGACCAGCGGCGTCGAGGTGTCGTCGTCCTCGTCGATACACCCCGTCGGCACGCCGCACTCGATCAGGCACGCGTCGAGGAACGTGGGGTTCTCGCAGGAGTGGAACTCCAGCTCGCCGCACGTGGCCTGGGCGACACAGGCGGCCTCGCAGCCGTCCGCACACTCGCCGAGGGCGTAGTCGACGAAGGGCGTGTCGTCGCGCTGGGTGAGGTCACACTCGTCGAGGACCCGGCCCGCGGCGGCGCAGGTCTGCGGGTCGAAGATCGCGCAGCCGCCCAGGAGCGGGAACACCGCGAACAAGAGGAGCCGGGAGCGCATGTTCACCGCCTCCTCCCTTCCTACCGCCGCGTATCCACCTGCGCCCGGATCTCCGCCGGCTCTGCCGCGAGGTAGGCCCGGATGTACGCGAACTGGTCGGTGTGCTGCGCGTAGGTGTAGCCGGAGAGGCCGGTGGCGGCGTCGTCCGCGGCGTAGTCGTCGATGAGGACCTCGATCTCGTCGAGCGTCTCCATGACCTGCATGCTGGTGGCGGCGTCTTCGCCCTCGATGCGGTCCGCCAATTCGTCCAGGATGTCGAGGTAGCGCTCCTCGCAGGTCTCGTTGGAGAGGCACCACGAGAGGATGGAGCCGCCACAACTGAAGTACTCGTGGCCGTAGTTGTACCCGAGGTTGTCGAACGTGAGGTCGAGGCTCGAGGGCTGCATGCTGGCGAGGCCGGTCTCGGGGTCCCAATAGACGCGGTAGTTGTGGGGCGAGCAGTAGCCGTCCCACTGGCCGACCGCGATCTCGCCCGCGATCATGCGCAGGGCGGACTCGAGGTCGAGCACCTGTTCCATGGCCTCGACGTTGGCGTCGGTCGCGGTGCTGCGGAGCAGGCTGGCGATGGGCTCCAGGACGCTCGTGTCACAGGGGTAGCCCTCCTCGCAGTCCCACCCCGAGCCGGCGCTCGTGAAGTCGCCGCTGCCGGGCTCCCAGAGGTACCCGTCGCTGTTGCCGTACCAGCTCTCGAGGAAGGTGTCGTCGTACGCCTCGGAGAACAGGTAGAGGCCCTTGTCGGTGCCGCTCACGTCCAACCACGCGTAACTGTTGCGGATCGACGGGACGCCGAACTCGCGCATGATGTGGTACGACATGTACTCGCGGACATGCGAGGCGTCCCAGATCATGTTGATGAGGTGGAACTTCTTCAGGCCGCGGAAGCGCAGGTCGCCGAAGCGGTTGGTGTCGATCTTGAAGGAGCACTTCTGGTCGATCGTGCGCAGCGTGGACGAGCCGCGGATGCGGGCGCCGATGGGGTCGATCTCGCTGCCGTCGACCGTGATGATGCCCTCGACGTAGGTGGAGTAGGTGCTGCGCAGGCTCGCGAGCGCGGCGGTGTCGAGGTCGAGGTAGACGGTGTGGACGCCGTAGAGCCCGAACATCGTGCTGTCGGTGTCGAGGGTGTCCGACGGGGTGTTGCCGTTGGTCTCGCCGGCGGTGGTCCAGATGGTCGGCGCCCAGTCGCCGCCGTCGGGGAAGCGCGCCCAGGACACGTCGGCGTCGAGCTCGCCGGTGGCCATGCGGTCGACCACCCAGCCGTCCACCGCGAGGGTGAGGGTGTCGCCGTCGGCGTCGAGCGTGAAGGGGGCGTGGTCGGTGGCGGTGCCCTCGTCGGCGTAGACGAGCAAGAACCCGCCGGGGAGGATCTCTCCCTCGACGCCCATCCACACGCGGCCGGAGTCATCGGTGAGGGTGACGCGGTCGAGCGCGACGCTCTCCGCCGAGTCGTTGTAGAGCTCGACCCAGTCCGGGTAGTCGCCCGAGACGTTGAGCGTGAAGCCGTTCTTCGACATCACCTCGTTCAGGACGAGGTTCGGCGGCGCCTCCTCTTCCGGGAGGGGGGTCTCCCCGGCGGTGTCGTCGGCGGGGGGATCGACGGCGGTGTCCTCGGTGTCGTCGACGTACGGGTCGTCCCCGTCGGACAGCGAGGGAACGAAGGAGGGGGCCCCTTCCTCGACCGGCAGGTAACAGGCGAGCAACAGCGAGAACATGCCGGCAGCTTAGCAGAGCCCGGGCTTGATCGACAGCGCGTTCGCGGGATCAGAGCACGCGGCTGAAGTAGGCGGTTTCGAGGCCCCCTCCTTCCAGCGCGACGTGTGCGCCCGCGTCGTTACTTGCCCTTGCCGCGCCCGCGGCTGCGGCCGTTCTGCTCGGCCATCAGGCGCTTGTACCCGGGGAGATCCGAGAGCTCGGGGAGCAGCACGATCTCGATGCGGCGGTTCTGGGTGCGGCCGCTGGCCGAGCCGTTCGACGAGACGGGCGAGTTGTCCGCGAAGGTGGCGGCGGAGACGTGGTCCTCCGGGAAGCCGTTCGCGATCATGTGCTGGGTGACGGCGATCGCCCGGGCGGCGCCGAGGTGCCAGTTCGTGGGGTACTGCGCCGTGTTGATGGGCTCGTTGTCGGTGTGGCCCTCGACCTGGAAGTCGCGATCGCCGACGCGCTTGGCGAGCAGGCGGGTGATGTCCGCGAGGTCCTTCTTGCCGGCGGGGGAGAGCTCGGACGACCCGGAGGCGAACAACACGTCCGACGCGACGCCGAGGGTGATGCGGCCGTCGACCACCTCGACCTTCAACAGGCCGCGGTCGATGAGGGGCTTGAAGTCGGCGAGGAGCTCCTTGAAGGCCTTCAGCTGCGCCTCGGCGCGGGCATCGAGCTTCTCGACGCGCTCGTGCAGCCGCTCGTTCTCGTTCTGGACCTTCACGTACTGGGCCTTCGACACGCAGCCGACGCTGGACACCGCGCTGGCGGAGAGGACGGCGATCAGGATCCAAGGGCGCATGCGAAGCCTCCAAGCGCCCGAAGCATAACCGCGTGCGGGCGCCAGGGCGGGGGAGCGCTACGCGGCGGAGGGGACGGGCCGCGCCGAGATCGCGAGCGGCACGAGCCCGAGGAGCGCGAGCGTGGCGCCGACGGCGAACGCGACGGGCGCCCCGAAGACGGTCCAGAGCCAGCCGAAGAGGAGCCCGGCGGGGAGCGCCACGAGCCCGGTGACGAGGTGGTACCAGCCGAGCGCGGTGCCGGTCGCGCCGTCCTCCGCGAGCTGCGCGGCCACGGCCTTCTCCGCCCCTTCCACGAGCCCGTGGTAGAGGCCGTACACGACGAAGAGCGTCACGAACGTGGTCGCGGACGCCGCGGCGCCGAACCCCACGTAGATGCCCGCGCTCACGACCCACCCGGCGGCGATGAGGCGGCGGCGGCCGAAGCGGTCGGCGAGCGGGCCGGCGCCGGCCGAGGCGAGGCTCTTCACGAGGTGGAGCGCCATCCAGAGGAGCGGGAGGGCGGCCATCGGCACGCCGCCGCCGCCCTCTTCGGCGGGGAGGCCGGCCTTCAGGAGCAGGAAGGCGTCGCTCGCGTGGCCGAGCCCGAAGAGCGCGACCGCGGCGAGGTACCAGCGCAGGCGGCCCTTGGGGAAGGGGGTGGTCCACGGCGGCGGCGGCACGGCCTTCACGGCCACCGCCTTCCCGGGCACGAGCACGGGCACGGGGGCCTCGACGACGAGGACGACGGGAGGGTCGACCGGCGGCTCCCGCACGAGCAGCACGAGCAGGAGCAGGGCGACGAACGAGGGGACGGCGCTGTAGAAGAAGAGGGTGCGGAGGTCGCTGACGCCCAGGGTCAGCGCCGCGGCGGCGAGCAGCGCCCCGATGACCGCGCCGAAGTGGTCCATCGCGCGGTGGAAGCCGTAGACGGAGCCGAGGCGCTCGGGCGGCGCCCCCGCGGCGAGCAGGGCGTCGCGCGGCGTGGTGCGCAGGCCCTTGCCGACGCGGTCGGTGACGCGCAGGACGAGCACCATCCACGGCCCGGTCGCCATCGCGAGCAGCGGCCGGGTGAGCGCCGCGAGCGCGTAGCCACCGACGACGAGGGGCACCCGGCGGCCCCACCGGTCGACGATCCGGCCCGACACGAGCTTCAACACGCTGGCGGTGGCGTCCGCGGCGCCCTCGACGAGCCCCAACATGGCGGGCGCGCCCCCGAGCGTCACCGTGAGGAAGATCGGGAAGAGCGGCGCGATCATGTCGGACGCGGCGTCGTTGAGCAGGCTCACGAGGCCGAGCGTGAGCACGTTCCGGGAGAGCCAGGGGGGCAGGCGGGGCTTCATCGCCATCCCCGCGCGAGGGATGCGGAAGGCGGCCGCCCTGCGGCCGGTCCGGCCGGCGAGCCCGGGTGCCGGACGATCACCCCGACGCCCCGATCGCCGGCCGACCGAGCCCGCAGGGCGAGCCTGGAGCAGCCCGACCCCGAGCGAAGCGAGGGGGCGCGCCCCCCGGAGCGCGCCGTCACGGGGCGGCGGTCATGGGTGGAAGCCCTCTTCCACGAAGTCGACGGGCTCGAGCTGGATGGTCGTGTGGCCGATGGAGAAGCGCGACCGCAGCGAGGCGGCGAGGGTGCCGAGGAGCTCGTGGCCGTCGACCGTGCCGTCGACCACGACGTGGCCGCTCATGGCGACCATGCCGCTCGTGATCGTCCACACGTGCAGATCGTGGACCGCCTGCACCCCCGGCGTGCCGCACATCACCGCGCGCACCTCGCCGACGTCGATGTGGGCGGGCGCGCCCTCCATCAGCACGTGCACGGCCTCGTTCAGGAGCGCGTAGGACGCGTGCAGCACGAGCAGCGCGATGGCGGCGGAGGCGACGGGATCGGCCCAGGTCCAGCCCTTCCACCACACGAGGGCGCCCGCGACGAGCGCGCCGACGGAGCCGAGGGCGTCGGAGAGGACGTGCAGCCAGGCGCCGCGGAGGTTCATGTCCTGGTGGCGGCCCCCCGCGAGGACGGCGAGGCCGAGCAGGTTCACGACGAGGCCGCCCGCGGCGACCGCCATCATCACCGGGGCGACGACGGGCGCGGGGTCGGAGAGGCGCTGGGCGGCCTCCCAGAGGATGCCGAGGGCGACGGCGACCAACGCGCCGCCGTTGACGACGGCCGCGAGGACCTCCGCGCGGTGGAACCCGTAGGTGCGCGTGGCGGTGGGCGGGCGGCGGGCCATGCGCAGGGCGAAGAGCGCGATGGCGAGCGCCGCGGCGTCCGAGGTCATGTGCCCGGCGTCCGCGAGGAGCGCGAGGGAGCCCGACCACAGGCCGCCGAAGAGCTCGACGAAGATGTAGCCGACGACGAGCGCGAGCATCACGACGATGCGACGCTCGTTGCCCGGGGTGCGGAGGTGGCCGTGGTCGTGGCCGTGCCCGTGCTCGTGCGCGGCGTGGCCGTGGTCGTGCGCGGTGGAGATCGGGGGCGTGGGGGAGATGGCGGGCGCGGGGCTCCCGGCGTTCGCGTGGTCGCGGCCGTGCGCGTCGTGCTCGTGGCCGTGGTGCGCGTCGTGCTCGCGCGCGTCATGCTCGTGGGCATCGTGGCCGTGGGCATCGTGGCCGTGCGCGGCGTGGCCGTGCGCGTCGTGGCCGTGACCGCCGTGCTCGTGGCCGTGGCCGTGACCGCCGTGCTCGTGGCCGTGACCACGATTGGGATCGTTCGCCATGCGCCCGGCTAACCCTACATGGCCGGGGAGGCCGCCTTTCAGCAGCCGGGTTGCCCCGTGCTACAATCGCGTGGCCATGCTGCTCGCCTTCCTGTTCGCGTGCTCCGCCCCCCCCGAAGAGACCCCTCCCGAGATGGAGGAGCTCACGTGGATGATGCTGCGGGACTTCGGTACGGACGAGCTCGCCGGCGAGGCCGAGTACCTCGCCGCCTGGATCGACGAGGAGATCGAGGCCGCCGAGGTCGGCTACGAGGTCGAGACCCCCGCGATGGCCTACGTCGAGGACCTCACGTTCAGCGAGAACCTGGAGCTCGGCAACATGTCGGGCGGGCTCGTCATCAAGCGCGTGCGCGGCACGCTCGACGCGTACGCCGCGGTGATGACGGAGGTCGACCAGACCTTCGCGGACGACAGCTACGACAAGTGGGAGCGCACGCTCACCAACGGCAGCGAGGCCGCGTGGGCCGACCACGAGGACCTCGTGGCGGACGACGACATCGAGAAGAACGGCGGCTTCGGCATCGTGCTGCCCTACCCGAGCCTCCGCCAGTACAAGTGGGTCACGCTCGAGCGCGGCGAGGTAATCGTGAGCCACGCCGTCATCTACGAAGAAGGCTGGGCGGACGACAGCAACGGGATCGTCGGCGGGTTTACGATCGAGGTGCTCCTCCCGGACGGCGAGGACACGATCTGGCTCAACTGCACGTGGACCCAGGTGATCTCCATCGTGGGCGACAACCCGGACTTCTACACGGACCAGATCATCCAGGGCTCCACCGCCGTGATGGCCGGCACCGAGCTCTACGTGTCCGGGCCGGGCGAGTGACCACGGGGCGGGCGATCGTGGCCCAGGACGACGTGCGGGCGGTGCTCGTGCGGGCGCGGGTCGTCGCGGTGCTCGGGGCGCACTCGGACTCCTCCCGGCCGGCCCACTACGTGCCCGCCTACATGCACGGCGTCGGGTCACGCATCCTGCCGGTCAACCCCCTGCTCGTGGGGCAGACGCTGTTCGGCGAGCCGGTGCGGGCGTCCCTGGTCGACCTCGGGGAGCCGGTGGACGTGGTCGACGTGTTCCGTCGCCCCGAGGCCCTGCCCGCCCACCTCGACGAGCTCCTCGGCATGCGCCCGCTGCCGGCGGTGGTGTGGTTCCAGCAGGGCATCCGCAACGACGCCGTCGCGGCAGCGCTCATCGCGGCGGGCATCGACGTGGTGCAGGACCGCTGCATGCTCGCGGACCACCGCCGCTGGGGCCTCGGCCGGATCTCGTAGCCAGGCCGGCTGGCGCACGGCCTGACTGTCGTTGTCGGCGGATGGGCGAGGGCCCCGCCCAGCACCCGGTCGGATGCCGGCGACAGCAAAAGACAGCCGGACGGGCCCGTCGGAGCGCATCGGCGGGTTTGGGAGCCCGAGAGGGTCCCGGTGGAAGAAGAGCACGAGAATGCAGACGGCCGCGGCGCCCCCGCCGAGACCCCCCCGTTCCTCGCGGGCGGCGGCGAGTGCGGGGCGTTGATCCGCTCGTTCGACTGGTCGCGCACCCCGTTGGGACCGCCCGCGGAGTGGCCGCTCGCGCTCCGCACCCTCGTGCGCATCATCCTGACCTCGCGCCAGCCGATGTTCGTCTGGTGGGGCCCGGACCTCATCAACCTCTACAACGACCCCTACCGCTCGATCATCGGCGGCAAGCACCCAGGTGCGCTCGGTCAGCCGGCGTCGGAGGTCTGGCGGGAGATCTGGGACGAGACGGGGCCGCGCGCGCGCGCCGCGATGTCGCGGGACGAGGGAAGCTACGACGAGGCGCTGCTGCTGATCATGGAGCGCTACGGCTACCGGGAGGAGACCTACTTCACGTTCTCCTACAGCCCCGTCGCCGACGAGCGCGGCGGCATCGGCGGGGTCTTCTGCGCGAACACGGACGACACGCAGCGCATCTTCGGGGAGCGGCAACTGGCGTTGCTCGGCGAGCTCGCCGCGGTCGGCGCGGAGGTGCGCACGGTCGCGGAGGCGTGCCGGGCCGGCGCCCTCGCCCTGGGGACGAACCGCCGCGACCTCCCGTTCGCGCTCCTCTACCGGTTGGACGCCGCGCGGGGACGGTTCGTGTTGGCCGGCGCCTCGGGGGTGGACCCGGGCGCCGCCATCGCGCCGGAGACCGTCCCGGTCGACGGGCCCTCGCCGTGGCCGCTCGCGGACGCGCTGCGGGACGGGACGACGCGGGAGGTCGACGACCTGGCGGGGCTCGGGCCGCTCCCGACGGGGGACTGGGACGAGCCCCCGACCCGTGCGCGAGTGATGCCCATCCCGGCGGCACACGGCGCGGGCACGGCGGCGCTCCTGGTGGTGGGGCTCAGCCCGTATCGTCGGCTCGACGACCCCTACCGGGGGCTCCTGACGCTGGTGGTCAGCCAGCTCGCGTCGTCGTTCGCCACCGCGCGGGCCTACGAGGAGGAGCGCGAGCGCGCCGAGGCCCTCACGGCGCTCGACCGCGCGAAGACGCTGTTCTTCAGCAACGTGAGCCACGAGTTCCGGACGCCGCTCACCCTCATGCTGGGGCCGCTGCGGGACGCGCTGGAATCCCCCGACCGCGCGCTCGTCGGCCCCGAGCTCGACGCGGCGTACCGCAACGCCATGCGCCTCCTGCGCCTGACGAACACGCTCCTCGACTTCTCCCGGTTCGAGGCTGGGCGCATCCAGACTTCGTTCGAGCCGACGGACCTCGCCGAGCTGACTCGGAGCGTCGCGAGCGTGTTCCGTTCGCTCGTGGAGGGCGCGCACCTCACCTACACGGTCGACTGCCAGGGGACGGCGGGCCTGTACGTCGACCGGGCGATGTGGGAGAAGGTGGTGCTGAACCTCGTCTCCAACGCGTTCAAGCACACCTTCACGGGCGCCATCACGGTGACGCTCCGGACCGAGGGCAGCGCCGAGGTGCTGCGGGTGGCCGACACCGGCGTCGGCATCGCGCCCGAGCACCTCCCCCTCATCTTCGACCGCTTCCACCGGGTGCACGGCGCGCGGGCGCGCACCCACGAGGGGACCGGCATCGGGCTCGCGTTGGTGCAGGAGGTCGTGCGGATCCACGGTGGCACGATCGAGGTGCGCAGCGAGCCGGGGCAGGGGACCGAGTTCGCGGTGTCCATGCCCCACGGCACGGCGCACCTCCCGGCCGACCGCCTCGTCGCGGGCACGAGGCAGGAGACCGGGCACCACGCGGACCCGTACCTGGTGGAGGCCGCGGGCTGGGTGGCGCCCGCGGAGCCGGAGGAGGCGCGCCTCGGGTTCGCCCCGTTCGAGCCTGACACCCGGGTGGTGCTCGCCGACGACAACGCGGACATGCGCCGGTACCTGGGCCGGCTGCTCGCCCGGCACTGGACGGTGGAGACCGCCCCGGACGGCGAGGCGGCGCTCGAGCTCATCCGCGCCCGGCCGCCCGACCTCGTGCTCGCCGACGTGATGATGCCGCGCCGCGACGGCTTCGGGCTCCTCTGCGCGCTCCGCGACGACCCGCGGACGCGCTCGGTCCCGGTCATCCTGCTGTCGGCCCGCGCGGGCGAGGAGGCCCGCATCCAGGGGCTCGACGCGGGGGCGGACGACTACCTCGTGAAGCCGTTCGCGGCGGTTGAGCTGGTGGCCCGCATCCGGTCGCAGATCGAGCTGTCGCGGATGCGCCGAGCGCGCGAGCAGGAGAGCGCCCGCCTCACCGCCGAGCTGGAGGCGCACGTGGAGGCCCGGACCCAGGACCTCAAAGCGCAGACCGCGGCGCTCGAGGCGGCCAACCGGGAGCTCTCCGCCTTCACCTACACCATCGCCCACGACCTGCGCGCCCCGCTGCGCACGATGCACCGCTTCGGGGATGCCCTGGCGAACGAGTACGGGCACGCCTTGGACGAGACCGCACGCGGCTATGCGGACCGCATCGTGCGTGGGTCGCAGAAGATGGACCAGCTCATCCGGGGCCTCCTCGACTACAGCCACGTCGCGCGCACGGCCGTGCGGTGCGAGCGTGTGGACGTGGGCGCCGTGCTCGCGGACGTCTGCCGCCTCCATCCCGACTGCGCCCGGCACATACGCGTCGACGGGCCCCTGCCTCACGCGAAGGGGGACACGGTCCTGCTCTACCAGGTGTTGTCGAATCTCCTCACGAACGCCTGCAAGTTCGTCGCGCCGGGGGTGACGCCCCGGGTGCACATCCGCGCCGAGCCGGACGGGTCGGGGACGGGGACGTGCATCGTCCTGCAGGACAACGGGATCGGCATCGCGCCCGAGCAGTTCCAACGCATCTTCGGGGTGTTCGAGCGGCTGCACCGCTCCGAGGCGTACGAGGGGACCGGCATCGGGCTCGCGATCGCGGCGCGCGCCGCCGAGCGCATGGGGGGGCGCCTCGACGTCACCTCGGAGATCGGCGTGGGGAGCGCGTTCCGGCTCTCGCTCGCGGGCTTCCCGGAGCGGGGGTGAGCGTGGCCGCGCCGCGCATCCTGCTCGTCGAGGACGACCCGGACGACGTGCTCTTCATGCGGCGCGCGTTCGCCCAACTGAACGTCTCGGCGCCGCTCGATGTCGTCGAGGACGGGGCCCGTGCGATCGCGTGGCTTGAAGGCCCCACGCCCGCGGAGCCCGCGCGCGCGGACACGACCCACGTGCTGCTCGACCTGAAGCTGCCGCTGGTCCCCGGGATCGAGGTGCTGCGCTGGCTCCGGAGCCGCCCGGACCGCGCGGACGTGCGCGTCATCGTGCTCACGTCGTCCAACGATGCCCGTGACATCGACGCCGCCACGGCGCTCGGCATCGACGCGTTCCTGGTCAAGCCCATCGCGTTCGGCGACCTGCTGACGTGCGTGCGCGCGGTCGCGTCGACCTGGGGCTTGCCGATCGGCGAGCCGGCCGGGTAGCCGGGCCGGCTACCCGGGCCGGCTCGCCGCCGTGGCGAACTTGTCCGCGAGCGCGCGGAAGGTGGGATCCGCCTCCTCCGCGGGTGTCAGGGGCGCGAGGTAGCGGCCGGTCGCCACCCGGTGGAGGCGGCCGCGGTCCGCGAGCTTCGCCACCTGCGAGCGCATGTCCAGCCGCCAGAGGCGCCGCGCTTCGGTGCCCTCGAAGTCGAGGCCCGCCGCCAGGTGGTCGAGCAGCCGGTGAAGCTCGCACTCGCCGAGCGCCCGCGCGGCCCCCACGATGTCGTTCGCCACGGTCTGCCCGATCGGGCGCCCACGGGTGCTCGGGATCCCGTGCTCTCGCCGGTAGTGCGCGACGGTCGAGCGATCGCATCCCACCCGATCGGCGATCTCTTGGTCGGTCAGGCGGCCCATGAGATGCGCAAGCTCGGCGAGAGTCATGTCCGGGTGTGTATCCGATACGCGCCCATGGGAACTCCCCGCCCTGTGTCGATTGCATCCATAGGGTCCAGCCAGCGCGCTTAGATTGGCCCCTTGGGAGGGGCCGTTGCCGCGTGAAAGACGCCGCCTTGCGTTCCATTCCGCCCCCGTCGGCCCGAAGCGCGCTGCGGGCGCCGGCCCGGAGCACCGGGTGCTCCAGCACGTGCCGGTGGTCCTCTGGGAGCGCGACGGGGAGACCGGGCGCTTCGTCTACGTGAGCGACGAGTCCGCGCGGCTCCTCGGCTTGCCTGCACCGCACTGGACCGAGCAGCCGGGGTTCTGGGAGGCGCACGTCCACCCCGAGGATCGCGACGCCGCACAGCGGAGCTTCGTCCGCCACATCGCCGAGGGGACCGGCTACTCGATCGAGTACCGGATGCTGGCCGGTGACGGCCGCGTGGTCTGGGTGCGGGACATCATGAGCGTCGTGCTCTCCCACGGGCACCCGACGCACGCGTACGGGGTGCTGATCGACGTGACGGCGGGGAAGGCGGCGGAGGAGGCGCTGGCGCTCCAGCGCGCGCGGCTCCGACGGCAGAACGTCGCGCTGTTCCGCATCACGATGTGGGACACCCTCCACGGCGGGGACCTCCACGCGGCGCTCCGCAGCATCGTGGAGGCCGCCGCCGAGGCGCTCGAAGTGGCCGCCACCAGCGTCTGGACGCACGAGGACGCGAACATCCGGTGCCTCGACCGCTACGACCGCGCGACCGCGGCCCACGCCGAGGGCCTGGTGATCCCGGCGCCGCACTTCCCCGCCTACCAGGCCGCGCTCGAGTCCACCCGCGCGGTCGTGGCCGCCTCGACGGACGCCGAGACCCGGCGCGACGCCGACGCCTACGCCGCCCGCTTCGGGTTGAGTGCGCTGCTCGACGCCCCCGTGCGGGTCGGGGGGAAGGTCGTGGGGGTGCTCCGCCACGAGCACACCGGGGCGCCGCGCGCGTGGACCGCGGACGAGGAGCAGTTCGCGGCCTCGATGGCGGATCTCACCGCCCTCGCGGTGGAGGCCAACGAGCGGCGCCGGGCGGAGGCCGCGCTTCGTGTCAGCCGCGCGCAGACCCGGGCGGTGGTGGAGGGCTCGCAGGAGGCGATCCTCGTGGTGGACGGCGAGGGCCACATCGTGGAGTTCAACCGGGCGGCGGAGGCGATGTTCGGGCGCGCCCGTCCAGACGTGCTGGGCCAGGACCTCGGCGCCCAGCTCGTGCCGGAGCGGCTCCGGGCCGCCGCGGACGAGGCGCTGGCGGGGTGGCGGAAGGCCGTCGGTCTCGGCGAGCAGCGGGTGGAGCTCATCGGGCGCTGCGCCGCCGGGCGCGAGTTCCCGATGGAGATCGTCGGCTTCAGCGTGCCGGACGACGGCGGGTCGTTGACCATCGGCTTCGTCCGGGACCTCTCCCGGCCCAACGCGGCGCCGCAGCTCGACCAGCTCGAATCGCTCGTGGAGGCGCGCACGCGCGACGTCCGCGCGGCCATGCAGGAGATGGAGTCCTTCAGCTACACGGTCTCCCACGACCTGCGTGCGCCGATCCGCGCGATCGACGCGTTCGCCCAGCTCCTCGTCGACGAGTGCGGCGATCAGCTCGGGGAGCGTGGCGACCGCTACCTCGCGCGCATCCGGGCCGCGGCGCGCCGGCTCGGCTCGCTGGTGAACGACTTCATGCTGCTCGCCCGGGTGGTCTCCGCGGACCTCACCCGGGTCCCCGTGGACGTGTCGGCCATCGGCGGCGCGGTCCTCGAGGAGCTCCGCCAGTCGGCCCCGGACCGGGACGTGAAGGTGCACGTGGAGGAGGGGCTCACCGCGAACGGCGACCCTGGGCTCGTGCGCATCCTCCTGGAGAACCTCCTCGGCAACGCGTGGAAGTTCACCGCGAAGCACCCCCAGGCCAACATCGAGCTCGGCGGCGACCCGGGCAACGACGGCGGCGCCCGCGTGTTCTACGTCCGGGACGACGGGGCCGGCTTCGATCCCCTTGATGCCAGCCGCCTGTTCCAGCCCTTCTCGCGCCTGCACGGCACCGGCGAGTTCGAGGGGACCGGCATCGGCCTCGCGATCGCCCGGAAGATCGTCGAGCGGCACGGCGGCCGGATCTGGGCGGAAGGCCGGGTCGAGGGCGGTGCGACGTTCCGCTTCACCTTCGGGCGGGAGGCCCCCGAACAGATCGCGCCCTATTTGAGCTCGACGACCGCGACTTGAGCTCGACGACCGCTACTTGAGCTCGACGACCGTGTAGGCGTCGCCGCCCTCGTCGACGTCCGCCGGGCGCCAGGCCCGCGCGTAGCGGCACTTCGGGAGCCACTGCCGCACGGCGATCTTCAGCGCGCCCGTGCCGTGGCCGTGGAGGAGGAACACGGGGCTCATGCGCTGCACGGCGAGCTTGTCGAGGAAGCGCTCCGCGATGTCGAGGGCGTCCTCCGCGCGCAAGCCGCGCAGGTCGACGGTGTTCGCGCTCGTGCGCATGCGCGCCGTGGACACCTCGCCGGCCCCCTCCGGGGCCCGCCGGATGGACATCCGGCTCAAGTCCTCGCGATCGTCGTCCTCGTCGCGTGCGCGGCGGTCCTCCCGGGGGGGCTCCGCCCGACGCCGCTCCTCGCGCTCCCGCGGGTCCGTCGCCCCGATGAGCACCTTCCCGGTCACGCCGCTCGGGCCGGAGCGCGCGGCCTTCGCGCCGAGGAGCTCGATCTGGTGGCGCGGCACGCGGACGCGCACGGCGCCGACCTGCACCTCGACGGGGTCACCCGCCGAGAGCACGCGCCCCACCTGGCCGATCGAGCGCACCCGCACCTTGTCGCCGATCTCGATCTCGGCGGCCGGGGGCGGCGCCGCGACGGGCGGGGCGAGGGGGGCGCGCACCTCGGCGAGGGCCGCGCGGATGTCGGCGAGCGCGGTGCCGGCGGCCTTCAGGTCGGCGCCCGCCTGCAGCGCCGCCACCATCGTGCGCACCTCCTCCTCGCGCTTCTTCAACCGCGTGGCGGTCTTCTCGGTGAGCGCCGCGACCCGCTTCTCGCTCTCGCGCACGATGCGCGCCTCGGCCTCGGCGAGCTTGCGGTCGCGCTCGCGGAGCTGCCGCTCGAGCGCCTCCATGCCCTCGGCCCGCCGCCGCACCTCCGCGCGCTCCTCGGTCAGCCGCTCCAGGCGGTCGGCCAGCTCCCGGGCGGTCTCGTCGAGCAGCTCGCGCGCGCGGACGAGGATCCCCTCGGGCAGGCCCAGCCGCCGCGCCATCGCCAGCGCGTAGGACGGCCCCGGCACGCCGAGCTCGAGCTTGTAGGTCGGCTTGCCGTCCGCGTACTGCGCCGCCGCGACGAGGAAGCGGTGGTCGTTCACCGCCTTGAGCTCAGGGTAGTGCGTCGTGACCGCGACCCGCGCGCCGGCGTCCACGATGGCCTCCAGCACGGCCCGCGCGAGCGCCGCGCCTTGCGCCGGGTCGGTGCCGACGGCGACCTCGTCGAGGAGCACGAGCGCGCCGGGGCGGGAGCCCGCGATGGCGACGTTGAGCGCGCCCACGTGCGCGGAGAAGGTGGAGAGGCCGCCCGAGACGGACTGGGAGTCGCCGATGTCGGCGAGGATGGGGTCGAAGAAGTCGACGCGGCTGCCCTCTTCGGCGGGCACGGGGATCGCGGCGCGCACGAGCAGCGCGGCGAGGCCGAGGGTCTTGAGCGCGACGGTCTTGCCGCCCGCGTTCGGCCCGGTGAGCACGAGCCCCGGGTGCTCCGACGTGAGCGAAAGGTCGTTCGACACGACCTCGCCCTTCAAGGCGAGCACGGGGTGGCGGGACTCGCGGAGCACGATGACGCCGGCGGTGCCGACGAAGGGGATGGTGCCGCGCAGCTCGGCGCCGAGGCCGGCGCGGGCGCAGGCGAGGTCGATCGTGGTCGCGGCGTCGAGCGCGCCGAGGATGGTCTCGTGGCGCACCGCGACGGCGCGCGTGAGCTCGGAGAGGATCCGCCGCTCGAGGCGCTGGAGCTCGCCCTCCGTCACCCGGAGCTCGTTGTGCATCTCTACGATCACGGCGGGCTCGACGTAGGCGGTCTCCCCGGACTGGGAGGTGCCGTGCATGATGCCGAGGCCGCGGCGCGCGCCCATCTTGACCGGCACGACGTACCGGCCGTCGCGCTCGGTGAAGTAGCGGTCCATCAGGGTGTCGCCCCACTCGTCGCCGCGCACGATCTCGTCGAGCGTGCTGCGGATGCGGTCGCGGAGCTGCTCGATGCGGCGGCGCATCTGGCCGAGCTCGGGCCACCGGGCCTCGGAGAGCTGGCCGGTGGCGTCGAAGGCGCCGGAGAGGGTGGCGAGCAGCGCGGGATCGACGGCGATGGGCTTGGCCATCTCGGCGAGGCGGGGCGAGGCGCGCGCGTGGTCGTCGGCCCACCCGCGGAGGTCCTTCAGCGCGAGCAGGGAGGTGAGGATCGCGCGCAGGTCGAGCGGCTCGAGGATGGAGCCCCGCGCGGCGCGCTCGACCTCGTCCACCACGTCGACCACGCCGCCCACGGGGATGCGCTCGCCCTCCTCCTCGGCGGCGCGCACCTCCGCGACCTCGGCGTAGCGATCGCGCACCTCCTGCGCGGTCGCGGCGAGCCCGAGCTCGGCGGCGCGGGCCATGCCGCGGGTGGTGCGCGCGTGCCGCGCGAGCGCGGCGAGCAGCACGTCCCAATCGAGGGCGCCGAGGGTGCGGTCCGACATCGTCCTGGCCTGTGAGGGCGGCCATCTACCCGCTATGGCCGCGGGTGGGGAGGCCGGATCGTCCGCGGGGGCCGTACGGGCGCCGACGGCGCGGGTATTCCGCGGGCCCGTGCACGCGCCCTTACGCGACCCTTTCGTTCGGACCGGATGGCCGCCGCCGCGCCTTGCCACGTGGTAAGCGCGCGGCCCGTTGGAGGACCCCATGCCGATCCCGACCGTGACCCCGCGCCCCCGCGCCCGCTGGCTCGCCCGCCGGGCGCTCCTCGTCGCGCTCCTCGCCCCCTCGCCCGTGCTCGCGGCCACCTTCCCCGCGGATGCCGATTGGACCGGGCTTTCCCAGGCCGGCCAGGGGATGGGCGATGTCTCCGGGGACGGGATGAACAACGGGCGCGAGATCGTCGGGGACGACATCGACCCCGCCGTCTACGTCTCCACCGACGCCACGCACTTCTTCGTGCGCCTCCGGATCGACTCCGACCCGCTCCAGTCCGCGGCGGACCTGCGCGCCTACGGCTGGGGGCTCCTCTTCGACGTCGACGGGGACTTCGCGGCGTACGAGTACGCGCTCCTCATCAGCGGCATCAGCGAGGAGCTCTACTTCTCCGAGAACACCTCGCCCGGCACCACGGGCGACCCCTCGGACGACGCCGAGACCGTCATCGCGGGCTACCCCGTCGCCAACGACTACGCGGCCGGCGGCAACGTCCAGGTGACCGCGGCGACCACGGCGTTCAACGGCGACGTCGACTACTTCCTCGACTTCGCCATGCCCCTCGCCGACGTGCTCGGTGAGCTCGGCACCGGGCCGATCTCCTTCATGGCCGGCACGTCCAGCAGCGCCCGCTCGCTCTCGGTCGACCTCGCCGGCTGCGAAGACGGCGTCCGCGGCGACCCGTGCACGATCGCCGACGCCGTGTCCGACCCGAGCGACATCACCGGGGCGGTCCTCGAGGACGCCGACGGGGACGGCCTCTACGACACTGAAGAGGACCTCGACGGCGACGGCGACCCCGCCAACGACGACACCGACGGGGACGCCACGCCCGACTACCTGGACACCGACGACGACGACGACGGCGTGCTAACCGCGACCGAGCTCGCCGGCAGCACCGACTACCTCGACGACGACAGCGACGAGGACGGCCTGCTCGACGGCACGGAGGACGCCGACGCGGACGGCGTGGTGGACACCGCCGAGACCGACCCGACCCTGTCCGACAGCGACGACGACGGGCTCGGCGACGGCCTGGAGACGGGCCTCACGGCGGCCGAGGGCCGCGACACGGACGGCACCTTCGTCGGCGACGCGGACGGGACCACCACCACCGACCCGCTCGACGCCGACACCGACGACGACGCGCTGACGGATGGCGCGGAGGACGTGGACGGGGACGGCGCGGTCGGCCCGACCGAGACCGACCCGGACAACTGGGACACCGACGGCGGGACGGTCGGCGACGGCGTCGAGGTGGGCCGCGGCACCGATCCGCTCGACGCGAGCGACGACGTGGCGCCCGGCGACACCGACGGCGACGGCCTCACCGACGACATCGAGGCCCTCCTCGGCACCGACCCGAACGACGACGACACCGACGACGACGGCCTGCTCGACGGCACCGAGGACGCCAACGGGGATGGCGTGACCAACGCCGGCGAGACCGACCCGCTGAACATCGACTCGGACGGGGACTTCCTGGGGGACGGCCTCGAGTCCGGCCTCGCCGCGCCGCAGGGCACGGGCACCTTCGGGGTGTTCTCCGGCGACGAGGATCCCAGCACCACGACCGATCCGCTCGCGATGGACAGCGACGGTGACGGCCTGTCCGATCCCGGCGAGGACGCCGACATGGACGGCGCGGTGGACCCCACCGAGACCGACCCCAACGACGTCGACACCGACGACGGGACGGTCGACGACTTCACCGAGGTGGACCGCGGCACCGATCCCCTCGACCCGAGCGACGACGTGCCCCCGGTCGACACCGACGGCGACGGCCTGACCGACGACATCGAGGCGCTCCTCGGCACCGACCCGAACGACGACGACAGCGACGACGACGGCCTGCTCGACGGCACCGAGGACGCCGATCACGACGGCCTCATCAGCTCGACCGAGACCGACCCGACGAGCTTCGACACCGACGGCGACGGCCTCGGCGACGGCCTGGAGACCGGCCTGACCGCGCCGGAAGGCGACGACACCGCGGGCACGTTCGTCGGCGACGACGACACGAGCACCACGACCGACCCGCGCGACCCCGACACCGACGACGACGGCCTCGAGGACGGCGAGGAGGACATCGACGGCGACGGCGCCCTGGGCGCCACCGAGACCGACCCGAACGACGCGGACACCGACGACGGCACCGTGGGCGACGGCGAGGAGGTCTACAACGGCACCGACCCGCTCGACGCCAGCGACGACGTGGCGCCGGTCGACACCGACGGCGACGGCCTCACCGACGACATCGAGGCCCTCCTCGGCACCGACCCCGCCGACGACGACACCGACGACGACGGCCTGCTCGACGGCACCGAGGACGCCGACCACGACGGCGTCGTCAGCGACACCGAGACCGACCCGAACGACTGGGACACCGACGACGGCTCCGTGAGCGACGGCGTCGAGGTGGGCCGCGGCACCGATCCGCTCGACGCGAGCGACGACGTGCCCCCCGGCGACTCCGACGGCGACGGGCTCACCGACGACACCGAGGCGGCCCTCGGCACCGACCCGAACGACGACGACAGCGACGACGACGGGCTGCTCGACGGCACCGAGGACGCAAACGGCGACGGCACGTTCGGCGACGGCGAGACGGACCCGATGGCGTTCGACACCGACGGCGACGGCCTCGGCGACGGCCTGGAGTCGGGCCTGACCGCGGCGCAGGGCAACGACACCGCGGGCACCCTCGTGGCGGACGCGGACCCGACCACCACGACCGACCCGCTCGACGCCGACAGCGACGACGACACGCTCTCCGACGGCGCCGAGGACGCCGACAGCGACGGCGCGGTCGGCACCACGGAGACCGATCCGGACGACGCCGACACCGACGGCGGCTCCATCGACGACGGGACGGAGGTCGGCCGCGGCAGCGATCCGCTCGACCCGGCGGACGACGTGCCGGGCGATCCCGACAGCGACGGCGACGGCCTCACCGACAGCGAGGAGGAGGGCCTCGGCACCGATCCGACCAACCCCGACACCGACGGCGACGGCCTCACCGACGGCGAAGAGGTGGACGACACCGGCACCGATCCGACCAACCCCGACACCGACGGCGGCGGGATGAACGACGGCGACGAGGTCGACGCCGGCCTCGATCCCCTCGACACGGACGACGACGCCCCGGTCCTCGACGGCGCGGGCATCTACTCGGGCGGCTGGGGCTGCGCCTCCACGGGCACCCCCGCCTCCGCTCCGACCGGCCTCGCGCTCGGCGCGCTCGCCCTCGCCGCGATCACCCGTCGCCGCCGCTCCTGACCCACGCACCCACCGGATGGCCCCGATGATCTTCTCTCTCTCGCTGCTGGCCGCTTCGGCGTGGGCCCAGGACGCCGTGACCGACGGCGCCACGCCGAGCCTCAACGTCCAGACCTTCCGCCCTTCGATGGACTCCCACGAGTTCTTCCGCGCGATCGACACCGACCTCGGCGAGCGCGGGTTCGCCGCCCGCGGCGTCGCGTCCTACACGCTCGCGCCGCTGCAGTACACCTACGCGGACGGCACGACGGTCGACATCGTGTCCAACCTGCTCCAACTCGACGCGATCGGCGCGTACACCATCGGGCGCTTCCGGATCGGCGTGGACCTCCCCGTCATCCTCCGCGCGTTCGGCGGCACCGAGGCCGACGCCACGGGCCTCGGGGACCTCGCGATCGACGGCAAGGTCCGCCTGCTCGACAACACCACCGCGCCCCTCGGCTTCGCGCTCTCCGCGCGCACCTGGCTGCCGACCTCGACCGCGGGGGGCGCCCTCGCCACCAACGGCGTGGGGTTCGAGGCCGTCGCGAGCCTCGACAAGCCGATCGGCCAGAAGCTCGACGCCGTGCTCGACATCGGCGTGTCCTACCAGCCGGCGATCGAGCTGGAGAACGTCACGTGGGGCACCACCGCGAACCTCCAGGCCGGCCTCGCCTACCGCGCGACCGACCGCGTGGGGGTGGTGGGTGAGCTCTACACCGCCGGCGTCCTCGCGGACCTCGGCAACGCGAAGGCCCGCCCCACCGAGCTGCTCGTCGGCGGGTGGTACCGCGCGGGCGAGCGTCGCGCGTTGGCGATCCGCCCCGGCCTCGCCATCGGCCTCAACGACGCCGTGACCACGCCCAAGCTGCGCGCGCTCCTGGGTGTCGCCTGGGATCCGCTCGCCCCGAAGGCCGCGCCCGATCGCGACAAGGACGGCGTCGCGGACGCGACCGACACCTGCCCCGACGTGCCCGAGGACGTCGACGGCTTCGAGGACACCGACGGCTGCGCCGAGCTCGCGCGGCTCACCGTGAAGGTGCTCGACACCGACGGCGTCGCGGTGGACGGCGCGGAGTGGACCATCGCGTCCGCCACCCGCACCGGCAAGACCGGCGAGTCGACCGACCTCCCGGCCGGGCCCTACACCGTCGCCTCGCTCGGCGTGACCGCCTCGGCGGAGGTGCCGCCCGGCGGCGCCGCGTCGGTGGAGATCCGCGTGCCCGCGCCGCGGGGAACGCTCGCCGTCACCATCGTGGACACGGCCGGCAAGCCCGTGGCAGGCGCCATGTGGTCCGCCGCGGGCCCGACTCCGGTGGCCGAGACCGCCGCGGGCGAGGTCAAGGCGCGCCCCGGTGCGTACAAGCTCACCGGCGGGGCGCCCGGCTACCGTTCGGCGAAGGCGGAGATCGTGCTCGTCAAGGACGGCACCGCCACGCTGAAGCTCGAGCTGCTCCCGTCGAAGGCGGCGCTCCAGAAGGAGAAGATCGAGATCAAGGACTCGGTCTACTTCGAGACGGGCAAGGCGATCATCAAGACCGAGAGCTACGCGCTCCTGGACGAGGTGGCCGAGATCTTGAAGGATCATCCTGAGCTCTCGAAGCTCAGCATCGAAGGGCACACGGACAGCCGCGGCAACGACAAGGCGAACCTCCAGCTCTCCCAGTCGCGCGCGGAGTCCGTGCGGACGTACCTCGTCGGCAAGGGCGTGGCGGTCGAGCGGCTCGACGCCACCGGCTACGGCGAGACGAAGCCGCTCGTGGCGGAGAAGACCGCGGCGGACCAGGCCCGGAACCGCCGCGTGACCTTCGTGGTGACCGGCCGGACCGACGGGGACGTGGCGGGGCCGACCAAGGTCATCGAGACCACGGGCGACGCGCCCAAGGACAAGTAGCGGGGCCCGAGGCGCGAGATCCGAGCGGGATCTCGCGCCTGGCTTTCTGGGCGCGGCTTTCTGGGCGCGGCTTTGTGGGGCCGGCTTTGTGGGGCCGAGTCCACTCCCGCCGGAGCGGCTGGAGTAGACTCGGGCGCAGGAGGCCTCCCATGCTGCTTCTGCTCGTCCTGGTCGGGTGCGCGGTGGAGGTCGAGGGGGACGACGCCGGCGAGTGCGGCGACGGCGCCGACAACGACGGCAACGGCTACTTCGACTGCCTGGACAACGGGTGCGGCGGCAGCCCGGACTGCGCCGAGCCGGCGGACACGGACACCGATTCGGACAGCGACACGGACACCGACACGGATTCGGACACGGACACCGACACCGACACCGACACGGATTCGGACACCGACTCGGACACGGACACCGACACGGACACGGACACGGATACGGATCTCACGGGGTTCGGGAGCTACGAGCTGGAGATGGTCGTGACGTGGACCTTCCCCTCGGGCGGCTTCGACGACTGCGTCCTCACCTACGACGGGACCGGCGACCACTTCGAGACCGACGGCGGCCGCGTGTCCTTCTTCGGCCCCTACACGCGTCTCTCGACCTGCACCGACCACGCGGCGATCGAGTCGTTCTTCCCCTGGTACGACCGCGCCACGGAGGAGGCCTACGTGAGCTTCGTGTTCACGGACGGCGGCACCACGCTCGACGAATGGTACGCGGACGACGCCGAGGTGGCCGTCCGCGAGCGCGCCGAGTGGCAGATGTTCGACATGGGGGAGCCCTACGATCCCGACGTCGCCTTTGCCCGCTACAGCGAGGTCTACACGGAGAGCGACGGGTCGTTCGCGGTGACCTACCAGGTCGAGGTGTCGTTCTTTCCGTAGCGCCCAAGCGGAAACCCGGCATTGCTTGACGACTACGCCGGGACTCGGCTATCGCTTCGGGCGAGGAGCAATCCCGTGCGTTGTTTCGGTCGTCCCCGGGATTCCGGTCATCCTTGCCACGATGCGCTCTCCCACGGATGCGCGGACCCGAATTCGCTCCGCGCGATTGTGTCCAACGTGGTGCACGACGGGCGGGTGACTCCGGAGCGCGAGGCCGAGTTCCAGGCCTTCATAGAGGCGCACGAGCTCACCTTGTACAACGCGGAGGACCTGCGGATCGCGTTGGAGACGCAGTGGAAGCACCTGTGTTGGGGCCGGCCCGAGGACGCCGCGTTCCTCCTGCCGTCCAACGCCGCGAACGAGGTGACGTCGCTGCCGGAGGACGCCCGGCTCTTCCGGCTCCTCAACCTCTCGGGCGTGGTGCCGTGGTTCCCTGACAAGGAATGGGACCTGGGGCTCCGTCGCGAGGGGCGCCCGTTGACCCCCCGGGAGGGGTTGGACGCCGCGCTCGGGAGCTCCGACACCGAGTGGCGTGATGCCGTGGTGGTGGCGATGTTGGGGCAGCTACACACCATGAACGTCGCGCAGGTCTACCACCCGCTCTGGTGCACGCCCTGGGACGATCTTTGTCGCCTGATCCCCTCTCCCGCCGAGGTTCCGGTCGCCCGGCTCCTCGGCGCAGTCGGCGTGGCGGGCACAGCCGGGACCTGGTGGATGGGGTTCAACTACCGGCGCCCGCCCCGCACCCGGATCTTCCGGCCGACCCTCCTCGACGGTCCCCGGTACGCGTGGCACTTCCCCACCGATCCGTTCGTGAAGCCAGCGGACAGCGGGCGGGCGATGGACCTCTCGGGGACCGCCGGGGGCGCGCCGCTGCGCGAGTACGTGCACGCCTACGTCCAGCACACCTTCGACGACTGGCGCCATGGCGGCTTCGTCCTGGGGCAGCTCGCGGCGGACGTCGCCACCGGCGCGATCCCGGACCTTCGGGGCGCGCACGCGCGGCGGTTGCCGGAGCTCTCCAGCGAGGGCTTCTCCAGGTGGATGTCCGACCCCATGGGGATCCTGTGAGCCCCGGCGCCCGATTCGCGAACGAGGCGGGCGCAGGGCTTGCTCCGCCGTTGGAAGCGGCTACCTGGAAGGGCATGTCGAAGTCTCTCTCGGGGACGATCGCCGTGGCGGTGCTCCAGTGGCTCCGTGTAGAGCCGCCGGGCCACCCGCCGATGCAGCAGATCTTGCTAGGGTGGGGCACCCACGCGCCGCCGGGGATGGACGAGCCCGCCCCGTGGATCCTCGAAGCGCTCCACGCCGAGGGCGATCCGGCGTTGGTCGACCGGATGGCCGCCCGGCTCGCCGCGTGGCTCGACACGGAGCCCGATCGCCTCCCGCCGACCCTCCTGCGGGACCAGCGACTCTACAGCGCGCTCGTGCTCGCGGCGGGGCTCGAACGGCCGGAGCTGTTGTTCCTCCCGTTGCATCGCGTCTATACCCGCCAGGCGCTGGACGGACACTGGCGTGGGGTCCCGCTCCGCCGGCGCCTGCGCGAGGCGCTGATCGTCAACCAGGTGGACGCGACGATGCTGGACGTGTGGCAGCAGATGCGCCGCGACCACGGGCACCCTTTCCTCGGGGGGGACGCCGAGATCGGGCGGATGGCGTGGGAGAGGGCGGTCGCCGCCGTGCAGGAGCGTCTACGACCGGAGGACACGCGCGTCCTCCGCGATGACGTACGCCGGATGCACCCGGCCGATGCCGCCGACGAAGCGGTGGACGGCGCCTTCCGCTGGTTCTCCTGGTACGTGGCCTTCGCCCGGATCCAGGGCACCCCCGAGCGGCACGTGTTGCCCGAGGCCTACAAGTTCGCGGCCCAGGACCGGAACGTACCGGAGGCGCTGCGCTCGCTGTCGCTGAGCCTGGACGCCATGCGCGCCGTGGCCACCCGACTGCGGGCCGAGCACCGGCCGTTGCGCGGCGGCGTGAGCCAGCGCCGCCTCGTAGGGCCGCCGGAGGTCTTCTAGGGCCGCTGCCACGCCGCCCGGCCCGTTCTAGCGCCGCCGGGCCTCCCCGCGTCCGACGGCGCGGAGCCACTCCACCAGCGGCTCGATGCTGTCGGTCTTCTCGGCGTACTCCACCTGCGGCGGGCGATCGCCCCACTTGACCTCCTCGTCGCGCAGCACCGTGTAGAGGAGGATGGGGGATCGGAACCCGCCGTCCCGCAGGGAACGCGCGCAGCGGATCCCCGCGCCCGCGAGCCCCTCTTCGCGCACCTCGTCCGGGCGCGGCGGGGCGTCCGGCCGGTTGTGGGTCCACTGGATCATCCCGTCGATGACGCAGGCGTCGTACCCGGCGGCGAGCACCTTCGTCCGCCGCTCGAGGAGCTCGTACTCGGTCTCGACGACGTCCTGGTCCCAGTCGATGCGGGCGGGGACCTTCCGCACCTCTTCGATGATGAGCTCGGCCTGATCCGGGTCGTCCTCGATCAGCAGGACCCGGAGCACCCTCTTCTTGTCGCGGATGACTCTCATTGGGGCCTCCTATCCGGGGAAATACGGGTTGCCGCGAGTATGCGCCGCCGGGGCGCGTCCGGCGCGTCCGGCTAGCCGGGAAAGCACAGGCAGACCTCGGTTACGTCGCCGACGGTGGGGCGAAGGTCGAGCGTGCCGTTGTGGACCGCCATCACCTGGTCCACGATCCAGAGGCCGAGCCCGGACCCGGCGCCCGTGATGGCCTCGGCGGCTTCGCTCCGCCACCCGCGGGTCTTGGCCCGCGGCAGGTCCTCCACCGCGAGCGCGATGCCTTTGTTGCGGAACAAGAGCGCGAGGCCGGCGGTGCCGGCGCGCTCGACGCTCATCGTGACGCGCTCGCCGCGCCAGCTGTACTTGATGGCGTTGTCGAGCACGTTGTAGACGCACTGCTCGAGCAGGTCGTAGTCCACGAGCGCGGTCACCCCTTGCTCAAAGAGCGCCTTGACCGCCTCCTCGTCGACCTCCACCCGCACGCGGATGCGGCGTGCCTGGAGGGAGCCGTCGGCGGCGGCGAGCCCGAGAAGGCGGGAGATGCGGTGGACCTCCATGGGCTCCAGGTGAAGCGCGAGGGCCTTCTTCTGCGCGTGATCCGCCAGGACCCGCAGGCTCTGCGCGACGCGGCGGGCGCGGCGGAAGAGGCCGCGAACCTGGACCGCTTCGCTCCGGATGGCGTCGAGATCGTAGAGGGTCAGCTCGCTCGCGCCGAGCATCTTCAGGAGCTTGCTCGCCCGCAGGATCGCCTGGTTGATGGGCGTCTTCAGCTGGTGCGCGAGGTCCTGGTAGGCGAGCGCCTCGTCCTTCTGGCGGGCCTCCAGGTCCCGCACGACCTGGGAGAGGCGGCGCGACAACGCGAGGTGGGTGCCGAGCAGCGGCATCACGTAGTCCTGCGCCGCGGGCGTGAACCCGGCGCGATCCCGCGTGTACACGTCGATGACGCCGTATTGGTGCCGGCCGAGGGCGATCGGCGCCGAGAGCTGCCAGCGCATGTCCGGCACGAGCGGCTCGTAGCGGGGATCGTCCGCGGGGACCGCGATGGACTGGCCCTTCTGGAGGGCCTCGGCGCCCGCCGAGGGGCCCGACGTGGGGAGCGGCAACCCGGGGTTCGTGGTCGCGGAGACGTCCAAGCGCTCCAACCGCAGGTCCCCATCGAGCCGCCGGCCGATGGCCGCGTGCGCCCCGCTCACCACGCGGCTTGCGAGGGCCACCATGGCCGCCTGCTGTCCGGCGCGGGACTGCGCGGGGTTGCGGGCAACATTCTCGCTCTCCCGGGCGAGCGTCCGCGCGACGTCCGACCACTCCTCCGCGAGCCGACGGGCCTCGGAGCGCTCGAGGGAGGCGCCCCACACCCCGCCGAGCTGCGCGGCGGCGACCTCGAGGTTCCGGAGGTCGTCCTCGGCGAAGTAGAAGGGCGGGTGGCGCGGCGCGCAGACGCGGAGCGCGCCGAGGAAGCGGCCTCCCGAGTGGACCGGAACCACCATGGCGCTCACCGGCGGGATCGCGTCGGGCCCGACGCCGAGCTGCTCCTGCAACAGCGGGCGGATCTCCAGCGAGTCGTCCCAGGTGAGGCCCTCGTACCGGTCGGCGAGATCATCGGCGTCCCGGGCCATGCGTACCTTGTCGAAGATCCGCACGGCGCGGCGCTCGCGGAGCACCCAGGTGGTGATGCCGGTCCCGCCCTGGTCCTCGCGGTACTCGCATCGCCGCACCCGCGCGGGGACGGTGCTCGCCACGAGGCTCCAGCGGCCCCCGTGGCGGAGGTCCTGCTGCAGGAACGTGGACACCTCGAAGGCGTCGAACAGCCGCGCCGCGTGGGCCACGAGCCGCTCCGCGAGCCGCGCGCGCCACCCCTGCTCGGCGGCCTCCTGGTCCTGGACGACGGGCGCCGCGCTGTCGCGGACGTCCTGCTCGAAGTCGTTGAGGAGCCGCACCGCGCCCCGATCGCGCACCGCCTCGTACAGCGCGGGCAGCAACGTCGGGAGCACCGCGAGCTCGGCCAGCAGGGCGTCGGGATCGCGCACCCGGTCGGGAAAATAGAGGTTCACCGTCGCCCGCGTGCCGCCGAGGCGCAGCGGGATCGCCACCATCTCGTGCACGCCCTGGCGCGCGAGCTCGGCCCCGAAGGCGAGGTGCGGGTCGTCCACCGCGACCCGTCGGGGCTCCTGGCGAAGGATGGCCTCTCCGGTCACGCTCCGCGCGAGCGGGAGGTCCGGGGGCAGGAACCCGTGGGCGTCCCCGGCGACCCACGCGGCCCGCGCGAGGAGGCGGACCGTGGGCGCCCCGCTCTTCCGGGTGGCTTCGGCCCACAACACGCAGGCCTCGGCGCCGACCTGCCGCGCGAGCACCTCCAGGAGCCCGCGGAGGCCCGCCGGCCCCCCCTCCTGGCCGCGCCCGATGGATGCGTGGACCAACTCCATCGGATCGAGACGAGCGGGCGCGAACGTCATCAACTGACTCTGCCGAACAACCCTGGGCGCGTCAACCCAGACCCCGCGCGGAACGCGCGCCAGGGGGCGCCGGCACGGCGGCCCCGTCCATCGAGGATCGCCCCGCCGATCCCGGGGCGCGCGCGCGGGTTCATCGGCCTCCGCCGCTCGACGGCTTGCCAGCCGCCAGCCCGTCGGGAAGGATGCGGGAGCGCGAACCCCTCGCCGCCCCGGAGGTTGCATGTCCCACATCCTCACCACCTCGATCGAACGCGACGTCGTGCTCGGCGGCGAGCCGTTCGCCCTGGTCGTCACCACCACCCACGCCGGAGGGGAGCGCGCCGTCACCGCCGTGCATCGCCAGGCGTTCGCCCGTCGCATCGGGGGCGTGCGCATCGTCGGGCTGATGACGGAGGCGGCCCAGCGGGTCGAGGTGGCCCGGCTCTCCGCCGCGATGACCCGGAAGTGCGCCGCCGCGGGGCTCCCCGCCGACGGCCAGAAGACCGTCGTGATGGCGCCCGCTGGCCCCCCGGCCGAGCGCGCCGATCGCGTCGCCCTGCTGGCCGCCCACGAGCGCTTCGTCCGCACGGTCGATCCGGGCGTCATCTTCGGCCCCGACATGAACGTCGACGAGGCCATCCAGGACGACCTCGACGCCATCCCCGAGCTGGCGGGGCACGTGACCGGGCTCTCCGCGGGGAACGGGGGCCTCGGCATCGACGACACCGGCTACACCGCCTACGGGCTCAACGTGGCGCTCGGGACGCTCGCCCGGGCCCCGGCCACCGCCACGGTGCAGGGGTTCGGCGCCGTCGGCGGCCACCTGGCCGTGCTGCTCGTGGCGCAGGGCGTGAAGATCGTCGGGGTGAGCAACGTGCTCGGCACGCTGGAAGACCCCGCCGGCATCGACGTGGTGGCGCTGTTCGCGCGCGTGCACCGGGAGGGAGACCGCGCCCTGCCGCACCACGCCGAGCTCGTCGGAGGGCGGTGGTCGCCCGCGCCGGACCGCCTCTTCGCCGTGCCCGCCGAGCTCTTCGTGCCCGCGGCGCGCACGTCGGTGCTCTCGCTGGCCGGCGAGACCGTCGAGAACCCCCAGGTCCAGGCCGTGGAGGAGTGGTACGCGGCCACCGCGCCGCGCGTCGTGTGCGAGGGCGCCAATGCGCCGCTGACGCCCGCCGCCGAGCAGTACCTGGAGGCGCGCGGCGTGCAGGTGCTCACGGACTGGGTGGTCAACTGCGGCGGGCTCGTGGGCTGCTGGGTGGAGCACCTCGAGCGCGCCACGCTGCGGGCGGAGCCCCACCGCCGCGAAGAGGTCCACGCCGGCGCGTTCGCGTCGATCGGGCGCGTGGTGGCCGCGAACGTCCGCCAGCTCGTCGCCGGCGGCGCGGGCTCGCGCGAGCGGGCCGACGTCATCGCGACCCAGAACCGCGCGCGGCTCCTGGAGGCCTGGAACGCCTCGCCGATCGCGGATCCGAGCGAGCGGGCGCGGGACCTGGCGGGGCGGGAGGACTTGTTCTGAGGGGTTGATTGGCGGGGGCGAGTGGCTTTGGGTGCGCGGGGCGCGCTGGGGGCGGGCGCGTGGAGGGGGGGCGTGGGGGTGGCGGCGCGCGGGGCGGTGTTG
>JAUXTN010000214.1 GCA_030684355.1 Pseudomonadota bacterium
GCGCGGGGCGGGGCCGGAGGGGCGGTCGCGGCCGGGGCGGGCGTTGGGGAGGGGGAGCGCGACCGGGGGCTCCACGGGGGCCCCCACGGGGCCTTGCTCCGGGCCCTCCGCCGCGCCCTCCGCCGTGCCCTCCGCCGCGCCCTCCGCCGGGCCCTCGGGAGGGGCCTCCTGGGCGAGCGCCAGGGCGATCAGCGCGGGGATCACAGGGCCCCCGTGTCGCCGGTGTCGGCACCGGTGTCGGCGCCCGTGTCGCCCCAGCCGGTGTCCGCACCGCCGGAGCAGCGGTCCCAGGCGCCCGCCTCGGGCTCGACGAACAGGTCCGCGCAGGCGACGGCGTCCGCCGCCGCGGGGCCGTCGGCGTCGAGCGTGCGGAAGCGCACCGTCGGGAGCGCCGCGTGCGCGAAGGCGCGCTCGTTGCTCGACACGGCTTCCCAGGGGCCGATCTCCCAGGTGTAGCCGGTGTTCGCGCGGAGCCCTTCGCGCGCGCAGACCACCACGCTCGACCACGATCCCGTCTTCTGGCCGACGACCAACGGGACCTCGCGGCCGTCCTCGTCGGTCAGGCGCAGCCCGCGGACGAACCCGTCGGTGTCGTACGGCACGTAGTAGGACGAGAAGCTCAGTTGCAGCGGGTCGGCGGCGTCCCAGGACATCGCCTCGCCGCACGGCACCGAGGTCGGGGAGATCAGCGCGTAGTCGTCGGCGATCAGCACGCCGCCGAGCACCGGCAGCGCCGCGAGCGAAACCCACGCGCGGCCGCGCGCCCCCCGCCACGCCGCCACCGCCCCGAGGAGCGCGGGCAGCACGATCAGATCGCCGAGGTCCGCCACGTGACCCGGCGCGATCCAGGCCCCCAGCGGCGGCCACACCTGCAACGCTGCGTAGAACGCGCCCGCACCGAGGAGCCCCGCGGCCTTCGCGAGCAGGCCCGGGGCCCCGAGGCGCGACACGAGCGCCGCGACGAGCACCGGGGCCACGACGAGCCAACCAACATCTGACAATTTGCCCGTGAGCCATCCGGGGGCCACCCCGCGGAGCACCCAGTCGTTCACGAGGATCAGCGCCGCGGCGCCCAGCACGAGCGGGTGCGCGGGGGCGGGGGCGGAGCGGACGGGATCGGTCGACACGGAGGGCTCCGGGGTGAGGACGGGGCGGCCGTCCCCGGAGACGGGGATGCAAGGGGTGCGCCACGCCTCCCCGGCCCATGCTGAGTTACCCCAGCGGCGCCGGCTCCCCCACCGCCGCGCGCACCGCGAGCACGTCCCGCAGCAGCGCCTCGAGGTCCGTGAGCCGCACCATGTTCGGCCCGTCGGAGAGGGCCTCCTCGGGGCGGTCGTGCACCTCGCAGAACAGGGCGTCGATGCCGACGGCCGCGGCCGCGCGCGCGAGCGGGGAGACCCAGCGCCGATCGCCGCCGGTGGTGGCGCCGCCCGGCATCTGCACGGAGTGCGTGGCGTCGAAGCAGACGGGCACGCCCAGCGCGCGCATCATCGGGAGCGAGCGGTAGTCGACCACCAGGTTGTTGTACCCGAAGCTCGCCCCGCGCTCGGTGAGCATCGCGAGGCCGGGGCGCAGCTTGCCGAGCACGTTCGCCATGTCGGCGGGGGCGACGAACTGGCCCTTCTTCACGTTCACGGGCTTGCCGGTCTCGGCGGCGGCTTCCAGCAGGTCGGTCTGCCGACACAAGAAGGCGGGCACCTGCAAGAGGTCCACGACCTCCGCGGCCATCGCCGCGTGCTCGGGCAGGTGGATGTCGGTCGTCAGCGGCACGCCGACGCGCGCGCCGATGCGGGCGAGCGTCGCGAGCCCATCGCGCACGCCGGGCCCGCGGAACGACCCCGCGCTCGAGCGGTTCGCCTTGTCGAAGCTTGCCTTGAACACCCAGGCCACGCCGAGCCGCGCGCACACCTCCGCGATGCCCTCGGCGATGCGCAGGGCGCCCTCTTCGCTCTCGAGCACGCAGGGCCCCAGGATGCAGAGCAGGGGGCCCTGTCCGACGGGGTGGGGGCCGATGTGCATGCTCGTCCTCTCGCGCCCCAAGAGATACCCCGGGCGCCTCCTCGCTGCCGACCCGCCCACGCAACCCCCTCGCGACCGTGGCGCGAACGCGACGGCGCAAGCGCAGTTCGGGCGCCCGGAGGGGCGGCGGGTCCCGGCCAACCGTTGTATACGATGGGTTGGGAGGCTCCGGATGCAACGCGTGCACGCTGCCACCATGCGCTGGTCGTTGCGCCTGGTCGACACCGCGGTCATCGCGAGCACGTTCGTGCTCACCGCGCTGTTGCGCCAGTCGATCGGCATGTTCTGGAAGATCGACATCGTGCCGGGCCCGCCGATCCTCCAGGCGGTGACGCTCCAGAACCAGCTCCACCTCATCGTGCTGATCGTGCCGGTGTGGCTCCTCTCGCTGCACGTGGGCGGGGCCTACGTCGAGCTCCGCCGCGTCCGGAGCGACCTCCTCTTCATCCGCCTCCTGCGCGCCGTCGGCATGGCGGTCCTGCTCCTGCTCGGCCTCCTGTTCATCGTCCAGCCCGCGCTCCCGCCGTCCCGTACGTTCCTCGTCTCGTTCGCGGCGATGAGCGCCGTCACGCTGTTCCTGGCGCGCCGCTGGATGTTGCGGCGCCCCGCCACGCGCGACGAGGTGTCGAACATCCTCGTGATCGGCAGCGCCGTCGAAGCCGAGCCCTTCCTCGCGACCCTGATGCGGCGCCCGGACTGGGGCGTGCGCGTCGCCGGCGTCATCCGGCCGGACGACGAGGAGGCGACCAGCATCGGCGGCGTCAAGGTGCTCGGCACGCTCTCGCAGCTCCCGTCGGTGCTCGACCGCGAGCCCATCGGGCAGGTGTTCATGACCGGCCGCGCGTGGGACACCGCCACGCTTCGCCGCGTAGCGGACGCCTGCGAGGAGCTCGGCATCACCTTCTCGATGGACGCGAACTTCCTCGGCCTCTCCGTCTCGCAGGCGGACGTGCAGGACTTCGAGGGCTGGAGCGTCCTCTCCTTCTCGTCCACGCCCACCAACGCCGACGCCCTCGTCATCAAGCGGGTGATGGACCTCGTCGGCGCTGCCGTCGCGCTCGTGCTGCTCACGCCGGTGTTCCTCCTGACCGCCCTCGCCATCAAGCTGGAGGACGGCGGCCCCGTGCTCTTCGCGCAGGAGCGCAGCGGGCTCTTCGGTCGCAAGTTCTCGATGTACAAGTTCCGCTCGATGGTCATCGACGCGGAGGCCCGGAAGGCCGAGCTCGAGAAGCTCAACGAGATGAGCGGCCCGGTGTTCAAGATGGCGCGGGATCCGCGCATCACCCGCGTCGGCGCGCTCATCCGCAAGACGTCGATCGACGAGCTGCCGCAGTTCTGGAACGTGTTCCGCGGCGAGATGAGCCTCGTGGGCCCGCGCCCGCCCATCCCCGCCGAGGTCGTCAAGTACGAGCGGTGGCAGATGCGTCGCCTCTCGATGAAGCCCGGCCTGACGTGCATCTGGCAGGTGAGCGGTCGCAACCACGTCGACTTCGAGACCTGGATGAAGCTCGACCTGCAATACATCGACAGTTGGAGCTTGTTCCTCGACCTGAAGCTCCTGGTCCGGACGGTTCCGGCGGTGTTGCTCGGTTCTGGCGCGCGGTAGCCGGGCCGGCTAGCGCACGGCCCGTCTATCAATATCAGGTCGGCGAAGCTCCGTTTGCTTCGCGCCTGCGTGATTGCGCTCCGCGCAAACACGCAGGCACTCGAAACGGAGCCGCCTCCGGATCGCCGTTATTGCAGCCCGTTCTGGCGAACGCGCTGCAAGAACGGCCACGGGCGCGCCCCCCCCGCGAAGGCGCGCGGCACGGTAGATTTGGGCCATGCACCCCATCGCCGGCTCTCCCGAAGAGCTGACCGCCTTCGCCGACCTCCAGGCACAGATGCCGGACCTCTTCCGACGCGTCACGGCCGACCGCCGTCAGCCGCAGACGGTCGTGGTCGTGCCGAGCCTGTCGCTCGACCCGCAGGAGCTCGCGAAGGTCACCGGGGTGCACCACTACGAAGAGCGCATGCTCTACATGTTGATGCTGCTCCGCCGCCCGCGCACGCGCGTGGTGTTCGTGACGAGCCAGCAGATCGACCCCATCGTGGTCGACTACTTCCTCCACCTCCTCACCGGCGTGCCCGCGAGCCACGCGCGCGAGCGGCTGGAGATGTTCTGGTGCAACGACGCCAGTCGCCAGCCCCTCACCGCCAAGGTGCTCGCCCGCCACCGCCTCGTGGAACGCATCCGCGCCGCGATCCCCGACCCCGCGGCGGCCCACCTCGTGTGTTTCAACAGCTCGCCGCTCGAGCGCTCGCTCGCGGTGCGCCTCGGCATCCCGCTCTACGCGAGCGACCCCGCGCTCTACCACCTCGGGACCAAGTCGGGCTGCCGCGAGATCTTCCGCGAGGCCGGGGTCCTCTTCCCCGACGGCTACGAGCACCTCCGCGATGGCGACGACATCGCGGCGTCCCTCGCCGCCCTGAAGACCAACCACCCGGAGATGCGCCGCGCGGTCGTGAAGCTGAACGACGGCTTCTCGGGCGAAGGCAACGCGCTCTTCTACTTCGACGGTTGCGACGCCACGTCGCTCGCCGAGCGCACGAGCTGGTGCCGGGAGCGCCTGCCGAACCTCCGCTTCGAGGCCCCCGGCGAGACCTGGGAGCGGTACCACGCGAAGTACCAGGAGATGCGCGGCGTCGTGGAGATGTTCGTGGAGGGCGCGATCAAGCGCTCGCCGTCGTCCCAGAACCGCGTCAACGCGCTCGGCCAGGCGATGGCCATCTCGACGCACGACCAGGTGCTCGGCGGGCCGAGCGGCCAGGTGTTCCTCGGGTGCACGTTCCCGGCGGACGACGAGTACCGCCTCGACATCCAGCGCTCCGGGCTCGAGATCGCGCGCGCGCTCGGCGCGAAGGGCGCGTTGGGCCGCTTCGCGACGGACTTCGTGTCGGTGCGCGAGGCCGACGGGTGGAAGCACCACGCCATCGAGGTGAACCTCCGCAAGGGCGGCACCACCCATCCTTTCCTTACATTGCGCTTCCTTACGGACGGCACGTACGACGAGGAGACGGGCCTCTTCTACTCGCAGAGCGGCCGGCCGAAGTTCTACTACGGCAGCGACTCCGTGCAGTCCGATCACTACAAGGGGCTGTGCCCCCAGGATCTCGTGGACATCGCGGTCCTCCACGAGTTGCACTTCCACGCGGCGACCGAACGCGGGGTCGTGTTCCACCTCATCGGCGCGCTCTCGGAGTATGGGAAGCTGGGCATGGTCTGCATCGGGGACAACCCCCAGCAGGCGGAGTTCCTGTACCGCAAGACCCGCAGCGTGCTCGACCAGGCGACGCGTCGCGCTTGAGGCGCATGCCCCCTTCCGCGTACACTCCGGCTCGATGAAGCCCTCCCTCCTGACGTTCGCGCTCCTCCTCCCCCTTGTCGGATGCGCCCCGGATATCGAGGTGCGCGCCCAGCCTCGGGTGCTCGACAGCTTCCCCTACGTGGACTGCGGCGCCGTCGCTCCCGGCGGGCGCCAGGTCTGCACCGTGCCGCTCTTCTCCACGGAGACCGGCGACGTCACGATCTTCGACATCGCCACGACCGACATCAGCTACCCGGAGGGCGGCCTCGGGGACCAGGGCACCGCGTTCATCGTGCGCGACGAGTACTGGATGCAGGAGGGCTGCGGCGACGGCGATTGCCGCAAGCTCGAGGGCTACGACCCCGAGTCCGACGAGGACACGCTCGCGCTCGACATCACCTTCGCGCCGCAGGTGGAGGGCTACTACCAGGCCGAGATGACGATCTGGTCGAACGACAACAAGACCCTCGCGGAGGCCGCGCTCCCCGACGATCCCGACCGCACGGAGAAGATCTGGAAGGTCCAGCTCCGCGGCCTCGCGCGGCCGGCGTGCGGGCGCGTCTGGCCGGCGTTCATCGACATGGGGCTCCACGAGGCCCCCGGCGCCGAGTTCGGGACGAACGCGCGCATCGAGAACTGCGGCATCGTCACTCTCGAGGTCTCCGCGTTCCCCGACAGCGGCACGGGTGCCGAGGAGATGAACGTCACGACCATCCCCGCGGTCTACGTCCTCCCGGGCCTCTCCGAGGACATCTCGATCGCCTGGAGCGTCGGCATCCTCACGGGCGGCGAGCCCACCCCGGTCACCACCGAGATCGGGTTCGAGGGCAACGCGGCGGACACCCTCAACGAGTCCGTGCTCACCATCATCGGCAACACGTGCGACCTCTCCGTCGACGCCGACTGGGATGCCGACACCGACGGCTGGAGCCGCTGCGGTGGCGACTGTGACGACACCGACTCGACCGCCAACCCCTCCGCCACCGAGCGCGCGGCGAACGGCCGGGACGACGACTGCGACGGCACGACCGACGAGACCGCCAACCCGGTCGGCTCCGACGACGACGGGGACGGCTACACCGAGCTTGCCGGCGATTGCGACGACGCGAACCCGAGCGTCTCGCCGAGCGCCGTGGAGACGCTGAACCAGGTCGACGACGACTGCAACGACAACATCGACGACCAGACCGAGTGGTTCGACGACGACCAGGACGGCTACGCGGAGCGGGAAGGGGACTGCGACGACGGCAGCCGCCTCGTCGCGCCCTCGGCCACGGAGACGGAGGACGGGGTCGACAACAACTGCGACGGTGTCGTGGACGAGGGCGGCCCCCGCTACGACGACGACGTCGACGGCTTCGTCGAGGTCGAGGGCGACCCGACCCAGAACGACTGCGACGACGAGGACTACTGGGTCTACGTCGGGGCGTTCGAGTTCTGCGACGGCTACGACAACGACTGCGACGGCGTCGTGGACGAGGGCGCGGCCGACGAGGTCGACGGCGCCTGCGCGTTCATCCCGAGCCGCGAGGGCGAGGAGGACGTCGTGGTGGAGGAACCCACGGGCTGCTCCGCCGTGCCGGGGATGGGCGTGGCAGGCTGGGTTCTCGCCGCGGCCGGGCTCGGCCTCGTGCGGCGCCGTCGGGGCGCAAACACTCGGTAGTGCGGTCGGACGAACTTGCTCCCTTGCCGCATCGGCGCGGCAAGGATGCTTGTCGCGGCGGAGTCAGGTGACTACCGATTGGTATGCGGCCTGTCGGCGCCAACCTCGTCCTCCTCTTGTCTGCCCTCGCGATCGCGGTTCTCGTGTTCGTCGTGTTCGGGCTCAACGAAGCTCGTTCGGTCAAGTATTCCGAGTTCAAGGAGATGATCCAGGCGGGTCAGGTCGACTCCGTCACGTTCCAAGGGGAAAGTGTGCGTGCGGTGGTCAAGCCGCCCGAGGGCGTGACGACCATCCAGCCCGAGGTGCGCACGGTCGCCGTCCCGGGGGACGAGTCGCTCGTCAAGCTCCTCCAGGACAAGAACATCCCCTACGGCGCCGAGCAGGCCGCGGGCTGCGGGAGCGCCACGCTCGTGACCGCCCTGCTCCTCTCGATGGGCCTCTGGTTCCTGCTCGCGCGCCCCGCGGGCGGCGCGCCCCCGGGCATCGCCGCGTTCGGGAAGTCGCAGGCCAAGCTCGCCCCGGAGGAGGGCATCGGCGTCACGTTCAAGGACGTCGCCGGGATCGACGAGGCCGAGGAGGAGCTGAACGAGATCGTCCAGTTCCTGAAGACCCCCGAGCGGTTCACCCGCCTCGGCGGCAAGATCCCGAAGGGCGTGCTCCTCGTCGGGCCGCCGGGCACGGGCAAGACCCTCCTCGCGCGCGCCGTGGCCGGTGAAGCCGGGGTCCCGTTCTTCAGCATCTCCGGAAGCGATTTCGTCGAGATGTTCGTCGGCGTGGGTGCGGCCCGCGTGCGCGATCTCTTCAAGCAGGCCGCCGAGCGCGCGCCGTGCATCATCTTCATCGACGAGCTCGATGCCATCGGCAAGGCGCGCGAGCCGAACGGCATCGTCGGCGGGCAGGACGAGCGCCACCAGACGCTGAACCAGCTCCTCGTCGAGATGGACGGGTTCGACGGCCGCAAGGGCATCATCATGCTCGCGGCGACCAACCGCCCCGAGACCCTCGACCCCGCCCTCCTCCGCGCCGGCCGCTTCGACCGCCAGGTCGTGGTCGACCGTCCCGACGTGAAGGGCCGCGAGGCCATCCTGCGCGTGCACGCCCGCAACATGCGCCTCGCGGAGGACGCCGACCTCAAGACCGTCGCGCAGCGCACGCCGGGGTTCTCCGGTGCGGACCTCGCGAACGCCCTGAACGAGGCCGCGCTCCTCGCGGCGCGGCGCGGCAAGGACGACATCCACCTCTCCGACATCGAGGACGCCGTCGAGCGCATGGTGGTGGGGCTCGAGAAGAAGTCTCGCCGCCTCTCGGACGCCGAGCGGCGGGTCGTGGCGTACCACGAGGCCGGGCACGCGGTCTGCGCGGCGGGCTCGCCCGGGGCGGACCCCGTGCAGAAGATCAGCATCATCCCGCGCGGCGTGGGCGCGCTCGGGTACACGGTCACGATGCCGCTCGAGGACCGCTACCTCGTGAGCCGCCAGGAGCTGCTCAACCGCCTGATCGTGCTCTACGGGGGCCGGGCCTCCGAGGAGCTGGTCTTCGGCGACTTCACGACCGGCGCGGCGGACGACATCTCGAAGGCGAGCGACCTCGCCCGGCGCATGGTCACGCAGTTCGGCATGTCGGCGATCCTCGGCGCCATCAACTACGGCTCCGAGCGCCCCAACCCGTTCGGCATGGGCGGCTCCCAGCGCGACGTGGCGGTGAGCGAGGAGACCGCGCGGTCCATCGACAGCGAGGTGCGCAAGCTCCTCGACGAGGCGCACGCCCGGGCGCGGTCGCTGGTGCGGCGCAACCGCGAGCTGATGGACGCCATGACCACCACGCTGCTGGAGCACGAGGTCATCGACGGCGAGCAGCTCAAGGAGCTCCTCGCGCGCGTGTCGAGCGACGTCCCCGAGACCCACCTGTCCCGCGGCTTCGCGAGCGCCTGAGAGCAGGCCCCCGGAAGGGCCCCGGAAGGGCCCCCGGAAGGGCCCCCGCGTGTAGTCCGATCCGCACGTCGCGCAGTCGGGCCCGTCCGGGGGGCGGCGCGCCCGGGGGTCGGCACCGGGCCTGCGTTAAGCGGGCGCCATGCGCGACCTCCGTGCCTTCCTCGATGTGCTGCGCCGCGAGGGTGACCTCGTGGAGATCGACGTCCCCTGCGATCCGAAGCTGGAGATCGCCGAGATCCACCGGCGCGTGATCGCCGCCGACGGACCGGCGCTCCTCTTCAAGCGCCCGAGCGGCGCCGACTTCCCGGTGGTGACGAACCTCTTCGGCACGAAGGGTCGCGTCGACCTCGCCTTCGGCGGGCGCCCCGGCGAGTTCATCCGGCGGGTCGCCGGCTTGCCCCACGAGCTCATGCCGCCCTCGCTCGGGAAGCTCTGGGCCCAGCGGGACCTCGCGTGGCAGGGCCTCTCCCTGGGCCTCTCGCACAGCGCCCGGGGCGCGGTCACCGAGGTGATCGAGCGCGATCCCAAGCTCTCGCGCATCCCGATGTTGCAGGGCTGGCCGGAGGACGCCGGCGCGTTCGTGACGCTGCCGCTGGTCTACACCGAGCACCCGAAGAACGGGAGCCACAACCTCGGCATGTACCGGATCCAGCGGCACGATGACCGGACCACCGGCATGCACTGGCAGATCGGGAAGGGCGGCGGCTTCCACCACCACGTGGCCGAGCAGGCCGGGCAGGCCCTCCCGGTGAACCTGTTCGTGGGCGGGCCCCCGGGCCTCATCCTCTCCGCGATCGCCCCGCTGCCGGAGAACGTGCCCGAGCTGCTCCTCGCCTCGCTCCTGCTCGGGGACCGCCTGCCGCGCTGCGACAACCCCGTGGGGCCGATGCCGCTCGTGTCCGACTGCGAGTTCGCGATCGTCGGCAAGGTGCCGCCGCACGTGCGCCGCGCCGAGGGGCCCTTCGGCGACCACTACGGCTACTACTCGCTCCAGCACGACTACCCGATCCTCGAGGTCGACGCCGTCTGCCACCGCAAGGACGCCATCTGGCCCGCGACCGTCGTCGGGAAGCCGCGCCAGGAGGACTTCTACATCGGGGACTACCTGCAGGAGCTGCTCTCGCCGCTCTTCCCGCTGGTCATGCCGCAGGTGCGCGACCTCTGGAGCTACGGCGAGACCGGCTACCACGCGCTCTCGGCGGCGGTCGTGCAGGAGCGGTACGGCCGCGAGGCCATGGCCAGCGCCTTCCGCATCCTCGGCGAGGGCCAGCTCTCGCTCACGAAGTTCCTCCTCCTGCTCGACACCCCCATGGACCTCCGCGACTTCAAGCCGGTCCTCGAGCACGTCCTGGCGCGCTTCAAGCCGGAGACCGACCTCTACGTCCTCTCCAACCTCTCGATGGACACGCTCGACTACGCGGGCCCGGCCGTGAACGAGGGCAGCAAGGGGGTCATGCTCGGCGTCGGCAAGCCGGTGCGCGACCTCCTCCGTGCCTACAAGGGCGAGCCCCCCATCGGCATCGGCGACGTGCGCCCCTACTGCGGCGGCTGCCTCGTGGTGGAGGGCGTGCCCTACGCCGACGAGCCCGATCAGGCCGCGCGGCTCGCCGCGGCGTTCCCGGGTTGGCCGCTGGTCGTGCTCGTGGACGACGCCGAGGCCACCGTGCGCACCGACGCCCGCTTCCTCTGGACCGCCTTCACCCGGTTCGAACCCGCCGCGGACCTCCACGGCAAGCGCCGCATCCATCGCAACCACCTCGTGTTCGAGGGCACCGTCGTCCTCGACGCACGGATGAAGCCGACCTACCCGAAGGAGCTCTTCTGCGACCCCGACACGGCCAGGACCGTGTCCGATCGCTGGGCCGAGTACTTTCCCGGCGGCAAGGTCGCCATGGGCGACTCGGACGCCGGACACCTCGGGTAGCCAGGCCGGCTAGCGCACGGCCTGTCTGTCGTTATTTAGTCGGCGAAGCTCCGTTTACTTCGCGCCGATCAGAGCCGCGCCGCCGCTTCCTTCAGCTTCCGCGCCGCGTCGGCGAGGATGGCGTCCCCGTGGGAGACCGCGACCATCGCGAGCGCGGGGTGCTCGGCCATCTCCTCGAGCCACCCGCGGTAGGCCCGCGCGTCCTTCAGGAGCGCGAACCGGCCGATCCGGGTCATGCCGAACGCGCCGCTGCTCCCGATCATCCGGGTGATGAACCCGCCGAAGCCGGGCTGGTGCGGCACGTTGAACAGGGCGTCACACACGACGAGCGCCTGGCCCGCGCCGGCGTCGATCTCGTAGACGTGCTCGACGTCCTTGACCCCCCGCGGCGTGTGTACGACCGCCCCGGGCACGTCTGTGTCGAGGCTGTCCACCTTCACGGCCTGCTCCACGCGCGCCCGGCTCGCCTCCGGGCACACCACGCGCGCGTCGGGGTAGCGAGCCTTCCAGACGCCGCAGTCGAGGCGGTGGTAGCCGTTCGGCACGACGATGACGGAAGGGCGCCCGAGCGCCTCGATCTCGGCCATCGTAACGTCGTCGCAGGCGATGGCGCTGTGCACCCAGAGGGTGCCGTCGTCCATGCGCCAGAGCGTCATGTTGCGCGGCAGCGCCATGTTCCCGAGCGTGCCGGTCACCTGCCAGACGCGGGGCGCGAGCTGGGTCAGCGGGCCGTGGGGGAGGACGTGGGCGGTCCAGTCGGACATGGCGATGCTCATGACGGCACGGGCATAACCGGTGTGTCCCGCCCCTCGTCCACCTACGCGGTCCGGGCGACGCGCCTGCGTCAGCCGCCCTCGGCTTCCCAGGCGGGACGCACATCCGGGACGATGGGCTTCGAGCCGTCCGTGGCGGCGGCGGCCGGCGCGGGCAGGCCCGCGCTCGCGGGCGGCGGGAAGGTGCGCGCGGCGGCGTCGGCGATCGCGCGGCTCTTCTCCTGGAGATCGTGCACCTTGCGCTCGATGTCGCGGCCGTTGCCCTGGAGCTCGACCATGAGCAGCGAGAACGCGTACTCCGTCTCGATGACGGGGCCGTTGCCGTCCATCCGGCGCGCCGCCTCTTCCAGCCGGGGCTCCCACCGCTCCGTGTAGACGCGCTCGACGAGCACGCGCGCGGCGTCCTTGTTGCCGGCCTTCCAGAGGCTCTCGACCTCCTCCAACCCCTCGACCACGAGCTCGCCCTCCTGCTTCCAGGTGTGGGTCTCGGGGGCGAGCGTCGCCTCCGTGGCGGGCGCGCACGCACCCACGAGGATCGCCAGCAGCGTGGCGGCGCCGCCGCGCGCGCGGGGGACGAGGGGGAAGGGAGGGGCGGCGAACACCATCGTGGGATCGGCTATCGCGCCGAGCCGGCGGTGGCGGCGGGGGCGGTCGCGATCCCGCACGCGGGGGTTGCGTGGGCCCCTTTTGCCCCGCGTGCGCTCGCGACGCGACCTCAAGCTCACCGGGCACCTTTCCGGTGCACGAAAGCGTGCATACGCTCCGTCCGCACCGAGGATCACATGAAGTTCGAACGGTTCACCGTGAAGGCCCGCGAGGTCATCTCCGATGCCCAGCAGCTCGCGGGAAAGTTCGGGAACCCCGAGATCCGGCCGCAGCACTTCCTGATGGTCCTGCTGACCCAGGAGAAGGGCATCGCGCCGACGCTCCTGTCCCAGATCGGGGTCGACGTGCAGGGCCTCACGCGGGAAGCCGCGCGCCTCGTCGACGAGCTGCCGAAGGTGAGCGGCGGGGCCCAGGCCCAGCTCTCGCGGCAGGCCCAGGAGGTGCTGACCATCGCCGAGCGCGAGGCCAAGTCCCTCGGCGACACCCACATCGCCACCGAGCTCATCCTCCTCGGCATCGCCGAGGTGAAGGACAAGCCGCAGCAACTCCTGAAGGACTACGGCGCCACGCGCGAGCGCATCCTCAACGCGATGCAGGTCATGCGCGCCGGCAAGAACGTCTCGGGTGAGGAGGCGGAGAGCCAGTACGAGGCGCTCAAGAAGTACACGCGGGACCTCACGGCCCAGGCGCGCGAGGGCAAGATCGACCCCGTCGTCGGCCGAGACGAGGAGATCCGCCGCACCCTCCAGGTGCTCTCCCGCCGCAGCAAGAACAACCCGGTCCTCATCGGCGATCCCGGCGTCGGCAAGACCGCCATCGTCGAGGGCATCGCCCAGCGCATCGCCGCGGGTGACGTGCCGGAGAGCTTGAAGGACAAGAAGGTCCTCTCGCTCGACATGGCGGCGCTCATCGCGGGGGCGAAGTACCGCGGCGAGTTCGAGGAGCGGCTGAAAGCCGTCCTCAACGAGATCGAGGCCGCCAAGGGCGACATCATCCTGTTCATCGACGAGCTCCACATGGTCGTCGGCGCCGGAAAGTCCGAGGGCTCGATGGACGCCGGGAACATGCTCAAGCCCGCCCTCGCGCGCGGCGAGCTGCGCTGCCTCGGGGCCACCACGCTCGACGAGTACCGCAAGCACATCGAGAAGGACAAGGCGCTCGAGCGCCGCTTCCAGCCGGTGTTCGTGGACGAGCCGTCCGTGCAGGACACGATCCGCATCCTCCGCGGCATCAAGGAGAAGTACGAGCAGCACCACGGCATCCGCATCACGGACGACGCCATCATCGCCGCCGCCGTCATGTCCGATCGCTACATCAACGACCGGCAGCTCCCCGACAAGGCGATCGACCTCATCGACGAGGCCGCGAGCCGGCTGAAGATGGAGATCGAGAGCCTCCCCCAGCCGATCGACGTGCTCGACCGCGCCGTGCGCGGGATGAAGGTGGAGCTCGCGGCGCTCGCCCGGGAGACCGACAAGGCCGCCATCGAGCGCGCGAACAAGCTCAAGGCGGAGATCGCGGACAAGGAGGAGGAGGCGAACGAGCTCCGCAGCCAGTGGCAGGCGGAGAAGAACGCGCTGGACGCCATCCGCGACAACGCCGAGAAGATCGACCAGCTCAAGCACAACCTCGAGCGCATGCAGCGCTCGGGCGAGTACGAGGCCGCCAGCCGCGTCCAGTTCGGCGAGCTGCCCGAGGCCCAGCGCCTCCACGCCGCGGCCCAGGAGCGCCTCGCCCTCCTCCAGAAGGACGGGGGCGTGCTCCGCGAGGTGGTGACGGACGAGGACATCGCGCTCGTCGTCTCGAAGTGGACCGGCGTGCCGGTCACGAAGCTCAAGGAGGGCGAGCAGGCCAAGCTCCTGAAGATGGAGGACAATCTCCACAACCGCGTGATCGGCCAGCACCCGGCCATCGTCGCGGTGGCGGACGCCGTGCGCCGCTCCCGCGCCGGCCTCCAGGACCCCAACCGCCCCATCGGCAGCTTCATCTTCCTCGGCCCCACCGGCGTCGGGAAGACCGAGCTCGCCAAGGCGCTGGCCGAGTTCCTGTTCGACGACGAGAACAACATCGTGCGCATCGACATGTCCGAGTACATGGAGAAGCACACGGTGGCCCGGCTCATCGGCGCGCCCCCCGGGTACGTCGGCTACGACGAGGGCGGGCAGCTCACCGAGGCCGTGCGGCGGCGTCCCTACAGCGTCGTGCTGTTCGACGAGATCGAGAAGGCGCACTCGGACGTGTTCAACGTCCTCCTCCAGGTGCTGGACGACGGCCGGCTCACCGACAGCAAGGGCCGGACGGTCGACTTCAAGAACACCGTGCTCATCATGACGAGCAACGTCGGCAGCCGGCTCATCATGGAGCACCAGGACGACCGCAAGCGGATGGAGCAGGAGGTCCTGGGCGAGCTGCGCCGCACCTTCAAGCCCGAGTTCCTCAACCGCATCGACGACATCATCATCTTCGACGCCCTCAAGCGCGAGGACATGGACAAGATCCTCGAGGTCCAGCTCCGCCGGGTGAAGAAGCTCCTGGCGGACCGGCAGCTGGCGCTGGAGCTGACCCCCGCCGCGAAGCACGCGATCGCCGAGGCCGGCTTCGACCCGCTCTTCGGCGCGCGCCCGCTGAAGCGCTCCATCCAGCAGTACCTGCTCAACCCGATGTCGAAGACGATCGTGGCGGGCGGCTACGGCCCGGGCGACACCATCAAGATCGACGTTGAGGGCCAGGACCTGACGTTCGAGCGTGTCCCTGCCGCGGAGGCCGCAGGCTAGGCGTCGCGAGTCCGGATGCACGGTTCATGGCCTGCACGGCGCGTACGCGACGGTAACAAGTTTGTGAACGCTCGTCGGCGCAAACTAGTTTAGCATCCATGCATGTCGTCGCGTGCGCCTCCTCCCGCGCCCCGCCCTCCGATCCATCCCCTCCGGCGGGCGATCGGGGTGGTGCCGGCAACGCTGAGCATGCTCGGCGTCATGGGGGCGTTCGCGGCGGACCTGGCCCTGCGCCCCTCGCTCGCGACGGTCTACCTGGTGCCCGTGGCCGCGGCCTCCTGGTACGGCGGGCCGGCCCTCGGCCTCGCGACGGCCGGGATCGCGTCGGTGGCGGGCGCCACGGCGGGCGGCTTCGGCGACGAGCTCCTGGGCCGCGTCGTCATGCCGACGCTCCTCCACGTCTCCGCGGCGTGGCTCGTGGGCTCGCTCCACAGCGCGTATGCCCATGAGCGGGCCCTCGCGCGCACGGACCCCGTCACCTCCGCCCCCAACCGTCGCGCCTTCGAGGAGCACGCCCGCGCCTTGCTGCGCCGGCACGTGCGTTCCGGGCGCCCGTTCACCGCCGCCTGCCTCGACGTCGACGGGTTCAAGGGCATCAACGATCGGATGGGCCACGCCGAGGGCGATCGCGTGCTGCGCGCCGTCGCCGAGACCCTCACCCGCTCCGTGCGCGCGGCGGACCTGGTCGCCCGCTACGGCGGCGACGAGTTCGCCCTGCTCCTCCCCGACACCGACGAGCGCGGCGCCAGCCTGCTGCTCGCGCGGCTCCGCGGCGAGCTGTACGACGCCATGGCCCAGCACGGCTGGCCGGTGACCTTCAGCGTCGGCGCGGTCACGTTCCGCGCGCTGCCGCGCAACGAGCGCGACCTCATGCAGATCGTGGACGCCCGCATGTACGAGGCCAAGAAGGGCGGCAAGGACCAGCTCATCCACGAGATCCGCGGGACGAGCAAGAGCGCCTGATCAGCCGCCGGTGACATTCCGGTAGAGGCGGCCCACCAGCGTCGTGATCGACTCGCGCATCGCGCGCGCGAAGAGGAAGTCCGGCGCGGGGAAGGTCGGCTTGATGTGGACGTCGTAGCTGACCTTCGTGCCCGCCTCGACGGACTCGAAGGTCCACCGGACCTCGTAGGTCGACAGCATGTTGCTCGACAGGAGGGTCTCGTGCCAGCCGGACTTCGTCGCGCAGCGGCGGTAGTCGTAGTTCACCGGCATGAAGGATCCGCCGGTCTCGACGTGCAAGGTCGGGCAGGTCTCGCGGGTGACGTACTGGATCTTCGTGATGTCCGGCGAGAAGCGGGCCGCCTGGATCGGATCGCCGAGCGCCGCGCGGATGGCCTCGACGGAGGCGGGGATCACGATCTCCGTGCGCCACACCCCGTCGGTACCCTGGGCGGGCGTGATCGGCGGGGGCTCGGCGGCGAGCACACTTCCCACCACGAGGAACCAGAGCGTTCCAGGAACCACGACCACCTCACGCGGCGAAGCTAATCCCCCGCAGCGAGCGCGCCCATCACCGACGCTTTCATCCGTGGCGTTCTACCCAATCTTCCCAGCGGCGGGCCAGCTCGTCGCTCGCGGGGCGGTCGCAGACGAGGCGGCGCCGGATCTCCCACGCCGTGCGCTCCTCCACGTCCACCATGTCGATGGCGCGGCCCGAGGCCTGCCGGTAGCCGGCCACGAAGGCGTCGCGCGCGCGGGGGTTGAGCACGAACACGCACGCCTGCATCTCGACGAGGTCGGCCTCGACGGGGCCCCAGCGCGAGCAGGTCCAGTCCACGACGCCGGTGATCGTCCAGCCGCTCCGCAGCATCGGGCGGCCCAGGACGTTCCCGAGGTGGTAGTCGAGGTGGAGCAGGCGGGCGCCGCGCGGGGGGCAGTCGGCGAGATCGGGGATCCCGCCGCCACCGTCGGGGCGCGGGGTGCCGTGGATCGCCGCGAGCGTGCGGCCCATCTGGAGGCACAACCCGGCGAGCCCGGCCTCGTCGAGCTGGCCGCGCTCCAGCGACACCTCGGCGGTCGTCCCCGCGATCACGCCCATGATCGCGCAGACGGGGTCCGTCCCGAAGACCCGGTAGGGGGAGGGCACCTGGGCGCCACGAACCGTGGCCAGCACGACGCCCTCGGTGCGGAGGCGGTCGGCGGCGGGCCGGGTCAGGTCGAAGGGGTCGGGGAGGGCGTCGGCGCGCGGAAACTTCAGGAGCCGCTCGCCGCCGGGATCGTCGGGCCCGGTGAGCCCCGCGGGCGCCACCACGCGGAAGAGGTGGTGTTCTCGACCGTCGCGGGCGCGCACGATGCGCGGCTCGAGCCCCAGCTCGCGCCCGAGCCGGGCAGCGACGACCTCGGGGTCGAAAGCAGGATCACCCATTCAGGGGAGACTATGCCGCGCGGAAGCCGAGGCAAGTCCGCGCGCGGCGGGACATCGGGTGGGGCGCTCCCGAGGACGGGCCGCCCGTGGCCGGGCCATGATAGAAGCCGCGGATGCCGCCGACCCCCTCCATCGCCAGCATCCTCGCGTCGGCGATGCTCCCGGACGCAGAGAAGAAGCGCCTCGAGCGCCTCCTCTACGCTGACGCCGGGCACGGGTACGACGCCTTCGGGCTGCACCCGGACTACGTCGCCTTCGGCGCCGTCCTCACCGCGTGGCTGTACGACAAGTACTTCCGCGTCAAGTCGAAGGGGCACGAGAACATCCCCGCGTCCGGGGCCGCCGTGCTCGCGTCGAACCACTCCGGCGCCGTCCCGATCGACGGGATGATGATCTGGGCCGACGTGCTCCGCCACACCGAGCCCCCTCGCGTCGCGCGCGCGGTCGCGGACCACTTCGTCCCGATGATCCCGCTCATCGGCACCCTCTTCGCCCGCGGGGGCATGGTCGGCGGGAGCCGCGGGAACGCCCGCACGCTCCTGGAGAGCGGCGAGCTCCTGATGATCTTCCCCGAGGGCGTGCCCGGCGTCGCCAAGCACTTCCGCGATCGCTACAAGCTCCAGGATTGGCGCGTCGGCCACGTCGAGCTCGCGATCCGCCACGGCGCGCCCGTCGTGCCGGTCGGCATCGTGGGCGCCGAGGAGCAGATGCCGCAGATCGGGCGCATCCCCATCAAGGTGGCGGGCCTCCCGTTCATCCCCATCACGCTCACGCCGTTCCCGATGCCGGTGCGCTACCACATCCGCTACGGCAAGCCGATCCCGGTCCACCTCGACTACCGCCCCGAGCAGGCCGACGATCCCTCCGCCGTCCGCGAGGCCGCCGCGCGCGTGAAGGCCGCCGTCCAGGCCCTCCTCGAGGAAGGGCTCGCCGAGCGCACGGGGATCTTCGCGTGAGCGCCTTCATCAAGGGCGTCCTCGTCACCGGCACGGACGCCCCCGTGGGCGAGCTCCTCGTCCGCGCGCTCCTCGCCGATCCCGACATCGGCCACGTCCTCGCGATCGGCCAGCGCCGCCCCGAGGAGGCCCTCCCCATCGCGCACAGCGCGCGCCTCACCTACTTGCAGGTCGACCTCGTGCGCGAACGCCAGGTCCACGACCTCCTCTTCGGCCCCGCGCGGGATCTCGGCGTCGAGGTCGTCGTCCACACCGCGATGAGCCGCAGCGCCATGGTCGAGGGCGGCGGCGTGCACGCGCTCAACGTCGAGGCCACGCGCGCGCTCCTCCAGCTCTGCGAGCGCCACCCGACGATCCGCCGCTTCGTGCTGAAGTCGTACGCCGAGGTCTACGCGGTCCAGCACGACCTCCCCGTGCTCATCGCGGAGGACCACCCGCTCAACCTGCATCCGAACGCGCCCCAGTACGTGCGCGACCGCGTCGAGGCCGACCTCCACGCCTGCGTCCGCATGGGCCTCTCCCCGCTCCAGATCGTCGTCCTCCGCTGCGCCGAGTCGCTCGCGCCGGGCACCGGCTCGCAGCTCTTCGACTACCTCGAGTCCCCGGTGTGCCTGCGCCCCGCCGGGTTCGACCCGATGATCAACGTCGCGAGCCTGCGGGACATCGTCCGCGCGCTCCAAGCCAGCGTGCGGGCGTCGGAGCAGGGCGTCTACAACGTGCCCGGCTTCGACACCCTGCCGCTCTCGCTCGCCATCCACAAGTGGGGGCGCCTCGGCGTGGCGCTGCCGTCGTCCTGGCTCACCCCGCTCTACCGCTGGCGTCGCAAGCTGCGCGGGCACGACTTCCGCTACGGCATGAACCGGCGGCGCTTCCACTTCAGCGGCGTGCTCGACGGTCGGCGCGCCCGCCAGGTCCTCGGCTACGCCCCCAACGTGCCGGTCGACTGGCCGATCGCCTAGTTCCCGCCCCCGCGCGAGGTCCCCCATGCCGCACCGTCCCGAACCCCTCGCCTCCGCCCCGGGCCCCCATGTCCAACCCTGAGGGGCCGCGCGTCGCCATCCGGCCCCGCGCCGCCCTGGCGCTGATCGCCGCCGCCATCACGGTGGCCGGCGGCCTCGTGGTCGCGACGATCGGGTGGTACGCGACCGTGCAGGGCACCACCGGCGCGGCCCGCGGCGTCCGCGCGCGCGTCACGTTCTCGAGCGACTGCGACGCCGAGGCGCGCCCCGTGATCCTCGCGCGGCTCGCGGACTACGGCCTCCCCGCCATGCCCGCGCCCGACACCGGCGGCCTCGCCTTCGACGTGACGATGCCCGGGATGCCGGACGACCTCACCCACATGCCCGCGGCCCTCGCGGCGCCCGGCACGCTCGAGTTGAAGGTGGACGGCACGCCGCGCCCCGCGACCATCACGCAGATCGGGGTGCAGCTCGCGTTCAGCGGCACGCCGGTCACGCTGGTGATGCTCGCGGAGCCGCTCCCGGAGCGCGGGGTCGAGGTCATCGTCGACGGCAAGCCCGCCGACCTCGAGGAGGTCACCGGCACCGAGCTCCAGATCGCCGCGCGCGCCGGCCAGAGCACCGAAGCATTGCGCCTCGCGACGGACCGCTCCGTGGCCCTACGGCACCCGCTGCCGTGCCCGGTGACCGTCGTGAGCGCCGAGGCCATGTAGCGGCGGATCTGGGCGCGCCCCCTGCGCGGACGCAGGGGTCGGTCCCCGCCGGGGTCGGCCTTCGGCCTCCGTTGGCGCGGCCCGGCGCCCGCGCCGGAGGG
>JAUXTN010000219.1 GCA_030684355.1 Pseudomonadota bacterium
CCCGCAGGCGCCCGCCTCCTCCACGAGCAGCCAGAGCCGCTCCAGGCGCAGGGGCGGGTCGATGGCGACCCCGGCGGCGTGCGCCACGTCGCGCTGGGGGTACACCGCGTAGGCGGAGGCCGGCGGCAGGTCGAAGCGCCACCCCTCCACGAAGTCGTCGACCTCGACGGCGTCGAAGCCGTAGTCCTCCAGCCGCGCCGCCATGCCCGCCACGGCGCCGTCGGGCTCGAAGCACCAGCCCTCGTCGCGCTGCATCGCCGCGGTCTGCCCGGGGAGCAGGGTCACCTCGTAGAACAGGAACGGGGCCACGTCCTGCCCGATGGCAAAGCGCCCGTCCGGCAGCGCGGTGCCGCGCCAGCCGCCGCGGTAGGGCGGGTCGCTGGCGAACACCCGTTGGCCGCGGGCCACCCGGAGGCGCACCGAGGTGGCCGTGGGGACGTCCGGGTAGAGGTAGAGGTTCGGCTTTTCGGCGGTGTCGCACGTGGCGTCGAGGTCGAGGCCGTCGAGGGGCTCGCCGGCCACCACGTTGATGTCGTCCCAACTCGAGCCGCACCAACCGCCGTCGAGCTCCGCGTGGATGGTCCACTCCCCCGCGGCCAGGCAGGCCGACCAGGTGCCGTCGGCGGCCACGTCGACCTCCACGGTGTCCTCGGCGGCGTTCGACGCGTACACCGTCATGCCCTCGTCCGGCCCGCCCTGGAGCGTCGCGGTGCCGCTGACGAGCCCCTCGCCCTCGGCGCACTCCGCCACGCCGCTGTCGTCGGGCTTGTCTGCGAGGGGGCAACCGGGGAGCAGGGCGGCGAGCAGGAACATGGGGACTCCGAGAACGGTAGCGTTGTTCTATCCGCGCGCCTCCCGCTTCAGCGCTGCGCTGGCGGCACCGCGGCGTAGCGGGCCGCGAGGGCGCGGTGCCGTTCCGCCTGCGCGCCGGTCAGCGGCTGGCTGACGCGATCCGCCGAGGGCGGATTGTTGGCCAGTTTGTCTTTTGGCCGCACCGGGCGACGTTCGAGGCCGCCGCCGCAGTTCGGGCAGACATTCTGCAGGATGTCATCGGCGCAGCTGTCGCAGAATGTGCATTCGAAGCTGCAGATGCGCGCATTGTCCGCATCGGGCGCCAGGTCGCGGTCGCAGCATTCGCAGCTCGGTCGCAGGGATAGCATGGGATTTCCTCTCGTTCGTCAGTTCAATGTCCGCCGCCCGGGAGCGGTGACTTGGGCAGAGCAGGCCAGCGCCGATCACAGGAAGAATTCCTTCGTCGCCATCATGATGTCCTGCGCCGTCACCGTCCACTCTCCCACGCCCCTGCCACTGCTTGGCAAGGGGCCGCGTCGCCGCCGGCCCTCGCTCGCCGCCGCCCGCGCCTCGTCGACCGGGAGGGGCAGCGTTCTGGACGCAGCCCAAGCCCCGGGGCAAGAGGCTGAGTGATCCCGACGCTCCACCTCCGCGCGCTCGACGCGCCGGCACCAGCCGGCGGCGGACGGGGGTTCTACGGGCATGTTTGACATCCTCGCCGCGTACCTCGGCTTGGGTGGCCTGGCCGCGGCCGTCGTGCTCGCGCGGCTGCTGTGGATCTACACCACTTGGGAGCGGGACGCGCGGTGGCTCGAAGCCTCCCGCGACCGGAAGGATCCGCGGATCCGCGCGGCGAAGCACGTCTACTTCAATTGGATCCACCGGGACGCGGAGTATTGGATCTACCCGCTCGACCTGTCCAGGACCCAGCAGGTCCGTGTCACCGGGACGGTCCCGAGCTGCCTCTACTTCAGCCTCAACTACACCGGGCCCAACTTCGTCCGATCCTACGTCACCAGCGGCATCCGCGAGGCCACCCATGACGAGGGGGAGGCGTTCAGCATCACCCTCGACCCCCGCCCGGCGGGTGACACCTCCCGCAGGAAGGGCGTCCTGTACCTGCGGATCTACCTCCGCAACGCGTCGGATCGCACGCCCCTGCCAGCCGTCGAGGTGCGCCCGTGATCCCCGTGGGCGCGGCGCTCGCGCTCCTCGCGCTCACCGTCGTGGTGGCGGGGAGGGTGGTCCTGCCGGCGCTCATCTACCGGATCTACGTCCGGAGCACCGCCGAGAACCGCCCGATCCGCCCGGACGTCGCCAAGGGGGCCGGCACCTTCGACATCGACTACTTCGCCTGCGCCGTCGACCTGTCGCGCGGCGACCTCGTCCTCGACCTCGTCCGGCCGCGCACCCGCTACCTGCAGATCGGCCTCTACGACACCGGCGCCGACGCGATCCCGACGGCCCATCTCACGAGCGCGAGCCTCCCGCCGGGCCTCCCCGGAGAGCCCCTGTCCCTGCGCATCGTGCGGGACGCCCGCGGCGCCGCCGACGCGCTGACGCTCGACGCCGCCGGACGGACCCGGACGTTCCTCATGGTGCGCGCCCTCGACCCGGAGGAGAAGATGAGCCCACCCGCGCTCCGCCCGGCCCCGTCCGTGCCGGTGGTCCCCGGCCTGCCGGTCGTGGGGAACCTCCTGCCGTTCCTCCGGGACCCCATCCGCTTCGTGCAACAGGCGGTCCGGGACCACGGCGACATCGTCGTCGTGAACGGGCTCCTGACCAACGACGGCGACGACTGGCGCCGGCGTCGCAAGCTCATCCAGCCCGCCTTCCGCCAGGAGCGGATCCGCGCGTACAGCCGGCTCGTCCCCGAGCTGGCGGACCGCCTCGTCGACCGCTGGACCGAGGGGGAGACGCGGGACATCCACGCCGACATGTCGGGCTTCACGCTCGACATCGTCACGCGGGCCCTCTTCGGCCGGGACGTGAGCGACCGCGCCGCCCAGGTGGGTGAGGCCCTCGACGTCTGGATGCGGCGCTACGAGAACCCCCTCGTCTTCGTCGCGCCCTGGCTCGACCACCTCCCCACCCGGTTCAACCGGCGCCTCCGCCGCGGCCACGCGAACCTCGAGGCGGTGGTCCGCCAGCTCATCGCCGAGGCCCGCGCCGAGAGCGGCCAGGCGGAGGGCACGGACCTCCTGTCCACCCTGGTGCGGCTCCAGGACGAGGAGGGCCGCGGCCTCACCGACGAGGAGCTCCGCGACGAGGTCATCACGCTCCTCCTCGCCGGCCACGAGACGACGTCGAACGTCCTGGCCTGGACCTGGATGCTGCTCTCTCGGAGCCCCGGCGCGCGGCGGGCGCTCGACGAGGAGCTCGGGGCCGTCCTCGGCGGGAGGGCGCCCGCGTACGACGACATCGGGCGGCTGCCCTACGTCGAGGCCGTCGTGAAGGAGTCCATGCGGCTCTACCCGCCCGCCTGGCAGCTCGGCCGCGACGCCGTCGAGGACGTCACCCTCGGCGGGTACGCCATCCCCAAGGGCGCGAACATCTTCATCGCGCCCGTCGCCATCCACCGCGACGCGCGCTGGTTCCCGGAGCCCGAGGCCTTCCGCCCCGAGCGCTGGCTCGACGGCTCGACCACGGCCCTCCCGCGCGGCGCCTGGCTCCCCTTCGGCGCCGGCCCGCGGATCTGCATCGGCGGGACCTTCGCGATGATGGAGCTCGTGCTGGCCGTCGCGACCATCGCGCGGCGCGTGCGCCTGGAGCTCGCGGAGGGGTTCATCCCCGAGCCGCAGCCCTCGGTCACCCTTCGACCCCGGGCTGGCATGCGGATGGTGGTCCGCGGCAAGGCGTGAGACATCTGAGGCGCACGATCTCGGGGGGGGGGCCGCACGGGGGGGTGCACGGGGGCGTGCCGGTCTGGGCGCGTCCCCTGCCGCGGACGGCAGGGGCCGGTGCCCTCCGGGGTCGCCCTCCGGGCTCCGTTGGCGCGTCCGCGGCTCGCGCCGCGGGGCGCCGAACCGCCCGGTCGCTCCCGCGCCCGGGCGCCCTCCGGTCCCCTCGCGCGGGCCCCCGATGGCGCGCATCGACCGCGCGGCTGCGCACGCTCGGATCGGCGTCCACGGCCCGCCCGGGCGCTCGGCCCCGGAGCGGGCTCCTCCACCCCTACGATCCACAACCCGTCGGCCTCATCGAGGGGTCCCGCGGCGCGCCGCGCGCCCGCAGGTCCCCCGGCCCCTCCGCCCCTCAGTACGCCTGCAGCCCGTAGGGCGGCGACGCGTTCACGAGCCACCCCTCCCGGCACCACATCCGCCGCGCCTCGAAGGTCACGCCGTCCTGGTGCGCGGTGAGGACGTACGTCCCGGGGGGCACGTTCAGGAAGAGCACGCCGCCGTCATCGGTCGTCTCGGTCAGCGTCGGGTCCGGCCAGATGATGCCGTTCTCCGCGTTGCGGTAGAAGTAGACGGGGCCGCTCGCCGCGGGCAGCGCGGGCTCGATGGTGACGGTGGCGCCGGCCTGGCCGTGGAAGGCGCCGTGCCACATGTCGCAGCCCGCGCAGGTGACGGTCGTGGCGATCTGGCAGGTGCCGTCCTCGGTCTCCACGCCGGCGAACGCTTCCATCAGGTCGTACATGACCCAATCGGGCACCTGGAACGTGACGCCCTCGATGCCCGCCTCGTCCACGTCGAGCGTGGCGGTCTGCACAGGCGGCATGTCCGGGTGCGTGAGCACGAACGTCGCGTCGCCGCCAGCGGGGACGTCCAGTGCGAAGGCCCCGTCCGCCGCGGTGACGGTGGTGGACGTCGGCACCTCGAGCGTGGAGACGTCGGCCCCCGCGAGCCCCCCGCCTTCGATCGAGAAGTTGACCGCGACGCCGGTGCCGGGCGCGGTCGGGCCGTCCCAGACGGGGGAGGTGGCGGTGTCGGCGGGGGCACCCGTGTCGGCGGCGGGCCGGGCGCAGGCGAGGAGCAGGACGAGCATCCCCTGCATCTATCCACGTCGGCACCGAGCCCGTGGTCGGGGCAGAGCGTCCCTTGCGGCCGCTCCCTTGACGGCCTGCCCCACGACGACTAATCAAGAGATCGGTTGATTACATGTCCACCTCCCCCTCCCGTCGCTTCAAGGACGACGTGTTCGAGCAGTTCGCGCGCATCGGCAAGGCCGTCGCGAGCCCGAAGCGGCTGGAGCTGCTCGACATCCTCTGCCAGGGGCCACGCACCGTCGAGGTGCTCGCCGACCAGGCCAGCCTGTCGCTGGCCAACGCCTCCCAGCACCTCCAGGTGCTCCGCGCCGCGCGCCTGATCGAGGCCGAGAAGAGCGGCCTCTTCGTCACCTACCGGCTCGCCGAGGGCGTGGAGGGCTTCTACCTGGGCCTCCGCCACCTCGCGGAGGCCCGGCTCGCGGAGGTCGAGGCGACCACCCGGGCCTGGCTCGAGCAGCGCGGAGCGATGGAGTCGGTGGACGGGTCCGAGCTCCTCCAGCGCGCGTTGTCGGGCGACGTGACCGTGCTCGATGTGCGCCCGGCCGAGGAGTACCGAGCGGGCCACCTCCCGAACGCCCGCTCTGTGCCACTGGCGGAGCTTCGGTCCCGACTGGGCGAGCTCCCGACGGACCGCGAGGTCGTGGCCTACTGCCGCGGACCCTACTGCGTGCTCGCCATCGAGGCGGTGCGCGTACTGCGCGAGGAGGGCTTCTCCGCCGTGCGCCTGGAGACCGGCCCCCCGGACTGGCGCGCCGCGGGCGTACCGGTGGAGGCTGGCTCGTGAGCGATGCCGCCTGGCTCGCCGTCCGCTCCGCCGGTGTCGCTGCCGGCGAAGCTCGCCGGCGTGCGGATGCGGGAGACGCTGGCGAAGCAGATCACCAAGGAGGCGGAATGACAAGAGAGGTTTCACCGGCGGAGCTGCGTGCGCGACGCGCGGCGGGCGAGGCGGTCGTCGTCGTGGACGTGCGCTCGGTTGAGGAGTTCGCGGCGGGGCACATCGAAGGCGCGGTCCACGTACCGGTCGCGGACATCGAGGCCGACCCGACGCGGCTGCCGCTCGATCGCCCGATCGTCTGCGCCTGCGGCAAGGGCGGAGGTCGGTCGGAAGGGGCCGCTGCAGCACTCGCGGCGGCGGGCGCCCTGGACGTGGGCTTCCTGGAAGGCGGCACGCTGGGCTGGTTGGCAGACACCTGATCACGCGGAGGACATCATGGCGAAGAACCTGTTCATCCTGAACGACGGCCCCTACGGGACCGAGCGGAGCTACAACGCGCTGCGCCTCGCGGGCGCGCTCGCCAAGCGGGAGGGCGAGGAGGTGCGCGTGTTCCTCATGGGGGACGCCGCTTCGTGCGCGCGGGCCGGGCAGAAGGTGCCGACCGGCTACTACAACGTCGCGGTGATGCTCGGTGCCGTTGCCCGGCACGGCGGCGGCATCGGCGTCTGCGGGACCTGCATGGACGCGCGCGCGCTCGATGCGGAGGGGCTCGTCGAGGGCGCCCAGCGGAGCACGCTGGAGGAGCTGACGACCTGGACCCAGTGGGCCGACAAGACGCTGGTGTTCTGAATGCCCCGCCCCGTCACGATGGCTTCCGCCAGGAGGTCGTGACCGAGGCGGGCTACGCCGCAGCGACGGGGGCCGTCTGGTAGCGCTGACGACGCCCTGGTCTGGCGCACGTCAATATGCTTGTGCGTGCGTTCGTTCGCGAGGACCGCCCCCCCGAGTTCCAGCGCGTGGCCGGATTGACACCACCCCTCCGTCACCGTAAGCCCGCGACCATGGACCCCGTCGAACCCCTCGGCCCCCTCGAATCCCGCGTGATGGCCGCCCTCTGGGCCACGGGCACGGGCACCGCGCGCGAGGTCCACGCCGCCCTCGGCGAGGAGTGGGCCTACACGACGATCATGACGACGCTCGACCGCCTTCACAAGAAGGACCTGCTCCTCCGGGAGAAGGAAGGGCTCGCCTGGCGGTACCGGCCGACGCTCGATCGCGATGCCTTCGAGCGCGCCCGCGTCGATGCGCTCGCTTCCCGGCTCCTCGGCGAGCGGAAGGATCTCGGCCTGGCTGCCCTCGTCGACGCGGCGGACGCCGCGACGCTCGACCGGCTCGCCGAGCTCATCGAGGCCCGGCGCCGCCCATGATCGCCACGCTGGGCGCGACCTTGGAGACCCTCGCTGTGCTCGCCGCGGCCTCGGCGTGCGCGTCGCTGCTCGTCGGGCCGATCCTGGCGGGCGTACGGCGGCTCCCCGTGGCTCCGGCGATCCGGGCCGACCTGGCCCTCGGCGCCGCGGCCCTGCCCACCGCTGCCGTGGTGCTGGTCGCCATCGCCATCGCGCTTCCCGGCGGGCTCGATCTCCTCGGGGTCCGCGCCGACCACTGCAACGAGCACGGCGGACACGGGCACCTGTGCCTCGCGCACCCAGCGGTCGCCACCCCGGCGCTCGTGGCGCTCGGCGCGCTCGTTGCCGCGGGAGCTGCACTTCGTGCTGGTCGCTGGGCCGCCGCGCGCTTCATCGCCGCGCGGGATCTCGCCGAGCTGCTGCGGCTCGGGCGATCCGATCCGGACCGCGCGGACGTGGTGCGCCTCGACGCGAGCGCCGTCCTGTGCCACGCCGCTGGCGCCTTCTCCCCGCGGGTGCTCATCTCGACCCGGCTCGTGGCGGAGCTCGCCCCCGATCTGCTCCCCGCGGCGTTGGAGCACGAGCGAGCGCACGTTCGCCGCCGCGACGTGCTCGCCCGGGACGTGATCTCCGTGCTCGGCCTCTTGGCCTGGCCGGGCGTGCCGACTGCCGCGGCTGGTGCCTGGGAGGAGGCCGCCGAGGAAGCCGCGGACGCCGAGGCGGCCGAGCGGTTCGGCGGGCACGTACTCGCTCGGGCTCTCGTGGCGGTGGCGCGGATGTCCCTCGGACCCGCACCTTCGGCCCACTCCTGGTCGGGGATGCCGTTCGTGGGCGCCCGCCTGACCCGCCGCGTCGAGGCCCTGCTCGAACGCCCGCCTCGGCGTCGCCCTGCGCTCGCGCTCGCCATGGTGCCCGCCCTGGGCCTCGCAATCGCCGTGTTGGCCGCCGTGTACGCCGACCCGCTGCACCACGCCGCGGAGACGGCCCTGCACGTCCTCCTGGGAGCTTGACGGGCACCTACTACGCGCGGTAGTAGGCGCGATGCTGCGCCTTCTCCCGCTCCTCGTCCTGACGCTCGCCTGCGGCGGGCTCGGTCTCCCTGACGGCCACGACCACGACCAGGGCGCTCTCGGAGGCGGCGCCCACGCGGAGGCAGAGGACCCGCGCCCCGACAACGCCGTGACGCTCTACCAGGGCGGCCTCGAGCTGTTCATGGAGTTCCCGTCGCTGGTGGTCGGCGAGGAGTCGGCGCTCATCGCGCACTTCACCGACACCCGCGACCCCGCGAACTTCGTGTGGGTCACCGAGGGGAGCATCGTCGCGACGCTCCGCTTCGCGGACGGCACCGAAGAGACCTTCGCGGCGGACAAGCTCCTCCGCAACGGCATCTTCAAGCCCATCGTCAAGCCCACGAAGGCGGGCCAGGCGACCTTCTCGCTCACCCTCTCCGGGCACCCGGCGGCGGGAACGGTCGAGGTCGGCCAGGTCACGGTCTTCCCGACGGTGGAGGCGGCCGTGGCCGGGGCGCCGCCCGAGGAGCCGGGCGAGCCGACCGTCGGCTACCTGAAGGAGTCGCAGTGGAAGACGAGCTACGCCACCGCGGCGGCGGCGCCGGGCAGCGTGCGCGCGGGGGTGCGAGCCACGGGGGAGATCCGCGCCGTCGCGGGCGCAGAGGCGGAGCTGTCGGCACCGGTCGCGGGGCGGCTCCTCCTCCGCGAGCCGCTGTACGTCGGGCGCGCGGTGAAGAAGGGCGACCTTCTCGCCGAGATCGCGCCGGTCATCGACGCCGACCGTGCGGGCCTCGACGCGACGCTGACCGCGGCGAAGGCGGACCTGGGCGTGGCCGAGCGCGCCGTCGAACGGGCGCGGTCGTTGCATCCCCAGGTCGTCTCGGAGCGGGAGCTCCGGGAGGCCGAGGCCGTGCTCACGGGGGCGAAGGCGCGCGCAGAGGCCGCGGAGTCGCGCCTGGCGGTGGTCCGCGGGGCCCAGACGGGCGGCGCCGGATCCTCCGGGTCCGCGTTTGCCCTGCGCGCACCCTTCGACGGGGTGATCGTGACCACCACCGCCGTGACCGGACAGAGCGTGGGCGCCGGCGATCCCGTGGTGCGCGTGGTCGACCCGCGCGAGGTGTGGCTGTACGCGCGCATCTCGGAGGCGGACGCGGCCAAGGCGGCCACCCCGATCGGCGCGACCTTCTCGCTGTCCGGCTCGGACGACGTGATCGACATCGCGAGCCGGAACGGCCGGCTCGTCTCCGTGGGCGCGGCGCTCGACCCCGCCACGCGCACGCTCCCGGTGCTCTTCGCGCTCGACAACGCCGACGGCGCGCTCAAGCCGGGCATGTTCGCCCGCGCGACCGTCTTCACGCGCGAGAGCTCCGACGGCGTCGTGATCCCCGCGTCCGCGGTGGTGGACGACGGCGGGCGCCCCACCGTCTTCGTGATGGAGGGCGGGGAGGCCTTCTTCAAGCGCGTGGTTCGGCTCGGCGCCCGCGACGGGGACCGTGTGCAGGTGCTCTCCGGCGTCGCCGACGGCGAGCGCGTCGTGAGCATCGGCGCCTACGAGGTCCACCTCTCCACCGTGTCCGGGGCCATCCCCGAGCACGGTCACGCCCATTGACGGCCGTGAGGCCGCTCCGAAACTCGCTGTGGGAGCCCCGTTGAACCGCCTCATCCGCTGGTCCATCGACCACCGCTTCCTGGTGCTGGTCGCCTCCGCGCTCCTGCTCGTCTGGGGGCTCGTCGTCGCGCGCAGCATGCCCGTCGACGTGTTCCCCGACATCACCGCCCCGACCGTCACCGTCGTCACCGAGGCCCACGGGCTCGCGCCGGAGGAGGTCGAGACGCTCGTGACCTTCCCCATCGAGACGGGCGTGAACGGCGCCACCGGCGTCCGCCGTGTGCGCTCGGCGAGCGGCGTCGGCATCTCGATCGTGTGGGTGGAGTTCGACTGGGGCACCGACATCCGCGACGCGCGGCAGGTCGTGAACGAGAAGCTCCAGCTCGTCGGCCCCCAGCTCCCCCAGGACATGCCGCCCCCGACGATGGCGCCGGTCTCCTCCGTGATGGGCGAGATCCTGTTCCTGTCGGTCGCGTGGAAGGAGCCGGCGACCGACGACGCCGGGAGGCTGGAGCAGGCGATGGTCGCGCGGACCACCGCCGACCAGGTGCTCCGCAAGCGCATCCTCGCGGTGGCGGGCGTCTCCCAGGTCGTCCCCATCGGCGGCGCGGTGAAGCAGGCCCAGGTGCGCCTGCGCCCGGAGGCGCTCGCCGCCTACGGCGTCAGCTTCGAGGCGGTGGCCCACGCGCTGCGCGCAGGCAGCGCGAACGCTTCCGGCGGGTTCGTGTCCGAGAACGGCCAGGAGCTGCTGCTCCGCGTGGTGGGGCGCGCGGCGGACGTGGGCGACATCGGCGCGACCGTGGTGGACGTGCGCGACGGCTCGCCGATCTACGTCCGGGACCTCGCGTCCGTGGAGATGGGCCCGAAGGTGAAGCGCGGCGAGGGCTCGTCGAACGCGAAGCCCGCGGTCGTCCTCGCCATCATGAAGCAGCCCGAGGCGAACACGCTCGATCTGACCGCGCGCATCGACGGGATGCTCGACGAGATCGAGCCCACCTTGCCGGACGGCATCGTGGTCGACCGGCAGGTCTTCCGCCAGTCGGACTTCATCTCGGCGGCGGTCGACAACGTGTCCGAGGCCCTCCGCGACGGCGCGATCCTCGTCGCGGTCATCCTCCTGCTCTTCCTCGGGAACTTCCGCGCCGCAGCCATCTCCCTCGCCGCGATCCCGCTCTCGCTCGTCGTTGCCGTGCTCGTCCTCGACCAGCTCGGCATCACGCTCAACACGATGACGCTCGGCGGGCTGACCATCGCGATCGGCTCGGTGGTCGACGACGCCATCATCGACGTGGAGAACGTGTACCGGCGCCTCCGGGAGAACGCCGCGCGCACGGAGGGCGAGCGCCGGGCCGTGCTCGATGTCGTCTACGACGCCTCGGTGGAGGTCCGCACCTCCATCGTGTTCGCCACGCTCATCATCATCCTCGTCTTCCTGCCGCTCTTCTTCCTCTCCGGCGTCGAGGGGCGCATGCTCGCGCCGCTCGGGCTCGCCTACATCGTGTCGATCGCGAGCTCCCTGCTCGTGGCGATGACGCTCACGCCCGCGCTCGCCGCGATGATGCTGCCCAGGTCGGCGGCCCTCTCCCACGAGAGCCGCGTCATGGGCTGGCTCAAGCGTGGGTACGCGCCGGTGCTGGACGGCGCCTTGCGGCACCCCTGGGTGGTCCTGTCCGCCTCGGGGCTCGCGCTTCTCGCCGCGCTCGCCGTGCTGCCCTTCCTCGGGCGGTCCTTCCTGCCCGAATTCAACGAGGGAGCCCTCACGCTGAACGTCGTGACCCTGCCCGGCACCTCCCTGGAGGAGTCGGACAAGCTCGGGCGACGCGTCGAGGAGGCGCTCCTGACCTTCCCCGAGGTCGCCGGTACGGCGCGGAGAACCGGCCGGGCCGAGCTCGACGAGCACGCGCAGGACGTGAACGCCGCGGAGCTCGACGTCCGCCTCGATTTCTCGCGCGGCGAGCGTGACAAGGAGGAGTTCCTGGCAGACCTCCGCAAGGGGCTCGCGCAGATCTCCGGCGCCAACATCACCGTCGGCCAGCCCCTCTCGCACCGCATCGACCACATGCTCTCCGGGTCGCGCTCGGCCATCGCCATCAAGCTCTTCGGAGACGACCTCGGCACGCTCCGCCAGCTCGCCGACCAGATCGCCGCGGCGGTGCAAACCGTGCCCGGCGCCGTGGACGTGGCGGTCGAGCAGCAGGTCGACATCCCCGCGCTGGAGGTGCGGGCCGACCGCGAGCAGCTTGCTCGCTACGGCCTCGGCGCCGGCGAGCTCGCCGAGGCCGTGGAGCGCGCCTGGACCGGCGAGACCGTCGGGATGCTGCTCGAGGGCCAGCGGACCATCGACATGGTGCTGCTCCTCGACGCGCGGGACCGCGACGGCGTCGCGTCGGTGGCCGCCACGCCGATCGACACCCCCTCCGGCTTCACGGTGCCGCTCGGCTCCCTCGCGACGATCACCCGCGACGCGAGCCCGAACACGATCTCGCGCGAGGGCGTCGTCCGGAAGATGGTCGTCCAGGCCAATGTCGCCGAGCGCGACCTCGCCGCGGTCGTGGACGACATCCGCGCGAAGGTGGCCTCCGACGTGCCGCTCCCCGAGGGCTACTTCGTGGTGTACGGCGGGCAGTTCGAGAGCGCCGCCGAGGCGACCCGGACCATCGGGCTCCTCTCCATCGGCGTGCTCCTCGGGATCAGCGTGCTCCTCGTGGTGGCGCTCGGCTCGATGCGAAACGCCGTCATGACGCTCATCAACCTCCCGCTCGCGCTCATCGGCGGCGTGTTCGCGGTCGCGCTGACCTCGGCGGTGGTGTCCATCCCGGTGCTCGTCGGCTTCATCACGCTGTTCGGCATCGCGACCCGCAACGGCATCATGATGGTGACCCACTTCGAGCACCTGCTCGCTGAGGGGAAGACCCTCGGCGAGGCCGTCGTCCAGGGCTCGATGGAGCGCCTGTCACCCATCCTCATGACCGCCCTCTGCGCTGGCCTCGCGCTCGTGCCGCTGGTGCTGGCGGCGGACGAGCCCGGCAACGAGATCCAGGCGCCGATGGGGGTCGTGCTCCTGGGCGGGCTCCTCTCCAGCACGGCGCTCAACATGGTCGTCGTCCCCGTGTTGTTCCAGCGCTTTGGTCGGAAGACCGCGGCCGCGCCGACGATGACGATGGCCCAGGTGGGAGGTGAAGCGTGATCGTGCTCCTGTGCGGGCTCGCGCTCGCGATGACCCCCGACGAGGCCGTGCGCGCCGCGACGGCCAACGATCCAACGCTCGCCGGCGCCGAGGCGGACCTGGTGACCGCGCAGGGGGCGCGGCGGTCGGCGAGCTGGCTCCGGTCGAACCCGGAGGTCGAGCTCGGTGCGGACGTGGGCGGGCAGCGGTTCGAGGCGTCCGTCACGCAGGACGTGTCGCTCTCGGGGGCGGGGTTCGCGGACGCGCGCAGCGGGCGCTACGGCGTCGAGGCCGCGGAGGCGGGCCTCGTTCGTGCCCGCCTCGTCGCGGCGGCGGAGGCGCGGCGGGCGTGGGCCCGGTTGGCGGCGGCGGACGGCGCTCTGCGGGCCGCGGAGCGCGAGAAGGCCAGCGCCAAGACCGTCCGCAGCTCGACTGAGGCCCGACGCGGGGCAGGCGAGGCCTCCGACCTCGAGCTGGAGCTCGCACGGCTGGAGGAGGCGCGCGGCGTGGCCGCGTGGCTCCACGCGGTCGACGAGCGGGCCGACGCACAGGCCGAGCTCGCCGCGATCACCGGCGACGCGACCGCGACGGCGGAGGGGGACCCGCTCGAGGCGGTGCCGCCCGCCGGCTCCGGAGGGGCGCGCTCGGACGTGGCCGCGGCCGAGGCTCGGGTGGAGGCGGCGCGCGCGGTGCTCGCTCGCGAGCGCGCTCAAGGCGTGCCGTCCGTGGGACTTGGCGCCTTCGTCGAGAGGGAAGGGGACCGCACGCTCGCCGGCCCCGCCGTCCGGGTGGAGCTGCCGATCTGGCAGCAGAACGCGGGCGGGCGCGGTGCGGCGAAGGGGGACCTCGCCGTGGCTGAGGCCCAGGCCACCGCCACGCGCGCCCGTGCGGAAGCCGAGCAGGCGTCGGCGTCGCGACGCCTGACGGAGCTTGGAGAGGCCGGCTCCTCGCTCGCGCCGGGAGTGGACGCCTCGGCGGACGCGGCGGCCCGGGCCATCGAGGCCGGAGTCACGAGCGGGCAGATCGATCCCGTCGAGGCGGCCCTCCTGCGCGCCCGCGTGTTCGAGGGACAGCGTGGCTGGTACGCCGCGCGCCTCGCGGAGGCCGAGGGGCGGCTCGACGCGGCGTTGGCGGTCGAGGATACGGGGCTGCTCCCCCGATGACCCTCCCGTTCGCCGCCCCCGCCGTGTGGTGCCTCCTCGCCGCCGCGCTCTTCGGCGCGAGCACACCGATCGCGCGGGCGCTCCTCGACGGCATCGGCCCCCTCACGCTCGCGGGGCTGTTCTACCTGGGCGCAGCGCTCGGAACGGCGCCGTGGGCTCTACGCGGGCACGCGGGAGTGGCGCGCCGGAGGGAGGATCGGTTCCGCCTCGCCGGCGCCGTGCTCTTCGGCGGGGTGGTCGGCCCCGTGCTGGTCCTGCTCGGTCTCCGGATGGCGCCGGCCGCGTCCGTCGCGCTCTGGCTCAACCTCGAAGCCCCGGCCACCGCCCTCCTCGGCTGGGCGTTCTTCCGCGAGCACGTCGATCGGCGCACCTGGATCGCCGCGGCGCTCGTGTGGGCGGCGAGCGTCGTCCTGGCCGCTCCCGAGGGTTTCAGCGGTGGGTTCGCAGCCCTCCTCGTGCTCGCCGGCTGCTTCGCGTGGGGGCTCGACAACAACCTCACGTCGGTCATCGCCGGCTACACGCCCGCGCAGACCACCTTCGTGAAGGGCCTCGCGGCCGGCACGGTCAACCTCGTGCTGGGTGTGCTGATCGAGGGGCCCCCGTCGATGGGGGTGGCGATCGTCCTCGCGCTCGTGGTCGGCGTCTTCGCCTACGGTGCCTCCATCGTGCTCTACGTGGCCGGCGCCCAGCAGCTCGGCGCGACGCGTGCGCAGATGATCTTCGCCACGGCGCCGTTCTGGGGCGTGGGGCTGGCGTGGGTGGGGCTCGGCGAGCCGGTGCTGCTGGCCCAGGTGCTCGCGGCCGCCGGGATGGTCGGCGCCCTCGTGCTCCTGTTCACGGAGCGCCATGGACACGCGCACACGCACGAGACGATGCACCACACCCACTGGCACCGCCACGACGACGGCCACCACGACCACACGCACCCCGGCGGCAACCCGTGGGGCTGGCACATCCACGAGCACGGACACGAGCCGGTGACACACACCCATCCGCATCGGCCCGATTTGCATCACCGTCATGGACACGGATGACACGAACCCGAGCCCACCTGCTCGTAGCCGTGGCGGCCGCCCTCACTCCTCCCCGCGGTGGCCCTCGCGCACGGCGTCGACGATCAGGACCGCGCCTTCCTCGAGCAGAGCGTCGGGCCCCAGATCCTCTCGTTCATCTGGCTCGGCGCCAAGCACGTGGTGACCGGGTACGACCACCTCCTGTTCCTGGTGGGCGTGGCTGGGCCACAGCCTGACGCTCACGGGCGGGGTCCTCACCGGCACGAACAATATGCAAGCAAGAACGCCCGCCCTTCCGTGAGGAAGAGCGGGCGTTCTATCGGTATGGTCGGCCGGACTGGATGATTATAGAACTTTCTGGATCGACACGCACGGGTGCTCGGGCGCGGAAGTGGTGGCGTTGAAGGAAAGCTTGGCCAGCGGGACTGGTTGACCTCGTGGTGCAGGCGGCGCGCGCAACGGCGCGGCGTCACCTTCTCGATGCTCTACGCAAGGCACACGCCCCGCCGAGCGGTCCGCCGAACCCCGCGGCCGCCTCGGAGGCGGTAGGTCCTCGCGGCGCGGGCACAGGTCGGCTCTACCCCCGCACCGCGTTCACGGCTGCGGTTACCTCCCGGACGTTGTGCGTAGCCGCTCCTCCACCCGAGCCCTCAACGCCTCGCTCTCCGTCAGCTCCCCGGCCTCGGCGTACGTGTCAAGGCTCGGCCCCACGTCCCAACCGGTCGAGCGCTGCGCCGCGGTTGTACCGGGTGCCGGCGTGCCGGGGATTCGCCCTCGCGGCGGCTTGCCAGGCCTCCAACGCCCCGCCAGGATCCCCAAGCTCCAGCCTCGCGGCCCCGAGGTTCGCCCGCGCGTCCGTGGCGGCTCGATTCCATGGAGCTCATGTTCGACTCGTCAGGGTGATCACCGGTGGACGAGGTCGGCCGCGGCGGGGGTGGCATCGACAAGAGCCTACGGCCCCTCGGACGGGCCCGTGGGGCTTGACGCTCATGTACTATGTGTGGTAGTAGCAAGGCCACGAGCGCACGCTCACCGTCCAGTACCGCGAACCGTGCCACTCTCACCCGATGTCTACCTGAGGTTCGCGATGTTCCTTCCCCTTCTGCTCCTCGCCTGCGACGCCGAGCCCGAAGAGACGGCCGCCCCCGAGCCGGCCACGATCGTGTTCCTCTCGCCGACGGACGGCGCGACGGTGCCGGGCGGTGACGTGGACTTCTCGGTGCTCGTCGAGAACTTCACGCTCGTGGACCTCGCCAAGCACGGCGGGGAAAGCGTCCCCGAGGGGTACATCGCGGTGCGTGTGGACGGCGCCGAGGTGCTCCAGGCGAGGGCGACCCAGTTCACGATCGCGCTCGAGCCGGGCGCCGTAGACGTGGAGGCCGAGCTCACCTACGAGGACGGGGACTCGCTCGACGAGCCGGCCATCGCGACGCTGTCGCTGACGGTGGAGTAGATGACGACGGTGCGACGGTCCGGCTTTCGTCCGGCGACCATATTCCTTTTCCTGCTGGCCGCCTGTACGTCTCCCGCCCCCGAGGACACCGGTTCGGGGGCCTCGATCAACATCCTCAGCCCGGCCGAGGACGCGGAGGTGTGCGGCACGCCTCTCCGCGTGGAGACGGCCGTGGAGGGACTGATCCTCGTGGACCCCTACGCCCCGGAGGAGGACCCGGAGCCCGGCACCGGCCACATCGACCTGATGCTGAATGGGCAGGACGCTGTGATGGGCGGGGCGGAGTCGCTCGAGGTGCCCGACGTGGCCGACGGCGTGTGGCAGCTCAAGGTCGAGCTCTCGAACGCGGATCACACGCCCGTCCAGCCGTACGCGGGAGACTTCCTCTACATCACGGTGACGGAGGCCGCGTGCTCGTCTTCGCGCTGACGGCCTGCCAGGAGCCCACGGCGGCGGATGGCAACACAGTCGAGGACCCGAGCGACGAGCCTGTCACCGCCTACGCCGTCGGTGTCACCACGGATCCCGCCACGCCGATTGCGGGCGAAGAGGCCGAGCTCACGCTGCAGGTCGTCGATCAGCTCGGCCGCCCCATCGAGGATCTCCAGCAGTCCCACGAGCGGATGGTCCACTCGCTGTTCATCAGCCGCGATCTCGCGTCGTTCCAGCACGTCCACCATGAAGACTTCGCCGAGCTCGACGTCGAGGCCCTCCGTCAAGCCACGTTCCAGTTCCCCATCACGTTTCCCGCCGCCGGGGACACGCTCGCCGTGTTCGACTTCGCGCACCAGAACGTGTACCAACAGGATACCGCCTGGATCGAGGTCGTGGGCGACACCGCGCAGTTACCGTCTCCGGAGGAAGACTTTTCCACGGAGCGGGAAGTCGATGGATTGCATGTCACCCTGACCTGGGACGTCGAACCCTACGCCGAATTCGAAGGCGCCTGGACGATCACCATCACCGAGAACGGCGAGGACGTGACGGACCTCACCCAGTGGCTCGGCGCGGACGGGCACGTTGCCATCGTCTCCGCCGACCTTGGCTTCGCCACCCACACCCACGCCTGGTTTCCGGGCATGGAGGAGATGGGGCCGGGACACGAGATGCCACACCTGTACGCGGGTCCCACCTTGCCATTCCACTACCACTTCCCGGTGGGCGGGATCTACAAGATGTGGGTGCAGTTCGCGCGCTCGGACGCCCCCGAAGTGGCGTACACGGCGGCGTTCATGTTTCGCGTCGCCGGATGACGAAGCGCCCGGAGTCAGGGGCGCCCGTTCACTCGCAGAGGGCGACCGCCTCGTCCTCGCAGGTCTCGTGCTCGCTCTCGTCGAGCTCCTCGCAGGCCTCGAGCGCGTCGTGGCAGGTGTCGTGGCTGGCCTCGTCGGCACTAGATGGGGACGGCGCGGGCGACCTGCTGGTCGGCGCGATCGGGGAGAGCACGCAGGGCGCGAGCGCCGGCGCCGTGTACCTGCTCGCCGAACCGACCATCGGCGGAGCTCGCCTCCTGACGGAGGCGCGGACGACCCTCTTCGGGGAGGATGAGGGCGACTACGCGGGCTCCGGCGTGGCCTTCGTAGGCGACGTGGATGGCGACGGCGCCGCGGACCTTCTGGTCGGCGCCTCGTCGAATGCCGCGTTCGGGGCCGGCGGCGGCCGCCTGTACCTGCTCCGAGGCCCGATCCCGACGGGCGACGTGCTGCTCTCGGACGCCGGCACCACCATCTCCGGCATTGGCGTCGAGGGCAGCCCCCCGCCTCACGGTGCGCCCGTCCAGGGGGACGGGGTGGGAGTCGCCTTCGACGGCGTGGGGGACTTCGACGGAGACGGCCTGGAGGATCTCGCCGTCGGCGCCAACGGGAGCGACCGGCGCGGGCTGGACGCGGGCGCCTTCGCGATCTTCCTCGGTCCGGTGGCCGACGGCTCCCTCACCGTCGACGACGCCGACCAGCTCTACCTAAGCGACAGCGACTACCAGTACGCCGGAGACTCCGTTGCGGCGGCGGGGGACCTGGACGGGGACGGCCTCGCGGACGTCCTGGTGGGGGGGAACAGCGAGGGACCCGGGACCACCTGGATCCTGGCGGGCCCCGGCGTGCCGGGCACCTCCACCCTCTCCGATGTCCCAACCTCGCTTGAGGGAGAGGCAGACTTCGACTACGCAGGGGCGTTCACCGCGCGCGGAGGCGACCTCGACGGCGACGGTTGGGCGGACGTGATCGTCGGGGCCTACGGGTCCGACACCGTCGCGCCCGACGCCGGAACGGTCTATCTCGCCTTCGGGCCCTTCGGGGAAGGCGCGCATGCGCTCGCCGACATCGCGCGCCGGTGGGTCGGAGAGCAGGACGGCGACAGCGCGGGCCGGGCGGTCGCGGGAGGAGTGGATGCCGACGGAGACGGCCTCGACGACGTGCTCATCGGCGCGCCGTACGGCGACGCGGGCGGGGACTTCGGAGGCCAGGCCTACCTGGTCCTGTCGGAGTGAGGCGGACGCTGAAGATGCGCATGCTATCGGAGGCCTCATGACCCTCCCGTTCGCCGCTCCCGCCATCTGGTGCCTCCTTGCCGCCGCCCTCTTCGGCGCCAGCACACCGATCGCCCGCGCGCTTCTCGACGGCATCGGCCCGCTCACGCTCGCCGGGCTCTTCTACCTGGGGGCCGCGCTCGGGACGGCGCCCTGGGCCCTCCGCGGCCACGCCGGCGTGGCACGCCGCCGCGAGGATGGGCTTCGCCTCGCGGGCGCGGTGCTGTTCGGCGGGATCGTGGGGCCGGTGCTCGTCCTGCTCGGGCTTCGGATGGCGCCGGCCGCTTCCGTCGCCCTCTGGCTGAACCTCGAGGCTCCGGCCACGGCGCTCCTCGGCTGGGCGTTCTTCCGCGAGCATGTGGACCGACGCACCTGGATCGCCGCGGCGCTCGTCTGGGGGGCCAGCGTCGTGCTGGCCGCGCCGGAGGGCTTCTCGGGCGGTCTGGCGGCCCTGCTGGTCCTCGGGGGCTGCTTCGCGTGGGGGTTGGACAACAACCTCACCTCGGTCATCGCCGGTTACACGCCCGCGCAGACGACGTTTGTGAAGGGGCTGGCTGCGGGGACGGTCAACCTCGCGCTCGGCGCGATCATCGAGGGCCCGCCCACGCTCGGCGTGGCCGTGCTCCTGGCGCTCGTGGTGGGTGTGTTCGCCTATGGTGCGTCGATCGTGCTCTACGTCGCAGGCGCCCAGCAGCTCGGCGCCACGCGGGCCCAGATGATCTTCGCCACCGCGCCGTTCTGGGGCGTGGTGCTCGCCTGGGTGGGGCTCGGAGAGGCGGTGCTGCCGGCCCAGGTGCTGGCCGCCGCGGCGATGGTCGGCGCGCTCGTGCTGCTCTTCACCGAGCGTCACGGGCACGCTCACACCCACGAGGTGATGAACCACACCCACTGGCACCGGCACGACGACGGGCACCACGACCACACCCATCCGGGCGGGGCCCCGTGGGGCTGGCACATCCACGAGCACGCGCACGAGCCGGTGTCGCACACCCATCCGCACCGGCCCGATCTGCATCATCGGCATGGGCATTGACGAGGTGAGAGCTCCGGCGCCGAACGGCCTCGATGACGAGCGTCTACATGTCGCCGAGAACCGCTTGACGCGCATTTACTATCGACGATAGTATTCGCACGTCAAGGAGTCCGCCTGCCCCCGCGCCAGCAGCAACGCAGCCGCCGGCCGTCGCCCGAGCGACCGCTCGTCGCGCTGCTCATGCTGGTCGCGCTCTTTCTGGGGGTGGTGCAGGACGTCGTTTGCCGGGCCGACTCGGGGCACGCGCACGTCGTGTGCCCCGAGCACGGAGAGCAGCTCCACGCGGACGTCGTCAGGACCGATGACGACCGACGGGACGTGCCGGAGCTCCGCTCCCTCACTCCCCAAGAGCATGGCGCTGGCTGTCTCCTCGCGTTGCTTGCCGGCTCACAAACCGATCAACTCCTTCCACCTCCCCAGAGTGTCGAGGTACTTGTCTGATGGATCGTCGACCCCTCGCCGTCATCGACCGACGCGGCCGCCTGGCTCGCCTCGACAAAGGGCGTGCCGGAAGCGGCGACGACGACGGCGTGGCCCTGATGTCGGACCACGCTCTCGTTCCCAGTGGGCAGGCGCCGCGCCTGCCCGAGGAGACGGGCTTCGACGAAGTGCTCGCTCCCGTCGATCACAAGCGGCGCCTCGCCGTTGTCGGGGTGATGGCGCTCGCCGCACTCGCGTCCTACCTGGAGATGTGGCGTCTTCTCGGCCTGCCTTTCGATGTGGTGGGCCTGGTTGCCACTCTCCTGGGTGGCTGGCCGGTGTGGAAGGAGGCTTGGGAGGCCATCCGCGAGCGCCACATCAACATGGAGATCACGATGGCGCTGGGCGTCGGCGCCGCCCTTGTCATCGGTCAGTTCGCGACCGGGGCGATCATCGTCGCGTTCACGCTTTTCAGCATGTACCTGGAGGATCTCACCAAGTCTCGTGGAAAGCGCGCCCTGGAGGTGCTGCTTCGCGCGGCGCCGCAGACCGCGAACGTGCGCAGGGCGGAATCCTGGGTCGAGATATCGGTCCAGGAGGTGGCAGCAGGGGACCGCGTCCTCGTGAAGCCGGGCGAGAAGATCCCGGTTGACGGAGTCGTGGTCTCTGGCGCGAGCAGCGTCGTCGAGGCAGCGATCACTGGCGAACCCTTCCCGCGGGAGAAACAGGCGGGCGCCGGGCTCTTCGCTGGCACCATCAACGGTTCCGGCGCGCTGGAGATGCGCGCGGATCGGACCGGAGAGGACACGACGTACGCGCGCATCGTCGGGCTCGTGAAGCAGGCGACCGAGCGGCCCGGCCGCACCCAGCGTCTGGCCGACCGCGTCGCGCAGGGGATCGTCTACGTCGTCCTTGCCACGGCGGTGGCGACATGGCTGTACACACATGACCCCATCATCGTGGTGAGTGTCATCCTGTCCGCGGGAGCATGCGGAGTTGCGGCAGGAACCCCGCTGGCCATCCTTGCTGTCACCGCGAACCAGACGCGCCGCGGCGTGGTCATCAAGGGCGGCGAGGCCGTCGAGGCGCTCGCTCGCGTAGACACCGTGGTGTTCGACAAGACCGGCACCCTCACGCTCGGTGAACCGGACGTCGAGGAAATCCATCCGTTCCGCGATGCGACCCCAGAGGACGTGCTCCTGGCGCTGTTGGCGGTCGAGGAAGGCAGCGATCACCCGATCGCCCATGCCGTCCTTCGAACTGTTCGCGCGCGAAACCTCCAGCTCGGCGGTGGGCAGGCCGCTGACGACGTCCAGTACGTCGCTGGGCGTGGACTCGTCGGTCGGCTTCGGGACGGTCGTACCGTGCTGGCGGGCAACGTGGCGCTCCTCGAGGAACGGGGCATTGCCGTGCCGGAGGACGCACGTGCGCGCATCGCCGAGGGTGGGGCGGCGGGGAGGATTCCAGTGCTCGTCGCGCGCGACGAGCACGTGCTGGGGCTGGTCCTGCTCTCCGACCGCCTGCGCGCCGAGGCCAAGGGCGCGATTGAGCGGCTGCACGCCAAGGGCATGCGCGTGGTGATGCTGACTGGCGACCATGAGGGGCCGGCCAACGACGTCGCGGAGCGGCTGGGCATTCGAGAGGTCCGCGCCAACCTCCTGCCGGAAGACAAGGTGCGCATCGTCCAGGCGCTCCGCGCCCAGGGCCGCAAGGTCTGCATGGTGGGTGATGGGATCAACGACGCCCCCGCGCTGATGGAAGCGGATGTCGGCGTGGCCGTCGCGGTGGGCAGCGAGGTCGCGCTGGAGAGCGCGGACGTGCTTCTGATGACGAACGACTTGAACCGCCTCGTCGGCGCCCTGGAGGATGCGCGGCAGGCCCATCGCGTCATCCTGTTCAACTTCGGTGGCACCGTCGTCGTCGACTTCGTGGGCATGGGCTTGGCCGCGTTCGGCATGCTCGGTCCGATCGGCGCGGCGCTGGTCCACGTCGGCAGTGAGTTGGCCTTCATCCTGAACAGCGCTCGGCTATTCGGCCGTGTCGAACTGACGCCCCCTCCCGTCCCGGGGGGCCAGGCGTAACGCTCACGGACAGCGATCTGGCCCGGCGGCACCGGGGCGGATTACAGGGCCGACATGAATCTGGAACCGCTAGGCGAGCTCGAGACGACCGTAATGGAGGCGATGTGGGCTCTGTCGCCGGCGACGGCCCGTGAGATCCATGACCAATTCAACGATACGCGCGCGTACACGACCATCATGACCACGCTCGATCGGCTGCATCACAAGGGGCTGCTCACGCGAGAGAAGGACGGGCTCGCGTGGCGGTACCAGCCGAAGCTCGGGAAGGCAGCATACGAGCGCGCCGCCACGGAGCACCACGTCGGGCGGCTGCTCGAGGAGCACGGGGAGGTCGCGCTCACTGCCTTCGTGGACGCCGCCGCGCGCGCGACCTCCCTGGACCGGTTGGCCGAGCTGGTCGCCGCCCGACGCGAAGGGCGCCGTTGACGCCAGGGCTGAGCTTCGCGGTCACCGCGGTGCTGATGTTCGCAGCGGTGTCCGCGACCGTCTCCGTGGTCGTGGCGGTCGCGCGAGGATCGATCCTGGCTCGGATTCGTTCGGCGGCGCTCCGGGCTGACGTCGCCTGGCTGTTCGGCGTCCTTCCGCCGACCCTCGCGCTGGTTCTCGTCTTCTGCACCGCGGCGCCCTCGATTCCTGCCCTCGCCGGGCTCGACGGAGATCACTGCCTCGATCACGGTGGGCACGGGCACTTCTGCCCCACGCACGCGCCGGTGCCACCCGTGGCGCTGACCGTCGTGGCGGGCGCCATCGTCGCCTGGACGCTCGTTCGCAGCGCGCGTCTCGTCATCGGCGAGTGGCGCGGGTCCCGGCGCGTGCATGTGCTCTCGCGGCTCGGGCGCTTGCGCCGCACGCAGGGCATCGAGGAAGTGTGGGTGCCCGGTTCACCCCGGCTTTGCCATGCCGTCGGTTGGTGGCGTCCCCGCGTGCTGGTGTCCGACTCCCTCCGCCGGGTCGTCGGCGTGGGCGAGCTCCGCGCCGCGCTCGCGCATGAGCACGCCCACCATCGGCGACGTGATCCCCTGGCCATCCTGATCCTCCGTACCGCCGGCGTGTTTCAGCCCCCCGCCTTGGCGCGACTCGCCGAGCAGGAGTTCCGCGACGCCGCGGAGATGGCCGCCGACGCCGACGCCGCGCACGAGCTGGGGGACGGTCTACTGGTAGCGAGCGCGCTGGTGGCCATCACCCGTGTGTCCATCGCCGCACCTGGAATGGCGATGGGACGAGACGCGGTCGAGAGGCGCGTCCATGCTCTGCTCGACGCGCCGAGCGGTGAGGTCGGCCGGTCACTTGCGCTGCCGGTTGCCGCGATGACGTTGATCGTCCTCGCCGTCGCGCCCAACATCGGCGTCGGCGAGACGCACCACCTCCTCGGTCTGCACCAGGGGGTCGAGGGGCTCCTGGAAGTCGCAATCGAGATGTTCGGTCATCCTTGACGGGGCCTACTACCCGATATAGTAGAGCGTCCTGTCGGAGATCCCGTGCGTCATCCACGCAAAATCGTCCCATTTTCGTTCCTTTTGATTTCGTCGCTCGCGGGCGGCGGGCTGGCCTGCAGTGGGCTGTTCCCGGGGTCCGGGAGCGAGGAGCCTGCCGAGGCAGAGGCGGACAAGGGGGGACCTCTGGTCGAGCTGACGGCCGCGCAGGTCGCGAGCGCGGGGCTCACCAGCGCGCCAGTAGAGGCGCGCGGGGCGTCCGCCACCCTGCGGCTCCCGGGCACGCTCGCGACTGACCCGCGGCGCTCTTTTCGCGTCTCCCCCGTCGTGGAGGGCGTCGTCGAGGAAGTGGGGGCGGTCGCCCACGACAGCGTTCGTAAGGGTCAGGTGTTGGCGCGCTTGCGGAGCTCCGCGCTCGGAGAGGAGCAGGTCGCATGGCTCGAAGCGCGCGCCAACCTCCGACTCGCCACGGCGGACCGAGATCGCAGCGCCACGCTCCGGAAGGACGGGGTCGTCTCCGAGAGCCAGCTGCTTCGTGTGGAAACCGACTTTCAGCGCGCACAGGTCGCGCTCGCCCAGGCGGATCGCAAGCTGTCGCTCGCCGGCATGTCCTCCCAGCGCATCGAGGCGCTCGAGGCGACGGATCGTCGCCTAGGCGAGATGACGCTGACGAGCCCCGCCGACGGCGTGGTCCTCTCATCGTCCGTCTCTCGCGGCCAGGCGCTCGCCGCTGGAGAGGTGGCGTTCGAGGTGGCCGATCTCTCAACTCTCTGGGTCACCGTACACGTCCCGGTCGTGAGCCTCGCCGAGGTCAGGCCCGGCGCGAAGGCGGTGGTCCGCGTGGGCGGCGGTGGCACCGCAGGCTGGGACGGCGAGGTCGGCTCCCTGGGCGCGGCGGTGGATGCCACGGACCAGACCGTCGAAGCGCGCGTAGTTGTGGCAAACGAAGCGGGCTTCTTGCGGCCCGGCATGTACGCGGAGGTGGAGGTCGTCGGGGCGCCCGTCCAGGCGCTCATGGTCTCCTCCGGCGCTCCCTTCACGGTGGGGAACCAGGCGTACGTCTTCCAGAAGGTCGGTGACACCCAGTTCAGACCCGTGGCGGTCACGGCGGCGTCGCCCCTCGGCGAATGGACGCCCGTGAGTGGTCCGGGGATCGAGGCCGGCGTCGAGGTCGTCGTCACCGGGGTCGCCGAGTTGAAGAGCCAGTGGCTCTACGAGGGCGAGTAGATGATCGCCTCCCTTGTTCGAGCGGCGCTCGTCCAGCGGGTCATGGTGCTCGCTCTGGTGCTCGCCATCATCGCGGGCGGCGTCTGGGCGTTCCAGGGCCTCGCCATCGACGCCTTCCCCGACATCTCGGCCACGCAGGTGCAGATCGTCGTGAAGGCGCCGGGCATGTCTCCGACCGAGGTCGAGCAGCGCATCAGCATGCCGATCGAGCGGGAGATGCAGGGCATTCCCCGCCAGACGGTGCTCCGGTCCACGACCAAGTTCGCGATCACCAACATCATCATGGACTTCGAGGACGGCACCGACATCTATTGGGCCCGCGGACAGGTAACCGAGCGCCTCAACGCGCTCTGGGGGGATCTGCCCGAGGGTGTGGAAGGCGGCCTCGGACCCATTACCAGCCCGCTCGGAGAGATGTACATCTACCGGGTTGAGGGGGAAGGCTACTCGGTAGAGGAGCTGCGCACGCTCCAGGACTGGGTCATCCGGCCGCGCCTGCGGACGGTGGACGGTGTCGCGGACGTCAACTCGTCCGGCGGCCGGGTGCGCGCGTACGAGGTCGAGGCGGATCCGGATCGCCTCGCTGCCCGCGGGCTCGGGCTCGCCGAGCTGGAGGACGCGCTCGCCGCCAACAACCGCAACGCCGGCGGCGGTCGCATCGATCGGAACAACGAGATGATCCTCGTGCGTACCGAAGGCAACCTGCAAGGAATCGAAGACATCGAGCAGGTCACGGTCGCGACGCGCGACGGCGTGCCCATCCTGGTGCGGGACGTGGCGACGGTGGGCATCGGTGCGCTCACTCCGAACGGAGGGGTGACGGCGAACGGAGAGGGAACGGTAGTCGCTGGCATCGCCCTGTTGCGCAAGGGAGCCAACACGCGCGCGGCGGTCGAAGGCGTGAAGCGCGAGGTCGAGGAGCTCGCCTCGGTGCTGCCCGAGGGGGTCCGGATCGTCCCGATCTACGACCGCACCGAGCTCATCGAGGCGGCCGTAGGCACGGTGGAGAAGGCGCTCACCGAGGCTGTCGTGCTCGTGCTGATCGTGCTCGTGGTCATGCTCGGAAACCTGCGTAGCGCCCTCACCACCGCGGTCATCCTTCCCCTGTCGGTGTTGACCACCTTCATCCTCATGCGGATCTTCGGGGTAACCGCCAACCTGATGTCGTTGGGCGGGCTCGCCATCGCGATCGGCATCCTCGTGGACGCGGCGGTGGTCATTGTCGAGAACGTGCAGACGCAGCTCGGACGGGCGCCCAAGGGGGTCGATCGCCTGCACGTCGTCTACCGGGCAACCACCGAGGTCGCCGTTCCGGTGGTTTCGGGCGTGCTCATCATCATCCTCGTCTTCCTTCCCCTGTTCAGCCTGACTGGGCTGGAAGGCAAGATGTTCCTCCCACTGGCGCTCACGATCTGCATCGCGCTCGCCAGCTCCCTCGTGCTCTCGCTCACCGTCATTCCGGTCCTCGCGAGCGTGCTGATGCGCGGGGAAGGCGAGGAGCACGGGCGCGTGCAGCGCTTCCTGACGGCGGTGTACGCCCCGGTCGTCGATTGGGCGCTCCGTTGGCGCGCCCTTGCCGTCACGGGCGGCGTCCTGGGCCTCGGGCTCGCCGCGTTGCTGTTCACGCGAATCGGAAGCGAGTTCATGCCTTCATTGGACGAGGGCTCGACCATCCTCATCATCGAGAAGCTGCCGAGCGTCTCGCTGGATCGCTCGCTCGCTCTCGACGCGCCCTTTCAGCGGGCGATGATGGAGCTGCCCGAGGTCACCGGCGTGTTCTCCCGCACCGGCGTCGATGAGCTGGGGATGGACCCGATGGGCCTGTACCAGACCGACAACTTCGTCCTGACTCGGCCGCGCTCGGAGTGGAAGATCACGCCGGAGCAATTCCAGGAGAACCTCCGCGAGAAGATGGGAGGGTTCATCGGTATCGTGCTCGCCTTCACCCAGCCGATCGACATGCGCGTATCCGAGATGCTCACCGGCGTACGCGCGGCGATGTCCATCCGGCTCTTCGGTGACGACCTCCTGGTGCTGGAGGAGAAGGCCAAGGAGATCGAGGCGATGCTCGGTAATGTCGAGGGTGCGATCGACATCTTCCGGGGGCAGATCTTCGGGCAGGGCTACCTTCAGATCGACATCCGCCACGAGGCGATCGCGCGCTTCGGGCTGTCCGCAGAGGACATCAACGGCCTTGTCGAGACCGCCGTGGCGGGGCGCCCCGTCACGGAGGTGCTGGAGAACGAGCGTCGCATCAGCGTGCTCCTGCGCTACCCGAAGGCGGCCCGCGACACGCCGCAGGCCATCGGGGCGATGCTGGTCGCAACACCCACGGGCGAGCGGGTGCCGCTCAGCGCGCTCGCCGACATCCGCGAAGTGGACGGTCCGGTGCAGATCTCGCGCGAATCTGCACGGCGCTCAGTCGTCGTGCAGGCGAACGTCGAGGGGCGCGACGTTGTCGGCTTCGTGGAGGAGGTTCGTGCGCGCCTCGAGAAGGATGTCCCGCTTCCGCAGGGCTACTACGTGACCTTCGGCGGGCAGTTCGAGAACCAGCAGCGGGCGGCCGAGCGGCTCGGAATCGTGGTTCCCATCTCCATCACGCTCATCTTTCTGATGTTGTTCACCACCTTCGGATCGGTGCGGCAGGCTGGCTTGATCCTGCTGAATGTGCCGTTCGGGCTCATCGGCGGCGTGATCAGCCTCTTTCTCTCCGGCCTGTACATGTCGGTGCCGGCCTCCGTCGGGTTCATCACGCTGTTCGGGGTGGCGGTCCTCAACGGAGTCGTGATGGTGACGTACTTCAACCAGCTCCGCGCTTCGGGCAGGAGCCTCGATGAGGCGGTGCGGGAGGGAGCCGTTCGTCGGCTCCGCCCCGTGTTGCTCACCGCGATGATCGCGAGCCTCGGGCTGGTGCCGATGCTGCTCGCAACCGGGCCTGGCTCCGAGATCCAGCGCCCGCTCGCGGTGGTCGTCATCGGCGGGCTGTTCAGTTCGACTCTCCTCACCCTGGTGCTTCTCCCGACGCTTTACGCATGGCTCGAAGGGCGAGCGGAGCGCCGGCTCACCGTCGAGATCACCCCATGAAGAACCTCGTCCTGATCGTCAATACGAGCGTGGTCCAGTCGATCACCGACCAGCTTCGGGCGCTAGACGTTCCGGGGTTCACGGTGTCCCACGTCGAGGGGCACGGCGCCCACACCGCCGCGGATCAGTTCCTGTCCGCGCGGGACCGGGTCGTCGGATTCGTCCCGCGGGTCCGGGTCGATGTCGTGCTTCCGGCGGAACGCGTAGACGCAGTCCTGGATGCCCTCCGCCAGCCGGGCGCCGGCCTCGCCGGGCACGGCGTCTACTGGGTCGCTCCCGTCGAACAGTTCGGCCAGTTCTAAGGTCGCCACCGGAGACCCCGATGTTCCCACTCCTGACCCTGCTCATGACCCCGCTGATCTCACTCGCCGTCGCTGCGGAGCTCACGCCTTCCGAAGCGGTACGCGCAGCGCTGGCGAACGACCCGGAGCTCGCGGCACGACGCGCCGATGTAGAGGCTGCCACCGGCCTGCGGCGAGAGAGCGGCTTCCTGCGTTACAACCCCGAGGTAGACCTGTCGGTCTCGACGGACGGCAGCAGGCTCACGGGCTCGATCGTGCAGCCGCTGTCGATCACCGGCGAGGGTTTCAGCGCGGCGCGAAGCGCCCGCGCGGGCCTGGATGCGGCGGAGGCCGGCGCCGAGCGCGCACGCTTCGAGACGGCCGCCGCGACGCGACGCGCGTACGCACGCGCGGTGGTCGCGCGAGAGCAGCTCCGCTTCGCCGAGAACGACCGGGAGCTGCTCGCGCGGCTACGTGGGATCGCCGAAGCGCGGCTCAGCGCCGGCGAAGGGATCGATCTCGACCTGCGCCTGTCCCGCCTCGAAGAGGCCCGCGCGATGGCAGCCTGGCTGGATGCGCAGGCGGAGGCCTCCGCGGCGGATTCCGATCTGTCGGCGCTCATCGGCATGACACCCGACGAGCTGGCGAGGGATCCGTTGACCGCTGGGCCGGCCGATTCAGGGGCCCAGAGCCCGCGGTCCGATGTGGTGGCCGCTGAAGCGGCGACACGGTCGGCGCGCGCCGCGCTCTCCCGCGAACGCGCCGCTGTGCTCCCCGCGGTCGGGTTGGGCGCCTTCTACGAGGCCGACGCCGGCAGCACGATCTTCGGGCCAGCCCTGACGGTCCAGGTGCCGCTCTGGAACCGGAACCAGTCGGGCGTCGGCGCCGCGCGGGGCAACCTCGGGCTCGCGGAGTCCGTGGAGGCGTCCACCGCGGCCCGCGCAGCTACCGAGGAGGCGCGCAGCGCCGAGCGGCTGCGCGTCGCGGAAGAGTCGCTCACGACGCTCGCACCGGACATCGACGCCGAGGCAGCGCCCGCGCTCCGAGCGATCGAGGCGTTGTTCACCTCGGGGGAGGCCAACCTGTCGGACACCCTGCTGCTCAGGTCCCGTGTGGTCGAGGGGCAGCGGGCATGGATCGATGCGCGCGCGGCCGTGGCCGTGGCCCGGATCGACGTCGCCCTCGCTCGCCAATCGGAGAGCCTTCTACCATGACCCAAATCTCGCGCCTCGTTCCAGGAGCTGACCCGATGAATCGTCCCGTACCTCCCGCTCGCATTGGGCTGCTCGCCGCGGCGCTCGCCGTGCTGATCCTCGCACCCTCCACCGCGCTCGCGCACGGCGTCGCGCACGGTGACCAGCTCTTCATCGAGAACAGCGCCGGGAGCCAGATCGTCCCGTTCATCTACCTGGGCGCCAAGCACATGGTGACCGGGTACGACCACCTCCTCTTCCTCGTCGGCGTCATCTTCTTCCTCTACCGGATGAAGGAGGTCGCGGTTTACGTGTCGCTGTTCGCGGTGGGACACAGCGCCACGCTGCTCTACGGCGTGCTCAGCGGAACCAACGTCAACCCCTACATCGTCGATGCCATCATCGGCTTCTCGGTCGTCTACAAGGGGCTCGACAATATGGGCGCCTTCCAGCGGTGGTTCGGCTTTCAGCCCAACACCAAGGCTGCAGTGCTCATCTTCGGGCTGTTCCACGGCTTCGGCCTCGCGACCAAATTGCAGGACTTTGCCCTGTCGAAGGACGGGCTCGTCGGGAACATCCTCGCCTTCAACGTCGGGGTCGAGATCGGGCAGTTCCTGGCTCTGGGAATGGTGCTCATCGGCATGGGCTACTGGCGTCGTACCGCGGCCTTCGGACGCCACGCGTTCGCGGCGAACGCGGCGCTCATCGTGGCTGGGCTCGCCCTCGTCGTCTACCAGACCAACGGCTTCCTCAACTCGTGACCACGGAAGAAACGATGAACAACCCCATCAAGGTCGATCCGAACCTGCTCCCCACCCTCCAGGAGCTCTACAGGGCCACGGTCGGCGCCCTTATCGTGGCATCGATCCTCCTGGTCACTGCAGTGCTTCCCGCGGAGGCGGGGATCGATCCGACGGGCATCGGGGGCGTTCTGGGGTTGACTGCGCTCGGCGAGCTCAAGCGCGACGGCGCGGCCCCCCCCACGGCGAAGGCTGCGCCGCAGCCCGTGGTCGCAACTGCCACTGTCGCAGCCCCTGTCGCCGCGCCGCCGGCGGCCGCGTACGCCTTTCGAAGCGACGAGATGACGCTCACGCTCCGGCCGAGCGAAGGCTTGGAGGTCAAGGCGACCATGCGCGCCGGCGACCAGATGGTGTATTCGTGGACGGCGGACAAGGGTGAGCTCTTCTTCGACTTCCACGGCGATCCCAAGGGTGCGGCTGCCGACGTGTTCACGAGCTACGAGAAGGGCTCGAAGAGCGCCGCGCAGGGCGAATTCGAGGCCTCGTTCGAGGGCGTACACGGCTGGTACTGGAAGAACCGCACCTCCGAAACCATCTCGCTTCAACTGAAGACGAGCGGCATCTACGAAAAGATCGCACGCAAGTAGTGTTCCGACGGTCAACCCACATTCCGGAGTCTGCAATGAAGGTTTTTCCCTTGGCCATGCTGGCTGCTCTCGTCCTCTCCGCCCCCGCGTTCGCCCATCCCTCGGGCCACGACGGCGGCGACTACTACCGCCCGTCCTCCACGGCGGCCGCGCCGGCGCCGACCGTCATCCCCGCGACCTACCCCGAAGTCGTCGCGGCCCTCCGTGAGCGGGCAACGGCTGCCGGCGTCGCCCTCGACGGCCAGAAGATCGTTGACGTGCGTCGGGCCGTCACAGCCCTCACCGATCTGTCGGCGGCGCTCCCGGCAAAGGCCACGGGGCTCTCCGCGGCGGCGAAGGCGACCGTGGCGCAGAAGGCCACGAGCCTCAAGACGAACATCGACGCGCTCCTCATCGCGGCGGACAAGGGCAACGTCTCGAACGGCAAGGCCGCGTTGGCGGGCATCCAGGCCGACCTCGACGCGCTCGGCCCCTTGGCGAAGTAGCCAGGCCCCCCGCCGGGCGCTCGGCGCGAAGCTCAGTACGGACGGAACAGATACGCGGCGCCGGAGAAAGCCTCTCCGGCGTCGCTGTAGGGCGCCCCCACCAGCAGCTCGGGCATCCCGTCCCCATCGGTGTCCCCGCCGGCCGCCACAGCCCGCCCGGCGATGCCCGCCGGGGCGTCACCAAGCCACGCGGCGTCGGCATCCGCGAGCAGACGGGCTCCGGTGTCGAGGGGACCGAGGAATACGAAGGCGCCTCCCGTCTCGGCGCCGAGGCTCGCGTGCCCGTAGGCGCCGATCACTACGTCGACCCGGCCGTCTCCGTTCAGGTCCGAGGTGTCGAGGACCGCGCCGGCCTGGTCGCCCACGGCGTCCCCGGAGAACGAGACGTCGGCGTCGTTGAGCGTCAGGGCTCCTGCGGCGGCCGGTCCATGCAGGACCCACACCGTGCCCGCACCCGCCATGTTGCCGGCCACGAGTACGTCCGCGTACCCGTCGGCGTCGAGGTCCCCTGCGGAGCTCACGTTGTCTCCGACGCCGGCGCCCGCAGCGCCTCCGAACCAACGCCGGTCCGCGTCCCCGAAGGAGTGGTCGCCGGAGACGGGGCCGAAGAACAGCGCCACCTCCCCCGTGTCGAGCGCGCCTTCGTTCGCGCCGTTCGCCCCGAGCACCACGTCGTCGAAGCCGTCCCCGTCGAAGTCTCCCGCGCCCGCCAACGCCGCGCCGACGCCGTCGCCCGCCGCCGGCGCCCCATGTGGCGGGGCCTCGGAGTCGCCCCCGTCCCCTTCGTCCCCAGCTCCCAGGAACCGCGCGTCTGCCTCGGCGAGAGAGTGGACTCCAGCCTCGACTGGGCCGTGCACCAGGTAGACCGCCCCAGCGCCGCTGCCTCCAGTCGACTGTTTGACGGCGCCGACGAGGAAATCGGCATGCCCGTTCCCATCGACATCGCCCGCGGAGGAGAGCGCGCTCCCGGCCCAGTCCCCCTCCGCCTCGCCCAGCCAGGAGGCGAACGCCGCTTCTGTAAGCGCGAATCGACCGGCCCGGGGCGGGCCGGCGAGGACGTAGGCGCGGCCCGCGTAGGAGCCAGCCTCGCCGTCGCCTATCGCGCCCACGAGGAGGTCGGACACGCCATCCCCGGTCAGGTCGGGGAGGGCCGTCAGCGCGTAGCCGGCGTACTCCGTCGCGTTGGGCGACTCGTAGCAGGTCGTCGCGTCCGCGTAGGCCAGGTCTCCGCCCGTGATGGTCGCACCAGGGAAGACGCAGACGCTCCCGCGGAAGGAGGCGGCGACGACCAGCTCGTCCAGCCCGTCCCCGTCCATGTCGTCGGCGAAGTCGAGGGCGTTTCCGACGGCGTCGGCCGACGCGCCCACGATGCGAAGGTCGGCGTCGCTTACGAGGCCGCCAGGGCCCGGCAGCTCGGTGTCGGTGTCCCCGCTGTCACCCGAGTCATCGGGCTCGGTGGTGTCGGTGTCCGCGGTGTCGGAACCCTCGTCCGGCTTGGACGGTTCGGGGGGCGGGGAGCATGCCAGCGTGAGCAGGAGGGTCGTGATCATCGGGCGGAGCGTATCTCCGCGCGATCGGCGCGGGCGTTCACGTCGCGGTGAGCACCAGCCCCACGCCCCCCGCCGCGATGATGATCAACGGCTCCGGCGCCTTCTTCACGTACGTCATGGCGACGAGGGCGAGCACCGCGATGAGCGCGGTCGGCACGTCGATGATGGCCCGCTTCCCGAGCACGAACGCCGCACCGGCGATGGCGCCGGACGCCGCGGCCGTCACGCCGTCCACGAAGGCCTTGAGTCGCACGTTCTTGGCGTGTTGGTCAATGCTCATCTGGGGGGTGGGAAGCTGAGTGGCCAGCTGGCGACCGTAACGGACACACAGGTAGAATCGGTAGACCTCTGGTGCCCGGACAGGATCGTATCCGCGCCGTCTGATGCCGCGTTGCAGCCCCTCGCGGAGATCATCCACGACATCGACCTGAAGGACAGCAAGTACGGCCGGCCTAAAGCGGCGGGGGTCGCCATGCTCGTCGAGGCCATCGCTGCGGCACATGGCAGCGATGAGGAGCGGCTCCTTCGGGCGTCGGCGGTGCTGGACGATGTATGGGTGTTGGGGAGCCGAGGGTAGCGAGCGGCCAGCCCCCCTACTCCGCCTCCACCACCGGCGCCGGCAGCGCGCCCACGATCCTCGTCGTCTCGAGGCTGACGGTGAGGACGCTCAGGAGCAGCGAGAGCGGGTAGCGCGGGGCCCCCTTCAGCGGTGCGCTGGTACGAGGCTACCTCACGGGGCATTGGGTTTAGAGGGAGATAGGCGGAAAAGTCTCGTTGCCGGGTGGCGGGAGTGACGACGATCCGCTACCTTTTCGCCGCCGAGAGAGCTGACGCTGGCGACACAAACGTACGGGAACTTGATGCAGCGCCTCTCGGCCGCGGGATTCAAACCCCGCGTAGCGCGGCGCGCAGTGCTTCCCGACTGGTGGGAGTCCCGCTGCGAGCAGGATCCCGCGTTGATCCCCGAGGTCGAGTTCCGCATGGCGCGGTTTCTCGGTGTACCGCTCTCCGTTGTGCGTGACGCCGGCGCAGCGCTCCAACGCCCGGACTACCCCGGCGCCCAGCTCCGCCAAGTGAAAGACATTGGGCGCGACCGCGTAGGGCCCGCGATCCACCTGGCGATGCGCGTGGCTGAGGCGACGCTGCGCAGCTGGCGCGGCGGGCCGCCGGCGTTGGATCTTCCCCCGCAGGATCCGCTGGCATGGCGAGCGCTGCTGCAACAGGAAGGCCAAGTGGTCCGGCTACGAAACCTCCTCCCGGACTTGTGGCGGCGCGGGATCCCGGTCATTCATCTCGACAAGGATGCCGTGCCAGAACCGCGCTTCCAGGGGATGGCGTGCATCGTCGCGGGGCGGCCGGCGGTGGTACTCGCCCACAATCTCGACGAACCGGGGCATCTCGCTTTCGTCATCGCGCACGAAGTCGGGCACATCGCGTACGGCGACTGCGTCGAAGGACAACCGGTGGTGGACGAGGACGACCGGAACCCCGACGATGCCGAAGTAGAGCGCCGTGCAGATTTGTACTCGGCGCGGGTTCTGCTTGGCGAGGGGGTGCCGGAGCTCACGAGGGGAACACACCAGGAGTTGGCCGAGCAGGCGAGCCGCATCGAGAAGGAGCGCGTCATCGACGCGGCGCTGGTGATCCGGAGGTGGGGTCGTTTGGCTGGGCGTGCGGGGGACGAGGGGGCGCATGCGCTGGCGGCGAGGGCGGTAGCTGCCCTCGGACGGGACAAGCGCGGCAAGGTCGAGATTCGTAGGGCTTTCGACCAACACGTCGACCTGGAGGCCGCCTCCGACGCCGACCGCGCGCTGCTGTCCTGCCTGCATGGAGATCCGGAGCAAGATGCGGCTCCTTCTTGACACCGACATATTCTGTAAGCTCGGCGTGGCAGGTCTGCTGCCCGCGGCTGCCGAGGCGTTGGGCGTGACAGTCGGCGAGTGCGCGAGGCTCCCCGCGCTGCCCCACATGCTACGGCGCGGGAGCCTGGTGAAGCGCTACGGGGAGGCGCATTGCGCTGCGCTCGGCGCAATCGTCTCCTTCCTCCCCGTTGTGGAGGATGCCTCGGACCGGTGGCTGACACCCCTCGTGTCCGTCCCTGACGTGGACGCTGGCGAAGCACAATTGCTGGCGCTCGTCGCGGAGCATCCCGATCTGCTCCTCACAGGCGACAAGCGCTCGTTGCGCGCGGCGGCGCGGGTTCAGGGGCTTCCGGCCGCCATTGCGGGTAGAATCGTGACGCTGGAGGCAATCCTCGTCGAGGTGTGTCGGCGGAATGGCATCGATGCCGTGCGCACCGCCGTCGCGCCGCTCATCGCGCTGCAGCCGCCAGACCGTACCCTTGCCATCTGCTTTTCGCCATCCAACGCGGATCCGATCCGTGCGCTCCTGAGTTATCTCCGATGCTTGGAGGACGAGGTCGCGCCGGTGATTCTCTGGCAGCCAACCGAGTAGAGGTGCCCATGTTCGGACCTGACCACTATGTGCCGATATTGAAGGTAAAGACCGCTGAGAAGGCGGCGATGTATAAACTCCCGGCGTCCGTTGCCGCCCGAGTCACGCCACTACTGGAGATCGTGGTGCGCAAGGAAGTGCCCGAAAGCAGGACCAAGCCGGCGTATCTTCCCTCGGTCGATGAGCATCTCGACAAGGCATTCAAGGGCCTTCGCAAGGCCGTAAATTCGTTCAATCGGTACTTTCTCGACTGCCGGGAGATCGCCGCCGATGGACATCAAGCAGCTGTGAGCGTGTTCGAGTCTGCCTCGAGGTTGGGCACGCCGTTTATCCCAGTCACCTCCATTTCGCGCAACGCTGATGTCGCCGCCGCGCTCGCACACCGCACACACGGGATTGCGATGCGCCTGTCGCGCGAGGAATTCGAGTCGGGCACGCTTCCCACGGCGGTTCCCTCGTTTCTAAAAAAGCACGGTCTGAACGCATGCGACGTGGACCTCATCATCGACCTTGGCGCCGTCGACCAGATGATCGCCTCGGGAATAGCTGAGCGCACGGAGGAATTCCTTGCGGAGGTGCCCGACCACGCATCATGGCGTACGTTCACGTTGTCCGCATGTGACTTCCCGGGAACCCTCAAGATGGACGCCGGCGATGAGGACGACCCCGTAAGGGAAGCGTCCTTCGCTCGGCACCAGTGGACGCACTGGTGCACCGCACGTCGCGCCAACGGAGCTTTTCTCGCCCGCACCCCTACGTTCAGCGATTGCGGGATCCAGCATCGGAGTGGCGTTGAAGGCGTCACTCGTAAGATCAGTCCGGCCGCCGCGATTCGTCACTCCTCGGCGGACTCCTGGCACATCGCCAAAGGCAAGAGGATTCGCGGGAATCCACCCCAGTTCCCCGGGCTTGCGAGAAAGATCATCGACGCCACGTCCGCAGCCGGAGCGCACTGCCCGGGTTGTGCTGGCCTGCACAAGGCTGCGGCCAACCATGAGGGCTTTGGGAACCTCATGAAGTGGCGCGAACTCGGCACCATCCACCACATCACTGTGACGGTGGAGAGCCTCGCTGCCCTGCGGTGGCCTTGAGGCGCTCGCGGACGGCCCCGGCGATCTCGTCGAGGGTCAGGTGCGCGCACACGCGATCCCACACGACGGCTCGAGGCTTGCCGCGGACGCCGCGAGCAAGGCCGCGCGCCTCCAGAAGCGCCATCGCCTCGTCAGACCAGAGCAGCTCCACGAGGGCGCGCGCATCGCGTGCGGGGTTCCTGCGGCCCCGCCGCGCTTCACGGAGCCGGGGGCGTGACGCGGGGCCGTCGATTCGCAGCACTGCCCACCAGTCAGGGATCAAGGCCTGCGCCGAAGCCAAGTGGCGCTCGCCGACGACGAGGGTGACGCGGTCGAACACGCGCCCGTAGACCTCGATTTGACGAGGTAGACGCACGAGACTGTCGCGGTCGGACTTGATCTCGTAGCCGTGGAGAACGCCGTTCACCACGGCGAGGTCGGCACGAACCGTTCCCATGCAGAGGCCGAGCTCGTCGACGACGACGGTGTCGGTGTCGGACCGGCGGGCGTGCTCGCGGGCGAGGCGGGCGCGCAGGGCGGGGCGGATGTCCGCGTCGGCGAGGAGCTGGGTCATGTCGAGGTTCCCGTTAACACACCTGAACATGTGAGCAGGCAGAAACGAGTCCGGTCGCTCACTCCCCCTCCACATCGAGCGGCGGCAGCGCGCGAACGATCTTCATCGTCTCGAGGCTGACGGTGATGACGCGGAGGAGGAGCGAGAGCGGGTAGCGCGGGTCCCCGACGGTCTCGGTGGCCCAGGCGTTGGCGTCCTTCACGATGCCGCTCGCCTTGTCGGTGGTGACGCCCTGGCGCTCCATGACCCACTCGATGGCGGGCTTGCCGTTCACCACGTACTCGTGAGCTTCGAGCGGGATGTCGCGCACGGTGAAGAACGCGTTGTAGACGATGGCGGTCTTGTCCTTGCCCTTGCCGAACTTCATGTTCTCAACGCGGAGCTGCGTGGGCGTGGGCGCGGCGGGCCCCTCCACCCGCGCGGCGTACTCGGGCACGCGCTCGTAGCCGACGTGCAACTCCCCGAGCGCGCGGCCCGCCTTGCTGAAGGCGCGGAAGTCCTCGGCCGACTTCACCCGCGGGATGCGCGGCAGCTCCTTGCCGAGGTTGTCGGCGTAGCGCTCGCGGTAGTCGGGCGAGTGGAGGATGCCGTACACGTAGTAGAAGACGGCCTCCTTCGTGATGTCCTCGCCGGGGTACGCGCCCTGGAAGTGGGCGAGGCCGGCGTCGGTGATGCCGTCGCGGCGGACGGGGGCCGTGGGGGCGACGGTGGCGTTGTACGCGGGGGGCGCGCTCTCGGTGACGAAGAGGGGGCCGGCGGGGTCGGAGGCTTCATCGTCGGGGTCGGCGGTGGCGGTGTCGTAGAGGTAGAGGGGGAAGAATTGGGCCTTTTCCATGAGGTCGAGGCTTGGAATTGCGTCCGCCATTAGGCAGGAGAAAGCTGGCCGCGAGCCGATGCCCGAGAGGCCGATTACGCGATTCTGCGTGTCGGGCGCGGGGAAAAAGCGAGGAATCTGGAGGACCCTCTCGTTCAGCTTGCGGTCAAAGTACAGCCACTGCTTCGAGAACGCGCGGTAAAGGCTCGGAACGAGCTTCGTGGCGTCGAACACGAGCTCGGTTCCCCTGGCAAGGTCGGTCTTGAGATTCACCGTCCAGGCGATCTTCGTGGGGTCGTTGCTGACAAACCCATCAACGATCGCTTGGCGTTCCCGCCGCTCCAAACCAGGATTGGTGCTACCAAGCCGGGCGAGCTCAGCGTTGTAGAAGGAGATCGTCCGCACCATGTGATCAGCAACTCCCTTCCGTGAAGGCCCGATTGCCCACGCATCGCGCTGCGTCTTCACACCGTTGGAGTAGTTGCCAAAGATAGCCAGACGAGTCTCGCCCTTGTCCCCGATGATGATGTGGCGTCCGAAGCCATCGTCGCGCTGTCTCAGCCAGTCCCCATGGGCATCGGGAGTAACCTGCGTCCAGCCACTCACTTCACTGACCCCTGCGATACTTCCGAAGGTTACGACAGCTTTGAGCTTGTCCTCCCGCGTAAGATAGTCGCCGACGTCACGGAAGAAGATACGTCCCACCCCGGCGGCCGCGGGATTCTTGACGAGCACCGAAATGGCGACGGCGGCGCGACTACCGCTGCCGAACACCTTCCCACCCTCCCTCCTCGACAACTCACCCGAGGTCCGCTGGTTGCCCCGAAGGTGAAAAACGTAGATGCTGCTAAACTCCTCGGCAAGGCACTGTCGCAGCCCGCTTGTTGTACTTGCTTCGACAAAGTTCGCGTTGGTAACGAAGCCGATGATGCCGCTATGACCCACGCGATCGCTCGCCCAGCGGATGGCACGCACATAGCTGTCGTAAAGCGCAGTCTTGAGAACTGCGTTCGAACGGGCAACGTAGGTCTCTGCCAGCCGGGCGTCGAGGTTGGGGTAGCCCACGTTCTGATTGTTGTCATTCTCACTCTTCTGCCCCACCGAATACGGCGGATTCCCCACGATCACCCGGATGTCCAGCCCCTTCTGCCGCACCCGCCGCGCGCTGTTGTCGGCCAGCATCTGCGACACCAGGTCGTCCTTCTCGTAGAGCTGGAAGGTGTCGGTCAGGCAGATACCCTCGAAGGGTTGGTACGTCCCGCCGACCATGTCGTGGTACACCGCCTCGATGTTGATGGCCGCGATGTAGTAGGCGAGCAGCACGATCTCGTTGGCGTGGATCTCCTTCGCGTATTTCCGTGGCAGCTCCTCCTTCGTGATGAGCCCGCTCTGGAGCAGGCGCGTGATGAAGGTGCCGGTGCCCGTGAACGGGTCGAGGATGTGCACGCCCTCGCTGCCGAGCGTCTGCCCGAACTCGGTGCGGAGCAGGTGGTCGACGCTGTGGAGGATGAAGTCCACGATCTCGACGGGGGTGTAGACGATGCCGAGGCGCTCCGACAACTTCGGGAAGGCGTTGCGGAAGAACTTGTCGTACAGCTCGACCACGATCTTCTGCTTGCCGCTGGCGCTCTCGATGCCCTCCGCGCGCAGCTTCACCGAGTCGTAGAAGGCCTGGAGGGTGGTCGCCTCCTTGTCGAGGCGGTGCTCGTCCAGCACATCGAGCACGGCCTGCATCGCCTTGCTCATCGAGTTCTCGGTGGCGAAGTTGTGGCCCGCGAACAGGGCCTCGAACACCGGCCGCGTGACGAGGTGCTGCGCCAGCATCTCGATAATCTCGTCGCGCGTGAGGCTGTCGTTCAGGTCGTCCCGCAGCTCGCGGGTGAACCCCTCGAAGGCCTCGCGCTCGCGGACGTTGGCGGGGGTGTCGAGGATGCTCGTGATGCGGTCGGTGTGGGCGCGGGCGATCTTCGCGATGTCCTTCGCCCAGTCCTCCCAGTGGTGGCGGTTGCCGACCTTCTGCACGAGCTTGGCGTAGATCGCGTGCTCGATCTCACCGATCTCGAACTGGAGAGCCATCTGGTCCGGCACCTTCGCCTTGCGCGCCTGCGTGCCGATGCTGGCGCCCCCCTGCGCGTCGCCGCGCGCCTTCGCCTTCGCGTCGCCCTTCTTCGGCCGGCGGGCAATCTTGTCGGTGACGGCGATGATCTCCATCTTGGTGGGGTCGGGGCCGGTCAGCTCCAGCTTGTTGATCATCGCGTCGAAGCGGTCGTCGTGGGAGCGCAGCGCCTGGAGCACCTGCCACACCACCTTGTAGGTCTGGTTGTCGTTGAGCGCCTCGTGGGCCTCCACGCCAGGGGGGATGACCACGGGGAGCACGATGTAGCCGCGCGTCTTGCCCTCGGCGCGGCGCATCACGCGGCCGACGGACTGCACGACGTCCACCTGGGAGTTGCGCGGCGTCAGGAAGAGCACCGCGTCGAGCGCGGGGACGTCCACCCCCTCCGACAGGCAACGCACGTTGGATAGGATGCGGCAGGTGTCCTCGGGCGTCTCGGCCTTCAGCCAACCGATCTTCTCGTCCTTGAGCGAGGCGTTCATGCCGCCGTCCACGTGGGCGGCCTCGCAACGCAGGCGCGCGGCCTCCTCCCCCTCGGGCGCGGAGCTCTGGTAGGCCTCCACCACCGCCTCGAACATCCCCGCGATCGTGGTGGACGCCACCTTGTGGCTCTTGGCGTCGGGCTTCCCCTTGATGACCTGGCAGAACGCGACCGCGCGCTTCATCGGGGAGGCGTCGCCGGTGAGCTCCTCGGCGAGGCCCTGCTTGGCGAGCGCCTTCCAACACCCGACGATCTTCGCGGCGTCGTCCATTCGCAGCTCGTTGTCCGCGCTCTTGAGCAGGCCCTGGAGGCGGCCGCTGACGTGCTTCTGGTCGACCGCGAGCACGATGACCTTGTAGTCCACCAGCAGGCGGCGCTTGACCGCCTCGGAGAACGTGAGGACGAACAGGTTCTCGCCGTACAACGCGGCGTCGTCCATCGAGCAGAGCGCGACGTCGTCTTTCTCGGCCATCGCCCTTGCGCTCTCGCCGAAGATGCGCGGCGTGGCGGTCATGTACACGCGCTTGGCGCCGCGGACGTAGGCGGCGTCGTGCACGCGGACGAAGGCGCTCTCGTCGTCGTCGCCGAAGGTGGCGCCGGTGGTGCGGTGGGCCTCGTCGCAGATGACGAGGTCGAAGTCGGGGAGCCCGTGCTCCGCCTGGGCGCGGTGGACGACCTCGATGGAGTGGTATGTCGCGAACACGACGGTCATGTGCTCGGCGTCGTGCCCGGCGAGGGCCTTCGCCGCGAGGCGATCCGGCTCGGTAGTGGCGGGGTAGTGCAGCTCGTGGGCGAGGGTCTGGACGGCGTCGTCGTCCTTGCCGCGCTTCTTGCCGACGTCGCTGTCCGAGCACACCGCGAAGCTGCGGAGGCGCGTCTCGCTCTCCTGGGTCCACTCGGTGAGCGTCTGGGAGAGGAGCGCGAGGCTCGGCACGAGGAAGAGCACGCGCTTGCCCTTGCCCGCGAGCCGCTCGGCGAGCTTGAGGCTCGTGAAGGTCTTGCCCGTGCCGCACGCCATGATGAGCTTGCCGCGGTCGTGGCTGGCCAGCCCCCGCGTGACGGCCGCCACCGCGCTCTCCTGGTGCTCCCGGAGCCTGTTCTTCTCCCGGAGGGCGGGGGCCTGCCGCGGCGTGAAGCTCGACCAGTCGATGACGCTGTTCTCCAGCGCGGCGAGGTCGATCTTGCTCGCGGGTGGCTGCTGATCCCGGAGGGCGTCCTCCGCGTGGTCGCTCCAATTCGTGGTGGTGGTCACGATGATGCGCTGGCTGAAGGGCTTCTTGCCCGAGGCGGTGAAGAAGCTGTCGATGTCGGACTTCTGCACGCGGTGGTCGTGCGCGTAGAGCTTGCACTGGACAGCGTGGACGTCGCCCGCGATGGTCTCGGCGACCAGATCGATGCCCGTGTCGCGCTTGTCGAGGCCGTGGCGCCCGGCCCAGGCCGCGTGGCTCTCTACGCTCCGGTAGAGCTCCTTGAAGGCGGGCTCATTGCGGAGGTAGGCGACCGTGAGCTCCTCGAAGTAGGTGCCGCGCTCGCGCTCTGTGCGGCCCGCGGCGCGGAGCTGGTCGAGGAGGACGTGGAGGTGGCTCTGCATCGGATCCTGCGGGGGAGCGGCGGAGTGTGCCGGAGTCGGCCGAGCCGCGCAATCGCGCGCGAGCCTGGGCGCCACGATGGCCGGCAACCCTCCGCCCCACCACGGAAGGGACGCCGGGCTGCCGGGTGCCTTACCGCACTCGCCACCCGCCCGGAAGCCGGAACGTCGCCGCCACAACCTCCCCCACCACCAACGCCCCCCCCATCCCCACCACCGTCGTCGCCCCCATCGGCCAGCACCCCACCGCCCCAGCCAGCCCCGCAACGAGCCCGCCGCCGACGAGCGCGCTCCAGCTCCGCGAGCTCATCCCCACGACGAGGCCGGCAACGAGCCCCCCCGACGCGCACAGGGCGACGCACCAGCTCGCGCAGTTCGGACCCGCGCACCCGAGCCCGTTCGCGACAAGGGCGAAGGGCGCGAGGAGCGGCGCCAGGCCCGCAATCGCGCCGAGGATCGCGCCCCGACCCCACCCGAGGCCGCGCCACCGCATCACGAGGAAGCCCACCCCCACAGTCCCGGCGAGGAGCGCCTGAACTACGCCGGCGTCCGCCGCCACGAGGACGAGCGTGAAGAGGGCCATGAGGGGGATGGCATCGCGGGCAGCGTCGCGCCATCGGCCGCGCTCGTAGGCCGAACGGATCGAGGAGCTGTTCATCGTGCACTCCATGCGGCGCGGAACCGGCCGATGGCCCGCTCCAACCGCTTGCGGAAGGTGGCGCCGGTCGGGCGCTCGCCCATGGCGAGGGCGAGCGTATCGGCGTCGTTGGACGAGAGGGAGGCGACCGTGGCCCGGACGGCGGCGCGCAGCTCGGCGTCCAGGACCTCGGCTTCGGGCGAGCCCGCGGCCGCGAGCTTGGGGAGGTCGGGGACCTCTCGCCGCCGCGACGTTCGTTTCCGCACCGTGCGGCATGCGTTCGAGGCGAACGCGAGCACCCACGGAACCGGGTCGCGCTCGGGATCGTAGGCGCCGACGTGCGCGAATAGGTTCACCAGCGCGTCCTGCGCGGCGTCATCGGCCAGGGGCCCGTCGCCGAGGACGCGCCCGCAGAAGCCCCGGACGAGGGGGTGGAGGCGCGTGAACGCCCGCTCGAGCACGACGCGGTCGCCGTCTCCGATGCGGGCGAGGTCCGCGCGCAGCTCCTCCTTGTCACGGGGCTCCACGCGCTACCGGCCTACGGACACATCGGACAGCCGGACTCGCAGCACGGACCAGGGCAACAGGACGCCGCCCACGCGAGTGCGGGCATGGCGAAGGCGAGGGAGGCGAGGAACACGAGCTTCTTCATGATGGTCTCCGCGGGCCCGTCTGGGGGCGCCGTACCCTGGATGGGCCGCAGGGGCGGCGGGCGTGACGGGTGCGGGCCAGATTTTTCGTCCCCGTGCGAGTCCAGCGCCCTTGCTGAAATGAAGAATACTTCATATGATGGCTGCATCAACCGAGTAACCGAATGCCCTGGGACCGCCTGCTCCTGCCTGTTCTCGTAGCCGCCTTCGTCTTCCTGGCCCTCGTCTGGCCGATGCTTCGCACCTGGCGGCGTCACGGCGTGTTCGCACTCGTCGTGCACCAGACGCGCGACCCCCTCGGCCGCTTCGTGGGCCGAGGCTTCGGCGCCGGCGTCGCTGGCATCGCCGCGTGGGCGACGGTGTACGCCGCCCTCGGGCCCGCGCCGTTGGGCGTCTGGGATGCCCCCATGGTTCTTCGCAGCGGCGGCCTGCTCGCGGCGCTCGTCGGGCTCGCCGTGGTCCTCGCGGCCCAGGCGCAGATGGGCGCGTCCTGGCGCATCGGCATCGACTCCGAGCCGACGGCGCTCGTCGCGCGGGGCCTCTACCGCTGGGTGCGGCACCCCATCTACACGGGCCTCCTCGCCATGCTGGTGGGCGTCGCGGCGCTCACGCCGTCCGCGTGGACGCTCATGGGCGGCGGGTGGATCGCGAGCCTGATCGCGCTCCAGGCGCGGCTCGAGGACACCCACCTGTTCCAGCAGCACGGCGCGTCGTGGCTCGCGTGGGCGAGCCGCACGGGCCGGCTGGTCCCGGGCGTCGGAACCGTCGCGGCGGCCGCTGTGGCGCCGTAACGGCTCCGGACTCGCCGACCCGCGCGGGCGAGCCAGCCGCCCGATGTCGAGGCGACCGAACTCGGCCTACGGGTCGATCCGGAAGACCGCCGCGGACCCGTTGTCCACGACCCACAACTTCCCGTCGGGGCCCATCTCGATGCCGTACAGCGCCTCGGCTCCGAACCCGGTGTCCAGGCTCCGGATCTCGGCGCCGTCGAGGTCGTACTCGTAGATCACGCCGGTGCCCCACTCCGCGACGAAGAGCCGGTCCTCGCCGAGCGCGATCCCGCCCGGCTTGTCGAGGCCCTCGACGAGCACGCCCCACTCCGCCCCGTCCCACTCCCGGTGCTTCACGCCCGGATCACTGGCGTCCAGGCGGCCACCTTCGTCTCCCGAGGCGGTGTCGATCCATAGGACGCGCCCGTTGCCGGTGTCCGCGACATAGAGCAACCCGGTGTCGTGGTCGATGACCATGTGGCCGGGTGCGTCCCGCTCGAACGACACCTCGACCTCGGTGAGGCGGCGGACGATGCCGTCGGAGTGGTCGTCCATCCCGGGGCCGTGGTCCCCCTGAAAGTCGTAGCGGACGATGTTGCTGTTCCGGCCGTCGAACACCCAGTAGACGTTGTCGGCCTCCCACGCAATACCCACACAGTTGGGCGACTCGTGGAGCATGTCCAGGTGCGAGCCGAGGCCGATGGGATCGACGTTTGCGAAGATGTCGAGGTTGGTCGTCCAGAGGACCGGACCCGAATAGTCGTTGGGAGCACTCTGGCCGTTATAGGTGTTCCGGCTCTCGCCGCACGATCCGAACTGCCCGTTTCCGTCGAACGAGAAGGCGGCCGTCTCCTCCATGAAGTGCATGGCGTACGGGTCGACGCGGCGTTCGCTCTCCTGCGCGTCCGTGCCGGGGGCGTCGATCGTGAACGTCGCGTCATCCTCCCGGTTCGCGAGCCACAAACGGCCGTCTTCGTCGAAGCCGAGATCCCGCGGATCCGTCAGGTCGTCGTCGCCATCGAGGATCGTGGTCCAGCCGACGGACTCGGGCGAGCCGTCGCCGACGCCGATGGGAGAGGTCTCGCCGGGACCGGTGTCTTCGGGCTTCGGGCCGGTACAAGCAAGGAGGATCAGCAACATGGGAGCTCCTGGGCGGTGCAAGGATGGCAGGTGGAGGGTGAAGGGGGGGTCAAACGTGGCTGGGAGTCCGACGACGCCTCGCGAGGCCGCCGACGAGAAGCCCCAGAAGGAGAGAACTGGGCGGAGACGCCGAGCACCCACAGGGGCCTGAACCAGGTGGTGGGTCGGTGTCCGTGTCGTCCGGGTCCGACTCCGCCGAGTCCACGGCCGTGTCGGTCCCGGTGTCCAGGGCGCTCGTGTCTTCCATGGGGCCGGTGTCCGGCTCACAGAGGTCCGCCCCGTCGCAGTCCTGGTCGACCTCGTCACAGGGGACTTCGGAGGCGCCAGGGAAACGGGAAGGATCGGCGTCATCGCAGTCGGACAGGCTGTCGGCGCCGTCCTGGTCGGCGTCGAGCTCGTCAACGACGCCGTCGCAGTCCTGGTCCACGCCGTCCGTGCGCTCGGTGGCACCTGGGAACGTGCCGTCCTCGTCGTCGTCGCAGTCCCCGCCGACCTCGGACCAGCCGTCCCCGTCGTCGTCGGTCGCCCCGTCGTCGCGAACACCGTCGCAGTCGGCGTCGTCGGCGAGGGCGTCGGCGTCGTCCAGGGCGCCGGGCAGCACGGCGGGATCGGTGTCGTCGCAGTCGCCCGCTTGCTCGGAGAGGCCGTCCCCGTCGTCGTCGGTCTCGCTCCCCGGGCACCACGCGTTCGCCACGCCCGGGGTCGGGAACGCCGCGCACCAGTTGCCGGGCAGGTCGTTCGCCCACTCGTTCCCCACCAGGACGGGGTTGCCCGCGTGGGCCTGGGTGACATCCAACCCCCAGGAGGTGTCCCAGGCCACCTCGTCGACGACCCCGCTCAGGTCCGAGTGGGTCAACGTGTCCACCAGGGCCTCGATGTCGAAGTCGTCGACCAGCAGGGCGTCGGCGGAGACGGTGCTGTCGGGATGCGCGAGGACGGCGTACTCGCCGGCGCGGACGATGAGCGTGAGCGTGAGCTGCTTGGAGCTGCCGTCTCCGTCGGTGAAGACCTGCTCGACGAGGTTCTGGCCACTGGCGCTGTCGTTTCGCACCTCGAGCCACTGCCCTCCCTCGGCGGCGGGGCCGGCGTGGATCTCGGTGATGGTGAAGGTCCCGGGCTCGAAGGGCACGTGGGCCGAGGCCGTGGCGACCGTGAGCAGGATCACGGCGCGACCTCGAAGTCGAAGGGTACGGTGAAGGGACGCTCGGGATCCGCCGCGCGCGCGAACTGCACCCACATCCGGTACGGGCCGGGCGTGGGGAAGGCGTAGTGGAACGGGAGCTCGGGGCCGAGGTAGATGTGCGGCATCTCCATCCCCGGGGCCATCTCCTCCATCCCCGGGAACCAGGCGTGGGTGTGGGTGGCGAAACCCAGGTCGTGCGTCACGAACGCCGCGTGGCCGTCGGCGCCGAGGTACTGGGCGAGGTCGGTCACGTCCTCGCCGTTCTCCGTGATGGTCACCGTGAAGGACGCCTCGTACCCGGCGTAGGGCTCGACATCCCAGCGGAGTTCGACCCGCAGCCCTTCCACCTCTCGGACGACGGCGGCATCCGTCACGGGCGCCTCCGCCTGCGCCGGTGCGCCCCCGACCGTCAGCCAGTTCGTCAGGTAGCGGTATTGGTTCTCGTGCGCGAAGTCGTAGAGGGTGAGGTAGTCCCCCGCCAACGGGAACGTGACCGGGAAATGGTAGGTCGCGGAGCGGAGGTCGTCCGCGGTGAGGGCGTAGTAATCCTCGTGGTGGAGGTGCTGGAACGAGGAGAGATCGCGCGAGATGAACATGGTGTGGACCATGCGCTCGTGCGCCTGCTGGACGTCCTCGATTGCGCAGCCCGCATCATCCTCGATCGTCATCCAATACTCGACCTCGACGCCCGCCTCGACGGGCGAGGGATCGGTCGTCGAAGGGATGGCGTAGCCGGTACCGGTGGGGGTGCATGCGACCTCGGTCACAGCGGTGTCGTCAACGATGTCGTCGCCCCCGGCGCAGGCGAGGAGCAGGGCCGCGATCATCGGGCGCACACGGCAGCCGAGACGGTGACGTAGACGAGATCCCCCGCGTACGGTTCGACGGGCGTGTGGTCGGCGTTCGAGAGCTCGACCTTGAGCTGGTACTCGCCGTCCGCGACGCCCTCGATGACGACGGACTCCTCGCCTCCCATCGCCGCGTCCTGCCCGTTCAGCGACACGTCCACGTGACCGGTGCCCGGCAGGGCGTCCTCGGCGTCGCCACCCGGCTCCACCAGCTCGATGCCCGCTACTTCAGTGACGACCTCCAGCGGGGTGCCGCAGACGACCGAGCCGTCGGCCGGTTGGACGAGGGAGATGGTGGGGTCGTAGGTCGTGGCGGTGTCGGCTCCGCTTGTGCAGCCGAGTGCCAGAAGAGTGAGGAGCATGGGAAACCCTTGGTGCACAGTTGGAGGGATGCCTGGAATACGCAGCAGCGGGGCACGTCGATCAGTCGTCACGGCACCACCAGGTAGGCCGCGCCGGCGTAGTCCCCGCCGACGTTGTCGTAGCGCGCGCCGATGAGGAGGTCGGGGAGCCCGTCTCCGTCGGCATCGGCGCCACCGGCGACAGCGCTGCCGGCGACCGCACCGTCCACCCGGCCCACCCACCGCGTCGCGCCGTCGGCGAGAGCGATGGTGCCGGCCGCGAACGGGCCCCGCACGAGGTAGGCGGCGCCCTCGTTGTAGTTCACGAGGTCGACGCCGTACGCGCCGATCAAGAGGTCCGCCCAGCCGTCGCCGTCCACATCCCCCGCGGGGGCCGTGTAGGCCCCGGCGAGGTTGCCCGCCACCTCTCCGACGAAGCTCGTCTCGGCCGAGGCGACGTCGATCGGTCCCGCCTCTCCTGGACCGTGCACGAGCCAGACCGTGCCGGGTCCCTGCGAGTCCCCACCGATGATGAGGTCGCCATAGCCGTCCCCGTCGACGTCGCCGGCGCGGGCGACCGAGTCGCCGACATAGAGCCCGTCCGTGCTCCCGAGCCACAGGCGGTCGGCCTCCCGAAAGGAGTGGTCCCCATCCCCGACCGGTCCGAGGAACAGCGCGGCGGCGCCCCCGTCGGCTGCGAGGTCATCGGCGCCGTTGGCGCCGATGAGCACGTCCTCCAGCCCGTCGCCGTCGAAGTCGCCGGCGCCGGCCACGACGCTCCCGGCGCCGTCTCCGACCGAAGGCGCGCCATGCGGGGGGGCGATTGCCGCGGGCCCCAGGCCCGTGATGGTCGCGTCCGCTTCGCCGAGGCCGTACGCACCGGCCTCGACGGGGGTCCGGAACAGGTAGACGCGGCCCGCTCCCGTCCCGCCCCCCGCGTTCGCCTGCGCCCCGACGAGCACGTCGGCGTCTCCGTCCCCGTCCACGTCCGAGAAGGCGACGCCGCTGCCGGCATAGTCGAGCCTCGCTTCACCCAGCCACGAGACCGGCGCGGTCGACAGGGAGCCGGACACGTCGGGGAGCGGCCCGTAGACGAGGTAGACCTTCCCCGCGTCGGGGCCGAGTTCGTCGTTCCCGACGGCGCCCAGGAGCAGGTCGGAGACGCCGTCCCCGTTCGCGTCACCCGTGGCGTCCAGGGACCAGCCCGGGTAGTCGAGGTCCGCCTCCTGCTCCAGGCACGCGCCGGAGTCGAGCGGGTGGGCGCCCGGCTCGATCGGGAGCGCGAACGTACACGTACTTCCGCCGAACGGCGCGGAGACAACCGCCGCGCCGGGCGTCATCGCCACGGTGTTGCCGGTGGCGCTGCTCTCCCAGCCGACGACGGTGGCGTAGGCATCGGCGAGCGGCCGGTCGCCCTCCGGGAGCACGTCGGTGTCCTCCCCTGAGTCCGTGTCGGGAGCCTCGTCGGTGTCGGGCGCACCTGTGTCCGCGGTGTCGCCGCCGGACTCGTCCGTGACGGGTCCCGCGCACCCCGCCAGCCACAGGAGCTCAAGCGACTTGAGGAGCATCATCCCTCCGCATCCACCAGGCGTACAGCGCCGGGAGGACGATCAAGGTCAGGAACGTACTGGTGACGAGCCCGCCGATCACGACGGTGGCCAGCGGGCGCTGGACCTCCGCCCCGGCCGAGGTCGCCAGCGCCATGGGGAGGAAGCCGAGCGCGGCCACCAGCGCGGTCATCAGGACCGGCCGAAGCCGCACCTCCGCCCCGGCCCGGGCCGCCTCCGCCGCGGTGGCCCCGCCTTCCTCGTGGAGCTTCCGGATGTAGGTGACGAGCACCACGCCGTTCATCACCGCGATGCCGAACAGCGCGATGAAGCCGACGCCCGCGGAGATCGAGAACGGAAGGCCGCGCAAGGCGAGCGCGAACACTCCGCCGCTGATGGCCAGGGGGACGTTGGCGTACACCAGCGCCGCGAGCCGCACCGAGCCGAACGCGGCCTGGAGCAGCACGAAGATCAGCAGGAGCACGAGCGGGACGACCACCGCCAGGCGGGCCGAGGCCTCTTGGAGGTTCTCGAACTGGCCCCCCCACGCGATCTCGTAGCCGGCGGGAACCTCCACCTCCGTGTCCATCCTCCCTTGCGCCTCCGCCACGAAGCTCGCGATGTCCCGACCCCGGACGTTGAGCTCGACCGTGAGCTTGCGCCGGAGGTTCTCGTGGCTCACCTGCGCGGGCCCGGGCTCCTCCGTCAGCGTCGCCACCTGCTTCAACGGTACCCGGACGCCGTCCGGATCGCCGACCACGATCTCGCCCACGCGGTCGATGTTCGCGCGGACCTCCTCGGCGAAGCGGACCTGGATGTCGAAGCGACGCGGACCGTCCACCACGACGCCGACGGGCCGCCCGCCGATCGCCTCGACGGCGTCGAGCACCGCGGTGCCGTCCATCCCGAGGCGGGCGAGCGCCGGCCGGTCGGCCACGATCCGGAGCACCGGGAGCCCGGAGACCTGCTCCACCTTCACGTCCTCGGCGCCCTCCACGGTCCGGAGCACCGCGGCTGCCGCGTTGCCGACGCGGAGGAGCTCGGCGGTGTCGTCCCCGTAGATCTGGACGGCGACGTCCGAACGGACGCCCTCGATCAGCTCGTTCACTCGCAACTCGATGGGCTGGGAGAACGAGAAGTTCGCGCCCGGCACCGACGCGGCGAGGAGCTCCTGGAGGCCCTGGACCAGCTCGGCCTTGTCCCCCACCTTGGTCCAGCCGTCGATCGGCTTGAGCATCACGAACACGTCGGAGAAGTCGACCCCCATCGGGTCGGTCGCGATCTCCGCGCGCCCGGTCTTCGAGACCACCGTGGCCACCTCGTCCGGGTACGCCGCGAGGATGACCCGCTCGGCCTCGCCGGCCTGGCGGATCGACTCCTCCAGGGACACGGAGGGCAGCCGCGCGATCTGGAGGGCAATGGCGCCCTCGTCGAGGCGCGGCACGAACTCCGCGCCCAGGAACGGCACGAGGGTGAGGCTCACCGCGAACACCGCAACCGCGGCCGCGACGGTGAGCCGCCGCCAGTACATCGCCTTGCCGAGGAGCGGCACGTAGACGGTGTGGACCGCGCGGAGCAGCCAGGTCTCCTTCTCCTCGGCCTTGAGCAGGAAGAACGTCGCGAGGACCGGCATCAGCGTGAGCGCGAGCACCAACGAGCCCAGGAGCGCGAACACCACGGTCAGCGCCATGGGCCGGAACATCTTCCCCTCGATGCCCGTGAGCGTCAAGAGCGGCAGGTACACGAGGATGATGATCCCCACCGCGAAGACGATCGGGCGGCCGACCTCACGAGCGGCCTCGAGCACCGTGCCGCGATCGACGGGGAGCCCCTGCTTGCGACGGTGCCCCACGACCCGGACGATGTTCTCGATCATGACGACCGATCCGTCGACCAGGAGCCCGAAGTCGATGGCCCCCAGCGACATCAGGTTGCCGGACACGCCCGCCGCCCGCATGCCGATGAAGGCGAAGAGCATCGAGAGCGGGATGGCGGTCGCGACGATCAGCCCGCCGCGGAGGTTCCCGAGGGTGAGGAGCAGCACCCCGACGACGAGCAGGCCGCCTTCGACGAGGTTCTTCTCGACCGTGCCGATCGTGCGCTTGATGAGGTCGGCGCGGTCGTAGAAGACCTCGACCGTCACGCCCTCGGGCAGCGTCGGCTCGATCTCCGCCATCCGCTCCTTGACCCGCTCCACCACGGTCCGGGAGTTCTCGCCCAGGAGCATCATGACGATGCCCGTTACCGCCTCTCCGCGCCCGTCGCGCGTGACGGCGCCCTGCCGGATCATCGGGGCGAACCGGACCTCGCCGAGCGCGCCGATGGTGATCGGCGTGCCCTCGTCGGTGGTGTCGACGACCACCGCGGCGATGTCCTCCAACGAGCCGAGGAGCGCCTCCCCGCGGACGAGCACCTGCTCCCGCCCCTTCTGGAGGTAGCCGCCGCCCGCGGCCGCATTGTTTTGCTCCAGCGCCTCGTACAGGTCCGCGAGCACGAGCCCGTGCGCCGCGAGCGCGTCCGGGCGGATGCTCACCTCGTAGGTCCGGAGCTGGCCGCCGAAGGAGTTGACCTCGACGACGCCCGGGACGCCGCGGAGACGCGGCGCGATCTGCCAGTCGAGGATGTCGCGGAGCTCCATCGGCGTGAGCCCGTCCCCCCGCACCTCGAACTGGTAGATTTCCCCGAGGCCCGACGAGATCGGGCCCATCTCCGGCTCGCCGTAGCCCTCCGGGATGGCCTCCCGCGCCTCGACGAGGCGCTCCCCGATGGCCTGGCGCGCCCACCAGATGTCCGTGCCTTCTTCGAACACGACCGTGACGACCGAGAGGCCGAAGCGTGAGAGCGAACGCAGCTCGACCACGTCGGGGACACCGCCCATCGACGCCTCGACGGGCGTGGTGATGAACCGCTCGATCTCCTCCGGGCCGAGCCCCGGCGAGTTGGTGAGGATCTGCACCTGCACGTTCGTCACGTCGGGGACGGCGTCGATCGGGAGCGAGAGGGCGCTGCGCACGCCCGCCGCGATCAGGAGCACGACGCCGATCAGGACGAGGAGCCGGTCGCGGATGGCGGCGGCGATGATGCGGTCGATGAGGTTCGGGCCGCTGCTGCCGAGCAAGTCGTCGCTCTTCATCACGTTGTTGGGCGTGGGGGCTTCCTTAGTGGGCATGGCCTTCCCCCAATTCGCTCTTCGCGAGCTCGCTCTTCAGGGTGAACGCTCCCTCCATGACGACGGGCTCGCCCGCGGCGACGCCCTCCGCGAGGTGGACGTCGCTCCCGTGCCGCTCGGCGATGCGCACGGTGCGCGCGGCAAAGGTGTCGGGCGCCGACTGGACGAACACGACGCTCCGCCCCTCGAACTCCTGGACGGCCTGAGCGGGCACGACCACCCGCGTCTCTCCGTTCCCGTGGGGGGCGAGCCCCAGGTCCGCGCGTGCGAACATCCCCGGCTTCAGGCGATGCCCGGGGTTGGGAACGACGACGCGCAGCTCCACCGTGCGGCTGGAAGGTTGCACCATGGCCCCCACCCAGTCGACGGTGCCGGTGAAGACCTCCTGCGGCCAGGCGTCGACCGCGAAGCGGACCTCCTGCCCCGTGGCCACCTTGCCGAGGTCGCGTTCGTACACGTCGAGCACCAGCCAGACCTCGTCCAGGTTTCCGACGTGGAACAGCGGAGCTCCCGGCTCCACGGATTGGCCGACGCGGGCCTCGGCAGCGAGCACCTCCCCGGCGATCGGCGCGCGAACGGGGAACTGGGAGGGGTAGTGGCCGCCCGAGTTGGCCTCCGGGCGCACGCCGAGCACCCGGAGGCGCTCCTCCGCGGCTTCGAACTCGGCGGCGGCTACCTGCAGCTCGGCGTCGGCTTCTGCGACCGCAGACCGGGACGACACGCCCTGGCTCTCGAGCCCGCGGAGCCGGTCGGCACGGGCGGAGGCGGCCTCGCGTCGGGCCCCGGTCGTGTGGTAGGCGGCGACGGCTTCGCCGAGCTCGGCGGAGACAACCGTCGCGAGGGTCTGGCCCTCCCGCACGGTTTCGCCGGCGCGGACGAGGATCCGGTCTACCTGTCCTGCCGTCGCGGCGCTGATCTGTGCTTCCCGGCGGGGGTCGAGCGTGATGCGGGCGCTCGTCGCGAACGAACCCGACGAGGAACGGGAAGAGGCGGGCTCGACACGCAGCGCGGCGACGGTGAGCGCCTCGGGCGAGAGCGTGACCGACTCTTCGTGCTCCTCACCCTCCGCTTCCTCCTGGTGGCCGGGCTCCCCGTGCCCTTCGTCCGCGTGGCCCTTCTCGTCGTGGCCCTTCTCGTCGTGTTCCCCCTCCTCGTGGGCGGGTTCCCCCGCGCCCCCGGAGCAGGCGACGATCAGCGCAAGAGAAGTGATGATCGCGAGAATCCTCATTCCGCACCCCCAGGGATCAACGCGTCACTTTCGGACGCCAGCAGGTAGTCGATACGCGCGGCGGCGATGGCCCCGCGTGCGTTCAGGATGGCGTCGAGGCCGTTCACGACCTCAGCGCGTAGGAGCACCGTCTGGAGCAGGTCGAGCTCGCCCGTGCGGTAGCCGGCGTCGATGCTGGCGAGGGCTTCGGCCGCCTCGTCAGCGAGGCCCTGTCCGAGGACCACGCTCGTCCGGTCCATCTCGGCCAGGCTCCGCTCGCTCGTGACCCGCTCGGCGGCCGCGCGGGCGCGGAGCGCCTCGGCTTCCCGCTCGGCCGCGAGCAGCTCGGCGCGCGCCGAGGAGACCCCGCCCTGGTTCTGCTGCCAGAGCGGCACCTCCACGCCCACGATTGGCCCCACCTGGGTGAAGTCCCCGTCCCGTTCGTAGAACGCGCCGAGCTCCACCGCCGGGAACACGGCGGCCCGCTCGCGCCCCACGGCGGCGCGCGCCGCTTCGACCCGGCGATCGGCCGCGGCCACATCGGATCGGACGCCGGCCGCTTGGGCTTGCTCGGTGGGTGACACCGCGGGGGATGCGTCGAGCGGGTCGCCTTCCGCATCGACGTCGCCGGTGGCGAGCCCAGTGACTTGCGCCAGCGTGCGCAGCGCATCCGACTCTTGTGCCCGCGCGTCGAGGTGCCCGGCTGCGGCCTTCGCCTCCTCCAGGTGCGCGAGGCGAAGGTCGAGAACCGGGGCCTCCCCCGCCGCGACGCGCGCCTCGGTCGCCTCCCGGAGCCTCGTGGCGAGGTCGAGTGCCTGCAACGAGAGCCGAGCGCGACCGGAGGCTACGGCGGCGTCCGCCCACGCCAGCCGCGCACGCGCCGCCGTCTCGAGGCGAGCACGACCCAGGCTGAGCTCGGCCGCATCTCGTTCGGCGCGAGCGCTCCGGGAGGCGGCGAACCCCTCGCCCGTGAGGGAGAGCGGCTGGACCGCTTCGACTTCGAGGTAGGAGCCGGCGGCGCGGGCTTCGACGCGCGGGTTCTGCCGAGGGCCGCTGGCCGCCCGCAACGCTCCCTTGGCGGCGAGCAGGTCGGCCTCGGCGTGCCCGAGCGTGGGGTCATGTTGGAGGGCGGCACGGACCGCGTCGTCAGGGGAGAGGGGCGCGGCGGAAGCCGCCCCCGCGCACAGGAGCAGGAGCGCGACGGCGGCGCCGCGCGGACGGGTATGGGGCACGAAGTGACCTCGAACGGAAGGGGAGGAACATCGCGGACGTCAGGCGACGTCGCGGACCTTGGGCTCCGGATCGGGTCTACGCGTTGGGGGGCGGCGTCGGCGGCGCGGTGGCGCTGGCGAGCGGGCGATCGTCCAGGGCGACGGGGCTCGGAGCCTCGTCGGAGTGGGGGGGCGCCAACTCCAGGGCGTCCAGGCCCGGGAGCGCGGAGAGCGACGCGTGGCATCCGCACGTGTGCATCATGGGCGTGCAGCCGTGCTCATCGCTCGCGGCGCCGTGCTGCTCCTCCTCGAGGTGGTCCTCCGCATGGGCGAGGTGCCCGTCGTGGATCACGTGCTCGAGGTTCTCGAAGATCTCCACGCCGCCGGGGAACAGCCCGAACAGGACGACGAGCGCGACGAAGATGCGGAGGAGGCGGGACACTGAGGGCGGACTATGCGGTAGGCCAGCCGGAGGCAAGCGCCCGCGCATCGCCGCCCCGAGTCCGACGCAAAGTTACCAGCGGGCCTGCTACTCGATGCGGAGCACCGTCATCATCCCGCTGGCTTCGTGGCCGAGCAAGTGGCAATGGACCATCCAGTCTCCCGGGTTGTCCGCGAGTACCCGCAGCCGAACGCGCTGGCGGATTTTAACGTTGACCGTGTCCTCGACTGTCCGCATCGCTGGCGGCACGCCGTCGACGGAGAGGACCTCGAAGGACTGCCCGTGTAGGTGGAAGGGGTGCTCGGTAGCCGACAGGTTTCGGACCTCGATCACCGACGCCTCGCCGAGCGTGGCCGTCTCTACGGTCACCTCCGGGTAGGACTCCCCGTTGATGAGCCAGTCCTCGGCGGCAGCGCCGCCCTGGAGCACGTAGACGATGTCTGTCCAGGTGGGGTCGGCGCTCGGGGGATCCGTGGGGCCGCTCCAAGGCAGCGCGGAGCCCGGCGCCGCGGAATCCGTCATCTCGACCGACAGGAGCGTGAGCGGGTCACCGAGGGCGCTCCCGCCGCTGGGCGTGTACATGGCCGTTGCCACCTCGAAGTCCTCGTTGCTGGCGGCCCACTCGAAGTCCGCCCGGTCGCCCGGTGCCAGGAGGGCGGACGCGGGCGCGATCGGCGCGGGCAGCAGGCCCTGATCGGAGCCGATCTGTCGCAAACCCGGCCAGGACAGATCGAGGTAGCCCGCGTTGCTCGCGTTGATCATCCGGACGCGGACGACCTCCCCGGCGGCGAGCTCGACTCGGGGGGCCGTCAGGCCGTTCGCGGTCCAGAGGAGCGTGCCCGGATCGGGCGCCGTGTGCTCGTCCGCCGGGTCGGCCTCCGCCCACACATCCCAGACGATGACAAGCTCACGATCGGGCACCGGGTCAGCGGGTTCCTCGATCACGATGGCGCCGTACAACCCGAGGTCGACCTGATGTTCAACGTCGAGGTGCGGGTGGTACCAGAACGTGCCCGCCTGGGTGGCCGTGAACGCGTAGGTGAACGTGGCCCCGGGGAGGAGCGGCTCCGACACCCACTCCACGCCGTCCATGTCGTTCGGGACCTTCAGTCCGTGCCAATGCACGGTCGTCGGGGTGTCGATCAGGTTCTGGAAGTCGACGACGACGGTGTCTCCGACCTGCGCCCGGATCGTGGGACCTGGGTTCTGGCCGTTGTAGGCGTAGCCCTCGATCTGCAGGCCGCCGACCGTGTAGGTCGCGCGTGCGGCCTCGAGGGCCAAGTGAACGATGCCTTCCGCGGGATCGAGGTCCTCGGCCTCCGCTGGCGACTCGAGGAGGGGGGCGAGCTCGGCGAGCTCCTCCACGGGGTCGGTCGAGGGCGGGTGGATGGCCGCCGGTCCCTGGCAGGCGCTCGGCAGGAGCAGGAGGTAGAACATGGGTCCGACCAGAGTATCGCGTGCTGCTGTCCCTCCTGCCCCTCGCCATCGCCCACGGAGACGGCTTCAGCTCCGCGGCGGTGGCGATCCACTCCGACGCCCCCGAGCAGATCTGGCTCCTCACCGAGCAATGGGGCCTCGGGCGTACCGCAGATGGGGGTGAGACTTGGGAGTGGCTGTGCGAGGAGGCGCTGGGCGTCGAGAACATCTACGGGATCCTCGCTACGGCGCCCGGTGAGGTCGTCCTCGCGACCCGCACCGGGCTCCGCCGGGTCGCCGCGGACTGCACCGGCTCGGCCATCGCGGGGCTGCCCGAGGAGCTGTTCGTCCCAGGCGTGACGGCCTACGGCGCGGGGTTCCTCGCCATGGGATTCGGAACGGACGAGGGCGGGCTGTGGGCCTGCACGCTGGGCGGGTGCACGCCGTCCGAGCTGATGGGCGCGGGCGTCTTTCCCAAGTCCGTGCTCGCCGACGGGGCTCGCGTGTGGGCCACGGTCGTCTACGTCGAGGGATTGGCGAGCGAGTTGTGGCGCTCCGACGACGGGATGGCCTGGACGAGGGTGCACGCCTGGGAGGCCGGCGACACCGATCCACGCGTCCTGTACGCCAAGGGGAATCGGCTTCTCGTGTGGCGGCGAACGCGGACGGCCGACGACGCCCCGCGCCTGCTCGTGAGCGATGACGGTGGCGAGTCCTTCCGCGCGGTCCTGACGGACGGGTACTACACCGACCAGGTGCCCGCGCTGCTCGTCCTCGACGGCGTGATGCTCCTCGGCAGCGAGGCGGGCGCGCGCACCTGGCGCTCCGAGGACGGCGGGGACAACTGGACCGACGTGCGGGACGAGGTTCCCGCCGTGCGGTGCGCCACCACCGTCGGCGGCGTCGGCTGGGCGTGCGGGGACCATCTCTTCGACGGCTTCGACCTCTCCCGCACCGAGGACGGCCGCACCTGGGTGCCCGTCGCCTGCCTGGAGGAGGCGTTTCCCTCTACCTGCTCGGCGCCGACGTGCGACCCGTTGCTCTCGGCGTACCTGACCGCGAGCACGGAGGGAGGCGGGAAGTGCGACACGATCATCCTTCCGCCGGAGTTAGCCGTGGTCGAGGAGTCGGAGGTCCCGTGCGGCTGCGAAGGGGGCGGCGGCGCGGCGGGGCTGCTCGTGCTGCTCGCGGGATGGAGGGGCGTGCGGGTGAGGAGGGCGCTGCGGGCATGGCCGAGAGTGGTTGGCAGAACAGCCGCACGGCCGGCCGCCTGATTGTGTTCCAGGCTGGGAACGGCGCTACTCGCGCGACCTGCGGTCCCACACGTGGTTCAGGATCAGCAGACAAGCCACTACGGCAACCGCTACGAGGATTCCGAAGATGGCGACTTGGCACCCCGCCTCGCACACGCCCATGACTACCCTCGCACACGCCCATGACTACCCTCGATGTTTCTGAAGGTAGTGGCCGGCAAGCTGGCAGGTACGAGAGATCAGGTAACGGTGGCGACCGGGACCGCAGTCGGACGGGGGTCCTCAGGTGACCGCAACAGCCGGAGCGCGTTGAACACCACCAGGAGCGAGGCGCCCATGTCCGCCGCGATGGCTCCCCAGAGCGATGCGGCGCCCGCGAACGTGAGAACGACGAACAGCGCCTTGATCCCCAGGGCGAAGGCGGCGTTCGCTCGGATGACCCCGAGCGTGCGCCGGGAGTGGCGGACGAGCCAGGCGATCTTGCGGAGATCGTCCCCCATGAGGGCCACGTCGGCGGTCTCGATGGCGACGTCGGTGCCAGCCACGCCCATCGCGATACCGAAGGAGGCGCGCGCCAGCGCGGGGGCGTCGTTCACGCCGTCGCCGACCATCGCGATGGCGCCGTACTGGCGCTCAAGGGCCTCGACCTCGCGTACCTTGTCCTCGGGGAGGAGCTCGGCCCGCACGTCCTCGATCCCGACCGCGCGAGCCACCGCTTCCGCGGTCGCACGGTTGTCGCCGGTGAGTACGACGATGTGCCCGATCTCGCGCTTGAGCGCGGCGATCGCCGCCGCGGCATCCGGGCGGACCGCGTCGGCCACGCCGAGCAGGCCACACACGTGATCGTCGTTCCCCACGACGACGACCGTGCGACCCGCGGAGGACATCGCGACGAGCCGCGCATGGACCTCCGGGGTCTCCTGGCCACGCTCCTCCAGCCACCGGTGGGAGCCGAGCCAGAACGTGCGCCCCTCGATCGTGCCCTCGGCACCCTTGCCGGCCACGGAGCGCACGTCGCTCGCGGGCACGGGAGCGATGCCGAGCCCCCGGGCGTGTTCGAGGACCGCCACCGCGATCGGGTGCTCGGAGCGCGCCTCGACGGCAGCCGCGCGGGCGAGGAGGCCGCGCTCGTCGTGGCCGTTGAGGGGGACCACCTCGACGACGCGGGGGCGCCCCTCGGTGAGGGTACCGGTCTTGTCGACCGCGAGCACCTTGAGCGACGCAGGGATCTCGACCAGCCGCCCGCCCTTGAGCAGCACGCCGTGGCTGGCCGCCGCCGCCAGCGCCGCCACGATGCTGACGGGCGTGGCGATGACGAGCGCGCACGGGCAGCCGATGACCAGAAGGACGAGCGCCCGATAGATCCAGACGTCCCAGGCTGCTCCAAGGAGCAGCGGCGGGACCAACGCCACGGCGATCGCCACGGCGAGCACCACGGGCGTGTAGACGCGCGCGAAACGGTCCACCCACTGCTCGGCTTCCGACCGCTTGGCCTGGCTGTCGGCGACCATCCGGACGATGCGCGCGAGCGTCGTGTCCGACGCCGCCTTGGTGGAGACGACCTCCAGCGCCCCTCCGCCGTTGATGGTCCCCGCGAAGACCTCGTCGCCTGCTTCCTTCGAGACGGGCACGCTCTCGCCGGTGATGGGGGCCTGGTTCACGTCGCTCCTGCCCGCGTGGACGCGCCCGTCGAGGGCAAATCGTTCGCCCGGCCGCACGTGGAAGACGATGCCCGGCGAGACGGAGGCGGGCTCGACCTCGACCTCGACGCCCTCCTGGACGATCCGGGCGCGCTCGGGGGCCAACCGGAGAAGCGCGGCCACCGACCTGCGCGCACGGCCCACGCTCCAGGCCTCCAGCGCGAGGGACAACGCGAAGAGGAAGGAGACCGTCGCCGCCTCGAACCACTCGCCGAGCGCCAACGCCCCCACCACGGCGATCGCCATCAGGAGGTTCATGTCGGGGCGGAGCGTCCGCGCCGCGTACCAGGCCTTGGGGAGGACGATCCAGAGCCCCGCGCCGATGGCCACGGCGTAGGCGGCGCGGGCCGACCACGGGACGGCCTCGGCGAGCCCGGCCCCCTCGGAGCCGATGGCCGCGGTCACGCCGGCGAGGGCCACATGGAGCCCGAAGCCGAGCGCCGTGCCGAGCCCGCTGGCGACGACGAGCGTGTCGCGTAGGCCCCATGCATGTGCCGCCTCGGCAGCCGTGCTCTTTGGCTCGACCCATGGCTCCGCGCGCATCCCCGTCGCGGATACGGCGCGGATGATGTCCGCCGAGGGCACGTCCGCCCGGACGCGCATCCGGCCGTTCAGCGGGTCGAACTCCAGCGATTCCTGCGGCACCAGCGGGTTCAAGGCGCGCCGGAGGACACCGACCTCCTCGGCGCAGTCCATCCCTTGGATCTTGAAGTCGAGGGTGACGCCCGCCGGCGACGAGTCGGGGGGCGGCGCGGGCGCCGCCGTGCGCGCGGGCGGTGCCACCGTCAATCCGACGACGGCGGGTCCGGACGCCTCTGGATCGCATGGGGTCCCGCTGCCACCGGTTTCCTTTTCCTGGCTCATCGTTCCTCCTCGGCCGAGTGGCTCGGCCCCTCGGCCGCATGGCGAATCGCGTCCTCGACGATACACCCGACGTGGTCGTCCTGGAGCTGGTAGATCACGCGCTTCCCCTGCCGCTCGGTGACGACGAGGCGCGCCTCTCGGAGCTGGCGTAGGTGGTGGGACATCGCGCTCTGCTCGACCGAGAAGGCCTCCACGAGTTCACCCACCGAGGCGGGACCGCGTCGGTGGAGCCACGAGAGCACCGCGAGGCGCACGGGATGGGCCATCACCGCGAGCAGGTCGACCGCGCGTTCGACGGCCAGGTCGGCCGGGAGCAGGGCTTTCGTCATGCGCGTTCTCGCTGGGAGGGCGCCCGGTCGCGAAGCCAAGGGCGGGACTGCGGTGGTCGATGGAGCATGCAGTTACCTGATGCCTGCATCATATGAATGATTCATCATGCAGGCAAGGTGAAGGGCACCGTATGCCCTGTCCCGCTTCTGCCCGCTCCCGCCTACTGGGTCGGAGATCGTGCACATGACCACCCCTCGTCCCTCGTCGAGCCGCCCCAACCTTCCCCTGGTCCTCGGCGTCATCGCATGCGCCGCCTGCTGCTCGATTCCGCTGCTCGCCGCTCTCGGCGTCGGTAGCGGCGTCCTTGGCCTCATCGCCGGCGTCGCGGAACCCGTCGGGCTCTTCTTCCTGGTCGTAGGTGCGGTGGTCTCTGCCTTCGCGTACTTCGGCGTGTGGCGCAAGCGCACGACCGGCGGGGCCAGCTGCGGGTCCGCCGTGTGCAACGCGGCCGGCGCCTGCGGATGCAAGCCGTCCGTCGCGACGAGCCGAACGTGCTGGCTGCCACGATCGGAGTAGAACGCCGGACCCGATGACCAGGACGAGCGCGCCCGCATCCACACCCTGATGGTTCGCGTCGCCGATGGCGAGCGCGATGCGTTCCGTGGGGTGTTCGATGGGCTCTGGCCCCTCCTGCTGGCGTTCTGCCGCCGTGGGCTCGACTCGGAGGCGGACGCGGAGGACGCCGCGCAGCGGGCGCTGTTGAAGGTTTCCGCCCGCATCGTGGACCTCGACCGGGAGCGCGACGGCGTGGCGTGGGCGCTCACCATCGCGAGCTTCGAGATCCTCACCGTTCGCGCCCAGCGACGTCGGCGGCGTGAGGAGGGAAGCGTGTCGCAGGGCGACGTCCGCGGACCCGGGCCCACGCCGGAGGAAGAGGCCATCGCACGCAACCTGCATGCCGCCGTGCTCGCGCTCGTGGGGCAACTGTCGGAGCGAGATCAGCAGGCGCTCCACGACGCCCTCCGGGGGAAGTCCGGAACCGACGACACTTCGCGCAAGCGTCGCCTTAGGGCCTTCGATCGCCTTCGAGATGCCTGGAGGAAATTGCATGGTTGACCTCCATCAGTTGGAAGCTCGAGCGCGGCGCGCGGCGGAACGAGGGAGAACGCTGGCTGCCGGTCGCGTCGCCCTCGTCGTCACGCCGCTGTTGCTGCTGGCCGTCGCCGTGGGCGAGCACGCGGGGGTGACGCTGGCTGTCGGTCTCGGTCTCCTGGCCACGTGCTGGGCACTGCGGTGGTGGAGTCGAGATGGATGGCTCGGCGCCTCCGCCGGGCTGAAGCTCGGGTTCCTCCCTTTCGCGGCGGGCCTGTGCACGGTCGTCACCGGGGACATCTGCCCTCCCGTCGGATCGTGGTCTGGGAGCAGCATCGTGTGCCTGGCGACCGGAGCGGTCGCGGGAGTGGGCGTCTCGCGCGCAGGGCGGACATCGTGGCAACCAGTGGTTCGCGGCGGTCGCGACCGCGGGGCTCCTGGCCTCGGTGGGCTGCGTGAGCCTCGGAGTGGGCGAGTTGCTCGCGGCGCTGGCAGGCCTCGCCGTCTGCGCAGTCGGGACCTGGGTACCCGTCCGGTGGGCCGGCGTTGCGTAGTTCCGTTTCCCATCTTCGGACACCGGGCTACCGACGGACCCATGGAACTCATCAAGACCGGCCTGCTGTTCGTCCTGACCGCGTTCGCGGAGATCGTAGGCTGTTACCTGCCCTACCTCTGGCTCCGAGAGGGTCGTTCCGCTTGGCTCGTCATTCCGGGCGCCGTGAGCCTCGCCCTGTTCGCGTGGCTGCTGACGCTCCACCCCACCGGTGCGGGCCGCACCTACGCCGCCTACGGCGGGGTGTACATCGCTACGGCGGTGTTCTGGATCTGGGCCGCCGAGGGGAAGCGGCCGGACGCCTGGGATCTCACGGGCGCGGCGGTATGCCTCCTGGGCATGGGGATCATCGTGTTTGGACCCCGCGGTGCGTAGAGGTTGGGCTGCTCCCCGTCCCCTTCCTTCTGGTTGCAGCGGTTAGCCGAAGGCCACGCGCACGAGCTGGACGAGCTCCCCCCGCCGCCGTGTGAGGAAGGCGTCGACGTAGGCCGAGTCGACCCCCACGGGCGGTCTGGCCCGCAACACCCCAGCCGCGACACCGAAGATCCGCTCGGCGCGGTCGCCTGGCCGCGAACGCTGGCGGGCCCGCTCGATGGCATCCTTCAGCCGCGTGGTCGCGTGCCCGGCGCGCCTACCCCGCGCCGGCTCCACCTCCCGCGAGTTCACGAGCGCGTGCAGCTCCTCCAGTTCGCGGGCGCCCGCGGCCTCGACGACCTGGTCGGACAGTGCCTCGAGGTGCGCGCGCAGCGCGGAGTACTTCGGCGAGGCCGCCGGCCGCCGCTCGATCTCCCCCCACCCGTCGAGCCACTCACGCAGCGTGGTCCAGCGAACCCGCGTGCCCGGCGTCGTCCTCGGGCCCGCCTCTCGCTCGAGCGCGGCCGCGCGGCGCTTCTCCGTGGCCAGCGCCTCCCGGGCCGCCATGAGCTGCTTCTCCAGCTTCGCCACGCGCCGGGTGTCCTCGCTCTCCCGCTCCCCGATCTTCAGAAGCTTCGACACCAACACGGTGATCGCCGGCAACAGGTGCGCCGTCGCCGCCCCGAGGTCCTCCCGCCGCGCGATGAATTCCTCGTCGTGACCGTCCCCCATCTTCCCGTCGATGTGGGTGAGCTCGTGAACCGCAACGCCGTGCAGGAACGCTGCGACGGCCAGGGGGCGCTCGCGGTGCGCCTTCACCACCTGGGCCATCCGGTCGGGATGGATGAACACGAACCGCTTACCGCCCGGCCGCTCGACCGCCTCGCCGACGACGTTGTCGTCGAGCACGAAGCCCGGGCGGAACGTCCGCCGGATGCGGGCCTCCGACGCGACGAGGCGTAGCGTCCCGTCCCACGCCAGCAGGAACGGCACCCACTTCGCGTACCCCTTCTTGAAGCGGTACGCGCGTTGGCGGTCGTAGGTCTTCTTCGAGATCCGGATCCCGGCGAACCTGCCGAAGGGGTTGCGGACACGCCGCCCCTCGGCCCGGTCCATGCTCTTCGCCCAGGTGGGCGTGAGCGCGTCCAGGGCGCCGTGCGCCTTGGAGACGGAGACCGCCTGCATGAGCCCGCCGCCTCCAGGTGCGAGGGCGGCCTCCGCGGCGCGGTCGATGGCAGCCTCCACCGCCTGCGTCTGCCAGCCGTCGAGCTGCTGCCCGGCCTCGGCGCGCCGGAGCGCCTGGTCGACCTGCTCCGTGACGATCACCGTGCGGACGCCGCCCGCGGCCCTGCCCGCGTCATCGGCCCCCGTGAGCACGGCGCGCAGCACCTTGGCGGCGGCCACGTCCGACGGGGCCGCGATGTCCGGCTCCACCGGAGACTCCGCGGCGGCGGTCATACCGGCGGGGAGCACCCAGTTGCGCTGGGGGGCGTCCCCGTCCGTCACGGCCTTCGTGCCACGCGGGGCGACGGACGCGACCGGCTCCTCCATCGACGCGTACTTCGCCTGCTCGCCGTAGAAGTCCGCGATGCCGCCCGCGGCCTCGGCGATCGCCCGGCGCACATCGACGTCGGCGAAGGCTTCGGCCATCTGGTCGGCGATCTCCTGTCCGCCGCCGTCTGCATCGTCCTCGGCGTCGATGAACTCGTCCTCCTCCGAGCGTCCGACGGACTCGTTTTCACGCTCCACCTCATCGACGAGGTCGGAGAAGGTCCACGACGCCTGGTCCTGCAATCCGTCGCGGGCGGCGTTGAACGGGTAGCCGCGCTGGCCTGGGCGCACGGTCGTCGAGAGGTCGACGATCACGTCCGCCTTCAGCCCCCCGCGCTGCGCCGGCGCCTTCACCTGGAACAGACCGCCCAGGCGCAGGTAGTAGGCGCCGCCGCGGTCACCGGGCGCCCGGCGGTAGGCCTTGACCGCAGCCGTGGTGCCGTCTCCCCACGAGCCCTCCACGGCCACGCGGGCACCGCCGCGCCGGCTGAACATCGGCTTCACCTCCACGCCGTCGAAGAGCAGCGTGAAGGTGGGGAGGTCGTTCGCGGCGAGGAGCTCGCGGAGCCGGTCCTCGAGGCCGACGTAAACGCCGCGGGCGCGATCCCAGTACCGAACGGAGTCGGGGTCGATGTCGAACACGGTCAGGCGCGTCCCCTGCCGGGCGGGCGCGTCGTAGACCTGCACCTCCTCGCCCGCGCCGTTGCCGACTGCGAGGTTGTCGCGCGTGTGCATCTCCCAACGGAACGAGCGGCTCGCGCCGAGGATGACCGCCTTGGCCACGCCGAAGCCGCCCGCGGCCTCGCCCGAGTCGGAGGCGTCGCGTTTGCCGCTCTCCCCGATGCTCAGGAACTTGTCGATGATCGTGGCGGCGTCCATGCCAATGCCGTTGTCGTCGAAGGTGAGCGCGCGCTGTCCCGCGTCCCATGAGACGGCGAAGCGGCCCTCGTCCGCCTTGATCTGGCGTGCGCGGACCGCGGCCCGGCAGGCGTCGATCGAGTTCTGCAGCGCCTCGCGGGTCGCCAGCCACGGCAGGTCGCCGGACTTGTAAACCGCCTTGGTGAAGTAGGACCAGAGGACGGCCACGTTCGCGGACGGGCGGCCGGAGGCCTTCGCCGCCATCGCCTCGCGCACCTCCGCGACGCCGCCGAGCTCGCGACGGAGGGCCGCGCGGTCGACGCGAAGGCGCCCGGTGGCCTTGGGGCTGGAGCCGGGCACGGGCATGGATTGGGAGCAAGGGCAGGTCATGGAGCGGCTCCGAGGCGTGCGGGGACGGTGAGACGGTTGCGACGGAGGGACGCGGCAAGCGCGGTGGCGTCGACGTGGGCGGCGCGGAGGGCGGTCCACGCGCGATGAGCACCCGCCACCACGCGGCCAGCGGCCTCGGCGAGCGCGGGCGGCACGGCGTTGCCGACCTGGACGTAGCGGTCATGGACGGTGCCCTGGAGCGGCCAGCCGTCCGGGAAACCCTGGAGCCGGAGGCCCTCGCCTACGTCGATGCGTCGGATGCCGGCGACGAGGAAGGCGGCGTCGCTCGCGCGGTCAGGGCCGCCGTTGAACGTCCACCCGGCCGCGCCGTTCGCGCGCGTGCCCTTCTCGTCCGTGGTCATGACCGTGGGCGCGGGCGCGTCGAGCCGCCACGGCTGTGAGCAGGCGCGGCCGTGCTCCTCGTCGCATGGGTAGCAGGCCCGGCGCTCGCAGGAGGCGCGGTTCAGGGTGTCGCCGATGGCCTCCCCCATCGTCACCCAGGGGCGGAGGCCCAGGCGCTCGGCGGCGTCCAAGTGCGCGTGGGTCGGAGCGGGCCCGTCGGGATCGAGCGGAAGCGGTCCCGCCCAGAGCACGAGCCGACGGCGACGTTGAGGCACGCCGTAGTCGGCCGCGTCGAGGCGCCACGCGCCGGTGAAGGCGAACCGTCGGCCGAGCTCGCCGGTCAGGCGGTCGAGGTGGCAGGCCGGGCAAGCGCGCGCGGCGCCCCCGCACACCTCGACGTGGTAGGTCCAGCCGAGGACGTTTTCGGCGAGGAACCAGGTCGGGCGGCAGGCGTCGATCGCGGCAAGGGTCACCGGCCAACCGTCGCGCTCGTCCGCCGCACCGAGGCGGGCCCCGGCAGTGCTCCCGGGTTGGCAGGGGGGCGAGGCCCAGAGGAGGTCTACGCGGTCGCGGTAGCCGGAGAAGTCCACCGCCCGGACGTCGGCCTCGACCCCGGGGAGACCGGCCGCGCGCAGCGTGGCAACGGCGGCGGCATTCCGCTCGACACAGGCGACGTGCTCGAAGCCAGCCCGGTGGACACCCAGCGCCGCCCCGCCCCCGCCCGCGAACAACTCCAGGACCCGCGCGCGGGTTGGGAGGGGCGACGCTGGCGGGAGATGGAGCAGGGTGACAACCAGACGGCGAGCCGTGCGCGAGGGTCAGGCGGGGAGGTGGAACCCAGGGCGAGCGATCCGGCTCACCTCAGGGCCCTGGAAGTGCAGCGACCAGACGACCTCGATGAGGAAGTCCACCAGCGCCTCCTTCAGCGGGTTCTCGATCCAGTCGGGCACCTTCGGAACGTCCACGCTCCGGAGCGCGTCGAGCATCGCTGCGCGGACCCACCGCTTCTTGGCGACGCCGGTGCCGGGCCCGAATAGATCCTCGGCGAGGCCCATGAGCCGCTGGAGCGAGGGGAGGAGCCACGAGGGGAGCTTGATGCTGGAGAGGTCCATGTTGGTTGCCTTGGCTTGGGTGAACGGTGAGAGTTGGATCAGGCGGCGAGCGAGCCCGGGAGCGCGACCGGCGCGTCCCGGAGCGTGGGATCGGTGAGGATGTCGCTCGACCGCTTCGTGATGAGGTCGTAGAGGCTCCACGGCTTCGCCGGAGGCCCGGTGACGGCGTGCCAGACGCCGTTGACGCCGACCCGGCGCGAGCGGAAGGCCCCGACGCCGAGCTCGGACCACTCCGACGTCACGGGCGACCACCAGATGTTCCCGTCGGCGTTGTAGTTCCGGCGCTCGGGCGCCGAGGTGCGACGGAACTTCGCGGCACACGTCCATGCGTACTGCGCGACCACGTCGAGGGGCGCGGTGGGACGGCGCCGTTGGTCCTCGGCGTACCAGGCGACGAGCCGCCGCGCGGGGCCGAGCGCACCGGAGGCGCCCTGGTGAACCGTGCGGTTGTAGTACAGGACCATCGCCCGTTCGGTCGAGACGCCGAGGAGCCGCGCAATCTCGACGGCGCCCGCCATGTACTCGGACTCGGCCGCGACGCGCGCCTGCACTCGCTGGAACGCGGGCCAGCGCCCAGCCGTGGCGAATCGGGTCGCCCACGGGTCGGCCCAGAGGACCACGCCATCGACGGCCTCGAGGCTCGCGCGGCCCGTCACGTCGAGCAGCTTCGCCCAGCTCGCTCCGAAGAAGCGGGCGAACGCGGCCGGGTCCGCGGCCGACATCGCGCGGAGCAGCCCGCCGAGCGAGCCGGACTTCTGCGTCCACTGGAGGATGCCGTAGCTCACCCCGTTGCCGTCGAGGTTGCGCTGGACGGACCAGAACTGGCCCTCGTGCTCGCTCGTCTTGCGGAGCAGCGTCGGAATCCAATCGGTGATGAAGTTCTCCACACGTTCCTCCAGCTGTTTCGCAGTGCGACGTCCGGACGGCGACGCCGCCGCCGCCAGCACGAGCAGTCCAACGGCCCCTGCGCCGAGCAGGAGCGGGGTGTTGTTGGCGCGGCTCACGCGGCCCCCTGGCCGATGTCGTCGGCCTCTTCGCCTTCCTCGGCCGAGAGCAGGTTCCGCGGGATCGTCCGCCCCCACCACCAGCGCCCGGCCTCGGCGAGCTCGCCGAACTTGAGGCCGGAGCCCGGCGCCTGGGCGAGGAACGCCTGCCACCCCGCCTCGGTCGGCGGGAGCACGGTGACACCCGCCGTCCCCGACGCCGCGGCGCCGTTGCCCACGCGCAGGCCGGCCGGCGCCACGACCGGGACCTTCTGGCTCTGGGCGTTGTAGTAGGACACCTTCGAGAGCGCGCCCACGATGACATCGGCGACCTGCGGCCACACGTGCTCCACCCAGTGATCGGGGGCGTGGTGCCAACCGACGCCCGGCCAGTCCCCGGAGTAGCGGAGCCGGTCGTTCGCGATCTGGCCCACCGCGCGCACCGCCGCGGGCTCCTCATCGGCGGGGAAGGTGGCGCCGTAGTGCTCGGGCTTGAGCGTGGCGAACCGGGTGTCGTCGCCCTTGAACAGCCGCCACGACGCCTCGCCGGCCGCACGCGCCGCGATCTGGCCGTCCCTGGTCACCTTGCCGAACTCGACGTAGTCGACCTTGCTCGCGTTCCACGCGCTCGGGATGCCGACGTGCAACCCCTCGTAGAGCGGGCCGCCGCCCTCGGGCACGAGCACGGGGTTCTCGCGCACGACCACCGAGGCGGACGCCCACGGCCACGCCTCGACGTTCACGCGAGACAGGTGCTTCAGCCGCTCCTCGGCCTCGCCGCGGAGGCGCGCGGCCTCGATGCCGTCGCGAGTGCGCTCTGCGTTGCGGAAGCGCGCGTTGATGGCGCGGAGGAGCTTGCTCGCCTCGGTGGCGATCTTCTTCTTCGCCTCCGCCTCGCGCTGGGCGCGCACGGCCTCGAGCCGGGCCCGCGTCTGCTCGGGGTTGCGCGAGATGAGGAGCAGGATCTCCTCCGGCCCCATGTCCATTTGGGCGCCGGGATTATTCGTGTCACGATCCTGCGACTTCAGCAGTTGTGTCATCCAGCCACGTTTGCCCTGGATGAGGTTGAAGCGGAGCCCGTCCTGCGAGCGCCGTGCGAAGTAGTAGTAGATGGCGATGGCGGAGAGGGTGTTCCCCTGCCGCACGCCGCGCCCGTTGCGCTGCTGGAGGGTCGCCGGCTCCCAGGGCAGGTCCAGGTGGTGGATCGCGCAGGTCCGCGTCTGGAGGTCAATCCCTTCGTAGGCGATCTGGTTGGCGATCACCACGTCGAACTTCGGCAGGGACTCGGTCTCCGCGTCCCCGTTGAACTCCTTCGCGATGCGCTGGCGGTCGGCCGCGTTGGGGGCCACCACGGCGTTGAGCACGCCGATCCGGTCCCGGACGATGCCGGCCGACACCAGCGTCTCCGTGATCCAGCGGTGCGCCGCGACGTTCTCGACGAACACGATGTGGCCGCACGTCCGGTTGGCGAGCACGCGCTCGGCGAGGGCCTCGAACTTGGGAGAGCTGGCGTCGGACACCTGGTCCGCGTTCTTCCAACTGTACCCCTCGTCCAGCTCGGCGTGGATGGCCACGAGCGCCATGCGCGCGAGCAGGCCGAGGATCTTCGCCTTGTCGGATGGGTCGTCCGACTTCAGCGCCGCCTCGATCTCGCGGACGTAGCGGTCGTACTTGGCGTCCTGGCCGGCGTCCATGTCGACCTCGACCATCTCGACCTTCGGGTCGGGCAGCTTCAGCCCCACGTCCTCGGCGGTCTTGAACTCGCCGTAGCGGAGGATGGTGTCGCGCAGCTCGTGCAGGTTCTGGAAACCGACGACGGCGCCGCGCTCCTCGACCTCCATCGACGGCGTGACCACGGCCTTGATTTCGATCCGCAGGTAGCGGTCGATGAACTGCTCGGGGTCGCGGATGCCCATCCGGCGCCAGGCGTCGGGGTCGACGTACTGGATGAGGTTGTAGAACTCGAGCGGGCTGTTCTTCGCGGGGGTCGCGGAGAGCAGCACCACGCCGGTGCCACCGGTACGCTTGCGCACGGCCGCGCACCGGAAGTCCAGCTGCCAAGCCCGCTTGGATCCGTCGCCCGGGTTCCCCATGAAGCGCGGCACGCCGCCCTCGCGGTCCTCGGGCAGGTAGAGATTCTTGTAGTTCTGCGCCTCGTCGACGATGAGCATGTCGACGCCAATGTCGTCCCACGCGATGCCGGGGTCGTACTCCCAGCCGTCGGCGAGCTCCATCTGCTGCGCCACCCAGGCGGCGATGCCCTCGCGAAGGATCGCCTCGTCGCGCTCGGAGAGCTTCTTCCGCTTCGCGGCGTTGCGGCGCCGGAGCGCCACCTCCCGCTGGATCGCCTCGGTCTGCTCGGCGTAGGCGCGCACGGCCTTCTCGTTCATGCGCGTGCGGCCCAGCGCCGTGTACGTGAGCAGCACCACGTCGTACTCGCCGGCCTGGAACCGGGTCCACTTCTCGGCGCGCTCCTGTGGCGTGTCGGTGTCGCTCGTGGCGAAACCCTTGCGGTCCCCGCGGCTGATCACCTTCTTCTTCGAGCCGATGACCGCGATGCGGTAGTCGGGGAGCACGCGCTGGATGTCCGCGTACCACTTCCAGATGATGGAGTTGGGAACCAACACCACGGGCCGCTTGCACCACCCCTCCTGCCGGGCGCGCGCGAGCACGCCGATGCCGGTATAGGTCTTGCCGACGCCGACGTCGAACGCGAGCAGCCCGCCGCGGTTGGCGAGGATGCGCCGTGCGCCGGCCACCTGGTGGGCGTGGAGGCGCGGCCCGTCCTTCTTCCAGCGAGCGATGGCGAGCGGCTCCGCGGTGTAGGTGGGCGCGATGTAGCCGCGGAATTGCCGATTGTAGGCGTTCTCGATGGTGAGGCGCCGCTCGGGGGTGGCACCCGCCCACCCCTTGAAGCTGGCGTCCCACTCGGCCGCCTTCTTCATGCGGATCTTGTCGATGTCCTTCTCGTTGTCGTCGTCGAACTTCTTGGACGGCGAGAACAGCGTCTTGTCGTGGTTGATCCAGCCCACGATGAGCAGGACCTCGGGATGCAGCTCCCGGTCCTTCTTGTTGAGCTCGTCGTACTGCCAGCCGCGCGGCACGACCAAGCCACCCTGGCGGACGAACTCGACGTCGTCGTACCCGGTGTACGTGGCGTTCACCCAGGACGCGACCAGGTCGAGCGGGAGCCAACCCTGCCGGGCGGACACACCCTCGATGTCGTCGAAGATGGCGGGCTTGATGACCTCGAGGAGGCGCTGGACCTGGGCCTTGGCCTGCGCGTCCTCGGGGCGCGCCATCGCCCGATCCATCTTCGGCCAGAGCGCGCCGGAGAGGTAGACCTCCGCGGGGAACAGCTCGTTCCAACTGTCACCGTCGAGGCACCAGCCCGCCGCGAGCACCTTCGCGCGCACCTGCTCTGGCGCGAACGCTCCGCCGAGGCTCGCGTGGTAGTCGAGGAGCTCGCGCAGCGAGAGCATCCGAGCGTGCCGGTAGAGGTGCTCGGCCTGCGCGACCACGTCGTCGGCCCGGCCGGCGAACCGCGGCTCGATGGCCGGCGGCTTGTTGCGGAGGCCGGCGATGAGGTGCCCGGCCCGGTCGAACGCGGACAGGAAGCGCTCGGCGCCCGTGGTCCCGCCGCGCGCGAGCTTGACCAGCTCGATGCTCGCGTGGGGGTTGCCGTTCGTGCGGACCCAGGCGGCGAGCCCCTCGTGGAGCTCCGGCCAGAGCAGCGGCGGCTCCTCGGCGCTCTCGGCCGCGACCAGCGCGAGGTAGCGATCGACGCGCAGCCCGAGGAGGACGGCGCTGGCGAGCTCGCGCGGGAGGTCGGTGACGTCGGCGTCGGTGGCGCGGGTGACACCGACACGGCCCGCAGCCCCCGGGGCGGCCTGCCGCGACGGGAACGCGATGACCTTGCAGTCTCCGCAGATCGGGCGCTCGACGAGCGCGGGGAGCCCGGTGAACTCCCCCTGCACCTGGTAGCCCCAGCGCGGCTTGGTGGTCTGGTCGTCCTCGCCGTGGTCGTCGCCGACCTCGCGTCCGAGGATGTGGCGGGGGTACTCCTTGAAGTAGGCGCCGGAGACGATGCCGGCGTCGGCGTTGTCCACCGCGTCGAGCTCGCCGCCGCGGGCGCGGAAGAAGAGCAGGTCGGTGACGAGCATCGCGCCGGGGAAGATCGCCTCGCGGCCGTTCGCGCGGACGCTCGGCAAGCGGAACGCGGCGGCGAGGTGGTGACGGCGAAGCACCTTCTCGCGCAGGGCGACGAACTGGGCCGTGCGACTGGTGAGGAAGCCGCCGGGGATCAGGAACACGCCCAGCCCGTCGGGGGCGAGCAGGTCGAGGCCACGACGGAGGAAGTAGTGGTACGCCATCTTCTCGCGGTAGGCCCGCTCGGGGTCCTCCGCGATGGACGCGCCGCGGATGCCGTACGGCGGGTTCGACACGACGAGGCCGAGGCGCCCGGCGGCACCGGCGCCCTTCTCGCGCACCCACCGCTCGAAGGGGGCGTTGGTGAGGTCCAGGTCGGGGCGGAGCGCCTTCAGCATCCGGGCGGAGAGCTCGGACCACTCGACGGCGTGCCACGTCAGGCCGGGGACGTTGGCGAAGGCGTGCAGGAAGCGGCCGATGCCGGCCGAGGGCTCCAGCGCGTGGACCGAGCCGCCGTCCATTGGGAGGCTGTCGACAAGGGGCGCCACGACGCGGGCGACTTCACGGGTCACCTTCGTCGGGGTGTAGAACTCATGGATGAGGCCGCGCTCTTCGGGGACCGGGAAGCCGGGCGGGAACTTGCCCGCCGCGGCCTGGATCGAGAGCCCGCCCCAGCCGGAATACCCGGCGAGCACAGCGCGCTCGTCGGCGCTCGGGATGCGGCGGGCGGCGTAGAGGCGCGAGGCCACTACCATCGCGGCGACGTTGGCGGCCGTTCGCTTCGAGGCGGTCCAGAGCTCGGGGATGTCTTCGTCGCCGAAGGGGCGGTTCGCCGCCTCCATCTGACGGAGGACTGGGCCGAGGTTCTGCTCGATGACGGCCTCGAGCGCGAAGCGGTTTCGACCCAGGAAGTCATCGAGGTACGCGACGTCGATGCCCGCGGGGAGGCGGGTGCGCACGAGGGGGACGATGGCGTCGAGAAGCTGGGCGGCGGCGCTCACGAGGGGCCTTCCTTTCCGAGCTGCTCGATCAGCGCCCGGTCGCGTTCCGAGAGCTCGACCTGGATGGTGATCTTCACCCCCCGGCCGAGCAGGTACGCCCCCCACACCAGCGCCCCGTAGGGCCCGAGCGCGAGGAGATGGTCGAGCGACGGCGGGGACACGCCGCCCCCGGGCATGGCATCGCCAGCGAACGCGCTCGCGACACACGAGCCGAGCAGGAGCGCGGGTCCGCAGAGGAGGAAGGCCTTGCTCACGCCGCACCGCCCATCTGCTGCGCGGCTTGCTTGATGGCATCCGCGAAAGCGTTGACCAGCGCCTGGTCCTTCGCGGGGTCGACTTCAGGAGCCTTCGCCTTCCGGGTCCTTGGCGCCTTCGCCGTCGGCGCGGCTTGCGGCGACGCCGCGGGAGGCCACACCGGCTGCATCGGCACCGTCGGAGGCCTCGGGGTCTCCCGGGCCGTGATGCCCGCGGCGATCGCGTCAGTCGACCGAGGCGCCTGACCGATCTTCTGCTGCCCCGCCGAGCACGACTTCGCTGCGCGCGCGGCGGCGAGGGCGACCCGCTCGGAGATGCGCCGCAGGGTCGTGACGATGTCCGGCTTCTCCCCGCGCGCGATGGCCTCGCGGGCCTGCGCGTAGGCGTCGGCCCCGCGCCGCAGGTCCTCCCACGCCATCTTCTGCTCCTTGCCGGAGCACAGCGGCGACTTCACCAGGGCCTCCGCGTGCCGAAGGAGCTTCCCGGCGCGGGCCAGGAGCTCCGGCGCCTCGGTGGAGCCCCACAGCGACTGCGACAGCTCCTGGAGCGCGGCCGCTTCCTTCTCGGTCGCGGACGCGATGCGCGCCACGGACGTGGGGCAGGCGGGCGGCTCCGGCGCGGCGATCTCCGAGAGCGGGGGCGCCAAGACGACGCCGGGCAAGCTACCGAGGCTGAACCCGTCAGCGATCTGGGGCGAGACCGTCGCGACCGGGGCCTTTCCCCGCGTCAGCGCGCTCGCGTGCTTCTCCGCCTTTCCCTTCTCCCGGTTGCCGAACTTCGCGACGACCGAACCCACGTCGTTGACGACGACCCAGCCATCCGCCTGCTCGACCGCGCGGAAGCTGGAGCGAGGCTGATAGCGACCCGTCGGGTCCTTCGCCTCCTTCGGGGGGGTGTACGGGTGCTGGACGGCGTACTCGGCGTCAACGGCGTTGCGGCGGCGCGTGTCGCGGAAGCTGCATGCCTCGGACACGAGCCCGATCACGAGCCCCATGCCGGCCTGGATGGCCTCGGCGAGGCTGGTGCGCTCGACGCTCTCCTGCTTGGCCTTGCTGAACCACTTCTCCGCGCGCTCGAACGTCGCGCTCCACCGCCCATCGGCCTTCGACGCGAGCTTCAGGGTGCCGTAGGAGGCGACCTTGCGATCCAGCCGCATCGACGGCGTGCCGTCCGTGCAGAAGAGCGTGCCCGCCCACTTGCCCTTCAGCGTCGCCGGGCCGGCCGGGGGCGGACTCGACTTCATCCTACGGATCTCGGCCACCGCGGCGGCCGGATCGGCGTCGAGCTCCGGCGCGTGCGACGGCGCGAGCCCGAGGTCGGTCCGCCAGAGCTTCGCGGGCTCCTTCTTCACCTGGTGGACCAGGAGCGCGGTTGCCTCGCGCGGGCGCATCACGAACGCGACCTCGCCGCCGCAGCCGCGCCCGTAGGCGAGCAGCACGCGGGGGACGTCCTCGTCGGCACCGACGATGTTGAGGCGGAACTTCTCGGGATTGGCGGTCATGGTTCAGCCCTTTCCCAGCTTGGGAATCAAGTAGACGGCGGCCCCCGCGACGCCGAGGGCCGCGAGGAACCAGCCCCACCCACCGCCCGCGCTCGGATCGACGGGCGGGTCGGACTTGGGAGCGGACTCATTGATCTTGGCGATCGCGTCCGCCAGGGAGGGGTCACGCTCGAGGAGCGCGATCTCGTCGGACAGGACCTGCGCCTCCTTGTAGTGGACGATCGCCCACGCCACACCAGTGACCGAGACGGCGATGACCGCGCCGGCCACCGCGATGGCGATGATGACGGCGGGCGCCGCGCCGACCTCGATGGCCCCGCCCTTCTCCGCGTCCGTCGCCGGGCGCTCGTACTGCGTGTAGCCCTTCGCGTGGGCGCTCCAGGCGGTCAGGAGCTCGACGGTGCGCTGCTGCAACGCCTGGAGCCGCGCGTCGTCGGGGTTCTTCGACCGCGCCTGGATGACACGGACTTGTGCCTCGATGATGCGACGGCCGAGGTCGGCCACCATGGCGCGGTACCCAGCGACGACCCGCGCCAGCGGCTGGGGGTCGGACGCGAGATAGGCCTTCACGCGCGTGAGGGATTGCTCGGCGGTGATCCGCATCGCGTTCATCCGTTCGAGGACCGCGACGCCGCTGACGGGCAGGGTGCTCATGTCAGTACCGGCCTCGGCAGTCGTCGCAGCCCACCGGAGCGGGCGCCGGGGACGGTGCGGGGGCAGCACCGGGCGCCGGAGCAGGCGTCGCGGCCGGCGTCGCGGCCGGCTGGGTGAGCTTCTGGAGGATGCGGCTCTTCACCAGCGGGTACAGGAGCAGCGGCAGGACGCCGATGTTGTCCCCGGCGATGGTCTTGGCCGCCTTGTCCGATACGAGCTGAACGATGAACAGCCCGGGGCTGACCGTCGCGACCATGGCCCGCTGGCCCGGCTTGGTCTGGATGCGGGCGCCGTCGCCGAGGGGCACAGGCTTGTTCCACTTGGACGCGAAGAGCTTGCCCGCCTCCTGGAGCAGGTTCCGCTTCGGACGCGCAGGCTCGGCGCCGAGGTAGCCGTCGAGCCAGTTGCCCTCGCCCTCCGTCTCCGGGAGGTCGGGGATCTCCTCGATCTCGTCGTCGGGCAGCTCCGCCTCGCCGGGCTCGGCCTCGGGGAGGTCCTCGAGCGCGGCGTCCATCTCGTCCTCGCCCGGCTTGCGCGGGCGGGTCGCCTTCTTCGGCTTCCAGCCGAGCGCTCGCAGGTCGCTCATGACGACCCGCAGGTTGACCTTCTTCTGCTTGAGCGCGCCCTTCCAGCCCAGCGGCTTGCGGATGCGCAGGTGGGCGATGCGGCGCTTGATGGCGCGCGCGCGGCGGAGCTTCGCGCGGATCTTGCGGTCCTTTGCATTGCGCGGGCGGCCGGCACCAACCTCCTCGCCCGCGAAGTTGGGCTGGGAGAAGTCGACGACACGGGCGCGGATGTAGCGAGACGAGGTCATGCGGACTCCCGGCGCCGGGGACGGCGCGCGTGCGGGTTGCGATGTGCGTCCGGCGCGCGGCGGAGGCCGGCGAGGCGGACGCGGGTGACGATGCGCTCGTGGCACTGGCGACCGTCCAGGCGCTCCTCCAGCATCCCCAGACGCGCGGAGGGGTCGTCGAACCAGACGGTGCCGGCGACGAGGTAGCGCACGATGCAGTGGTAGAGGCCGTGCTCCCCCGGCCGAACCGAGGTGGTGAGCGCGACCTCGGCGGGGATGGAGGTCAGCCCCGCCGCTCTCGCAGCCGCGTAGCCGGGGTCGCGAGGCGAGAGCGCCCTCCAGCCCCGGGCGAGAAGCTCGCCGGCGCGGGCCGCCGCGAGCGCGTCACAATCCTCCCACCCCTGCGCGAGCAGCTGGATGAAGTCGGACCAGGTCTCCTCCTCCTCACGCCCGTACACGACGCTCGTGCTGTAGAGCAGCGGCAGCGTGGGCCGCTCGCGGAGCAGGCGCGCGTTGCAGCGCGCGAGCCAGTTGAGCAGGCTCACGGCGTCGCGTTCGTTGAAGGTGAGGGCGACCGTGATGTTCACGGAGAGCTCCGATCAGGACGTGGTGAGTTGGAAGGGGCCGTTGGAGACGACGTCGACGGTGGCGTACACGTTCGGGTTCGTCGCGCCGCCGAGCGCGAGCCGCACGCGGAGCCACGGCAGGAGCACGGCGCCGTTGTTGTCGATGACCTCCCGGTAGGTGCCGTCAGCCGTGCGGCTGGTGCCGCTCCCGAGGTCGATCCAATTGGTCCCGTCGATCGACCCCTGGAGGAAGAGCTGGGCGGTCGGCGAGGTGACACCGCCTGCGAACGTCAGCGACGTCACGAAGCGGAAGTCCTGGGTGTCGTCGGTCTGCAGGTCGCTCTGCGCGGGCAGCAGCCGGTAGGCGGTTCCGTTGGTGGCCACGGCGACCGGCGCGGTGGAGGGGATGTTCAGGAGCCGGGTCGTGACCTGGTTCGCGTAGCACTTCATGGCACGGCCTCAGAGGTGAAGGAGAAAGACGACGCGGTACGAGAAGGTCCCCGCAGGGAGGACGCACCGGACGGTAGCGGCGTCCCCGATGGGGGCGCCTGGGAAGGGCTGTTTGTCCGCGGCGTACCGCCCGCGAGCGGTGCCGTTCACGTCGACGAGCTCGACGAAGGAGGTGGAGAGGAGGGCGCTGTCGGAGAGCTCCAGCCGGACGAACTTCGCCCAGGGAGGC
>JAUXTN010000224.1 GCA_030684355.1 Pseudomonadota bacterium
CTCGGACCTGATCGAGACCGTGGGGCGGCGATGCGTCTACCTGGAGGAAAACCCCGACCAGGTGCGCGCCCTCACCCGCTACCACTGGTGGCCGGCCGAGCACCTCGCGAATGGGGGCGAGTCTTGATCAGTTGGTATGACACGTGCAACTCACCCGATGAACCGGCAGGATGGCTGGGAAGTAGTGACCCGACGAACCCCTCCCCTCTGCGGCGTCGCCAGGGCACCGCAGGCCTCCAGGCGTGCCCTCGCGCCGTTCAGACCCGCGAGGGATGAGGATCAGATGCAACGCCTGCGTGGAGCGATCTCGCGCGCGTTTCCGCGGGCCGCGGTAGGAGCGGGACAGTCGGGCGTAGATCTCCCTGACCCCGACGACGTCCACGTGGTAGGCACCGCGCTCGCGGCCCATGCTGAGGTCATCGTCACCTACGACATCACCGACTTTCCGGCCCACGCTCTGAAACCGCTCGGACTCCGCGCAGAGCACCCGGACGCGCTCACACACGCGCTCCTCGAAGCTGACGCCGACTCCGTTCTCGGACTCCTCCGCGAACACGCTCGTGCACTTCGGAGGCCGCCAACAACCGTGGAGCGCCTCATCGCAACCCTCGAGGCGCGAGGGCTACGCCGTTTCACGGCTACTGCGCGTTTGGAGTTGGCCCGGCGATGAGCGTTCGGTGGCGGAATTCGAGGAGTTGATGGACAGCAAGTAGGCAGCATTTGGCCCCACGCCCACGTCGCGAGGGAACCATCGATCGGCCACGTGAGGTTCTATCGTGCAACCCACGCTCGCGACGGTGCCCCCGCGATCGCCGCCCGTGCAGATATTGCGGATACGGCGGATGGTGCATATACTCCCTTCAGGGAGCCAGCATGACCGAGTTCGACCTACACGTCCCCTCCCCCGCCGAGGCGCGCGGGGCCGATCGAGCGCTCCGTGCGCTCGGCCACGACGCTGATGCCCCCCTGTTCGTCCGCGCCACCGGTGCCCCCGGGGCGCAGGATGTCGAGTTGCCTGCTGAGGCACGCGCCCTGCTCCTGCGCATCCTCGGCCACATGGCGAACGGCGACGCGGTGACAATCGTGCCCGTCGCGGCTGAGGTGACGGCGCAGCAGGCCGCCGAGATCCTCGGTGTGAGTCGCCCCTTCGTCATCCGCCTGGTTGACGAGGGCAAGCTCGCGTGCCGCTTGGTTGGCACGCATCGTCGGATCCCGCTCGGTGACGTGCTTGCCTTCAAGCAGGCTAATCGCGCCGAGCGCCGTGCAATCGCCGCGGAACTCACCGCCGAGGCGCAGGAGTTGGGGTTCGGGTACAAGTGATCCCGCTGGCCGTCTACGACGCGAATGTGCTCTACCCGAGCCCGCTTCGTGACTTCCTGATTCGCGTCGCGATCGAGGACCTCGTCCGCGCGAGATGGAGCGAGCGGATCCTCGACGAGGTGTTCCGGAACATCGCGGCAAACCGTCCGGATCTCGACGTGACGCGCCTTCAACGCACGCGCGAGCGCATGTGCGCGGCGGTGCTCGATTGCCTGGTGGATGGCTAAGCGGAGTTGGAGCCCGCGATCACATTGCCGGATCCCGACGACCGCCGCGTCGTCGCGGCAGCGATTCGGGCGGGCGCGGGGATCATCGTCACCTTCAACCTCCGCGACTTCCCAGATGACGAACTGTCCCGCCACGGCGTCGTCGCTCTGCACCCCAGCGCGTTTGCCTCCGAGCTCCTCGTCCGCAATCCGGCCGTGGTGTTGGAGGTCATCGCCGCCCAAGCCACCGATCTCAAGAATCCGCCGCACACCGCACTCGATGTCCTCACGGCCCTTGAACGCTGCGGTCTTTCGAGGTTCGCAGCTTCGATCCGCGCCGGTAGTGGGTGGTGACACGTGCGCTCACCCGATCAACTGGCGGGCGTGGCCACTGCTACGTGCCGTCTCGAACCGCCTCGATCCGCAGCGGCAACGTTCGAAGGCTGAGGCGCTGAAAGCGTCACCTCCATCGCAATTTCAGTGACTTCTACAGCCGAGCATGTGGTTGAGACAATTATAGAACCCTTTGGGTCGATCCAGCTGTGGGGAACATCGAGCAATTCGAGTTGTTGATGGCGGCGAAGTAGCTAGGCGACTGATCGGGCGGCCGAGGGCGCGCGCGGGTTCGAACCGCTCCGATCAGTTCTATGCGGGCGGTCCGGCGTCCTCACGACGCTCGGTACCGTTCACGGAGATGCAGCCGGCAGGCGCAAGCAGCCCTCCGAGACGACTCCGCCGTCGGCCGCGCCCACGCGTTGGTACGCGCGCTCGGGAGGGTTGCGCGCGCTCATCGTGCCGCTCGGGCCTTGACTCGTTGGCCGGATGCGCGAGGATGCGCCCCATGCTCACACTCCCGCTTCCCGTCCTGCTCGCCGGCAATAGCGCCGATCACCCCGTCGACGCGCCGCTCTGCGACGGCGCCGGCCTGCGCGTGGGCTTCGCGGGCCCCGGTCCCTTCCGGGCGCTGCGCGACGCCGCCTTGCCGGCGCTCGCCATGACGCCGTTCGAGCTCGTCGTGGTCGAGGCCGACGTCCTCCGCCCGGGTGGCCTGCGCATCGCGAGCATCTCCCGGGGAACGCACGTCGCCGAGCAGATCCTCTCGCCCGAGACGATGCGCCGTGTGCAACGACTGCTCTCGGCGGAGCGGCTCCTCGTCGCCGTCCCCTCGCGCGGCCGGCTCGTCGCGACGGATCCCGTGCTGCCGGAGGAGCGGATCGCCGAGGCCCACCGATTTGTCCAGTCGGTCTTCGACGAGGCGGGGCCAGACGCGCTCTCGCCGGCGTGGTTCGTCGTCGTGGACGGCGTGCTCTCGGGGGTCGAGCCAGCGCGCCCCATTCCGCCTCCGCCTTCTCCTCCCGCGGGCGCGGCCGGCGGCAAGACCGCGCGCATCCGGGTTTCCGGCAGCGACTTCCGGCAGCTCGGCGGGGCGATCACCGAGAAGCTGCCTGCCTACATGCGTCAGGTACAGGGGCGCCTCGATCTCGACGTACAGATCGAGGGCCACCTCGACGAGGCGCCAGCGCTCGCGCCGGAGCTCCGGCGCGTCACGGAGCGGTTCGCGGCGTCGGGGGAGGCCCTCGCGACCATCGGGACCATCCGCGTGACGACGAGCGCGCCCGCACGCACCGACGCGCTCTCGCCCCTGTCGAGCCACCAGGCGCTCGCCGTCGCGCTCGCGCCCTACGCCATCCTGATGCTCGCGGCAGTTCCTGACGCGCTCGAGGCGGGCGACGGGCGCGCCCTGGAGGAGGGCCTGCTCGACCTCACCTCCGCGCTCATCGCGACTTCGGATCCCGTCCTTCAGGCGGCGACGCGCTATCTGCAAGCGGAGCCGCCCGAGGCTCTGGCTCGCCTCGTGGATGGGGGGCGCTCGCCCCGGGCCACCCTTCAGGCCGCCGGCCACGTCCTGCGAATCGCGCTCCCGCCGGCGCAGGCCGAGGCGTCGGCCGAGGCCCTCATCCGGATCGCACGGCGGGTGGCGCCGGGGCGGGAGGAGCTCGTCACGGACATGCTGGGATCTATGGCACCCCCTGCCGCGCGCCTGGCAGAGAGCACGCCATGAGCCTTGCCGCGCCGGCCCCGTCCACGCCTGCTGTCGGAGGGCTGCCGGGTGCGCGCCCGTTGTTCGTCGTGATCGCCCTCCAGCTCGCGTGGGACATGCTGTTCGGGCTGCTCCTGGCGGTGGTGGGCCCGGGCCTTCCCCTGGAGGGGGCGAGCGTTCTCTGGCTCCTCCTCGAGGTCGCCTTCTTGGTGGCGCTCGGCGTGTTCGTCCGCGGGCTCGGGGGAAGCCCGCTGAAGCGGCTCGGGTGGGCGGCGCTGTCGTTGAGTGGAGCGGACGCCCTCCTGGTCTTCGTCGAACTCTTCGCTCCTGTGCACCCGAACTGGCTCCGATTCGGCCTCTTCGTCGTGGGCAGGCTCGTGTTCTGGCGCCTCATCAGCCGCTGCGCGAGCGGGCTCCCGCCGCTCTACGGGCGGCTCTTCTACGGGGCGCTCGTGGTGAGCGCGACGTGCTGGTTCCTCCAGCTGGCGCCGCTACATCACACCTTCCAGCTCGTCTATCTCCTCGTCGATCCGCTCCTGGGCCTGGCGCTCACTCCGAGCGTCCTCGTCGGATCGGCGCTCCAGGCGGTGGTCGTATGGCGCCTCTCTCGCGGCGGGACCGAGCTCCCCGGCGCGGCGGGCACCGGCGCGTGGCCGATCGACCCCGCGTCCGTCGCCGCCGGGAAGGGGGACCTTCTCGTGGGCGGCCTGGTCCTCGCCGGAGGTCTCGGCGTGACGCTGGCCGCGTACCTCGCGACCGAGGCGGGGGGCGCCTACATCGTGACAACGGGGGCCATCGCGTACGGGCTCTTCAGGGTGGTGCGCGGGCTGTTCCGCATGGTGTAGCCGGTACAGGCGGGCCATGAGCGCACCGCCACTCGCGCTCACGGCTGTTCCTCGACGTTTCCGTCCGGACGCCCATGTGGTGATGAGCAACGCAATGCTACGTCTGCACGTGGTTTCCACTCGGCGCTGGTCTCGTTCGAGGCCCTCATCAGCGAGAACTCCGCAAACCGTTGTGTCCCCCGCGGACTATGCCTACGGTCACCACCTTCCCGGCTGGTATGACGATTTCCGCGAGGTCACGGCACCGACGGTCTGGACCGCCTCGTCGAACCTCGAGGAAGCGCGGGTCGCGCTCGCACGCCTTCCTGCTGGGCCGGCCATCGTGAAGGACTACGTGAAGTCCGCGAAGCACCGGTGGAAGGAGGCCTGCTTCATCCCGGACGTGGGCGACGAAGACGCAGCCATGGCCGTGATCTCCGCGTTCCTCACAGAGCAGGCTGGAGATCTGAACGGCGGCGTCGTCTTGCGCGCGCTTCGTCCCTACCCTCAGCGTGGGATCGAGGAGCGCACCGGAATGCCGGTGATCGATGAACGGAGGGTCTTCCTCTGGCGAGGCACTCCCCTTGCCGTCAGCGGCGACGAGGCGGCGCTCTTGCAGGATAGTCGCCTCCAGGCTGCGATAGCTCGCCTGCGGTCTCCCTTCGTGAGCGTCGATCTGGCCCGGCTCGAAGACGACACTTGGGAGGTCGTCGAGGTGGGCGACGGGCAGGTGTCGGGTCTTCGCGACATGGACCCGGTGCAGTTCTACCGCGCGCTGAGGACCGCGTTGGATTCGAACCCGTAAAGCGGGCCGCGGAGGCCGGCTCTCTTATGCGCGGGTGTTCGATACCGGCGACTTCTGGGCGTTCACCCAAGTGGTTGAGCAAATTGGACGATTATAGAACTTTCTGGGTCGATCCCGATGTGCGGAACATCGAGCAATTCTAGTTGTTGATGGCCGCGAAGTAGCGAGGGTCCGGTTCGGGCGGGCAAGGCCGTGGGCGGGGTCGAACCGCGCCGGTCTGTTCTACGCGGGCACACCCGCGTGCGAATGCCGCTGAGGGCCAACAGCACGAATCCGCTGTGAGCCGCCCTGACCATGTCGACCCCGCGGAGGACCAGTCGCTGGCAACGCACTTGCCGATGCCGTCACGCCGGTGGCGGACACATTGGGCGTCGTGCGTCGCCGTCCAACGAGCACATGCCCGCCCAACCCGATGATGTCGCTCAGCGCGATCGCCGCGGGTCGTCCCGACCGGTCGCGGCATTGACGATCCGTCGGCCCACGCAACCGCGCCCGCTACTGGTGCGCCATGTGTCTACGCAGCTCAGCGTCCTTGTCCTCCAGCACCGCGCCGGAGACGTCCACGACCACCTGCTCGAGCGCGCCGGTGAAGGTGAAGGGCCCGACGTAGCGGTCGGTGACGGTGGAGCCGGGGTCGCGTCCGCAGACGAGGCCCTCGGTGATGCCGATGTCGAGCGGGATCGTGACCGGCAGATCGCCCTCGCCGACGACCTTCCCGTCCACGAGCAAGCGGATGTGCGCGGGCGTGCCCTTACCGTGCGCGAGGTCCGCGGGGCCGGTGGGCGTGAACTCGAAGCCCAGCTCATGTGCTCCGGTCGGGAGCTGGGCCTTGCTCGTGACGCTGAATTGCTGGACCCCGAGGTAGTTGTACGCGTAGTGGAGCTTCCGGTCCTTCACGAAGAGGGAATAGCCGCCGGCGGAGCCCCCCTGCTTCAGCAGCACGCCCTCGGAGCCTGCCTCGAGGCGCGCGGTGGCGGTGACCTTGTGCGCGCGATTGAGCACGCGCGGCGCCACGTGGTTCGACACCACCGAGGTGTTCGGCCGGTAGACGTAGCGGTTGCGATCGGGGGAGATCTGCGGCCGCTCCTCCGCGAGGCGCGCGACACCGCGGCTGTCGATTGGGAGCACGTCGAACTTGCCGGCCTCCACGTACCAGAGCGCGATCATCTCGATGAGCTTGTCCCGGTGCTTGTCGGCGAGGTTCGTCGTCTCCGAGAAGTCCTCGGCCACGTGGTAGAGTTCCCAGCCGTGCGCGTCCAGTTCGCGCAACTTCTCCTCGGTCAACGTCAGCTCCCCGAAGCCCATCCCCGCCTCCGCGAAGGAGGGGCCGGGCACCGGACACACCGCGCGCCAGCCGTCGTGGTACAGCGAGCGGTGCCCCATCATCTCGAAGTATTGGGTGGTGTGGCGCGTGGGCGCCGCTGCGTTGTCGAAGGTGTGGGAGAACGACACGCCGTGCAGCGGCGATTGGGTGACACCCCGAATCTGCGCCGGCGGCGCCACCCCCAGCGCTTCGAGCACGGTGGGCACGAGGTCAACGAGGTGGGCGTATTGGTGCCGGATCTCGCCGCGCGCCTTGAAGCCCTTGGGCCAGTGGACGACGAAGGGATCGCTGGCGCCGCCGCGGTAGGTCTCGCGTTTCCAGCGGCGGAAGGGCGTGTTGCCGGCCCAGGCCCAGCCCCAAGGGTAGTGGTTGAAGTGTTTGGGTCCACCCAGCTCGTCGATGGCCTTCAGGTTGTCGGCGAGGCGTTCGGGTACGTTGTTGAAGAAGAGGTTCTCGTTGACCGAGCCGTGGGGTCCGCCCTCGGCGCTGGCGCCGTTGTCGCTGACCACCATGACCAGCGTGTTCGCCAGGTGCCCGTCCTTGTCGAGGTAGTCGAGCAGGCGGCCGATGTGGTGATCGGTGTGCTCGAGGAAGCCCGCGAACACCTCCATGGCGCGCGCGTACAGGCGCCGCTCGTCGGCGCCCAGCGTGTCCCAGCGCTGCACGTCCGGGTCGAGCCGGGACAGCTGGGTGCCCGGCGGGAGGAGGCCCATCTGGAGCTGTCGCGCGAAAACCTTCTCACGGTAGGCGTCCCAACCGTCGTCGAACATTCCCTTGTACTTGTCTGCCCACTCGCGCGGGACGTGGTGCGGCGCGTGCATCGCGCCGGTGCAGAAGTACGTGAAGAAGGGCTTCTCGGGCGCGATCTGCTTGGCGTCCGCGATGTACGCGATCGCGTGGTCGACGAGGTCCTCGGTCAGGTGGTAGCCCTGCTCAGGGGTGGCGGGCGGCGCCACCTGGTGGTTGTCGTGCATCAGGTCCGGGTAGTATTGGCTGGTGTCCCCGCCCATGAAGCCGTAGAAGCGCTCGAAGCCGCGGCTTAGCGGCCACCGGTCGTAGGGGCCCGCGGCGCTGCACTGCTGGGTGGGCGTGAGGTGCCACTTGCCGAGGGCGAAGCAATTGTACCCCTGCGTGAGCAGCATCTCGGAGAGGAAGCCGTTCTGGAAGGGGATGTTGCCGTTGGCGCCCGGGTACCCCATCGACCCTTCGGTGATGCAGGCCATCGCGTTGGCGTGGTGGTTGCGCCCGGTGACGATGCACGAGCGGCTCGGCGAGCAGAGCGCGGTGGTGTGGATGTTGCTGTACCGCAGCCCGTTCGCGGCGAGGCGGTCGAGGTTGGGCGTACGGATCGGCGAGCCGTAGCAGCCGAGGTGACCGTACCCGGTGTCGTCGAGCACGATGAACAGCACGTTGGGGGCGCCGGCCTTGGCGCGTACCGGCCGCGGCCACGCCGGCTTCGACTCGCCGACAGTGCGGCCGATGACTCCGGGGAACGCGCAGGAAGGATCGTACTCGTCGATCGGCACAGGGCACCTCGGGGGAAAGCTTCGAATAACGTGGTCCTTTAGGCACCCCGGGCGTCGGGGCAAGGCCCTCGGCCGGCCGCGTCAGCTCAGAAGAGCCCGCCGACGAGGTTCATCGTCAGACCCACGATCACCACGTTGAAGGCGAAGGCGATCAGGCTGTGCGCCGTGCCGATGTTGCGCAGCCGCTTCGAGGTGAAAGTGGTGTCGGCGGTCTGCGATGCCACTCCGACGATGACCGCGAAGTGGACGAAGCCCCAGAGGTCCGGCTCGCCCCCTCCGGCGAAGCCGAGGCCCCCGTGGTCCGTGCCCGACTCCGGGTCTTCGGCGTAGTAAGCGTGCGCGTAGTGCAGGGCGTATACGAACTGCACCAGGAACCAGGACGCGCCCACCGTCACGAACGCGGCGATGACGTGCAGTGCCTTCAGTTCATGGTGCGCGGACTTGGCGAAGTTGAGCTCGATCGCCGCACCGACCATGCTTGCCACACACGCGGCGAGGATGAGCAGCAGGATCACCGCCCCGCCTTCGTCTTCGCGCTCGGCGTTCGCGCGCAGCCCAGCACTCGACGAGCGCCGTGACGAGCAGGAACGGTGTGCGGGCTGCCACGCGTCGCGGACCTCATGTGAGCGTATTCATCGGGTTCAGTCAGGCGTCGCCCGCAGAGGCCCGAGCTTCACCGGCAGCGACCTGAACTCGCCGGCGACGCGGAACGGCACTCGGCAGTCCGCGTCCTCGCCGTTCACCCGTGCGCGGGTGTCGACGCCGACGTCGAAGGCCCCGTCGGCTGGAAGGAACAACGGTACTGTCTCGGCACAGGACGCTCCCTGGCTAGCGGGCGTGTGGTGTCGCTCCTCGATCTTAGCCACGCCAACTTCCGGAACGACCGCCCGCACCACGTCGGCGTAGAGCAGTCGCAGGAGCGGGAGTTGTCCGCCGCCCGCGAGGTTGCCCCCACCCGTCGCCTGACGCAACGAGGCGGCCATGCCCCTTGGATTCGAACCAGGGAAGCGAGCGTACAACGCCAGATTACGCCAGCCGGCGCCTCGCACTCCGTCGCGAACCGGGCGTTCATCGCCCAGAACGGCAGTGGTTGAGCATATTGGACAGTTATAGAACCTTTTGGATCGATCCGGATGAGCGTTCGGTGGCGAAGTTCGAGGAGTTGATGGCGGGGAAGTAGCCAGGGGTTCATGTTTCCCATCCGCTCCGCTCCGCGCGCTGGCTCTTGGAGCGCCCGCTTCCCTTCTCTCCCCGAGTTCTCCCACTACCCCACTCCGCTTCCCACCGAGTCGTGGTCGTGCTCCTCCGCCTGAATCGCGTCGGGTCGCTCATCCGCGCCCGCCTTGTGCCAGCGCCGCAGCGTGACCGAAGCCCACACCCAAAAGGCAACCACCGCCAACAGAAACACGCCGAGGCCAAAGGGCCCGCCGATGAACAGCGCGACCGTCCCGTGAATGGTCACGTTCAGCGCTAGCAACATGAACGCGACGATCTTGAACAGGGCTATCAACAGCGGGCCGGGTCGCGGATCCATCGTGGTCCACCAGCTAATACCCTTTGCGCACGGGCGCCGCGCATCTTCGGCGGCGTCACGATGAACGAAGGAAGCTGGTCGTCGCCGGCAGCGACGCGCCACCGACGGCCCGGGCCGCGAGCCCACTCCTGCACTTTCACTTATTGCACCTGCGGGCCGGGGTGGCTATCCTTCTGTCATGCCCGCTCACGCCATCCCCGACCGCGACACCGTGCGCAAGGCCCGCCAAGCTGGCGAGGCGCTGGCCGAGCTCGAGAACGCTACGCCGGGCATCCTCCGGCTTCGCGATCGCGCCGGCCGCATCGTCGAGATCAACGTTCCTGGCGCCGCGGTCGAAGCCCTCGGGGAAGTCCTGGAGACGATCGGGAAGGGACACGCCGTTCGCGTCCTCGCGGATGACGAGGAGCTGACAACCAACGAGGCCGCCGACCTCCTCCACGTCTCCCGGCCGCATCTCGTGACGATGCTGGAGCGAGGGGACCTGCCCTTCCGCCGCGTCGGAGCGCACCGGCGGATCCGGCTTGCCGACGTGCTTGCCTTCAAGCGCCGCGAGGACGACGCGCGGCGGGCCGCGCTTGACGAGCTGACCGGGCTGTCCGACGAGCTCGGCCTCTACGACTAAGCGCCGTCATCATGCCCGCCGTTCGCGTCGTCCTTGACGCCTGTGTGCTCTACGATGCTGCCGTTCAAGACCTTCTCCTGCGGCTTGGACTGGCCGGGCACATCGAGCCAATCTGGTCGACCCGTATTCTGGACGAGTGCTTCGTTGCGTTCGCCCGTACCCGAACGGACCTCACCGAGGACCAGTTGCAACGCCTGCGTGCGGCGATCTCGCGCGCATTTCCGCGGGCCGCGGTAGCAGCGGGACAGTCAGCCGTAGAGCTCCCTGACGCCGACGACGTCCACGTGGTGGGCACCGCGCTCGCGGCCCATGCCGAGGTCATCGTCACCTACAACATCACAGACTTTCCGGCTCACGCTCTCGAACCGCTCGGACTTCGCGCCGAGCACCCGGACGCGCTCACACACACGCTCCTCGAAGCTGACCCCGACGCTGTTCTCGGACTCCTCCGCGAACACGCCCGTGCACTTCGGAAACCGCCAACAACCGTCGAGCGCCTCCTCGCAACCCTTGAGGCGCGAGGGCTACGCCGCTTCGCTGCTGCTGCGCGTGTGGAATTGGCGCGGCGCGGTTGATCCCAATAGTTTTAGCCAGTTCTACGGCAGAGCATGTGGTTGAGCAAATTGGACAGTTATAGAACCTTTTGGATCGATCCGGATGAGCGTTCGGTGGCGAAGTTCGAGGAGTTGATGGCGGGGAAGTAATCGAATTCTTCGATCGGCGTGTCCAACACGTCCGCGTCGGGGTGGGCCTCGCCCCACGCGAGCGCGATCATGCCGCCGAGCGAGGGGGCGGACAGCCGCTACGGCCCGGTGTCCTCGGGGCCGCGGGCCGCGAGCCACCGTTCGCGAAGATCGGCGACGATGGACGCGATGGAGGTGGGCGACGGCCGGCCGCGCTCGGTGCCCACCCCGGTCGAGGGTGAGCACCTCGCCGCTGGCGCGCGCCGCGAGGTGCTCGGGAAAATCGCCCCAGTGGCGGCGTTCGCGGACGAGGAGCCAACGGGGCGCGCCGAGCTGGTGAACGGAGGTGGACACGCGGCCCGGGCAGCGCGGCGCGCGCTTGCGCGCGTAGCTCCTACACGACCTCCAACGTGTCGGTGCTCCCCACGGCGAGGCTCACCTTGCCGTGCCCGTCGAGCCGGACGAGGTCGGCGCGGTATCCGAACTCTTCGAGCTTGCGTCGGAGGGTCTTGAGGTTGCGGTCCCACCGCGTGCGGAGGCCGACCTCGTCGTCGGGGCCGAGCACCGTGCGCGCCACGTCGGCCCACGGGACCGGCTCGTTGTAGTCGGCGAGCTCGCGGACGATCCGCGCCGGGAGCCCTCCGACGAGCAGCACCGGCCGGTTCTCCCCGCTCACCCGGAGCTCGTCGAGCGCGGTGCGGACGACGAGCGGCGCGTTGAGCCCGGCGCCCGACGTGACCTGGAAGGCCATCTCCGCGGCGCCCCTCGACCGGAACGAGACGGGCACGCCTCCGGCGACCATGGACAGCCCCGCCTTCACGTCGAACGGCCGGCCCTGCGCTTGTCCGCGCCACCCGATCCCGCTGGTCCAGAGCCGCAGGAGCGCGTCCTCGACGAACCGGGGCACGAGCATGGGCCGCGCGGCATCCACGAGCGAGAGGACCTCCCCGCGCAACGGCACCTGCTCCCCCGCGAAGTCGATGACCAGCACCTCCGAGGGCACCTCGAGGCTCTCGACGACGAGGACGACGCCCTCGGCGAGGCGCACCCGCGCGCCCGCGCGGAGCGGCGCCTGGTGCACGACCTTCCCGTCCACCTCGACGGGGCCGCGCAGCGCGAGCATCCAGATCCGTTCCCCGCGCAGGCTGACGAGGGCGTGGGCCTCCGACACGCGCGGGTCGTCGAAGCGCAAGGTGGCGGTGGCGAGGCGGCCCAGCAGCCCCCCCGCGGGTACCGCCGCCACTCGACCGTCGGGGAGCAGAAAGCGGACGAGCGCCGTAAACATGTTCGACTCCAGCGCAGGCCCGGTCTGCACGAGGATGCACCGCGCTGCTCTGCTACCATGCCGCGGATGCTCCCGGGCACGTTCGCCACAGAAGACGGCCGCGTCGTCCGCCTCGTGGACGAGAAGACCCGCAAGGGGGGCCAGGCCGTGGTGTACCGGGCGCTCCTGGACGGGCGCGCCGTCGCGGTGAAGGTGTACCCGCGCGGAGTCGCCCGGGCCGGCACCGAGAGGCGTCTCCTCCAGGACATCGTCCGGGACGACCCCGCGGCCGCCGACTGGCTCGTGACCGCGCTCGGCGCGGGCACGGTCGAGGAGCGCGCGTTCGTCGTGCTCCCGTGGATGGACGCCACCCTCACCGAGTGGGTGCGCGGCCGTCCGCTCGAAGCGCGGGTCGCCGTCTTGATCGGCGCGGCCGAGGCGGTCGCCCGGCTCCACCGGAGCCGCCGGGACCTGACCGGCTACCGCGTGCATCGGGACATCAAGCCCGACAACATCCTCGTCAACTGGGAGGGCCGCTGGGTCGTCCGGCTCACGGACCTCGGCGCCGCCAAGGACGGCGACAGCGTCGCGCACACGATGAACACCGGCCTCCTCACCGAGAAGTTCGCGCCGCCGGAGCAGGCGCTCCCCGTGGACCAGACGCCGAGCGAGTCCTGGGACGTCCACGCGCTCGCGGTCACGATCTTCTGGGGGCTCACGGAGCGCATCCCGATCCCCGCGCTCGACGCCCCGAGCCTGCTCAACGCCGACGGCCGGCAGCTCGTGACGCTCGCGCGACGCGGCACCCACGGGACCATGAACGCGGAGGAGCGCGCCCGGTACGACGTCCTGCGGGCGCTGCGCGCGGAGGACCTCCTGGATCTCGGCCTCGCAGAAGGGTGGCGCGACGACGACACCGCCCACCTCCGCCGCCTGCTCGACGACGCCGACGTGGCCGAAGACGTGCGCGAGCGCCTCGTCGCCACGCTCGTCCCCGCGTTGGCGGGCGCGCTCGAGGCGGACACCACGCGCCGGGACACCGACGTCCGCCGCCTCCTCGCCGCGCTCGGCGTGTGGTCGGACGCCCTCCCCCAGGCAACGGCCCCGCCAGCGCCCGAGCCGCCACCCCTCGACCCCGCGTCGGCCTGGATCGCGTCGCAACCGGCGGGCACGCCGTCGAGCGACCGCCCGACGCGTCTCCGCCTCGGACTCGGGCTCGGCGCGGGCAGCGTCCTGGCGGCCGGGATCGGCCTCGTGGCGCTCGTGCCCTCCGGGGAGGTCGCCCCGATGCCCGACTCCTGCCTCGCGGCACTCGCTGCCGCGCCGGACACCCCGAGCGGGCCGCAGCAGATCTCCCTCGGAGGAGTCGTCACGCAGGTGTATTGCGACATGACGACCGCCGGCGGCGGGTGGACGCGCGTGAGCCGGATCGCGCCCGACCGGCGCTGGATCGAAGGAAACGCCCTCCTCTCCGGGACGGCACCACGGGGAGTCCCCGACGCCGACCCCCGTCCCGGCCCGTCGTTCGCCCTCGCGTTCCCATCCCTCGCCCGTGGCGACCTCCTCTTCTTGACCGGCAACGGCGCGGCGTGGGGCGTCGTGGGCGCCGACCAGGCCCTCGCGCCCAACTACGACCAGGCCCTGCGGAGCGTGCTGGTGAAGGCCTCGTCGGGCACCCCGCTCGTGGCCGGCGAGCGCACCAACGTGCTGGTCCGCGGCATCTACGTCGAGGACCCCTGGATCGGGTTCTCGGGCGACCACCACGCCAACACCGACCAGATGCTCTTCGGCGAGGGCGCCTCCGGGGTGCACGCGTCCTACAAGTCCGAGAACGGCGGCATCAACGTGTTCATGCGCGCCTATTGCGCCGGACGCGGCACGCTCCTCCCCGACGGGACCTGCGATTGCGAAGCCGGGTTCACGGGGATCATGTGCGAGGCCGCCGGGTAGGGGCGGACGACCGAGCTACCGACCGACCTCGGCGCCCGGAGGCGTCGATTGTCCGACGCCGGTCCGATCCCAGCGCGGGCTCCGCCGGGTAGTCCGTCGTTCCACCACGTGAGGCCCCATGGCACCCGACCTCCGGGCCCCCCTGCTCCCGCTCCTCCTGCTCGCGGGCTGCACCCCGGAGCCCGCCGTCGAGATCGGCTGCCTCTACGAGTGTGTCCCCGAGCCCACGTTGCCCGCCGGGGACTCCACGGAGGGCCGTCGCGCGCTGCTGAACGAGGGGTACATCTCCTGCGGGTTCCCCGCGAAGGTGCTCGACACGTTTCCGGACATCTTTTCCGGCGAGCCGCTCCCCGAACGGGCGGCGCCGAACACGGACATCCCGTACTACCTGACGATCGCGCCGGCCCCGAGCGGCACGCCGATCGTCAACGCGAACTGCCTGACCTGCCACGCCGGGTACATCGACGGGGAGCTCGTCGTCGGCCTCGGGGATCACACGGGCGACGCGACGCGGACCAACATCGGCTACATCTCGGCCGCGCGGCTCGCCCTGGGGGACGACGCCGACCCCGCCGACCTCGCGGAGCTCGACCGCTTCGAGCCCGCCGTCCGGGCGATGGACGCCTACCTCACCGATACGGTCGGGATGAACCGAGGGGACGCCCTGATCGCCGTGTTCGCCGCGCACCGCGACCCCGCCACCCTCGCGTGGGCCGATCCGCCGGTGATGCCGCTCCCGCCGGCGCCGCCCGTGCCCCACGACGTGCCGCCCTGGTGGGGCATGAAGAAGAAGAACGCGATGTTCGCGAACACCGCCGTGCGCGGCGACTTCTCCAACTTCGTGCTGAACGAGGCGCTCATGTGCATGGAGAGCCCCGAGGAGGCCGAGGCGATGTTCGCCTACGCGGCCGACGTGCGCGCCTACATCGAGTCGATCGAGGCGCCGGAGTGGCCGGCGGCGATCGACGCGGACCTCGCCGCCGAAGGGGAGGACGTGTTCGTGTCGACGTGCGCCCAATGCCACGGCACCTACGGCGACGCGTGGGTGTACCCCAACGTCGTGGTGCCGATCGACGCGGTCGGCACCGACCCCGTGCTCGCGGACGAGGTGCACCTCTGGGAGGCGGCGTGGGACGGCGTGCTGGCCGACGGCGTGTTCGGGCCCGGCGTCGATTGGGGGCCGCAGGCCGGCTACATCGCGCCGCCGCTCGACGGCATCTGGGCGAGCGCGCCCTACTTCCACAACGGAGCGGTGCCGACGCTCGCCGCGGTCCTGGACTCGACCCTCCGCCCGGACATCTGGCGCCGCTCCAGCTACGACTCGACCGACTACGACTGGGTCGACGTGGGCTGGACGTACGAGGAGCTCTCCGTCTCCAAGGCGGACACCCCCGAGGCGGAGCGCAAGTACGTCTACGACACGTCCGGATGGGGATACCAGAACGGCGGCCACACGTTCGGAGACGCTTTGTCCGCCGAGAAGCGCACGGCACTCGTCGAGTACCTCAAGACGTTGTAGCGGCGTCGCCGCCGGCCGCCCCCCCGTCGATGAGGCCGCGGCGATCAGTTTGGCCGCCCCGCGCCGTCGGGCCGAGCGCGCCGGATCACGCGGTCGCGATCGCTCGATCCGCTGCGCGGAGCGGCTCGACTCGTGTCATGCCTGCCGGCTCGATTGATGGATCAGTTTGGCCGCCCCACAGCGGTCTGATGAGGTGGTCCTTGACAGGGTCCCCAGGACGGTCGCGTTCCGGCCGACCCCGATCGCCTCGGTGTTGTGCCCAAACGGGTCGTTCAAGGCGCCGCCGACCTCCGCCATCGCCGTCTGGTCCTTCTCGAAGAAGGCGAGCGCGAGGGTGTCGCCGTCCACGCCGAGCTCCGGACTCGCGGCGAGCTGCTCGGCGATCTCCTGGTAGATCGCCGCCCACTTCCGGTAGAGATCGCTGCCGTGCGGGACGAAACCCGAGCCCTATTCGAGCTGGGTGTGGTACTCGGCGCCGCCCTCTGACATCCACCCCCCGTTCAGGTCCGAACCCGTGGACCCCGCGTGCACGGTTTCGTGCAGTTCCGTCGTCGGGCCGCGCCCCGGATCCGAGTGGAAGAAGAAGTACCCTTTGGCCAAGACCCAAGCCCGGGGCGGGTCATCCGAGAGGTGATGCTTCATGAAACTCCGGACCAGGGGCGACGCGACCCCTCAAGTCTGATCCGCTGAATTCCATCCTTTCCACAATGATTTCAGCGAGTTCTGCTGCAGAGCATGTGGTTGGCCGGAGTGGATGATTATCGAACTTTCTGGATCGACAGGCAGGGATGCTCGGATGCGGAAATCGTGGCGTTGAAGGAGACCTTGGCCAGCGCCTGCGGCTGACCTCGCGTCGCCGCGCCGCGCGTCGAGCGGGCCGATCCGCGGGTCCGCATCGAGCCGGCCCCCTCGCCCCCACCGGGAGGCCGGCGAGCGCCACGGCGCCGCCCGAACAGGCGGGCCTCATCGACGGCGAGCGGATCCATCCCCGAACGGTACCCCGGCCGGGAGCTGAGGGCCACGGTGGGCTCCTCGGCGCCACCCGCCGCCCGTGCGTCGGGCATCCTCAAGCTCGACAGGCCTCAAGGTCGCGCTCGGGTTGCAGAGGGGGACCACCCCAAGCGCGACCGTGGAGGGAGGCAAGGCGGTACGCGGCGACGGGTCCGTCCTCGTCCCGTCACCACCTCCCACCCGTCGGCCCGCAGCTCCCCGATCCGGGTCTTGGCGCACGGCCCGTGACGGTCGAGGAGGTCGGTGCTCGGGATGCCGTGGGGGAAGGCGGCCCGGAGGTCGTCGAGCACGGCCTCGCGGGCAGGGCGGTTCGGGCGGGTGGTCATCTTCGATGTCCTCACCCTCTCCGAGCGTTATCAAAGGATCACCGGCCTCCGCGAGGATTCAGTGGCAACCAACCCCGTCGTCCACCTCACCTTCGTCGACCCCGTCGGGCGACGCTTCGCCTCGACCGTGTCCGTCACGGGCACCGACGACAACCGCTACGTCCAGCGGTGCGAGGCGAGCGGGGTCCACTACAATCAGGGGTCCGAGGACGAGGCGAAGCGCCGCGAGGCCAACTTGGTTCGCGAGGGCTACACCCGTGCCTCCCACCCTGACGTCGTCCTCGGCCCGGAGCCGTTGCGGAGACGGTAGGAGCCGCGCGGCTCGCGTCCCTCACCGGACCACCCGCCACCCGTGCGTCACGCCCTCGGGCGCACCGCCATGGTCGCGGGGTCGAGCTGCTCGGTCAACATGCGGTCCCATGGGATGGCTCCGAGGTCGATCGACTCGATGGCCCAAAGGAGGTGCAAGGCCGCCAAGCCGAGCGGTGCCGTCGCCGGGAACGCGGCCAACTCCGTCGGCGCGGTGCGGAAGCTGCAGGCCGTCGGTCCACCCGGGGCCCCCGCCTGATCCCGCTGCCGGAACACGGGAAATAGAATCGAGCTTTCCCCGGCAATCACGTCTGGACAGCGTTCGTGGCCTGGCTCAAGGCCGGTGGCGCGGACGAGGAGCGACTCGTGGACCGGCAGTTTTCGCTTGGACGGTACACTCACGTGACGCGCCCAGATCGCGGTGTACCAGGGGTTGCGAGAGTCGGGCCAGTAGGATGGTGTCGAGGAGGTCGAACGCGGAGGGAGCGGGAAGTTCTTGTAGCCCGCCCAAGTCTGTTCGCGGTGGATGGCCTTCACACCCCCGACTTGGCGGATCGCTTTGGCGAGAGATTGTGGGCCCGTCCCGTCCACGTTCAAGGTGTGCTTCGCCTCGATGTACGCGAGGACTGCCTCGGCGGGCACCTCCTCCCTCAGGGCGAGGCTGCGCCCGAGGCTCCGGAGCGTCGGGAACTTGGCCGAGTCGAAGATGACGATGTCGTCCCCGGCCTTGCTTCCGTCCTGCCCGACGACGTAGCCCCGGCAGACCGAAGCCCGCTGGGGGAGGATCGTGCGGAGCACCTCGCAAACGGCGATCTCAAACTCCGACCCGAAGTCGAAGTTGTGGTTCACCTCGATCTCGTCGAACCGCCGCTGAAACCGTGCGGCAATCTTGGTCGCCCACCCGTCGTAGAGCACGCGTGCCTCGTTCAGAATTTGGTGAACACGTGCCCGATGAGCACTTCTACATGGGCCGAGGCCATCCGTGACCCGACGGGTCCAGGGTTCGGGTGCCCGCAGGAGTTCCGCGTGTCCAAACAGACGACGAGCTTCTTCTTCACATCATCCGTGATGCCTCCGACCCTGGCGAGTGTGTCGAGGAAGTCTCGCTCTCCCTTCTGCGTGAGCCCCTCGGCGTCGGTGGCAGCAACCCAGGCGCTCCTACCCGCTGGGAAACGCCTCCCCCCGTCCGCGTTGATGACTGCCAGGAGTGCGGCATCGGCGAGGGTGTGCTTCAGCAGCAGGGCGACCGCGCCCACCCACGAGAGCACGATCGCCGCCCGGAAATGGCCGCCTTTGTAGCAACCCACGGCCTCCTGGACGAACGAACGCACGTCGTCGTCGAGGAGCGTCTTGGCGTGAGCGTCGAGGTCGTCGGCGATCTCGGGGTCGGCCCCCTTGTCGTGAAGGTCGTCGATGAAGCCTCGGATCACGTCGGACAACGACGCGATCCGCGAACTGCCGAACGTCTTCCGTTCGAAGACGGCCTGCAACTCGGCGGCGCGATCCGGTCCGAGCGCGCTCTCCACGGCGCGCAACGCCGGAGGGATCCAACTGTCGACCCGCTCCTGGATGTGGTCGGTCCCGCTGTACCTGAGCTTGGAGGCTGCCTCGTCGATCTCCTGAAGACGGGTGAGGAGGCGGTTGAGCCGTTCGATGTGGGTTGCCATCGGTGCGTGTCCTGGTCGCGACCGGCGAACGTAGACACGAGCCCATCCGTCGTCAGCGGAGGAGCCGCAGATTTCTTCACGGCCCCGAGCGGCCCGCGTCGTGAGCGCCCGGGGCTGACGGGCAGGCGGGGGCGGGCTATGCCGGACGGATGTACACCGGGCGCGGGGAGTGGGAGAGCGTCTTCGGACGAGCCCGCGCGGTGATCGAGGCCGTGCGATTCCACCTGGCGAGCCACACCTCCTACTACGGCACGGGCAACTACCTGATGACCGAGGTGGAGAAGAGCAGGGCCGAAATCCGCAAGATCCACGAGCGCCGGGCGCTCTCACCCAAGGTCACCTCCTGCATCGAGCGTAGGGACGGGCTGGAGTGGGTGAAACCATCGAACGCGCCTCGCGACGTCGCCCACGTAGCCTCCTTGCTGGCCGGGTACACGGCCGAGTTGGAGTACCACCTCCGCGACCACGACACCGTGTGGGCTTCCCAGGTCGAGCGGGCCTTCCTCCACCTCAACCACACGCTCTTCGTTGACAAGTGCGTCCGCGCCCGGTGGTCCCGAGCGTTCGTGCAACGGGAGGAGGAGTGCGAGAAACTGGGTGCCCTCCACCTTTTGTCTCACGGGATCTGGGCCTTCAAGGCGCACGGCTTGCGCGAGCGCACCGACCTGATCCTCGGCACCCGGATCGTGAACCCGTCGACCCGGGCGCGTCGTGCGGTGGACGTGCTGACCCGCACCGAGTGAAATGAGGTGGCGTCGCCGGGGGGGGGACGAGATCGAAGTTTGATGAGGCGATGAACCAGACGGGGGAGTACGCGGCCGGGGTCTTCGCAGGGTTTGAACTGGCGTCCATCCGCGATGTGGTCACCGTCGGGCTTGACCACGCTGGCGAGCTAGACGACGTCCCCGTCGGGGACGTCATGTACCGGCACCTCCACGTCACGATCGACGACCCACTCCTTCGGTCGTCGCGCGGTCGTAGATCACTCTCCTCCCCCCGCCCCCTCCTCTCCGGCCCCCTTGGACGGGGGCGGGGCTCGGCCTCTCCCTCGCGGACTCGGTCGGGCGTTCGCCGCTCATTCCCGCCGGTCCCCGATCACGGCGATACCGTACGAGCATGAAGCTGGCGGGCTCGCGAACTGGGCGCCGAGCGTGGGACGGACGAGCGAGGAATCGCTGGGATGGGACAGGGAGGTTCGAGACGGGGCGCGTCGTGGTGCCTTCCTGGAGGGGCGTTCGGCGTCAGACATCGGGGCCGTCCACGGGATTGATGCCTGTCGCCGGGGCGCTGGTCTGCTACGTGCGGCTGTACTCGGAAGACGACACATGAGCCGCCCCTCGGCCGACAAGACGAAACGCCGGAAGGCCCGGAAGGAGGAGAAGGAAGCTCAATCACGCTCAAGGGCTGCGGCGCGTGCCAAACCGATGGAGCCGGACCTACCTCCGCCTGAGGTGCTACGCGCGATGCATGCGAAGTTCTTGGCGGAGCACGAGCGTCGCGAGCGCGAGGGTGGGGCGAAGCCCGTGATGGCGGCGAGGTTGAACGACAAGACCATCGTGACGGTTGGGGGCAAGCTCCACTACTCCACAACGTGGCGGACGTTCGCGGACTTCCTCATTGACTACGTCGTGGAAGAGGTCGGGGTAGACTGGTTCGAGGCCGATTGGGGGCGACCGCCAGAGCAACGGCACCCGCTGTCTAAGCTCCGGGCTGCGTTCTACGAATTCTCCGCCGCTCAGCCCGTCGCGAACGGGATGATCGAGTGCGCGCCAAGCGGCCCAGCCTACGAGTATTTGCTCGTCTCCTACGAGTTGTACCTCCTCGCTCATCACATGAAGCTCCAGAAGCTAGTGATCCACCGTCTCAAGGACCCGAATTTGTACCAGGGGGCGCGCTACGAGTTGTTCGTCGCCGCCACGTGCATCAAGGTTGGACTCCTCATCGAAATGGAGGATGAGGAGGAAGGCCTAATAAAACGCCCGGAGTTCATTGCCACTCACCCTCAGACAAGCACTTCGTTCGCGGTTGAGGCGAAGCGGCGACACAGGGACGTGAAGGTGGAGCGCGCCGAAGCGCGCCCTCCCAAGGCCGACATGGGCTCGCTCCTCGGCAACGCCTTCCGCAAGAAGCCTGCGCTTCCCTACCTCGTGTTCGCCGACGTGAACCTCCCGCCCATCGACGCGCTGGACGCAGCGAACCCCGAGAACGTCGCTCGGCAGGTCGAGGAGACGTTGAAGCGCCTCGCGCGCAACGAAGAGGACGGCAAGGACCCTTTCAGCGTGGTGGTGCTCACGAACCGACCCGACCTCTACGTGGACGTACACACTCCGGCTCCCGCGGCCTGGGCGTACTTCATCGCCGCCGAGAATCCCCGCCATGGCTTCCTCCCCCTCGCTGTCATCGAGGCCCTACGCCGTGCCGTTATCTCGCAGCGGGAGCTTCCGGCGGACGTACACGACCCCGTCGTCGCCCGTGCGTAGCAGCGGTGCCCGCACCTTCGCATCGTAGGTGGACCCGGCCGCGGTCGTCGGCTACGTCGCGACGATGAACCAATTGCCGGACCACGACACGGACCTCCTCGCCCTCTTCGCGGGGGACACCCGCATCGCCCCGATGCGGGTGTTCGACCCCTACGTCTCCAACGGCACTCGGTTCATCAATTTCACGGTGGACGAGGAGCACGCCTCAGCCGTTCTCGACGCGAACAAGGACGAGCTTCGCGTCTACGAGGTGGACCCGAGCCACCCGGAGCCGCGCCTCATCTGCCGCGTCAAGTGGCTGGCGCCGGTGGTGCCGGGCAAGTTCTGGGTGTCTGACCTCGACGCGGACAGCCCGGCGGTGGTGGGTTGGAAGACGACCGGCAAGAAGAAGATCGCCGGGGGGCTGACGCCCCCTGCCGGGCTCGAGGCTCCCAAGCGGGGGCGGGGCGGGGGGAAGAAGGGAAAGAAGTAGGCGCGTAGCCCCCTGGCTGCACCAGGGCGGCGGGGGCCGCGGGCGCAAGGGCGAGGAGGGGCCAGAGGTTGAGCGCGTTCTGGTGGCTCACGGGCTATGAGGGCGCGCTCGGCGCCGCTGGATGCGCGGCCGATGGAGGGGGGGGTCGGACCTCGACCACATCGCCCTCCGGCTCGCTCGGGGGCACCTCGGGGCTCAGGAGTGTGGCCCGGGTATGCCGCTGGATCGCCTTCGCCGACTCCAGGATGTCGGAGAAGGTGCGGACCTCGATTCGCGAGAGATGCCCGTTAAGCGTCCGCAGGGCCCGGCGTCGGTCGTCGCCGCCGTCCTTCTTGGAGGACCCGATGATGATTATCGCCCGGACGCGATGCGCGGGCACCTTGAGTTCATCCCGGATGATGTGTATCTGGCTGTCGGCTTTGAGGATGTAGTGCTGAGCCTGTCCTAGCACCTGCGCCAAATCCGACGAGGGCTGGAGGCAGTCGTGTGCGGTGTCCTCTCGGAACAGTCCGAACCCCGGGCGCTTCAACTCGATGATGTCGATGTAGCCGTCCGTCCCGGCGAGGACGATGTCATATTGAGAGCCAACCACGAGCGTTCGCCGTTCAATTCGGCGCACGTAGTGACAGCCGAACATCCAGTGGTGCTCCTCGAAGAACTTCTGGAACACTGGTTCGGTCTCGTCAGCTTCGATCATCCGCTCAAGATCCTCGATAGCCAGGAACTGGCGGGCGTAGGTCGCCGCCGCGGCACCGAGGTCAAGCCCCGGATGCGGAGCCTTGCGGGCGAACTCCTCCAACTTCGTCAGACTCCCTCCGAGGGCCGACAGTACCTCCAGAGCAAACGGCGTGAGGTTGGACAGCTCCTTGTCTTCTAAAGACGCCACGAGCGCGGCTAGCGAGCGGACACGCTCGGGGTTGGCTGCCGTCCACTCCAAGACGATCCTGGCGCTCAACTCGTCCTTCAGAAAGGCATCGAAGTTCGCGCCCTTGTCCTTCAGCTTCTTGAGAAGGGCCATAGCCTCCTCGTCGACGGGCTCCGCCGGTGCCTCGCGACCGCGGGCGGTATCCACCGGGTCGGCCCAGGTGTCGGCCATCTTGTCCACATTGACGACGAAGACCACCGTTGGCCCCTCGTGCGGGTGCATCCGGAACGCGGGCTCCCTCCACTTGTCCGTGAGCAGCACAACCGCCACGCGACCCGGCGGCGTGTCCTTCCGGATGCGCTTCGCGACCTTCTTGCAGTTGTGAAACGTCAGGCTGTGACGACCGGATACGGTCTTTGTACAAGGATCGAAGTCGTAGAAGAGCTGAAGCCGATCCCAGAGCACCTTGCCCATCTCGGGTGTCGGTTTCGGAGTCCAGGGAAAGGGAAGTTCCGGCGGCATACGAGGCGAGTATCGCGACGAGCCGGCGATGACGAGCTTGAGTCGGGTGGATCAGGTCCTGGCGCCGGCCGCCAGCCACGTCGCGACTCCTCGTGGAGAGCCAGTGGGGACGCCGAAGTACAAGCTCCTGGATACCCCCCTCTTGTCCACCGCTCCCGCGGACATCCCGGATACCGAACGCGAGAAGCTGGAGAAGGATTGCGGCGAGAGGCTCCGCCTACACGCCCCGCCAGTCGAGTTGCTCGGGCGGATGGTTGGAGGCCTCACCGCCACCTCCCCGCGATTTTCCGGTGGTCCGAAGCCACGACACTATGGCTCTTCGGCAGCCCGACCATTGCCGGGGCCCGGCGGGGGACAGGTCCCGGTTCTCACGTCCTCCAGCAACTTCGGCAGCAGGCTCTCCTCGAATGCCGCGGCTCCCGTCTCCTGCATCCGTTCGAAAAGACGGGCATCCCAAAATGTTTCCGGCAGGCTCCTCCGATCCAGATCCACCACCCAGTCGTCCTCCCGCCGGCTCTGGTCATAGTCCTCAAGCATCATTCGCCACGGTACGGCGCCGGGTGCCGCGCGCAGGAGTTGCCCCACGTGGCGAATGCCGGCGGAGTCGAAGTCAGCTCGAACTGCAAGGCGCCACCCTACCCTTTCCAGCCCAGCGATGGACTCGACCTCCACCTGGGTTGGAGTGCCGGACGTGCATAGGAGCCGGGGATGCGCGCCGCCCTCGACGAGCTCCTGGCATGCGGCCGCCACAGAAGGGTTCTCGGTGACGAACACCCAACTTTCGGGACGATCCGGGGCCGGCCATGCGCACGACGCAAGTGTGCGCGGCGGCAATGTCACGGCGCAACCCGTTGGGACAACCCAGCCTCGCGGTGCGATACCAACTACGAGCAGGCCGCCTGTTACATCGTCTAGATCGACGCCTACGCACTCCCACGCGCGCCGCGCACGCAGGCCTGTGTCCGTGATGCCCCCGGCGCAGAGCAGCGCGAGCACCAAGCCCGATAGCGGCCGGCCATCATCCAGTGAATGGGGGTGCCCGTTCACGTCAGCCGCCAACTTTCGCCGATCGACGCGCCCACCTCCTCCGAGCGCCTCGATGACGCGGAGCGCGGCCCGCAGGAGGCGCTCGGGGTCAGGGGTTGCCATCACTCTCGCGACGGCACCACCGCGTCGAAGAGCTTGCCAGGTCGTCCCTGGGTCGCTCGCGTTGCCAAGGCGGCCCATCGGGCCGGAGATCGAAAGAAAGATGTCGTAGAGCCGCGCCTCGGAACTTGCCCGCTCATCCCGAGCCCTCGCTCGCGTGGCCAGGACCCGGCGTGTCGCGTGCGCGGCCACCGCACCCGGCGTCAGTGCTGCGCCGCGCCGACGGAGCTTCATCGTGAGCTCGGCCAAGTCGATCTGTCGGGTCGCTCCAGCCTCGAGGACACGTTCTCCGACCAGCCCGAGTGCCGCCGCACGTAGCTCCGGCTCCGCTGGCGCCCGGATACGAAGCAGCCCCACCTCGACGTCACGGTCGCCCCGTCGATCTGCGGCAGCGGCCACCTGTACCCAAAGCCAACCTAGATCATCTCGCAGAAGAGGGCCGAGATCGGCCTCGACGCAGGCGCCTCCGCATAGTTCGCAGGTCATCCGACCCCCTCCGGCTCCGGGATGTCCAGAAGGCCGCGGACGAGCATGGGGAACCCGACGACCGTGCCGTCGGGGCCAGCCTCGAGGTCGAAGGCGTCGATCCCGTCCCAGGCCCCCGGGCACCCCTCCCAAAGGTGGCTCGTGCAGCACAAGTCCAGGTCCAGCTCCGCGATGTAGCGCGCTAGACCTTCGCGGCCCCTGTCGTCGACCTCGGTTGGCACCTCGTCGAGCGCCACCAGCCGGAGCCCCTGCGGACCAAAGCGATCGTATGAAGCGGCGATGGCCGCGAGCATCGGAGCGATGACGACCAGGCGCCGCTCACCTCCCGAGAGGCCTGTTCTCGAGTTCCAGCGCTGGCTCTTTCCGCCGGGTCTTGTAACTTCGTAGTGGATGTTGACCCAAGCGCGAATGTCAACCGCACTCGCGAGCTTTTCCCGCATTCCCTCTGCCTCGGAAGAGTCGACGAGCGCCTGAACGCTCTCGCCGACTTCGCGCTGCTGCTCGGGAAGCCTGTCCGCGTCAGACTTGATGCAGCAGAGCCGATACAAGGTGCGCTCGTGAGCAGAGAGGTCCTCGCGCAGCTCCACCTGGACCTGCACGCCGACCCCCGAGGACGCCGAGGCCGCCTTCATCTTCTGGTTCACCGCGCGCTTCCAGTCGTTGAGCCGCGTCCAGGCCGCTCCGATCGCGCTTGGAAGCCGCCCTATGACGAACTCCTGGAGCGCCCGTGCCTCCGAGGCGGCGAGAGCCCGCTTCGCGCGCTCCCGCAGGTCCGCTGCGTGCGAGGCCGCCTGCGGCGGCGTGTACGTCGCGTCTCGGTGGGTGAGCACGTACATCAACAGCTCGTCAATGTCCTCGGCTGGGTCCAAGGACCAGATCCCCGCCAGCGCGGCCCGTGTCTCATCGGCGCGCTCCCGGAGTGTCTTGCGGGTGAGAGTGCGCTTTCGCGCCACCGCCTCGGAAAGCGAGCGGATGGAGTCCGCGCCGTCGGGCGGCAAGACGCCCCCGAACACCCCATCGACAACCCCCGGTGCCGCCAGAAGCATACGAACGCGGGCCTCCGCGCGCGCCGCGAGTGGCGTCGCTGCCGCATGTCGACGCCCGACGTCGTCAAGTGCGCCACGCGCCTGAACCTCGTCCCCGGCCAAGTCAAACATCCTTTTTCTTGCGGGCCCCAGATTCTCCTGAACCGACGCAAGTTCCTTCTTGGCTGCGTCGACGCGAGCGAGCACGTCCGCGATCGCCTCGCCCGCCGTTTCCTCCAGTACGCGCAGGGCCTCCGCCGCGTCCACCGCCAGTCCATGCGCCGTCCGGGCGTTCGCCTCAGCCCTCACCAGGTCTTCCTCGGCGGCCGGGCCTCCACGTGCCCGATCGCAGAGTCGGGTCCAACGCTCCGTCAACCTCGACGCGCGCTTGGCGGCACCCTCGATGCGATCGGCGGTGACCCTTCCCGAAGCCTGGGTCGTCGTCAATGCAGCGGGATCAGGCGGGAGTCCCATCTCCTGGGTGCGGGCAGCCCAATCCAGGCGAGCAGCGCGTGCGGCCTCGGCCACGGAGGTAGCCCGAATCTCCTCCAGCTTCGCCAGGTCACGCGCCGCGAGCGCGGCCTTTGCCGCGCTGGCACGCTCGATCTCTGACCGCGAGAGGGCGTCGCGACGCGGAAATCCCTGGGCCCGTTGTGCGATGACACCAGCGTCGCGCACCAGCGTCGCTGCGCGCCCCTCGAGCCGCGAAGCCTCGGCTTCCAACTCGTCCGCCTCCGCCTCGAGCGTCGCTGCCTGTTGCAGCGCGGCCTCACGACGCTGCCGGGCGCCGACGTGGGTCGCCTTCGGAGGGGTCCTTCCGGAGGCGGTGTGCGGGTTGTCACCCGCGAGCACCCCCGCGCGAAATGAACCGTCCCGTCCGAGGACGAGGGCGCCGTCCTCGTGGCCGAGCGTCTCCGCGCCGGGCGCGCGGACCCGATCGAGCAGCTGAACTCGCTCCAACACCGCCGTGGCGACGGCGTGGAGGGGATGGTGCTCGTCTACTTGGAGCACATCAAGCAGGTTCGGCTTTTTAGCTGAACCCCAAGGCCTCACCTGCCAACACGGCGTGGCCGCTCCTTCTGTCTCGAGGAGAGCGCCGAGGAGGCCGGAGTTCGCCAGAGCCACCTCGATCCTGTCACGCTCCTTCTCGCCGATCACCCCGTTCCGCCAGTCCAGCGTTGCTCCGAGCGAGCTCGCGTCGTCTCCCAGTCCCGCCCACCCAGGCCGGGGGAGCGGAAGGAGCCGGCCGGCCCGCAGGTCACTCGCGGTGGCGCGGCGCGCCTTGGCATCGGTGCGCGCGCTCTTGGCGTGCTCCTGGAGCCCTTTGGCGACTGACCTCCAGGTCGCGCTGACTTGCTCACCGCGACGAGAGGCAGCGGACGCGAAGTCCGCGAGCAAGGTCAGAGCCTCGGCGACCTCGCGACCAGCGAGCGCCCGAATCTCGTCGCTGTCCCACCGGGGCAGCTCGTCGTTCTCTTCGTCTGGCGACGCAAGGTCGGTGTTCTGGACGCTCCACACCGCGACGGCCTCGAGGAGTGCAGCGGCCGCACGGCCCACTTCAGCCTCGAGCTCCCGCGCGCGTTTGTCAGCCGCATCGGCATCTCGGGACCTCTCGCCTGCAGCGCGTCTCGCTTCGGTGGCCGCCAGCTCGGCCTTTTCGACCGGCTTGAGGTTGGCGAGCGCCAATCCTGCCAGGTCGGCCAACTGTCGATGTTGGCGCGTGACGACGGTCCAGCGTGCGAGCACACCCGTCACGTCTGCCGCCGTCCCAGTCAAGAGGATGCGAGGGCCAGGGACGATAGGTTGCCCCTGCCCGAGGATGACGACGCTACGCGGTTCCTCGCGCACCTCCAGAACGACCTCCTGCTGCCCCAGAGCCGGATCCTCCCGGGCAGCTTCGGCCACACATCCACCGAATTCAGAGAGCACTTCCTGCGCGTCCTGAAGCAAGTCGATGGCGCGCTGGAACGAGGACGAGGCACGCTCCTCCAGGAGGTGCCGCGACGCCGATGCCGCAGTGGAGAGGGCAGTCGACTTGTCCTGCAGATCGCCCAGGCGGCCGGACTCCCGATATGCAGGGCTGTCCTGGAGGGTTCTGATCTTGGTGCCGCCCTGGCGCTCCTTCTCCTCCAGCACCTCGACGGCCTGCTTCGCGGCGGCGGCCTTGCCTACGGCGTCCGCGTGTTCGGAAGACTTGCGCTGCTGCTCGGCGCGAAGGCGCGTGATGTTCTGAGCCGCCTCGCTGGCCGCGTTGCAGGCACCTTGGAGCACATCGGTCGCATGGCCGGTCCATGCTGCAAGGAAGTCGGCCAGCTTTGTCCCGGCCTCGGCATCGCGCTCGAATGCCTCCCGTGTCGTATCCGACTCCGCGAGCGCGTCCGCTGTTGCCGTGATGACATCGTCGCTGACGGTGGGGAGCGAGTCCCGGAGAGCTTGTGCGGCTGCCTGGGGTGACACGTCTCCCAGCAGCGAGGGGTTCCTCACACTTCGGAGCCGTGAGGCCAGCGCGACGACTTCCGAGGTCAGCGTCGTTCGGAGTACTGTCGCGGACAGGTGGGCGACGTAGGCGTCGTCATCGTCAAAGGTCTGGCCACCGATCGCCTGAACCGCGGAAGTGAACTGCTCCGCCGAGAGCGCGGCCCGCGAGGGACTGGCCAGCGGCAGTTCGTGCAGCGGCCGGCCGGGTACGGTGAAGGGCACCACCTTGACCGGAGGCGAGCCACCCTCGGAGTATTGCAGTCGCACGCCGAACGAGACGGTGCCGTCACCCTCCGGGCCGGTAAAGGTCACCCAGACGTATCCTGTCCGGCGCTTGCCCTCGGCACCCTCCCGCATCAGCGAGAGCAGGCTCGTAGAGCGGGCCTTTCCTGCGGCGAGTCTCGCCGCGTTGAGGTCGAGGAGGTACGGCCACAGGGCCTCCAGCGCCGTTGTCTTCCCCGTGCCGTTCTGGCCACGCAGCAGCAGCCTGCCGCTCGACGCGGGAAGCTCCAGATTTCCGAACCTCCACACGTTGCTCAGGCCTGCGCTGACGAGTCGCCACCGCCCCCCGAAGCGGGCCTTGTTCCCTGCCTCGCCTCGGGCGGCCACGCCGCCGAAGAGTTGATTGCCCAGTTCGTCCATCAGCTGCCCCCTTCCCGTCCAGCGAATAGCCCGGGTGCACCTTGCTCCCGCGGTACGGCCTTCCTGGGTTTACGCTCCACGGCGCTCCTTTCGTCGATACGGGTCCAGCGATTGGTCGCGGGTGAGAACCACCACCGGCTTTGGTCCACCCCACCCTCGGTCAGCCGAAGCAGATCAAGCGCGCAAAGCCGTTCTCGAACCTGCTCCATTAGCACCCGGCCGTCCGCGAACTCCTCGCGCCAGCCGCCGCGCCCCTGTGGGCGCTCCTGAACCGCGCGTTCGAGGAACGTGAGCACCTGGATCGCGGTGAGGCAGCGCCAGGTGGGACCGACCTGGGCTTCCTCCGCGGACTGGATCCCATTCTCGCGCGCGTGCTCACACAACAGGAGTGCCGCATGCGCAATCGTTCCCGTCCCCGGGAAGGGCACCGGCCCGAGCTCGTGGAGATGGCGAAAGGCGGCGTGTGGGACAACGAACGCGGCGCCTTCCGCTCGCCTCTCCAGGTGAAGCCCGAAGGCCTCGGCCAACGGGCCCCCGTCGTCCCCACGGACGCGCCGAGACAACCAATCTGCCTCAGTGTCGTCGAGGTCGACGGAGTAGACGAGTGTGTCGTCCACGAGCCGACGCCGAACACGGCGGGCCGCGTCGGGTTCGCGCTCGACGCTCGCCAGCCACCCTTCGGGGTCGACTGCCGGGTCGGTCGAGCTGAAGTTGGCGATCACGTGGGCCAGCCGCTTGTGGTGCACCTCGAGGAGCGCGGGCGTGTCTTCGTCGTCGACAAACCGCTCTATTTCTCCGTCGAGCTTCACGATGATCCCGCGCTCATCGAGCAGCTTGAGCGCGCCCACGATCGCCTGGCGCTCCTTGATGTCGTTCACGACGGACAACCCCGCCTCCGCGGCGGCCGCACGTGCCGAGGCGACCAGCTGACCGAGACCGACCTTCGGAGGCATCCCCTCCGAAGCGGCGACGAACAGGAAAAACCAAGATGCGTACAGGGGCGCGGGCCCTTCCGCCGCCCAGGCCTCGCGTCGAACGGGCGGGGACTTGCGAAGGCGCACGAAGTCGCGTTCGATGACGACGCCCCACCCGAGGCGGGACAGGGTGTCTCGAATCGAGCTTGCATTCCGCCGAATCGTCCGGATCGCATCGTCATCCCGTCCCGAGATCAGCCAGGCGCGCCGGACCAGCAGGCGCAGCACGGACGCGACGTCGGCCTCGACCTCCGGAGTCCAGCGCCTGCGTCTCCTCAGTTCGCTCATTCCGGTTGAAGGCGGGCCGGCGGCCTCGACGGACGCGTCCGTCTCCAAGTCATCCGCATCGCTCATCGAGCGCCCTCCAGCATGCTCTCGGAGCCTGTGCTCTGCCGCTCGTAAGTCCCGGGTGGGCGCGGGGCAGGGCTTCCGGCGCGGTGAAAGAGTGGGACTCTGTGCGGCGTGAGCACGCGCCAAGTGGGGGCCGAGATGACCCCTTCAGCACCAGGAAGCGCGTAGAGCGAACAGGCGAGGCCATCTCGTACCCCGGTCCTCCGACCCGCCGTCGGTTGCGCCCGGACGGCCTCTAGCAGGGCTGCCAGGGCGACCCTCGCCGCGGGCTCGGAGAGCGGGCCCCCAGGCCGAGCGCGCAGCACCTCCATCAGCGCCTCGTGGTGCCGTTGCACCCTACGTGCGCGCGCCTCGGCGACCGCAGCCCGAGCCTCCGTGTCGTCACGCGGAGCCGAGGCGGTCCCCCGCGCTCCCGCCCGGCCCGTCGATCGGAGCAAGGCCGGGAGTTCCACCGTCGGCCCATCGCGCCAAGGCGGAGGGCGCGGAAGCCCCTCGTCGTCCGCCTCCCCGTACAGCTTTCGCCACGGGTGGTCCCCGACGGCCGCCGCGAAGATTGCCGTTCCCAAAGTCGGGTGGGTGCAGGCCTTCGCCAAGAGCAACGCCCGCGCCCGACTCGTCGCCGTTCCCGCGGAGCTGTGGAGGCGGCGGAGGTTGACGTGCATCCCAGGAAGAGCTCGGACGAGTCGAAAGGCGAAGCGTGCAGCCCGACCCGCGTCCGGGTCGAACCATGTGAGCAGGCCGTCCCAGTCGCCGACGCGGCCGCCGCGCGACGCCGACAGGGCGCCCCGTTCGATCAGCGTGCGTGCATCCGAGCCGGTGACCACAAGTTGGGCGAGATCGCCGAAGCGAGGTCGGAGCGCGGTCAACGCGCCGAACACGCGCGCCGCGCCGCGTTCGAGCTCCGCCGCTACCCGCGTCGCGTAGCTGACCAGGAGAGACTTCAGCTCCCCGGCCGCCGCGTCATCGAGGTCAAAGCGGTCGGCCAAGCCGGCGAGGCTGTCCTCTGCTCCCACGAGCGACGCATCGAGATCGTCGTGGCTCACGAACACCCTGCCGATGTCCTCGACGACCTGATCGGGCTGCAGGTCACGCCTCATGCACGCTTCACGGAGCGCCTCCGCCGCGACGACGATCCGCTGCAGGCTCGTGAGCGGAATCTCCCGCACTGTGGGCTGGCCCGTCAGCACCGCCCGGTAAAAGCGGTGGACGCGCCGTCCGGCAGTGGTGGCGGAGTAGCGCCAATTCCTGGCGAGGATGTCGGAGTACCGCATGATCCCCGAGTTGTCCGTCCGCGCCGAGACGGCGCGCCAAGCGCGAAGCTGGTCGAGTCTAGCCTCGACGGTCGCCTCGTCGAACGGGTACCCGCGCGCGGTCAGCGCCGCCCGGATCTCCCGGGGCGTCAGTTCGTTCACCGAGGCCTCGAGGACGTCCATGATCTGGATGTACGACTCCGACTCCCGAACAACGAGGTACGCGACTGCCGACCTGAGATCTCCCTCGAAGGCTTGGACGACCTCAGGTTCGTTGGGCATGCGCTCGACCTCGCCTCGCGACGTATCCTGTGTGAGAACCGCCCGCCCCGGGATCCCGAGCAGGCAGGAGACTGCCTCCAAGGCCCGCTACCGTTCCAGGCCGGGGGCACTGAACGGGGGGGGGCGGCCGCAGGTCGCTACCCCCACCGACCCGAACGGAACTGTCCATCGTCTCCGTGAAAGCGCCCGTTGGCGTCCCTCGTGTTCATTGTGGCCAGCGCCAGGGCCGTGGCTGCTGCCATGCCGCCCAGGAGCCACCCCCACCCCGAGCTCGTCTGCTCCTTCGGTTTTGGGGACGGGCGATGCTCGACCTGCTGCTTCGGCGCGAGGTTCACCCGCACGGTCACCCCAACCTGCTGGATCGACGGCCGCGCCCGCAGCTCCGCTACCGTCATCTGCAGCAGGAGATCACGAAGCCAGACCGGGCAGGTGGCGGAACGCAGGCCTGCGCGCTCGCGGGAGCCGGTCAGCATCTCGATCCCGGTGATGCCGAGTGAGTAGATGTCTCCGGCAGGGGTCCAGTGACCGCCCCGTTGGACCTCCGGTGGCATGTATGCGGGCGTCCCGTGAGGTGAGGCGGTCATGGTCGCGGAACGGGAGTCGGGTTCCCGAGCGAGCCCGAAGTCACCCACCTTCACGGTCCAGGCGCCGAGCTCTCGGTTCGTCCACTTGAGCAGGATATTAGCCGGTTTTAGGTCGCGGTGGTAGCCTCGCTCGCCGTGAATCACATCGAGCCCTGCCGCGACGTGAGCGATCAGATACGCGACCTGGGTGGCGCTCCAGACGCCGTGCGCCTCGAGCACCTTGTCGAGCGACCCGCCGTCGCAGTGCTCAACGATGAAGTAAGGCTCCACGCCGTCCACCTCCTGGTGGAGAAGGCACAGGACGTGTGGATTTTCGCGGTGCCGAAGGAGCATCCGTGCTTCCCGCGCGAAGCGCTCCCGATTGTCAGGCGTCGGGTGTTTGAGCACCTTGAGTACGGCGTAGCCGTCCTCCCACGGAATGAGCCAGACCTCACCGAAGGTGCCGGCGCCCAGCTTCTTGATCACCTCGTAGCCGCAGCGAGTCATCGCTGGGCCTACGGACATTCGGGGAGCGAGAGCAGGTTGTTCGGCTGCTCCCCATCCGCCCGTGTCTTCAGGTACTTGTGGCCCTGCCCGCTGACCCTGACCAGGACGTCGATGCGGTGGCCAGCCGGGCGCTCCACGTAGAATTGCCATTTGTTCGACTCGATGCCGTCGATCGCCTCCCGCTGGGTGAGCTTCCAGCGCGTCCCGTCCCCGTTGAGGCCGCCGATGTGCGTAATGCGCTCGTGCGCGCTCTGCCGATCACTCTTGTTGATGCACTGGACCTGATGAGAGCTCATGGTGTTCCCGACCGCCGAGGGATGAGCCGGCGCTCAAGGTCAAGCATGTCACGGCGTGGCTGGCGCGCAACGCCTCCCAGTGCCTCTTGATCCTGGGTCGATCAAGTGCTTCAATCTTGATCGCGAGGCGATCAGGTCATGTCGGTCGACGAAGACGAACAGACTCCGGGCGTGCTCCGCTCTGCGCTAAGAGCCTTGCGTCGCATGATCGAAGGCGAGGAGCTCCGGCCCGGCGACCTCGTGCGCGACGGAGACGGCGAACAGGCTGCGCAACGGACTCGGCTCAACGCACTCGCCCGCCACCTCCCGTGGGTGGTGCGGCGAGGAAGCGGCCGCGGTGTTTCGCAATCCTTTCGATGGGTCTGGCCCTTGAGCGAGACGACGAAGCCCGAACAGGTATGGGCCTTGGCCGCGGTCCGAACCATGCTCGACGGCTTGCGCGACGCCGAGATCGGGCGCGTGCTCACGGACCTCCAGGAGGAACACGCCCGCAGGCTCGAGGGACAGCGACCCGGGCGAGACGAGCTCGATCGCATGTTCTTCGCCGTCATGAGAATGCTCGATCCTACAAGCCTGGATCCCGACAACGTAGACAGGCTCGCCAAGGCCATACTGGAGCGACGCCGCGTGGTGGCCGGGTACAGGCACTTCGACGGGACACCGGACGAGGTCGAGATCGAGCCATGGACCCTGCTCTTCGCTGATGAAGGCGTCTACATCTACGCTCGATGCCTCGACAGCCGCAAGCTCGACCATGTCGACACTCGGCGGGTCTACAATGTGGCACGCTTCTCGGTGCTCCGAGCACACGAGGCGACCTTCACGTATCCGCTTCGCGCGGAGCATGATCCGCGAGAGATCTTTCGTCACTCGTTCACCTTCATGCTGCCGGCACCGGGAGTCGAGCACCCACAAGAGGTTGTGCTCAGATTCGAGCCGTCGATGCGAGCGTACCTACACGACCACCGTGTCCATGGGACCCAGTCGGATCCTGAGTTTGAGGCGGACGGGTACGTGGTTGTCCGGCTGAGGTTGCACATCACCTACGACCTCGTGCGATGGGTGCGAGGCCACGGGAGTACCGTGGTGGTTCTCGCGCCAGGGCACTTGAGAGAATGGGTGTGTTCCGGAGTTGGGGGGAGTGAGGGCTACCGGCGCTTCGTGATGAGTCGAGGGGACGGGACACGGTGAGCTCACCTGGCGCTGCTGTTCTGGCGTCGTGGGGCATGCGCTCGCCCTCTCCTCGCGACGGGAGCGAAGTACAGCATCCCAACCCTTCCCCGCGCCGGATCGCGTTGGCAAGCTCCGGTTCGCGCGCCGAACGTGGACCTACGATGAGGTGCCCTAGGAAGCTGTTGGAGGGAGCCACCGGTCATTCATGCGTGCCGATGTCTTGGCCTTGGCGGTTCGACTTTGCCGTGGCGCACGGCACCGAACCGCGCGGGCGACCCGTGCCTCCGGACGACGCGTCTGGCACGGGGTCGACGAAAACGTCCTTGCCCGAAGACATTGCCGTTCGAACTTCCGTGATCACCCTTGCGCCGCTCGTCGAAACCTCGGCGTTCAAGGAGTCCATTTGCAACCCGCCCTCTCGGAAGCCTCCCCCCTCGCCCCCCTCCGTCTCGGAACCGCCGTTGATGTTGCAGCCGCGCATCCTCTCGTCGACGGCACCCTCGCGCCGGTGCCCGAGGCCCCCGCCCATCCACCGGGCCTGCCCGCCGCGCCCGCCGTCCTGCCCATCGGGCTCGTCGGCGGTCAGGACGACGACGAGCACCCGAACGAGCACTGGCCCACGTGCCGGAAGTGGATCGCCGAGTCGCTTGAGACCCCGGATCCTGACGCCACTGCCTTCCTGTTGCACCGCGCACGGCTGCGAGAGCTGTACCCCCTCGCGGTGGGTGGGATCGAGCGTGGCGAGGACGTGACGGGGCTGCTCGCGCAGCTGCGCGAGTCCTCCGACATCGTCACCGACTCGGCCGGGAGGGCCGACATGTCCTCCTCGATCGACCTCGCCTACCGGACCTCCGACCTGGAGCAGTTCGCTGCGTGGGCCCGCGAGGGCCGTCCGCCCGAGACGGTGCCCTCCGTCCGCGTGCCCACGGTCGACGAGCGCATGCAGCGGATCCACCCGCGTCGGATGAGCCGTGCCGAGCGACGCCGTCGCGACGAGGAGCAGGAGGCGTATTGGCGGAAGCGCGCCGAGCTCAAGCCTCAGGAAGACGCCGAGAGCCTCGTCAAGTACCCGATGAAGGAGCCGGTGGAGCTGATTCACCCGCGCTACCGAGTGGAAGCAGAGCGGGCGGGGAGCATGGGCGTCACCGTGCGCCTGCTCCTGGACGTGCACCTCATCGTCCACGCGGGAAAGGTCGGCGAGGTCTCGCACGCGATCGCGGCGGCCGCCGAATGCATCCCGCCTACCGCTCGCTGTCGTCACCCATTCTCAGGCATCAAGCGGGACGAGATCGGCTTCCCGAAGTGCGGAGCGTGCGAGATCAGGGTCACGTGCAGTGATGAGCAAGAGGATCTCCTCGACGCACAGGAGACCGCGTGGCTCGACGCACAGGACGAGGGCGGCGAGGGCGCACAACCGTCCACGCTTCCGAACTAGCTCGGCCTCGTCGGTGGCGGCGCGGCTCTCCGCGCCGCTCGTCGGCTCCCGTGGTCTCCCGCCCCCTCCCGCTCGCCCACACCCGCGCCGGGATGCTGGTATCTTCGCGCCCCCACCCGCGACGGGAGCCGATGACCACCCCCCGCAACATGGACGTCTTCTCGCTCCGAGATTCCGTCGTCCGCGAGTACGAACAGTTCGCGACCTCGTTCACGAAGATCCAGGCCGCCGACATCCGGGCGCAGGTCGACGCGATCTACGCCGAGAAGCGGTACTGGCCCGAGCCGCTGATCCAGATCAACCCGAACTACAAGCGCACCACGACGGTCGACGATCTGGTCGCCTCCGGGGACCTCGATCCGGGCTGCGCTGAGATCTTCCCGCTCTCGCTCTACCTGCACCAGAAGGAAGCAATCGCCGTGGCAGGCGCCGGTGAGAGCTACGTCGTCACCACGGGAACCGGCTCGGGCAAGTCTCTCTGCTTCTTCATTCCAATCGTCAACGCGGTCCTGGCGGAGAAACGGCGGTCCGCGGCTCGGCGCACCCGGGCCATCGTCATCTACCCGATGAACGCGCTCGCCAACAGCCAGCTCGAGGAACTCAAGAAGTACGTCCCCGAGCGCAATGGCGTCCGGCCGGTGACCTTCGCCCGGTACACCGGCCAGGAGGAGCACGACGTTCGACAGGGCATTGCCGACAACCCGCCCGACATCCTGCTCACGAACTTCATGATGCTGGAATTGCTCATGACGCGCCAGGACGCGATCGACCGCAAGGTGATCGGGAACTGCGCGGGCCTGCGGTTCCTGGTGCTCGACGAGCTCCACACGTACCGCGGGCGACAGGGCGCCGACGTGGCCTTGCTCGTCCGCAGGGTGCGGGAGCGGCTCTCCGCGGACGTGCAGTGCATCGGCACCTCCGCCACGATGAAGAGCGAGGGCTCCCAGGAGGAGCGCAACGCCGCGGTAGCCCGGGTCGCCTCCAAGCTCTTCGCCGCGAACATCCCGGAGACCAACGTCATCGGCGAGACGTTGGAGCGCGTCACGGACCCGCTCCAGACTCAGGAAAGCGTTCGTCCGTTCCTCGCCGCGGCGATCGACGCGGGCGTGTCCCCCGCCATCTCCGACGCGGAACTGAAGGTCCACCCGCTGGCCGTGTGGGTGGAGACTCGGCTGGGGGTCACCCGGACGGACGAGAACCCGGCCTGGCATCGCGCCCCGCCGCTGACCGTGACGGAGGCGTGCGAGCTCCTCAGCCAGGACGCGGGCCGCGATCCCGCGACGTGCGCGGACGCCTTGCGCCAGCTGCTCCTCGTCTCGAGCACGCCGGAGCGCGATCGCGTGCTCGGCTCCACCCAGGAGAAGAGCTTCTTCGCGTTCAAGCTGCACCAGTTCATCTCGGGCGCGGGACATGCCTTCTCGACGCTGGAGCCATCCGGCCGGCGGCGGGTCACGGTGGAAGGCCAGCAGTTCCACCCGGACGCGCCCGAAAAGCGCCTTTACGCCACCCACTTCTGCCGCGAGTGCGGCCAGGAGTACCACCCCGTTCGCCTCGTGCGCGAGGACGGGCGGAGGCAGCTCCTCGCGCGGAGCATCGACGACGCTGCCGCGCCCGAGGAAGAGGTGCCCGCGGAGAAGGGCACCCGCGGCCGCGCCCCGAAGGACGACGGCGCCGACAAGGAGGAGTTCGGCTTCGTCACGGTGCAGCCGGAAGATTCGGACTTCGAGTTCACGAACCTCCCTGAGCAATACCCGGAGGCCTGGCGGGACACCGACGCCGCGGGGAACAGCAAGATCAAGAGCGACTACAAGGCGTGGCTCGTCCGGGACTTTCGGGTGGAGCCCGACGGCAAGGTCGGCAGCGGCACGCCCGTCTGGTTCCTGCCCGGGAAGTTCCGCTTCTGCTTGCGTTGCGACGAGGTCCACAGCGGGTCCTCCCGGGACCGCAACCGGCTGGCGTCGCTCTCGGCGGAGGGCCGCAGCTCCGCGACCACGGTGCTGGTGGCGAGCGTGCTGCGGTGGATGCACGGCGAAGAGTCCGGGCTGGACGACTACACCCGCAAGCTCCTCGGCTTCTCCGACAATCGCCAGGACGCCGCGCTCCAGGCCGGCCACTTCAACGACTTCCTGTTCGTGAGCCTGGTACGCGCGGGCTTCCTCGGCGCCCTCGGCGCGGCGGGCGAGGATGGCCTCGGCGCCGAGCAGATCGGCCTCGCCCAGCAACGCGCCCTCGGCTTCCATCGGCCCGACCCGGAGATCCGCGGGGAGTGGCTCCAGGAGGCCGATCTTGCTGGGTTCCATCGCATGGAGGCGGAGAAGACGCTCCGCGAGGTGCTCGCCTACCGCGCGTGGTTCGATCAGCGCCGGGGCTGGCGGTACACCAATCCGAACCTCGAGCAGCTCGGGCTCTTGTCGGTCGAGTACCGCGGCCTGGACGAGCTGGTCATCGACGAGGCCCGGTTCGCCGGCTGCCCGGACATCGTCCGGTTCGCGCCGCCGGCCGTTCGCGCCGCGGTGTTCACGGCGCTGTTCGACCACCTCCGCCAGTGGATGGCCATCCGCAGCTACGTGCTCGAGCAGACGATCGTGGAGCAGATGCTGATGAAGTCCCACGCGCGCCTGCGGGCGCCCTGGGGCTTCGGCGTCGACGAAAAGCCCCGACCCTCCCGCTGGCTGCTCCTCAAGTCGCCCGCGAAGCGCGGACTGCGGACGCAGGACGAGGACCTCTTCGTGCGGGGTACCGCCCGAAGCGGGCTCGGCAAGACGCTGCGCTCGTCGGAGCTGTGGAAGGGCCTGGAGATCCGGAAGCTCAAGAGCAAGGAAGTCGACGAGCTCATCGAGAAGCTCGTGAAGGTCGCGACGGACTTCGGGCTCCTCGCCGAGGAGTCCACCCCCTTCGACGTGCAGGGCTGGAAGCTGGTGGACGCCTGCGTCGTGTTCCGCCGCGGGCGGCCCGAGGACAAGCCGGCGGGAAAGAACGACAACGCCTTCTTCCGCGACTTCTACGGAAGCCTCGCCACGTTGCTCGGGCATCGTGACCACCCGCTATTCGGCTTCGAGGCCCGCGAGCACACGGCGCAGGTCGAGCAGGACAAGCGGCAGGTGCGCGAGAAGCGGTTCCGCTACGGGAAGCCCGAGCAGGACGAGCTGAGCGGAAAGGCCAAGGAGCTCCGCGACCTCGGGGAGTCCCCCAGGTTCCTGCCCGTGCTGTTCTGCTCTCCCACGATGGAGCTGGGTGTGGACATCTCGGCGCTCAATGCCGTCTACCTGCGGAACGTGCCGCCCACTCCCGCGAACTATGCGCAGCGGAGCGGGCGCGCGGGTCGCAGCGGGCAGCCGGCGTTGGTCCTCACCTACGCCTCCGCGCAGGGCCCGCACGACCAGTACTTCTTCCGCGACCCGAAGGCGATGGTGCATGGCCAGGTGCGTGCGCCGATGCTCGAACTCGCGAACCGGGAGCTCGTGGACAGCCACCTCCACGCCGTCTGGCTCGCATGCACCGAGGAGCCGCTCGACTCGGTGATCTCCGAGCTCCTCGTGCTCCCGGAGCCAAAGCGTCCGCTCCGCGACACGGTCAGCGAGCCGATGAAGCGCCCGCGGGTGGCTGTGGAGGCCGCCGCGCGCATGGGCCGCGTGCTCGACCTCGTGAAGGAGTACCTCACCCCGGAGCTTGCGCCCTGGTACACGAACCGGGACGACTACGCCCAGTCCGTCACGGATGCCGCCCTGAAGCGGTTCGACAAGGCCTTCGACCGTTGGCGGGATCTGTTCCGCGCGGCCGAGCAGCAGCGGGACGCCGCGCGGCGGACGATGGACGACCACGCCGCCCCGCCGGCCGAGAAGCGGGCGGCGAAGAGCCGGCACGACCAGGCGATCGACCAGCTGAACCTCCTCCAGCAGGGGGAGCAGAGCCGCTCCGCGAGCGACTTCTACACCTACCGCTACCTCGCCACCGAGGGCTTCCTGCCCGGGTACAACTTCCCGCGGCTGCCGCTCATGGCCTACGTGCCGAAGGCCGACGCGCGGAGCCGCCAGACCTACCTCCAGCGCCCGCGCTTCCTCGCCCTCTCCGAGTTCGGCCCGCGCAGCCTCGTCTACCACGAGGGCCGGGCCTTCCGGGTGGTGCGGGCGATGCTCTCGCTCGGCCACCGCGACGGCGGGGCCGCCGAGACGCGGCTGCCGACGAAGTCCGTCCGTATCTGCAAACAGTGCGGTGCCGGCCACTTCGAGGAGGTGTCGATGTGCCACGCCTGCGAGCGCCCCCTGAGCGAGGTCGAGACCATCAACAACGTCTACCGGATCGAAAACGTCGCCACCCATCCAGCCGAGCGCATCACGGCGAACGACGAGGAGCGGCAGCGCCAGGGCTTCGAACTGCAGACCACGTTCCAGTGGGCGAAGCGGGACGGCGTGGTCGACGCACGCACCGGCTGCGCCGCTGACGACGAGGGGGAAGTCGTCCGGCTGGCGTACGGTCCCGGCGCGACCATCACCCGCCTGAACAAGGGGCTGCGCCGCCGCGCGAACAAGACCGAGCTCGGCTTCTGGATCGATCCCGTTTCCGGCTTCTGGCGCAAGAGCCAGGAGGAGGAGGACCCGGAGAAGGACCCGACGATCGCGCCGCCCCAGCTCATCGTCCCATTCGTCGTGGACAACAAGAACGCGCTCCTCGTCCAGCCGGTCGGGACGAACCTCACCCAGGCCACCCTCGCGACGGTGCAGTACGCCCTTCTCCGCGGCGTAGAGGCCGTGTACCAGCTCGAGGATGGCGAGATCCTCGCCGAGCCGATGCCGACGCGCGATGCTCGGAACGGGTTCCTGCTCTACGAGGCGACGGAGGGCGGCGCCGGCGTGCTCACCCGCCTCGTGTCGGAGCGGGGCGCGCTGGCCAGCGTGGCACGGAAGGCACTTCACGTGATGCACCTCGGCGTGTCAGGCGGGGGCTCGGAGATTGTTTCGCTCGATGTATCAGATGTATCACTGCCGAAGAGTCCAGCCGATCTGGCCGATCTCGCTGATACACGCTGCGTCGCCGGCTGCTACCGGTGCCTCCTCTCGTACTACAACCAGCCCGACCACGAGCTCATCGATCGTCAGGACGCGCGCGCCCGGGAGCTCCTCCTGCGGCTCGCAGGCGCCGTCACCGAGGGACTCCAGCGCGCGACCGCCCAGCCGTCTCCGACGCCGACGTTCTCGGACACACCCCTGGACCGATGGCGCGCCGCTGCGCACGGGCAATCCATCCCACCTCACGACGCCGAACCCTTGATCCTGGGCGAAGAGGCCATCGCATTGGCCTGGCGCACGCACTACGTGGTCGCGGTGCTTCCCGACACGCTCGCCGCCTCCGTCAGCGCCCTCGAAGACAAGGGCATCACCGTCATCCCCTTCGGCGATGACGCCACCTGGCCCGCCGCCTTCGCCCGGCTCGCCGCCGCCCTCGGACAGTCCGCATGACCCCCTCCAGCTACAGCCCTGGGAGCCTCGTGAGCGCCCGAGGGCGCGAGTGGATCGTCCTCTCGGGGAGCGACGCCGAGGTGCTCCGCGTGCGCCCGGTGTCGGGTTCGGAAGAAGACCAGACGCTCATCCACCTGGCGCTCGAATCCGAGCCGGTAAAGGACGCCCGCTTTCCGCTCCCTGCGCCCGAGCAGCGCGCGAGCCACGACGCGGCGCTCCTCCTCCGCGACGCAATGCTGCTCTCGCTGCGGCGCGGTGCGGGCCCATTTCGGAGCTTTGGCCAGATCTCCGTGGAGCCGCGCGCCTACCAGCTCGTGCCGCTCCTCATGGCGCTCAAGCTCGACCCCGTGCGCCTCCTCATCGCCGACGACGTGGGCGTCGGCAAGACGATCGAGGCCGCGCTCATCGCGCGTGAGTTGATCGACCGGGGCGACGTCGATCGCACAGCCGTGCTCTGCCCGCCCCATCTCGTGGAGCAGTGGATCACGGAGCTCGAGGAGCGCTTCCACATCCACGCGGTCGCCGTGACTTCCACCAGCGCGAGCCGCCTCGAACGGGACCTGCCGCCGAGCGTCAGCGTGTTCTCGGCCTACCCGCATACCGTCGTGAGCCTCGACTACATCAAGAGTGAGAAGCGCCGCGAGAACTTCCTCACGCACTGCCCGGACTTCGTGATCGTGGACGAGGCGCACGCCTGCGCAGCGACGGGGCAGGGCCGCCACCAGCGCTACGAGCTGCTCAAGGGGCTGACCGAGTCGCCGGACCGCCACCTCGTGTTGCTCACCGCGACCCCGCACAGCGGCGACGAGGCGGCGTTCTACCGGCTGCTCGGCCTGTTGGACCGAGACTTCCAACACATCCCGGATGTATCACCGGCCGAGCGCGACCGGCTCAGGGACCGCCTCTCGCGCCACTTCGTGCAGCGTCGCCGCCCAGACATCGCCGAGTGGAACGAGCACAACCTCTTTCCCCGCCGCGAGACGACGGAGGTCACCTACCGCCTCACCGGCGACTGGGAGCGCTTCTTCGGCGCGGTGCTCGACTACTGCCGCACCATCGTAGAGCAGGCCGGCGACGACGAGCGGCGCCAGCGGATGAACTTCTTCAGCACGCTCGCGCTCATGCGGTGCGTGGGCTCGAGCCCGGCCGCCGCGGTGCTCGCGCTGCGTACGCGAGCTGGGCTCCTGGAGAACGAGGAGGCGGACGAGCTGCGCGAGCGCGTGTTCGACGGCGCCGCTGACGCGCTGTCCGACGACGACATCGAGCCGCCGGCCTCCCTGGACACCGGCACCATCGACTCCGCCGCCGTCCTCTCGCTCATCCTGCAGGCGGAGCAGCTCGTCAGCCAGTCGGGGGATCCCAAGCTCGACCAGCTCACGAAGCATCTTCAGCGCCTCGTCGACGACGGGTTCAACCCCGTGGTCTTCTGCCGCTACATCGCCACCGCGCACTACCTCGGCCGCCACCTCGCGACGCGCTTCAAGGGCGTCACCGTTGGCGTCGTCACGGGCGAGAACGCCTCGGAGGAGCGCCGCGAGAAGGTGGACACGCTGGTGGAAGCCGAGCGGCGCCTGCTCATCGCCACGGACTGCCTGTCCGAGGGCGTGAACCTTCAAGCCGGCTTCGACGCCGTGGTGCACTACGACCTCTCCTGGAACCCGACCCGCCACGAGCAGCGGGAGGGCCGCGTGGATCGCTTCGGCCAGAAGAGCCCGAAGGTGCGGGCCACACTGATGTACGGAGCGAACAATCCAGTGGATGGCGCGGTGCTGGAGGTCATCCTCCGCAAGGCCGAGAAGATCCGTGTGGAGCTGGGCGTGCCGGTCCCGCTCCCGGATGACGGCCACACGCTCACCCAGGCGCTGATGAAAGCGGTGCTGCTCAAGCAGCCTGTCGCGGGGCAGCAGCCCTTGTTTCGGGACCTCGCGCCCGCCCGCACGCTCGACGCGGCGTGGAGCGACGCCGCCGAGCGGGCGAAGAAGAGCCGTACGGTGTTCGCGCAGCGCCGCCTCAAACCCGAGGACGTGCTCCCGGAGTGGCGAAAGACGCTCGCGGCCGTCGGCGGGGAGCAGGAGGTCAGCCGCTTCACCCACCGCGCGCTCGCGCGCCTGGGGTCTGGCCTGGAGCCGCTCAAGCGCGGGTTCAAGGCGCCGCTCGCGCCGCTCCCCGAGGACGTCCGCGAGCGCCTTGAGGCCGAGGGGCTCGTCGGCACGCTGCTGGTCGACTTCGCGTGGCCCCCGTCTCCGCGCTGCCGCTCCGTGCAGCGCAGCCACCCGTTGGTGTCCGTGCTCGCGGAGACGCTGTTGGAGCGCACGCTTGCCAGTCCCACGAGCGACGCGGACCCGAGCGCGGGTGTGCTCGGGCGCGTGGGCTGCTGGGTGTCCGACGCGGTGACGAGCCTCACGACCGTGGCGCTGGTCCGCTGCCGCCACACGCTCACGAGCCAGAAGGGCCGCCGCGTCTCCACGCTGCTCGTGGAGGAGGCCACCGGCATCGCGTGGGCCGGCGCCTCGGGAGCCCTGCTCGCGGAGGGCGAGGCCGCGCTCGCGCTGCTCACCCCTCCCCCCGTGGGCGATCCCCCCGAGCACCGTCGGGTGCACTTCCTGACGCAGGCGCTCGAGCAGCTCGGCGGCCGCCTGGGGGATCTCGACGCGTTCGCGGAGCGCCGGGCGCAAGTGCTCCTGGCCGACCACGAACGCGTGCGGGAGTCGGCGCGCGCCACCGGCGGCAACAACGTCAACGCGCTGCTCCCGCCCGACGTGATCGCGCTCTACGTGCTCCTTCCGCGGGTGGGCTGAACCATGGCGACCAACCGGATCCACCGCAAGCGCGAAGCCCAGCTCGCCTTTGAAGCCCTCTCCATCGAGGGGAGCCTGCTCGCGCCCGAGTGGCTCGCGAAGGCCTCCCAGCTCGCTGCCACCAGCCAGACGGAGGCCGACTACAGCGTCCCGCGCGGGCGCGTCCTTCGCGACGAAATCGGATGCTTCTGGCGGACGGCGCAGGCGCACTGGGGGGACTTCGTGGACGGCCGGGCACGCAAGGCCGACCGGCGTGAGCTCTCGGAGCGCTTCGTCCTGGCTCTGCTGCGCGAGTGCTTTGGCTTCACGACGCTGGCCTCCACCGAGCCCACGGTCGTCGCGGAGCGCGCGTACCCCGTGGGCTTCGCCGCTCTGGGTGGACGTGTGCCCGTCGTGATCGCACCCTTCGTGCTCGCGCCCGGCAACGGCCTGGAGACGGGGTCGACCGCCTTCGGCGACGGTGGTCGTAAGCGCACGGCGTTCGGCCTCGCACAGGAGTACCTGAACGCCGCGGACGGCGCGTTGTGGGGCATCGCGTCGGACGGCCTGACCCTCCGCATCGTGCGTGACAACGCCAGCCTCACGCGCCCCGCGTGGATCGAGGCCGACCTCGCGCGCATCTTCACCGAGGAGCGCTACGCCGACTTCGCTGCGCTCTGGCTCCTCGCGCACCAGTCCCGCTTCGGCCGGGCGGACGAGCCCGCCAGCCAGTGCGCGCTGGAGGCCTGGCGCGCGGCCGGGCGCGAGCAGGGCACCCGGGCGCGCGAGCACCTCCGCCGCGGCGTGGAGGACGCGCTAGTGGCCCTCGGGCAGGGGTTCCTGGCCCACGGGGACAACAGCGCGCTCCGAATCGCGTTGCAGGAAGGCAGGCTCTCGGCGAACGCGTACTTCCAACAGCTCCTCCGGCTGGTGTACCGGCTCATCTTCCTGCTCACGGTGGAGGAGCGCGAGCTGCTCCACGCCGAGGACGCGACGAAGCCAGCGATGAAGCTGTACGCCGAGGGCTACGGCCTGCGGCGGCTCCGCGAGCGGTCGGTCAAGCGCAGCGCCCACGACCGCTACACGGACCTGTGGGAGACGACCCGGATCGTGTTCCGCGGCGTGGTCGGCGGCGAGCCCCGCCTCGGCCTTCCGGCGCTCGCGGGGCTCTTCGCGCCCACCCAGTGCCCCGCGCTCGACGCCGCGAAGCTGGAGAACCGCGCGCTCCTGACCGCGGTGTTCCGCTTGTCGTGGCTGCGGGAGCAGACCGGCCTGTCCCGCGTGAACTGGCGCGACATGGGCCCCGAGGAGCTCGGGAGCGTCTACGAGAGCCTGCTCGAGTTGGTTCCCGTCGTGTCGGTGGCGGCGCGGTCGTTCTTGTTCGCTACTGCCGATGAGGCCACCGGGACCGCGCGCAAGATGTCCGGGAGCTACTACACGCCAGAGGCGCTGGTTCAGGCGGTTCTCGACACGGCGTTGGAGCCGGTGGTGAAACAGACCATCGCCGCCAACCCCCGGCGGGAGGTCGCGGCGCTGCTTGAGCTCTCCATCGTAGATCCGGCGTGCGGATCGGGGCACTTCCTCCTTGCGGCCGCCCGTAGGCTTGCCGCGCACGTGGCGCGGCTCCAAGCGAACGGAACTCCGTCCGCCAAGGAGTACCGACACGCGTTGCGCCAGGTGGTCGGGCGCTGCATCTACGGCGTGGACCTGAACCCGATGGCTGTCGAGCTCTGCAAGGTGGCGCTTTGGATGGAAGCGATTGAGCCAGGGCTACCGCTGACATTCCTCGACGCGCACATACAACATGGTAACGCGCTCCTCGGAGCGACTCCCGAGCTGATGGCGAAGGGAATCCCGGACGCGGCATGGGAGCATATCGAGGGGGACGACAAAGCAATCGGCAAAGCGGTTAGGCAGCGCCACAAGTTGGGAAACCTCGGGCTGTTTGGCGCCCGCATTGCTTCGAGGGCCGAGGCCCCAACGACTCGGCGTTTCGAGGATGAGGACGACGGCACAGTCGATGGACTTGCAAGGAAGGAGGCCGCCTTTGCCGACTGGCTCCAGGACTCGCAAGATGCGCGATTCCTAGCGGATCTGTGGTGCGCAGCATTCGTCTGGCCCTTGATCCCCGGCCCCAGCGAAGGCGCCGCACCGGTCAAGGCACTCTGGGCCACAATCGCTGCAGATCCTGCTTCGGCGCCAAGCGTGACGCGGAGAATCACGCAGGAGCTTTCCGAGCGGTTCGGCTTCTTCCACTGGCACATCGCCTTCAAGAGCGTGGTCGAGCGCGGTGGTTTCGACGTGGTCTTGGGAAATCCCCCCTGGGACACACTGAGCCCCGACGCGAAGGAGTTCTTCGCGGCATGGGAGCCAGAAATCCGCCAGCAAGCCCGGGAGGAGCAGGAAGCAACGATTGCCCGGCTGACGGCTGACCAGCACATCGCGCAGCTCTGGGCAGACAGCAGGCGCAACCTCTACGCCACCGTCCATTTCTTGAAGGAGAGTGGCCGTTTCACGCTGTATGCGGAGGGGAACCTCGGGAAGGGCGACTTCAACGTTTTCCGCATGTTCGTGGAGGCTGCCTTGCGCCTGGTCCGCCCAGGCGGCGTGGCGGCGCAAGTAGTTCCCGACGGGCTCTACAGCGGCGCGAACACGGCCGCTATCCGGCGACACATGCTGACGCGGTTCGTGGTTGACCCACTTCTGGGGTTCGAAAATGCCGCTGGCATCTGGTTTCCTGGCGTGCATCGCAGCCAGAAGCTCTGCGTCTACGCAGCGCGAAAAGGGGAGGAGTCCACGCCGGCGCTACGCGCGCGATTTGGGATCCGTACCGTCCCCGACCTGAGCCGGGCTTTGGCGGGAGACCTCCTCCGCATCCCTCTCGAAATGGTACGCGAGTTCTCCCCGGATGCGCTCGCGGTCATGGAGTTCTCAAGCCAACTCGACATCGACATTGCCGCAAAGATGTACTCCCGGTGGCCCAAGTTCGGTGACGAGAGCGCGGTGGCGCCGTACCGGCACTACATGCGCGAAATCGACATGGGCACCGATCGCGAGCTATTCGACGAGGCTGCCAACGGACTTCCGCTCTACGAGGGTCGCATGGTCACCCACTACGACCATCGAGCCAAAGGCTATCGCGAGGGGCGGGGGCGATCGGCGGAGTGGGAGGACTTGCCTTTCGGGCATCACGGAAAGGGAATCCAGCCGCAATGGCACATCCCGCTGGAGAATGTGCCATCTAAAACCCTCGACCGCCTTCGGCGGTATCGAGTGGGTTGGTGCGACGTGACGGGCGCCGCCAACGTGAGGACGTTGCTGGCCGCGTTGCTCCCCCCGCACGTGCTCGCCGGGGACTCTGTGCCGAACCTCATCTTTCCGGAGCCTTTCGAATGGGCTCTCTGTACCACACTGGCCGCCATGAATACGATGTGTGTCGACTACATCGTCCGGAAGAAGGTCGGGTCTCATGTGAAGTACAACCACATGGACTCCCTGCCATTACCGCGGCTGCCGAAGGACCATCCCGCCGTCGCCGCACTCGTACCGCGGGTCCTCGCGCTTACCTGTACCGGCCCAGAGATGACTCCGTTCTGGAACGCGATGGCCACACACGGCTGGGTAGAACCGGTAGCTGCCGCCGGACCGGTTCCAGGACTCGTGGACGAAGAGGCTCGCGTCCAAGTCGAGGCGGAAATCGAGGTGATCTTCGCACGCGACCTTTTCGGTCTCTCTCGTCAGGAGATCGGGCACATCCTGGATACGTTTCCCATTGTGGAGCGTCGCCAGCGGCAGGTGTATGGAGAGTATCGGACGAAGCGCCTAGTACTGGAGATCTACGACGCCATGGCCGAGGCCACGCGCACGGGCGTCCCCTACGCGACCCGCCTGTCTCCGCCCCCCGCCGATCCAAGCGTCGCCCACCCGCCGCGGACCGTTCCGTGAAACGTCCGATCCCTCGATCTGGGGCCGGGCGAGAGGTTCGTCGTGTCGGATGGCTCCTCCAAGCCCGTCCGGTCTCCCCCCTGCCGGACGGGCACGTGGCTCTCCACACCGCTTCGAGAGCCCCGGCCCGGCCCCAGATCCGGATCCCCTCCGACCACCCCAGTAGCGCCCCCTGATGCCGCTCCCCATCGGCGGCCGCACCCGCATCGCCAAGGCCGCCGCCGACACCGGCTTCGACCTCGACCTCGCCCCCGCCGGGGAGTGGATCGGCTTCGCCAGCAGCCACGCCCCGCTGCGTGTGTGGCTCACCATGTCGGGCGACCTCTTCGTGGTGGCCCTATCCCAAGCGAATGTGTGGCGCGCCCTCCGCGAGCACGATGCGCCGCTCCTGAACCAGCTCCCGTCGGGCGCGTGCGGGGCGCGCGGCGCCGCAAGCTTCGTGGCGCTTCACCGCCTGCTCCGGCGCGCGTTCCTCCTCTCCCGCACGCTCCCCGACGAGCTGTGGAAGGTGTTCGAGGCGAGGACCGCCAGCCTCCCGCGTGCCACCGAGGCGGAGCGGCTCGTCGTCCAGCGCGTGGGCCAGGACGTGTTCCGGGGCGGGCTGCTCGACTACTGGGAGGGGCGCTGCGCGATCACGGGCCTGGCCGTCCCCGAGCTGCTCCGGGCCAGCCACATCAAGCCGTGGGCCGCCTGTGAGCTCGACGCCGAGCGGCTCGACGTGTTCAACGGCTTCCTGCTCGCCGCGCATCTCGACGCCGCGTTCGACGCCGGCTTCGTCACCGTGGACGACGACGGAGGGGTGGTGGTGTCAGCGGCGCTCGACGCCGAGGCCCAGGCGCTGCTGGGGCTGGACCGGCCCGCGCGGATCCGCGGGCTTGCCGAGGCGCATCGGCGGTACCTGGGGTGGCATCGGGGGCGGGTGTTCAAAGGCGACACGCTCGCTCGGTGACAGGAGTAGTGGAGCGGCCTCGGCGGGGGGCTACCCGTCCGCCTCCGTGGCTCTGGGCGTTGCCGAGCGGCTGGGCTAAGTCGGCGGAATGCCGAAACCGAAGCCAGACTACGCGTACGAGTTCCTCTCCCGCACCCTCGCGGGGACCAAGCCGACTGCCGAGGACATCGAGCTGTTGGTGAGCGAGCGCGTGCCCGAAGATCTCCATCTCGACTACAAGTCAGGCAAGGAGTTCGACGAGGAGAAGACACCGGCAACGCCCGGAAACCCCACCACCTACCGTGGCAAGGTGCAGAGGTTCGTTGCAGGGTTCGCGAACAGTGACGGCGGCCTCCTCGTGATTGGTGTCGGCGAGGTCAAGAAGCCCAACGCCCACACTGGAAAGGAGGAGGTGCACCTCCACGTCGACGGCGTGCAGCTCGACACGGAACGTGCCGTACTGCTTACCAAAGAGGCCGTGATCGGCCTCCGCCCCTACCTCTCCTCTCACCCCATCATCCACCCGGTTGACGTGGGAGGAGAGTTGGTGCTGGTGGTGGCCGTGCAGCGTTCGGACTCGCTCGTGATTTGCCTCGAAGTGAACAAGTCGATCGTCCACTACCTCCGCATCCACGACAGCACACCGAGCGCACCCGGCTACCTCGTCGAGGACATCGTGCTTGGTCGTAGGAGGCGCCCCCAGTTCCGTGTTACCCATGAGGGCACAACCGCGGAGCAGGACAGTCAGGCGAAGGAGTGGAGGACGGTGAACGTTGAGATCTTCGCCACGAATGAGGGGCTCGTGTGGATGCACGAGCCCTGCGCCGGGATCGTTACGCCAATGCGGACATCGGGCTCCGTGATGATCTCGGATCGCCTGCTCGATCACATACAGGTCATCCCTCCGTTCCCGCTCACCAAGCTCCCTGAGATCCAACATCTCCCGCTGACTGCGGGTGTCGGGGAGGCAGGGTCGGTGGGCCCCTTCGGAAAGCGAGGGTTCTCCTACCGGTCCAGCCTCATCAAGGTGCCCACCATGGGCGTGGAGTCGTGCTGGCGTGCCGCTGTGTACGTCGTCTGCCGTGACCAACCACCTTCGTGGCACCAGCTCCAGATCCGGTGGGGAGCCGGTCAGGAGTTCCGCACATACACCGTGGCGATCGATCCAGTGGGTGACCAACCTGCGGTCGTCGGTTTCCAGTGGATGCATCAGGGTGCGTGGTATCCGGCCTTCCCCGTCGAACCGATGGATGCCCCGCCGTTCGTACCCAAGTAGGTTGCCTATGCCCACCACACAAGAACGCTACGACAGGGCCATGTCCCGAGAGGACTTGTCCTACTCCGTCGTCCACCTGTGCAAGGACGACTACGCCAAAAGCACCCTCTGGCAGATCCTCCGCGACCGTCGGATCAACGCGTCGACGAAACAAGAGATCGTAGATGCGGATCCCCTCGGGGCCGCCTGCTTCTACGACGCACCGCGACGCTTGGACAGCATCATCGAGACGAACCCCAGCAAGCGCAGGGGCTACGGGATCATCGTCGGGAAAAAGGACCTGTGGCGGGTCGGGGGGCGTCCTGTCATCTACACCGACCCGAGGGACGGTGCTTTCGACCGCTGGCCTACACGGGAGCGGTTTCGCCTCGTACGCACCCGGCCTGATCGCAAGCCTCCGGTCGACTGGATGCACGAGCGGGAGTGGAGGACACGAGGACCGCTCGACCTGACTAAGATCACGATTTGGCACCCCTGCGTTTCCCTTCGTTCGGAGGTCCAGGAGCTTGCGCAGGCGTTCCCCGACATCGACTTCATCGAGTCCATCGAGGGAGGTGCGTTCTTCGAGGTCAGCGGAGGTGAGATCGTCGGAGAATGGGACGATAACAACCCCATGCTCAGTGCCGAGGATCTGCGGAAGTTATCGGAGGACGTGGACGCCGAACGCGACGGGTGGGAGCGGGAGGATCGGGAGAACCGGGCCAAGGAGCGACTCCTTCGGACTCCCACGGGTGAGATCGTGGGCACTGGCACCGGGTACGTTGGCACGGCAGGCGACATCATCCAGTCCGATAGCGAACCCCGGAAGTTCTGGCGTGTCTTGGAGTTCGGACACGACATCACGGTCGAGGAGATCACCGAGGACGTGGCCCGACGCAAGGCCAAGCCCCCGGAGTACCCGTCCTACTTGGAGCTCCTCTACGAGGGAAAGATGGTGAAAGGAGACGAACTGACCCGGATCCTCACCGAAAGGATTCGGGAGGGTCGTTGATCCCGGTCAGGCACGAGCCCGGAAGGCGAATACGTTGTCGGACGGGGTGGCCCTGGGCGTACGTTCGAGGTCGGGCTACGGGGCGAGGATGGATGAGAGCTTCTTCGCGCGCCCCAAGCCGCCACTGACGCCCGAGAAATTGGCCGAGATCACGGCCCGCTGGAACGGGTACGAGGCACGCCTGACTCGTGCCCGTGAGCGCGTGGCCACCCACTGCGTCGGTGGGGCCGCGTGGTACTTCGGTTTTGTCGGGGCAACCACCAACTTCGAGCGACTCCCCCTCGGCTGGATGACCATCCAACAGGTGGTCGAGCCCCCGGAGGAGATCGCACTCGCAGCGGCCCTCCGCGACAAGAGGGATCTCGGCGGGTTCGCCCGGCACGCAGCGCGTCTGAGTTTCGAGCTTGTCGTCCCGGAGCCCGATGGGAAACCAGACCTCCCGTTCTCCGTTGCGTGGTGGGTGCAGTGCTGTTTGGTGCTCCGGGCCTCCGGCGAGTTCTTGGTCCCCGTGGTCGCCAACACCTCGTGGTCGACCGTCAGCGGCTGTGAGCAGGACACGGTGGCTGCGAAGATTCTCGACGACTACCCGAAGGCAACACGCTCAGGTGAGGCTCCCGTCTTCACGCCGGAGGACGTTGTTTGGGCTGCCGCGAACTTCATGAAGGTGGGTTCGGTCCTATCCGATGCACGGTTCGGCATGGCCATGACGGCGCTCACGACACACCACCATCAAGGTAGCTTCCGGATGAACGCAGCCTCCCTCTGGGCGGGCATTGAGGCCGTCTTCGGGATCAGCCAAGAGCTGACGTTTCGGCTGTCGCTGCTCCTCGCAGCGTTCTTGGAGCCGCGTGGCGATGGGCGCTTAGACCTTTACAAGAAGGTGAAGAAGCTCTATGGCGTGCGTTCGCAGGCGGTGCACGGCGGGAAGATGAGCGATGAGGATCTCCGCAAACACATTGCGGAGGTGCGCGCCCTCCTCGCCCGACTCCTTACGAAGTTCGTGGAGGACGAACGGGTGCCGGCGACGGAGGACTTCGAGCGGCATCTCCTCTCTGGCTGACGGCTTGGCGGGCCTGGGCTACAACGTCGGGATGCCGAACTACCCCCTCGAACTCTACGAACGCCTCCTCGCCGGTGGTGAGCCTGCACTATTGGCAGAGGTGCAGCGGGCCGATCCCGAGCACGTCTATCTGGACTTCAAGCGGGTGGCGTCCTCCCCCTCGCTTTACACCCGTGCAAACGGCTTCTCCCTCCACCCCTCCGACCTCACGAACCTCGGCAAGGCCCTCAGCGGCTTTGCCAACTCGCGGGGAGGCGTCATCGTGTGGGGAATCGACTGCGTAGGCAACGACCCAATGTCCCGTGGCATCGCACCCGGAGTCGAGAGCGTGGGGTCGTTCAAGGGGGTCGTCCGCTCCCTGCTCGGGAAGGCATCGACCCCCGCACTCGCGGACATCCGACTCGACGTGATCGAGTTGCCGAGCGTGCCGGGCAAGGGTGCCCTCCTCATGTATGTGCCCCAACGAGAGTACGGGCCGGTGCGGGCAGGCGTCGGTGAGGGCACCGACCGTTACTACTTCCGAGCTGGTGACAGCTTCCTTGCCGTCCCCCATGATGTCCTTGCGGCCATGTTTGGACGCACTCCGCCACCGAACGTCTTCTGGAAGGTCGTGATTGCGTCCAACCGTCCCGCCTTCGTGGGCCGCGAGGTCAAGATCGAGGCAGCAATCGTGCTCCACAACAAGGGACAGGCCCTGGGCTTCCACCCCTACTTCACGGTCACGATGGACACGCCGGGTGAGAACTGCGAACTTCGATATTCGGAGTTGGACTCCGAGCGGTTCACCTTCCACGGCGTACTGGACGCGTTCGTGACCGTCGTGGGGCGACCCGACTACCCGCTCCCGACGGGCGCGCTTGCGGGTGCGGTACTCATCACCCTCACCCTTTGCCCCCCGTTCACCCGGGGGATCCGACTCGACGCGGGCTCTGGGTGCGATGGGGCTCTCCCGCACGAACTCACCCGAAAGGTGGACGTTGAGGCCGTGCGCCGTGCGTATGACCTCGCCGTGAACGAGGGTGCGTCGCAGTCACAGGTGTGGGGCTCGATGTTTCCCGACCCAGCCTAGCGGATGGGTTGAACCCGCACGCGCTGGGCGTGGACGAGGGGGTGGGCTAAGTCGCCAGGAGGCAGCATGAAAGTGCGCGACGACGAAGAGCAACTGGACGAGGACGAGGACGAGGACAACAGGACTCGCCAGTACACGATCGAGCGGTCGGGCTTTGCGTGCCGTGTGTTGGAGATGGGGATCATCGCCTACGGCGCGCACACGTACGAAGAGTTGAAGACCATCGCCCCCGACCGGGTCTACGCCTTCGACATGAACGTTCGGATGGAGCGGCTCCGCAGGCACGTCGCCTCGTTAAACGACATCCCTAAAATGCTCGCCTTCGAAGGGCTCCCGATCACGTCACCCAACGGCAACCTCGGGCGGATTGCGTGGATCGAGGTGTGCATCGACCTCGCGCTCGCGCGCCTCACGTCCGTCCGCGACATCGCACTCTTCCTCGTCGTCGAGACGTTCGAGCTGGACCTGAAGCCCCACCAAGTGAGCTTCAACAAGCTTCAGGGCCTTGGCCTACCTGAGGCTGTTCTCGACGACGTGAAGGCACTCGCGGACGTTGCCATCGACCTCCGGGGCGAGCGGAACCGTCGGGTTCATCGCGGGGAGATGAGGAAGCATGGCGGTGCCGACCACGTCATGATCCAGTCCGCGTCGGTCTGGGAGGCGATGGGAATGCCCCCGGGCAACATCGACGCCTTGCCGTCGGCGGAGAATCACGGAGAGACCTACTCCCTTTCGGTACGCTGCCGCGCGATTGCCGACGAACTCAACGTGGAGTTCCGGGAGGTGGCCAATGAGGTGATGGATGCCACCATCCGAGTGATCGACTCCTTGTCGGAGCACTTCGAGCCCCGATGGAAGGAGAAGCTCTCCAGGAGCAAGCTCGGGCTATCGTAGGGGCCGGGCTATGCAGGTCGTTCGCCTTCCGCGATTTCCTCTCGGGCCATTTCGTCGAGGACCTCTCTCGCGTCAGAGCAGCGTGCCTTGCCGCGGCGGCGCCACGACGTTCCGCCATGAGCGTGGCTTCTAGTCGAAGGTGTCCCGGCCCAGCGATTTCGCTCAGTTGAGAGGCCCGCCTCACGACCGGATCCCACCCTGGGCTCGGCCGTTCGCTTGAACACGGGTTCAAACATGACCCCGGAGCCGCAGGAGGTGGTAGCCGAAAGTGGGACGGAGCTGGTCAAAATAGTTGGGATGCGACAGGACAGGAGCGACAGCATGGGCCTCTTGGGACGGTGGTGCCGACCCTACCGGCGGGGGGTTCGGGGGGCGATGCGGCATGTTGTCGCAGTGGGAGAGGCTCGCCCACTCACGCGACGAACGCCGCCCGGACGATGTCCACGAGCTCTCCCCGCCGCCGCTCAAGGAACTGGTCAACGTAGGCCGCATCGACCCCTGCGGGCGGCCTCGCCCGCATCACCCCGGCCGCAACGCTAAAGATGCGCTCGGCCCGGTCGCCCGGGCGAGATCGCTGCCGCGCCCGCCCGATCGCATCCTTCAGCCTCGTGGTGGCGTGCCCGGCGCGCCTGCCCCGCGGCGGCTCGACCTCCCGCGAGTTCACGAGGGCGTGCAGCTCTTGCAGCTCGCCCGCTCCCGCCGCCTCGACGACGTCCTCGGACAGCGCCTCGAGGTGCGCGCGCAGCGCGGCGTACTTCGGCGAGCTCGCCGGCCGCCGCTGGAGCTCGCCCCACCCGTCGAGCCACTCGCGGAGGTTCGTCCAGCGAACCCGAGTTCCCCGCGTGGTCCTCGAACCTGCCTCCCTCTCGAGCGCGACGACGCGGCGCTTCTCGGTCGCGAGCGCCTCCCGCGCCGCCGCGAGCTGCTTCTCCAGCTTCGCCACGCGCCGGGTGTCCTCGCTCTCCCGCTCCCCGAGCTTCAGCAGCTTCGACACCAACACGGTGATCGCCGGCAACAGGTGCGCCGTCGCCGCTCCGAGGTCCTCCCGGCGGGCAATAAATTCCTCGTCGTGTCCGTCCCCCATCTTCCCGTCGATGTGGGTAAGCTCGTGGACCGCCACGCCGTGCAGGAACGCCGCGACGGCCAGGGGCCGCTCGCGGTGCGCCTTCACGACCTGGGCCATCCGGTCGGGATGGATGAACACGAACCGCTTGCCACCCGGGCGCTCGACCGCCTCGCCGACGACGTTGTCGTCGAGCACGAACCCCGGGCGGAAGGTCCGCCGGATGCGGGCCTCCGACGCAACGAGGCGCAGCGTACCGTCCCACGCGAGCAGAAACGGCACCCACTTCGCGTACCCCTTCTTGAAGCGGTACGCGCGCTGGCGGTCGTAGGTCTTCTTCGAGATCCGGATCCCGGCGAACTTGCCGAAGGGGTTGCGGACCCGCCGCCCCTCGGCCCGGTCCATGGTCTTCGCCCACGCCGGAGTGAGCGCGTCCAGGGCGCCGTGCGCCTTGGAGACGGAGACCGCCTGCAGGAGTCCGCCACCGCCGGGCGCCAAGGCGGCCTCGGCAGCGCGGTCGATGGCGGCCTCGACAGCCTGGGTCTGCCAACCGTCGAGCTGCTGCCCGGCCTCCGCGCGCCGGAGCGCCTGGTCGACCTGCTCCGTGACGATCACCGTCCGGACGCCACCCGCGGCCCTGCCCGCGTCATCGGCCCCCGTGAGCACGGCGCGGAGCACCTTCGCGGCGGCCACGTCCGACGGCGCCGCGATGTCCGGCTCCACGGGCGACTCCGCGGCCGCGGTGATGCCGGCGGGGAGCACCCAGGTGCGCTCGGGGGCGTCGCCGTCGGTGACCGCCTTCGTTCCGCGCGGGGCCACGGACGCGACCGGCTCCTCCATCGACGCGTACTTCGCCTGCTCGCCGTAGAAGTCCGCGATCCCGCCCGCGGCCTCGGCGATCGCGCGGCGCACGTCGACGTCGGCGAAGGCTTCGGCCATCTGGTCGGCGATTTCCTGCCCGCCGCCGTCCGCATCGTCCTCCGCGTCGATGAACTCGTCTTCCTCCGAGCGTCCGACGGACTCGTTTTCCCGTTCCACTTCGTCGACGAGGTCGGAGAAGGTCCACGACGCCTGGTCCTGCAAGCCGTCGCGGGCCGCGTTGAACGGGTAGCCGCGCTGGCCCGGGCGCACGGTCGTCGACAGGTCGACGATCACGTCCGCCTTGAGCCCCGCGCGCTGCGCCGGGCTCTTCACCTGGAACAGGCCGCCCAGGCGTAGGTAGTAGGCGCCGCCGCGGTCGCCGGGCGCCCGCCGGTAGGCCTTGACCGCGGCCGTCGTGCCGTCGCCCCACGAGCCCTCGACGGACACGCGGGCACCGCCGCGTCGGCTGAACATCGGCTTCACCTCCACGCCGTCGAAGAGCAGCGTGAAGGTGGGGAGGTCGTTCGCGGCGAGGAGCTCGCGGAGCCGGTCCTCGAGTCCGACGTAGACGCCCCGCGCGCGATCCCAGTACCGGACGGAGTCGGGGTCGATGTCGAATACGGTGAGGCGCGTCCCCTGGCGGGCGGGCGCGTCGTAGACCTGCACCTCCTCGCCGGCACCGTTGCCGACGGCGAGGTTGTCGCGCGTGTGCATCTCCCAGCGGAAGGAGCGGCTGGCACCCAGGATGACGGCCTTGGCAACGCCGAAGCCTCCCGCGGCCTCGCCTGAGTCGGTGGCGTCGCGTTTGCCGCTCTCCCCGATGCTCAAGAACTTGTCGATGATCGTGGCGGCGTCCATGCCAATGCCGTTGTCGTCGAAGGTGAGCGCGCGCTGCCCCGCGTCCCACGAGACGGCGAAGCGCCCCTCGTCCGCCTTGATCTGGCGCGCGCGGACGGCGGCCCGGCAGGCGTCGATCGAGTTCTGCAACGCCTCGCGGGTCGCCAGCCACGGCAGGTCGCCCGACTTGTAGACCGCCTTGGTGAAGTACGACCACAGGACCGCCACGTTCGCGGACGGGCGGCCGGAGGCCTTCGCCGCCATCGCCTCGCGCACCTCCGCAACGCCGCCGAGCTCGCGGCGGAGAGCCGCGCGATCGATGCGGAGGCGACCGGTCACCTTGGGCGTGGAGCCGGTGGCCGGCATGGATTGGGAGCAGGGGCAGGTCATGGAGCGGCTCCGAGGCTTGCGGGAATGGAGAGACGGTTGCGACGGAGGGCACCCGCCAACGCGGTCGGGTCGACGTGGGCGCCGCGGAGGGCCGTCCACGCCCGATGGGCGCCTGCCACCACGCGGCCGGTGGCTTCGGCCAGCGCGGGCGGCACGGCGTTGCCGACCTGGACGTAGCGGTCGTGGACGGTGCCCTGGAGTGGCCAGTCGTCCGGGAAGCCCTGAAGGCGCAGGCCCTCGCCCACATCGATGCGTCGAATGCCGGCGACGAGGAACGCGGCGTCGCTCGCGCGGTCGGGGCCGCCGTTGAACGTCCAGCCGGCCGCGCCGTTCGCACGGGTGCCCTTTTCATCGGTGGTCATGACGGTGGGCGCGGGCGCGTCGAGCCGCCACGGCTGGGAGCAGGCGCGGCCGTGCTCCTCGTCGCAGGGGTAGCAGGCCCGGCGCTCGCAGGAGGCGCGGTTCAGCGTGTCGCCGATGGCTTCGCCCATCGTCACCCAGGGGCGCAGGCCCAGGCGCTCGGCAGCGTCCGAGTGCGCGTGAGTTGGTGCGGGTCCGTCGGGATCGAGCGGAAGCGGGCCCGCCCAGAGGAGGAGGCGCCGCCGACGTTGGGGCACGCCGTAGTCAGCGGCGTCGAGGCGCCACGCGCCGGTAAACGGGAAGCGGCGGGCGAGCTCGCCGGTCAGGCGGTCGAGGTGGCAGGCCGGGCAAGCGTGCGCGGCGCCCCCGCAGACCTCGGCGTGGTAGGTCCAGCCGAGGACGTTCTCGGCGAGGAACCAGGTCGGGCGGCAAGCGTCGATCGCGGCGAGGGTTACCGGCCAACCGTCGCGCTCGTCCGCGGGACCGAGGCGCGCCCCGGCGGTGCTCCCGGGTTGGCATGGGGGAGAGGCCCAGAGGAGGTCCACGCGGTCGCGGTAGCCCGCGAAGTCCACCGCCCGGACATCGGCCTCGACCCCGGGGAGACCGGCCGCGCGCAGCGTTGCGACCGCGGCAGCGTTCCGCTCGACACAAGCCAAGTGCTCGAACCCGGCGCGGTGGACGCCCAGCGCCGCCCCTCCTCCGCCCGCGAACAACTCCAGGACCCGCGCGCGGGTTTGGGGGGGCGACGCTGGCGGGAGATGGAGCAGGATGACAACCAGACGGCGAACCGTGCGCGAGGGTCAGGCGGGAAGGTGGAATCCAGGGCGAGCAATCCGTCCGAGATCCGGCCCCTGGAAGTGCAGCGACCAGACGACCTCAATGAGGAAGTCCACCAGCGCCTCCTTGAGCGGGTTCTCGATCCAGTCGGGCACCTTCGGAACGTCCACGCTGCGGAGCGCGTCGAGCATCGCCGCACGGACCCAGCGCTTCTTGGCGACGCCGGTGCCGGGGCCGAAGAGATCCTCGGCCAAGACCATGAGCCGCTGGAGCGAGGGGAGGAGCCACGAGGGGAGCTTGATGGCGGAGAGGTCCATGTTGGTTGCCTTGGCTGGGGTGAATGGTGAGAGTTGGATCAGGCGGCCAGCGAGCCCGGGAGCGCGACCGGCGCGTCCCGGAGCGTGGGATCGGTGAGGATGTCGCTCGACCGCTTCGTGATGAGGTCGTAGAGGCTCCACGGCTTCGTCGGGGGCCCGGTGACCGCGTGCCAGACGCCGGTGACGGCGATCCGGCGCGTGCGGAAGGCCCCGACGCCGAGCTCGGACCACTCCGACGTGACCGGCGACCACCAGATGTTCCCGTCGGCGTTGTAGTTCCGACGCTCGGGCGCCGACGTGCGCCGGAACTTCGCGGCACACGTCCAGGCGTACTGCGCGACCACGTCGAGGGGCGCGGCCGGGCGCCGGCGAGGGTCCTCGGCGTACCAGGCCACGAGCCGTCGGGCGGGGCCGAGCGCGCCGGATGCGCCCTGGTGGACGGTGCGGTTGTAGTACAGGACCATCGCCCGCTCGGTCGAGACGCCGAGGAGCCGCGCAATTTCAACCGCGCCCGCCATGTACTCGGACTCGGCCGCGACGCGGGCCTGCACTCGCTGGAACGCGGGCCAGCGCCCAGCCGTGGCGAATCGGGTCGCCCACGGGTCGGCCCACAGGACCACACCATCGACGGCCTCGAGGCTCGCGCGGCCGGTCACGTCGAGCAGCTTCGCCCAGCTCGCCCCGAAGAAGCGGGCGAACGCGACTGGGTCCGCGGCGGCCATCGCGCGGAGCAGCCCACCGAGCGAGCCCGACTTCTGCGTCCACTGGAGGATTCCGTAGCTCACCCCGTTGCCGTCGAGGTTGCGCTGGACGGACCAGAACTGTCCCTCGTGCTCGCTCGTCTTGCGGAGCAGCGTCGGGATCCAATCGGTGATGAAGCTCTCCACACGTTCCTCCAGTTGTTTCGCAGTGCGACGCCCCGATGGCGAGGCGGCCGCGGCGAGCACGAGCAGTCCGATGGCCCCTGCGCCGAGCAGGAGCGGGGTGTTGTTGCGGCTCATGGGAGCCCCCGCGAGCTAAGCGGCTGGTTACCGCTCATCTGTGTCCGCTGCGAGAGGAGGCTACCGATGTCCGTCGCCGCGTTGTTCGAGGGGCCCGCTGCCGAGGCGATCGGGTGCGAGTACATTCCGGTTGCGACCGAGGCAGTCTTCGAAGAGCTCTGGGTCCCCGCCTGCGGCACCCTGGGGCTGCGCTGGGTCCCTTGCTTCCAAAGCGGGATTCCGATCACGTCCGAGGACTTGCCCGACGTGATCGACGAACTCGATCGGCTGCGTTGCTGGGTGGCCGACCACGCGGAGGTGGACACCCGCCAGTGGTGGTTGGACAGGATCGATCGGCTGCGATCGGCGCTGCACCGGGTGCGGGACGTGGCCGAACCTGACGTGTGGATCGGCTGACGGGCGTTCATGCTGCCCCCTGACCGATGTCGTCGGCCTCGTAGCCTTCCTCGGCCGAGAGCAGGTTCCGCGGGATCGTCCGCCCCCACCACCAGCGGCCGGCCTCCGCGAGTTCGCCGAACTTGAGCCCGGAGCCCGGGGCCTGCGCGAGGAAGGCCTGCCACCCGGCCTCGGTCGGCGGAAGCACGGTGACACCCGCCGTCCCCGACGCCGCGGCTCCGTTGACCACACGCAGGCCGGCCGGCGCCACGACGGGCACCTTCTGACTCTGGGCGTTGTAGTAGGACACCTTGGAGAGTGCGCCGACCACGAGCTCGGCGACCTGCGGCCACACCCGCTCCACCCAGTGATCAGGCGCGGAGTGCCAGCCCACGCCCGGCCAGTCCCCGGAATAGCGGAGCCGGTCGGTTGCGATCTGGCCGACGGCGCGCACCGCGGCGGGTTCCTCGTCGACAGGAAAGTTGGCACCGTAGTGCTCGGGCTTGAGCGTGGCGAATCGGGTGTCGTCGCCCTTGAACAGCCGCCACGACGCCTCGCCCGCCGCGCGCGCGGCGATCTGGCCGTCCTTCGTGACCTTGCCGAACTCGACGTAGTCGACCTTGCTCGCGTTCCACGCGCTCGGGATGCCGACGTGGAGCCCCTCGTAGAGCGGGCCGCCGCCCTCTGGCACGAGCACCGGGTTCTCGCGCACGACCACCGACGCGGACGCCCATGGCCACGCCTCGACGTTGACCCGCGACAAGTGCTTCAGACGCTCCTCGGCCTCGCCGCGGAGCCGCGCGGCCTCGATGCCGTCGCGGGTGCGCTCGGCGTTGCGGAAGCGCGCGTTGATGGCGCGGAGGAGCTTGCTCGCCTCGGTCGCGATCTTCTTCTTCGCTTCGGCCTCGCGCTGGGCGCGCACAGCCTCGAGCCGGGCCCGCGTCTGCTCGGGGTTGCGCGAGATGAGGAGCAGGATCTCCTCCGGCCCCATGTCCATTTGGGCGCCGGGATTATTCGTGTCACGATCCTGCGACTTCAGCAGTTGCGTCATCCAGCCGCGTTTGCCCTGGATGAGATTGAAGCGAAGCCCGTCCTGCGAACGGCGCGCGAAGTAGTAGTAGATCGCGATGGCGGAGAGGGTGTTCCCCTGCCGCACGCCGCGCCCGTTGCGCTGCTGGAGAGTCGCGGGCTCCCACGGGAGATCCAGGTGGTGGATCGCGCAGGTCCGCGTCTGGAGGTCGATGCCCTCGTAGGCGATCTGGTTGGCGATCACCACGTCGAACTTCGGCAGGGACTCGGTCTCCGCGTCCCCGTTGAACTCCTTCGCGATGCGCTGGCGGTCGGCGGCGTTGGGGGCCACCACGGCGTTGAGGACGCCGATGCGATCCCGGACGATGCCAGCCGACACCAGCGTTTCGGTGATCCAGCGGTGTGCGGCGACGTTCTCGACGAACACAATGTGTCCGCACGTCCTGTTGGCGAGCACGCGCTCGGCGAGGGCCTCGAACTTGGGCGAGCCCGCATTGGACACCTGGTCCGCGTTCTTCCAACTGTAACCCTCGTCCAGCTCGGCATGGATGGCGACGAGCGCCATGCGCGCGAGCAGGCCGAGGATCTTTGCCTTGTCGGACGGGTCGTCCGACTTCAGCGCCGCCTCGATCTCGCGGACGTAACGGTCGTACTTGGCGTCCTGGCCGGCGTCCATGTCGACTTCAACCATCTCGACCTTGGGGTCGGGCAGCTTCAGGCCCACGTCCTCGGCGGTCTTGAACTCGCCGTAGCGGAGGATGGTGTCGCGCAGCTCGTGCAGGTTCTGGAACCCAACCACCGCCCCGCGCTCCTCGACCTCCATCGAGGGCGTGACGACGGCCTTGATCTCGATCCGCAGGTAGCGGTCGATGAACTGCTCGGGGTCGCGGATGCCCATCCGCCGCCAGGCGTCGGGGTCGACGTACTGGATGAGGTTGTAGAACTCGAGCGGGCTGTTCTTCGCGGGGGTCGCGGAGAGCAGCACGACGCCGGTCCCGCCGGTACGTTTGCGCACGGCCGCGCAACGGAAATCCAACTGCCACGCCCGCTTGGACCCGTCGCCGGGGTTCCCCATGAAGCGCGGCACGCCGCCCTCGCGATCCTCGGGCAGGTACAGGTTCTTGTAGTTCTGCGCCTCGTCCACGATCAGCATGTCGACGCCGATGTCGTCCCACGCGATGCCGGGGTCGTACTCCCAGCCGTCGGCGAGCTCCATCTGCTGGGCCACCCACGCGGCGATGCCCTCGCGGAGGATGGCCTCGTCGCGCTCGGACAGCTTCTTGCGCTTCGCCGCGTTGCGACGCCGGAGCGCCACCTCGCGCTGGATCGCCTCGGTCTGCTCGGCGTAGGCGCGCACGGCCTTCTCGTTCATGCGCGTGCGACCGAGCGCGGTGTATGTGAGCAGCACCACGTCGTACTCGCCGGCCTGGAGCCGGGTCCACTTCTCGGCGCGCTCCTGCGGCGTGTCGGTGTCGCTCGTGGCGAAGCCCTTGCGGTCCCCGCGGCTGATGACCTTCTTCTTCGAGCCGATGACCGCGATGCGGTAGTCGGGGAGCACGCGCTGGATGTCCGCGTACCACTTCCAGATGATGGAGTTGGGAACCAACACCACCGGACGCTTGCACCACCCCTCCTGCCGGGCGCGCGCGAGCACGCCGATGCCGGTGTAGGTCTTGCCAACGCCCACGTCGAAGGCGAGCAGCCCGCCGCGGTTGGCGAGGATGCGCCGGGCGCCGGCCACCTGGTGGGCGTGGAGGCGCGGCCCGTCCTTCTTCCAGCGCGCGATGGCGAGCGGCTCGGCGGTGTAGGTCGGTGCGATGTAGCCGCGGAACTGGCGGTTGTAGGCGTTCTCGATGGTGAGGCGCCGCTCGGGCGTCGCACCCGCCCAGCCCTTGAAGCTGGCGTCCCACTCGGCCGCCTTCTTCATGCGGATCTTGTCGATGTCCTTCTCGTTGTCGTCGTCGAACTTCTTGGACGGCGAGAAGAGCGTCTTGTCGTGGTTGATCCAGCCTACGATCAGCAGGACCTCGGGGTGCAGCTCCCGGTCCTTCTTGCTGAGCTCCTCGTACTGCCAGCCGCGCGGCACGACCAAGCCACCCTGGCGGACGAACTCGACGTCGTCGTAGCCGGTGTAGGTGGCGTTCACCCAGGACGCTACCAAATCGAGCGGGAGCCAACCCTGCCGTGCTGACACACCCTCGATGTCGTCGAAGATGGCGGGCTTGATGACCTCGAGGAGCCGCTGGACCTGGGACTTGGCCTGCGCGTCCTCGGGGCGCGCCATCGCCCGGTCCATCTTCGGCCAGAGGGAGCCAGAGAGGTAGACCTCGGCGGGGAAAAGCTCATTCCAACTGTCACCATCGAGGCACCAACCGGCGGCGAGCACCTTCGCCCGCACATGCTCCGGCGCAAACGCTCCGCCGAGGCTCGCGTGGTAGTCGAGGAGCTCACCCAGCGAGAGCATCCGCGCGTGCCGGTAGAGGTGCTCGGCCTGGGCGACCACGTCGTCGGCCCGACCGGCGAACCGCGGCTCGATGGCCGGCGGCTTGCTGCGGAGGCCGGCGATGAGATGCCCGGCGCGGTCGAACGCGGACAGGAAGCGCTCGGCGCCCGTGGTGCCGCCGCGCGCGAGCTTGACCAGCTCGATGCTCGCGTGCGGGTTGCCGTTCGCGCGGACCCAGGCGGCGAGCCCTTCGTGGAGCTCCGGCCAGAGCAGCGGCGGCTCCTCGGCGCTCTCGGCCGCGACCAGCGCGAGGTAGCGGTCGACGCGCAGCCCGAGGAGGACGGCGCTGGCGAGCTCGCGCGGAAGGTCGGTGACGTCGGCGTCGGTGGCGCGGGTGACACCCACGCGCCCGGCGGCGCCCGGGGCGGCCTGTCGCGACGGGAACGCGATGACCTTGCAGTCGCCGCAGATCGGGCGCTCGACGAGCGCGGGGAGCCCGGTGAACTCCCCCTGCACCTGGTAGCCCCAACGCGGCTTGGTGGTCTGGTCGTCCTCGCCGTGGTCGTCGCCGACCTCGCGGCCGAGGATGTGGCGGGGGTACTCCTTGAAGTAGCCGCCGGAGACGATGCCGGCGTCGGCGTTGTCCACCGCGTCGAGCTCGCCTCCGCGGGCGCGAAAGAAGAGCAGGTCGGTGACCAGCATGGCGCCGGGGAAGATGGCCTCGCGCCCGTTCGCGCGGACGCTTGGAAGGCGGAACGCGGCGGCGAGGTGGTGGCGCCGCAGAACCTTTTCGCGCAAGGCGACAAACGGGGCCGTCCTGCTCGTGAGGAAGCCACCGGGGATCAGGAAGACGCCCAGCCCGTCGGGGGCGAGCAGGTCGAGGCCCCGGCGAAGAAAGTAGTGGTACGCCATCTTTTCGCGGTAGGCCCGCTCGGGGTCCTCCGCGATGGACGCGCCCCGGATGCCGTAGGGCGGGTTGGACACGACGAGGCCGAGGCGGCCGGCAGCGCCCGCGCCCTTCTCACGCACCCACCGCTCGAAGGGGGCGTTGGTGAGATCCAAGTCGGGACGAAGGGCCTTGAGCATCCGGGCGGAGAGCTCGGACCACTCGACGGCGTGCCAGGTGAGGCCCGGGACGTTGGCGAAGGCGTGCAGGAAGCGGCCGATGCCGGCCGACGGCTCCAGCGCGTGCACCGAGTTGCCATCCATGGGGAGGCTGTCGACGAGGGGCGCCACGACGCGGGCGACCTCGCGGGTCACCTTCGTCGGCGTGTAGAATTCGTGGATGAGTCCCCGCTCCTCCGGCACCGGGAAACCCGGCGGGAACTTGCCAGCGGCGGCCTGGATCGAGAGCCCGCCCCAGCCGGAGTAGCCTGCGAGGACGGCGCGCTCATCGGCGCTCGGGATGCGGCGGTCGGCGTAGATGCGCGACGCCACGACCATCGCGGCGACGTTTGCTGCGGTGCGCTTCGAGGCGGTCCAGAGCTCGGGGATGTCTTCGTCGCCGAACGGGCGGTTCGCCGCCTCCATCCGACGGAGAGTGGGGCCGAGGTTCTGCTCGATGACGGCCTCGAGCGCGAAGCGGTTTCGACCCAGGAAGTCATCGAGGTACGCCACGTCGATGCCCGCAGGGAGGCGCGTGCGGACGAGGGGGACGATGGCGTCGAGGAGCTGGGCGGCGGCGCTCATCGAGCCACCGACAGCCGTTGGGTGGCGAGTCGCATGGGGGAGCAGTACCCGCGCAGGATCCGCTTAGGTAGCGACTTTCGCTTACAGCGGGCGGGTTTCGCTTACAGCGTAGTCCTGCGGTTTAGAAGTCGCCATTTTGCATGGCGTCAGCGTACTGGGCCATGCCGTCGAGCCAATCTCCAAACGCTGACAGATCGCCGGCGTGTTCCAGTAGCCGTTTCAGGTAGTCGGCACTGAACGGCAGGTCTATGCCGCTACGCGCATAGAGCATACCCGTAGGAAACCGTTCGGACAGGTAGGCATCAAACGAATCGAGAAGCTTGCACACTTCCTCGAACTCGGCCCGATCCAAAGCCACGATTCGGAACAGAGGACTGTCGACCACGCCGGTCATGCGTGCTGGAATCGGCCAATGGTGGTCAACCTGCACGTACAACGAAGCGCCGCCTTTCTCGAAGCCTCCGTGCGCGAATGTATTTCGGAGGCGTTCCTTGATGTCGTGAATTGCCTCATAGCGGGCGCGTTCAGCGTCGCCGTTCAGACCGAGAATGCGCCTGTACTTGTCCCCCCATTTGGCGGAGATGAAGTTCACCAGATCGTCTGTCGTGCGGTCGTACCCCGCGAACGGCAGTAGCAGAACAAACACGTGCTCTAGCCAGCTGAAATAGGCATCGAGCATCGCCAAGCCATCATGGAACCCGTCCCATGAGAGCTCGGTGCCCTCCTTCTCGGCCGAGGCTCGGGTCCGGAAGTGGTCGTAGCCTGCGCGCAGTCGGCCCTCGAGGTTTTGAACAACGACGTTTCCTGCCTGCGTTTGTGACCTTACGAACGGTTCGAACGCATAACGCTCAGCCGCCGCAATGGATTTGTTGAGCTTCTTTAGGATTGTCCCGGCGTCGACCCCCTCCGCTGCTTGATCCACATAGAGCCGCAGTCCGAATTTCTCCAGCGCGACGGCGCACGCGAATCCTCGGAAGGTGAACTCACAGGACCAATGAACTTTTTCCATAGGCTGGTGTTCGAACCGGGCACCGACGACGTGCTCTAGCAGCAGGGCGAGAAGCGTCGGCACGGGGACCATCGACCCGATCGAGTACTTCGTGAACCCGGAAGGGGCACTCTCAGTAGGAGGGCCGTATTCCTTTAGTGCGCTAGCAAGGGAGGTTCGCAATACCGATGGGAAAGTGGGTGTGCTCACGACGCAGTCCTTTGGGTGAGTCGTGCCTCTAACTCGGCAGGCCCTCGCGGCAGTGGGACACATCATCTGGCATGCCAGGCCAGGCGACTACCGCCACGCGCTACGCCTTCAGGCCGCCGCGGAGGAGCTCCCGATCCCTCTCCGACAACTCCACCTGCACCGTGATTTTCAGACCCCTTCCGAGCAGGTACGCCCCCCACACGAGCGCCCCGTAGGGCCCGAGCGTGAGCAGGTAGTCCCCGCCCGGGACGGGCGACGTCGGCGTCGCCGGGACGGGGTCCACCCCCTGTGCCAGCGCGACCGCGCATGAGACCAGTAGCAGCGCCGGCCCGAACGCGAGGAGGAGCCGGGTCACGCCCCACCTCCCATCTGCGCCGCCGCCTGCTTGATGGCGTCCGCGAAGGCGTTGACGAGCAGCTTGTCCTTCTCGGGGTCGACCTCGGGCGCCTTGGCCTTCCGCGTGCGCGGGGGCTTGGCCGGCGCGGCCGGGGTCTGCGGCGCCGCGGCGGTCGGCCAGACCGGCTGCATGGGCGGCGGCGAGCTGGGCGGCACGACGATCTTCTGCTGACCCGCCGCGCAAGACTTCGCGGCACGCGCGGCCGCGAGCGACACCCGCTCGGCGATGCGGCGGAGGGTGACGACGATGTCTGGCTTCTCCCCGCGGAGGATGGCGTCGCGCGCCTGCGCGTAGGCGTCGGCGCCCCGGCGCAGGTCCTCCCAGGCGGCCTTCTGCTCCTTGCCCGAGCAGAGCGGCGACTTCACCAGCGCCTCGGCGCGGCGGAGGAGCTTCCCGGCGCGGCCGAGGAGCTCGGGCGCCTCGGTCGAGCCCCAGAGCGAGCGGGAGAGTTCCTCGAGCGCGGCGGCCTCCTTCTCGGTCGCCGAGGCGATGTTTGCGACGCTCGTCGGGCACGCGGGCGGCTCCGGCGTCGGGATGTCGGACAGGGCGGGCGCGACGGTCAGGCCGGGCATCCCGCCCAGGCCGAACCCGGACGCGATCTCGGCGCTCGCGGTGGCGGCCGGCGCCTTCCCCCGCGTGAGCGCGTTCGCGTGCTTCTCCGCCTTGCCCTTCTCGCGCGTCCCGAACTTCGCGACCACCGAGCCCACGTCGTTGACCACGACCCACCCGTCCGCCTGCTCGACCGCGCGGAAGCTCGACCGTCCCTGGTACCGCTCGGTCGGGTCCTTCGAGCCCTTCGGCGGCGTGTAGGGGTGCTGGACGGCGTAGTCGGCGTCCACGGCGTTACGACGGCGGGTGTCGCGGAAGCTGCACGCCTCGCTCACGAGTCCGATCACGAGCCCCATGCCGGCCTGGATGGCCTCGGCGAGGCTGGTGCGCTCCGCGCTCTCCTGCTTCGCCTGCGTGAACCACTTGCCCGCGCGGTCGAACGTCGCGGTCCAGCGGCCGTCGCGCCCGGAGGCGAGCTTCAGTGTGCCGTAGGCGGCCACCTTGCGCTCCAGGCGCACGGACGGCGTGCCGTCGTCGCAGAAGAGGTACCCCGACCACTTGCCGCGGAGGGTCGCTGGTCCTGCCGGGGGCAGGCCTGCCTTCACGCGCTTGATCTCGGCCACCGCGTCCGCCGGCGGCAGGTCCAGCTCCGGCGCGTGCGAGGGAGCAAGCCCGAGGTCTGTGCGCCAGACCTTGGCCGGAGCCTTCTTCACCTGGTGGACGTGCAGGGCCACGTTGTCGCGCGGACGCATGGCGAACGCGACCTCGCCGCCGCACCCGCGCCCGTAGGTGAGGAGCAGGCGGGGCACGTCCTCGTCGGCGCCAACGATCGTAAGGCGGAACTTCTCGGGCTTGGTGATCATGGTTCAGCCTTTCCCCAGCCTGGGGAGGAGGTAGACGGCGGCGCCGGCGACGCCGAGAGCAGCGATGAGCCAACCCCACCCGCCGCCGCCGCCGGGCGGGGCGGTAGGCAGGTCGGAGCGCGGCGCCGTCTCGTTGACGCGCGCGAGGGCCTCGGCCAGCGACGGGTCGCGCTCGATGAGGGCGATCTCCTGCTGGAGTGTTTCGGCCTCCTTGTAGTGGACGACGGCCCAGGCAATGCCCGTGAACGACACCGCGACGACCGCACCGGCGGCAGCGAGCGCGATCACGATGACGCCTGGGGCGACCCCGACCTCGATGGCGCCGCCCTTCTCCGCTTCGGTCGCGGGACGCTCGTACTCGGTGTAGCCGCGGGCGTGCGCGCTCCACGCGGTGAGCAGGTCGATGACGCGCCGCTCCAGCGCGACGAGCGCCGCGTTTGTGGGGTCCTTGGACCGCACCTGGATGACCGCCACGTGCGCCTGAACGAGACGACGGCCCATTTTCGCGACCATCGCGCGGTAGGCCGCAACGACCCTGACCAGCGGCTTCGGGTCGGACGCCGCGAACGTCTTCACGCGGGAAAGGGACTGCTCCGCCGTGATGCGCATCGCGTTGATGCGCTCCCGGAGGGCTTCCGTGCTGACGGCGAGGGTCGACACGTCAGCGTCCTCGCCGGCAGTCGTCGCAACCCACCGGCGCGACGGGAGCCTGCTGCGCGGGCGCCGGAGCCGCCGCCGGAGCGGGAGCCGGCTGGGGACCGAGCTTCTGGAGGATGCGATTCTTCACGAGCGGGTACAGCACGAGCGGCAAGATGCCGACGTTGTCCCCGGCGACCTTCTTCGCCGCCGCGTCGGACACGAGCTGCACGATGTAGAGGCCGGGGCTGATCGTCGTGACCATCGCGCGCTGGCCGGGCTTCGTCTGGATGCGGCCGCCCTCCCCGAGCGGGACGGGCTGGTTCCACTTCGCGGCGAAGAGCTTCCCCGCGTCCTGGAGCAGGTTCCGCTTCGGGCGCGCGGGCTCGGCGCCGACGTAGCCGTCGAGCCAGTTGCCCTCGGTCTCCGGAACGTCGGGGATCTCCTCGACCTCCTCGTCGGGCAGTTCCGTCTCGCCCGGCTCGGCCTCAGGAATGTCCTCGAGGGCGGCGTCCGTCTCGTCCTCGCCGGGCTTGCGGGGCCGGCTCGGCTTCTTCGGCTTCCAGCCCAGCGCCCGCAGGTCGCTCATCACGACGCGTAGGTTGATCTTGGCCTTCTTCACCGCGCCCTTCCAGCCGAGCGGCTTGCGGATGCGGAGGTGGGCGATGCGGCGCTTGATCGCGCGGGCGCGGCGCAGCTTCGCCCGGACCTTCCGATCCTTCGGGGACACACGCTTCCCGGCGCCGACCTCCTCGCCCGCGAAGTTGGGCTGGGAGAAGTCGACGACGCGGGCGCGGATGTAGCGGCCGTGACTGGAGCGGGCTGGGGCGGTCATGCGGACTCCCGGCGCCGGGGACGGCGCGAGCGGTGGGGATGGCGATGGGCTTCGGGATCACGGCGAAGGCCCGCGAGCCGAACGCGGGAGACGATGCGCTCGTGGCACTGACGGCCGTCGAGGCGCTCGTCGAGCATCCCGAGGCGTGCGGAGGGGTCGTCGAACCAGGCCTTCCCGTTGACGACGTAGCGGACGATGCAGTGGTAGAGCCCGTGCTCGCCCTTCCGGATGGCGGTCGTCAGCGCGACTTCGGCGGGGATGCTGGTGAGGCCGGCGGTCTTCGCCTCGGCGTATCCGGGATCGCGAGGGGAAAGCGCCTTCCACCCACGGGCCATGAGCTCGCCGGCGCGGGCCGCCGCGAGCGCGTCACAGTCCTCCCACCCCTGCGCGAGGAGCTGGATGAAGTCGGACCAGGTCTCCACCTCCTCGCGCCCGTACACCACGCTCGTGCTGTAGAGCAGCGGCAGCGTCGGCCGCTCGCGGAGCAGGCGTGCGTTGCAGCGCGCGAGCCAGTTGAGCAGGCTCACGGCGTCGCGTTCGTTGAAGGTGAGGGCGACCGTGATGTTCACGGAGAGCTCCGATCAGGACGTGGAGAGTTGGAAGGGGCCGTTGGAGACGACGTCGACGGTGGCGTACACGTTCGGGTTGGTCGCGCCGCCAAGCGCGAGCCGCACGCGGATCCAGGGCAGGAGCACGGCGCCCGCGTTCTCGATGACCTCGCGGTACGTGCCGTCGGCCGAGCGGCTGATGCCGCTCCCGAGGTCGATCCAGCTGCTGCCGTCGATCGACCCCTGAAGGAAGAGCTGAGCGGTCGGCGAGGTGACACCGCCCGCGAACGTCAGTGACGTCACGAAGCGGAAGTCCTGGCTGTCGTCGGTCTGCAGGTCGCTTTGCGCGGGCAGCAGCCGATAGGCGGTTCCGTTGGTGGCCACGGCGACGGGCGCCGTGGAGGGGATGTTCAGGAGCCGGGTCGTGACCTGGTTCGCGTAGCACTTCATGGCACGGCCTCAAAGGTGAAGGAGAAAGACGACGCGGTACGAGAAGGTCCCCGCAGGGAGGACGCACCGGACGGTGGCGGCGTCCCCTATGGGGGCGCCTGGGAAGGGCTGTTTGTCCGCGGCGTACCGCCCGCGAGCGGTGCCGTTCACGTCGACGAGCTCGACGAAGGAGGTGGAGAGGAGGGCGCTGTCGGAGAGCTCCAGCCGGACGAACTTCGCCCAGGGAGGC
>JAUXTN010000232.1 GCA_030684355.1 Pseudomonadota bacterium
CCCGAGGCCGCCCGGGCCGAAGCCGCCCGCCCCGTGAAGCGCCCGGTGTCGGGCGGGGGGGTGGGCTTCGGCCGCGCGCCGCGCTGGCCCTCGGCGGCGGCGGGCCCGGGCTGGCCGCGCGTCTGGCCGGTGAACCCGAAGTCCCCCACGCCAAAATCGTTGAAGATGTCTTCGAGATCGAGGTCGTTGCCGGCGCGCGCGCCGGTGCTCCCGCTCGACGGCGGCGGCGGCGACCCCACGTTGACCGTCCCCCGGTTCCACATGTTGCCGTAGAACGGGCTGCTGCGGCGCTCGCCGCGGCGGTCGTACCGGGCACGCTGCGCGGGGTCGGAGAGCACCTCGTAGGCCTCCCGTACCTTCGTGAATTTCTCCGCCATCTTCGGGTCCGTACCGGCGACATCGGGGTGGCACTCGCGCGCGAGCACGCGGAAGGCCTTCTTGATGTCCTGGGCCGAGGCGTCCTTGGCAACGCCGAGGATGTCGTAGAGGTCTGCACTCGACCCCGTCTTTCCCATCGGGCTCCTACGCGGCTGGTGGCGGAATGATAAGGAGTAGGGGCCGACCGGAGCAAGCCGGACCGCCATGGCCTCGTCCCGTGTTGACGAGGCCAGCCAGTTTCTCGAAAGGGCGCTACATAGAGTAAATCGTAGCGCCATGCTTGAAGAGGCGCAGGTGCCGCGTGGCGGGCCCGCCGAGGAGACCATGCCGAAATACACCAATCCCGCCGGGCTCTCCTGCTCGTTCTGCCACAAGCCCCAGCGTGATGTGGAGAAGATCATTGCAGGGCCGAACGTGTACATCTGCAACGAGTGCATCCGGCTCTGTCTGGACATCATCCGGGAAAACCGGAGCCCCACGGCTACGACCGTAGGGAACGGAAAGACCCCCTCGCCCGCGCGAATCAAGGGTTTCCTGGACCAGTACGTGGTCGGGCAGGACTCCGCGAAGCGTAAAATCGCCGTCGCGGTCTACAACCACTACAAGCGTCTCGAGGTCAACGCGAAGAGCGGCGGCCGGAACGACGAAGTGGAGATCCAGAAGTCGAACGTCATGCTCATCGGGCCGACCGGCACGGGCAAGACGCTCATCGCGCAGACCCTCGCGAAGATGCTCGACGTCCCGTTCGTCATCGCCGACGCCACGACGCTGACCGAGGCCGGGTACGTCGGGGAGGATGTCGAGAACATCGTCCTCAACCTCTTCCACGCCGCGAACAACAACGTCGAGAAGACCCAGCGCGGCATCGTCTACATCGACGAGGTCGACAAGCTCGCGAAGAAGTCCTACACGAGCTCGGTCAGCCGAGACGTGTCCGGCGAGGGCGTGCAGCAGGCCCTGCTGAAGATCCTCGAGGGCACCAACGCGAACATCCAGGTGAAGGGCAACAAGCGGTTGCCGAACCAGGAATACATCCAGATCGACACGACGAACATCCTGTTCATCTGCGGCGGCTCGTTCGAGGGCATCGATCGCCTCGTGCAGGAGCGCCTCGGCCGCAAGTCGGTGGGCTTCCTGCGGGACGCCACGACGGTCCAGGAGAAGAACGAGAAGGGCGACCAGCTCCTCCGCTACGTCCAGACCGAGGATCTCGAGCGCTTCGGCCTCATCCCCGAGTTCATCGGTCGCCTCCCCGTCATCGCGACGCTCGACCCCCTCATGGCCGATGACCTGGTGCACGTCCTCACCGAGCCCCGCAACAGCCTGGTCAAGCAGTACCAGAAGCTGTTCAAGTTCGAGAAGGTCAAGCTCACGTTCTCGCCCGAGGCGCTCCGCGCCGTGGCCGAGCAGGCCGTGTCCCGCAAGGCCGGCGCGCGCGGGCTGCGCACGATCCTCGAGCAGGCGATGCTCGAGATCATGTACGAGCTGCCCTCGCAGGAGAACATCAAGGAGGTGATCGTGACGGAGGACGTGATCACGCAGAAGGCGCAGCCCCGCATCGAGCCCATCCGCGACTACGGAGTGCCCGGCTAGTGGAAGCTGGCTTCCTCATCGCCTCGCCCCAGATGCGGGACCCGAACTTCCAACGCACGGTCGTGTTGCTCGTGCAGCACAACCGCGAAGGCGCCCTGGGCCTCGTCGTCAACCGCGAGTCGCCCGTCCGCCTCGGCAACGTCGTCGACCGCCTCATGGCCGTGTCGCCCACGCGCGCGAACCGCCCCGTGTTGTGGGGCGGCCCGCTCGAGCGCGGCGCCGGCTTCGTGCTCTTCAAGGGCAAGGCCCCCGAAGGCTGGCAGATCCGCGGCGATCTGTCGGTCAGCGCGTCGAAGGAGCGCCTCTCGGCCCTCGTCGCGAGCGGCGCGGACTTCCACCTCGCCCTCGGCTACGCGAGCTGGGCCGCCGGTCAGCTGGACAAGGAGTTCGCCGAGGGCAGCTGGCTCCATGTGGACGCCAGCTCGGACCTCATCTTCGAGTGCCCCATCGGCGATCGCTACGATCGCGCGCTGTCGCGGCTCGGGGTCAGCGCCGACAACCTCTGGATGACCCCGATCAACGAATAATTCTCGTCCCAGGTGAGGGCGGGCCCCGCGCTGCGCGCGGCGCCCTTGTGCGGGGGGCGTCCCGCCCCCCGCAACGCCCCCCGGGGGTGCGCG
>JAUXTN010000235.1 GCA_030684355.1 Pseudomonadota bacterium
GACGGCGTGGACGCCGACTGCGACGGCGCCAACGACTACGACGCGGACGCCGACGGCTTCGACAGCGACAGTTGGGGGGGCGCCGACTGCGACGACACCGATGCCACCGTCTCGCCCGCGGCCACCGAGACCTGGTACGACGGCCTCGACGCCGACTGCGACGGCGCCAACGACTACGACGCGGACGCGGACGGCTTCGACAGCGATGGGTACGGCGGCGCAGACTGCGACGACACAGACGCGGCGATCTCGCCCACGGCGGCCGACGCCTGGTACGACGGCGTCGACGCCGACTGCGACGGTGCCAGCGACTACGACGCCGACGCCGACGGCTTCGACAGCGGCTCGACGAGCGACTGCGACGACACGGATGCCGCGGTGCACCCCGACGCCGTCGAGGTCACCGGGGACGGGATCGACAGCGACTGCGACGGCGCCGAAACCTGCTACGCCGACGCCGACGACGACGGCTACCGCGGAGACGACGGTTCGACGGTCGACTCCACCGACGCCGACTGCGACGATGCGGGCGAGGCCGTCGCGACCACCCCCACCGGCGACTGCGACGACATCGACGCCGCGTACAACCCCGTGGCCCCCGAGTCCGACTGCACCGACCCCAACGACTACAACTGTGACGGGTCGGTGGGCTACACGGACGCGGACGGCGACGGGTACGCCGCCTGTGACGAGTGCAACGACCGCGACGGGACCGTCTTCCCCGGCGCCCCGGAGCTCGCCGGTGACACGGTCGACCAGGACTGTGACGGCACGGAGACCTGCTACGTCGACGCCGACGATGACGGCTACCGCCCCGATGCCACGAGCGTGGTGTCGAGCACCAACGTCGCGTGCGACGCCAGCGGCGAAGCGGTGGCGACCGACCCCACGGATGATTGTGACGACGCCGACGCCGCGATCAGCCCCGCGGCCACCGAGCTCGTCGGGGACGCCGTCGACCAGGACTGCGACGGCACCGAGTACTGCTACGTCGACATCGACGGTGACGGCTACGTGGTCGAAGGCGGCGCCGTCGTCGCGAGCGGCGACATCGCCTGCGACGGCACGGGCGAGGCCCTCGCGGACGCCGGTTCGGGCGATTGCGATGACACCGACGCAGCCTACAACCCCGGCGCCGCCGAGGACGACTGCGCCGACCCGACGGACTACAACTGCGACGGCTCGTCGGGGTTCGCCGACGCGGACGGCGACGGCTTCGCAGCCTGCGAGGAGTGCGACGACGAGGCCGCCGGCGTCAACCCCGCCGCCGACGAGATCTGCAACGACCTCGACGACAACTGCGACGGCGCCGTCGACGAAGACGCGAGTGACGCGGGGACCTGGTACGCCGACGTGGACGCCGACGGGTACACCAACCCCGACGCCGCCGTCGTCAGCTGCGACGAGCCCGACGGCTACTCGGCCGCCACCGCCGACGCCGACTGCGACGACGAGGACGCGACGAGCTTCCCCGGCGGCGACGAGCTCCCGGACGACGGCATCGACCAGGACTGCGACGGCGACGACCTCGTCACGGACACGGGCGACACCGACCTCCCCGCGGACGACACCGCCGAAGGCAGCGGTGACGACAGCGGTGACGACACCGGCGGCGGCAAGGACGGCGGCGCGGATGACGGCGGGTGTGGTTGCGACTCCCCCGACGCAGGCGGTGGTACCGCGGCGTTGTCGCTGGTGCTCGCGGGCCTGGCGCTCACGACACGGCGGCGCCGCGTCGGCTAGCCCGGCTTGCTATGAGGGGCAGATGGGTGTGGTCGACACGAGCCTCGAGAAGCTGCCCCGATCGGAGCGCGTGGAGATCGAGTCGATCGTGGCGGCGGCCATCGCCGCCCGTCCGAAGGACACCGACCGCTTCGTCTCCGACGAGGGGGACACGATGGCTTGGCACCTCCTGGCGTTCGTCGCCGCGCTGGGCGGCTTCGTGAGCGCGCTGCTGATCTGGGCCAACGCGCCGCGCGGCTTGATCGTCCCGACGAGCTTCGCCGGCCTCGCGAACCACCCGACCGTGCCGGGCATCCTCGTCACCGTCCCGGTCCTCCTCTACACGATCACCACGTTCCTCCGCGTGCACAAGCGTCACGGTTGGATGGCGACGACGTTCGGGGTCGTGCGCCTGCGCGGGCAGGCCGTGCGGCTGTTGCGGTACGACCAGATCACCCACGCCGTCCGGCGCCGGATCCAAGCCGGGCGGCGCCCCTTCTCCGTGCTCGAATTGGTCGCGCGGGATGGCACGACGATGACGACCTACGCGACCCGCCTGATGGACACGATCCAGGCGCGCGTGCCGGCGACGGCAGTGAACGAGGGACACCCCGGCTCGGGGAGCAACCAATAGAGGGGGTGTCCAACCGCCTCGGGTGTCAGGTCTTCCGCTTCTTCCTCACCGACGGCGGCAGCGCGGCCTCGTACTTCTCCACGAAGTTCGACGAGCGCGCGATGGCTTGCCCGATGAGGTCGAGCGGGAGGTCGGAGAGCTTCTTGAAGCGGACGCACGACTTGCCCATGTCGAGCTTGCAGCCGCGGCGCGCGGCCTCGGCCTGGATCCACGCGGCGCTGTCGCCGTCGACGTAGGCGCAGAACAGGTAGACCGCCATGTGCGCCTTCTGCGACGCGAGCGACGCGAACGGCAGTGGCTGCTTCGGATCGCAGTGGTAGCCGTGGGGGTAGCGGGAGTGGGGCACGTACCAGCCGATCATGCCGTACTGCATGCCCTCGACCACTCCTTCGGGCAGGTTCCGGTTCACCTCGGCCCGCACGGCCTCGAGGGCCTCGCGGCGGTCGGCGGGGAGGCCGGCGAGGTAGGCCTCGACTGTCATGGCGTCGCTGGTCATGGGGCGGGGTTAACGCGTCGGGGTTGAGCAAACCCAACCCCCCTCACCCCAACAAGACCTCCCCCGCCGGCTCCCGCAGGTTGTAGCACGAGCTCATCGCCCGCCCGTACGCGCCCGCGGTCGCGATGAGCAGCACGTCGCCCTCCTGCGTGTCGGGGAGGCGGCGTGCGTGGCCGAGGGTGTCACCCGTCTCGCAGATGGGGCCCACGACGTGCACCGTCTGGGTGAGCGGCGCGCCGAGGCGGGTCAGGTTCACGATCTCGTGCCACGCGCCGTAGAGCGCCGGCCGGATGAGGCTGTTCATGCCGGTGTCGACGCCCACGAACGTGACATCGTCCTTCTTCTTCAGTTGGGTGACCCGCGCGAGGAGCACGCCGGCCTCGGCGACGAGGAAGCGGCCCGGCTCCAGCCAGAGCGCGAAGCGGGGGTGCGCGGCGCGGATGCGGGCGAGGGCGGCGTCGAGCGCCGCGAGGTCGAGCGGGGACTGGTCCGGCTTCTCGGGGACGCCGAGCCCGCCGCCGAGATCGATGCGGTCGACCTCCGGGAAGCGCTCCGCGGCCCGGGCCAGGAAGAGCGCCACGTCGCTCCAGCTCGACGCGTCGAGGATGCCGCTCCCGACGTGGGCGTGGAGCCCGACGACCCGCACGCCGTGCTGCTGGCAGAGGCTCGCGACACGGTCGAGCTCCGCGTGGGCGATGCCGAACTTGGAGCGCTTGCCGCCGGTCTTGACGTGGTCGTGGTGCCCGCGGCCCGCGCCGGGGTCGAGGCGCAGCAGGATCGCGCGCCCGGCGAAGAGCTCGGGCCAGGCGGCGAGCGGGTGCACGTTGTCGAGGGTGACGTGCACGCCGGCATCGAGCCCCGCCGCGTACTCGGCGCGCGGCGCGAAGTTGGGCGTGAAGAGCACGCGGTCCGGTACCACCAGCGAGAGGGCGCGCTCCAGCTCGCCGGGGGACACGCACTCGAACCCGAGGCCGGCGTCCGCGATCCGGCGGAGGAGGCCCGGGTGGGGGTTGGCCTTCAGGGCGTAGAACACGCGGTCGACGCTGCGGAGGTCGCGCAGCGCGGCGGCGGCGGCGTCGACGCTGGGCCCGTCGTAGACGTAGGCGGGCGTCGGGAGCGCGAGGAGCTCGTCGCGACGGCGCACCCACCAGCGGTCGCGGGCGGCGGGGGCGGCGGGGCCGTCCACCACCTCGCGCCAGGAGGGGCCGAAGGTGGAGTCGGCCTCGGCGGCCTCGAAGAGGAGCGCGTGGAGCTCGCGCACGAGCCGCGGGGCCTGCTCCTCGTCGACGACGAAGGTGAGGTTCAGGTCGCTCGCGGCCTGGGAGACGAGGTGGATGCGCTCCTCCTGGAACAGGGCGAGCGCGGGCCCCAGGCGGTGGAGCAGGGTGCGGATGCCGCTCCCGACGAGGCTCACGCTGGCGCACGGGCCGATGGCGCGCGCGGCGGGGCCCTCCGGGGCAGTGGCGGGGCCGCCCTGGGCAGCGGGCCCGTCGGCGCGGTTGCCGGCGAGGCGGCCGAGATCGGCGACGAGCGCGTCGATGGCGTCGGGGCCGAGGGCGTTGGCGGCGGGGTCGATCGAGACGGTGACGTTCGACTCGGAGGTCGACACGAGGTCGACCGAGACGCCGTGCGTCCGGAACACCGCGAACACGTCGGCCAGGAAGCCCACCTGCTGCCACATCCGGAGCGTGTCGATGCTCAGGAGCACCTGGCCGGTGCGCGCGGAGAGCGCCTTCACGCGGGGGCCCGTGCCGGGGAGCGCCTCGATGACCGTGCCGGGCACGTCGGGCTGCGGCGTGGAGCGGATCCAGAGCGGGATGCCGTGGCGCCGCACGGGGTCGATGCAGCGCGGGTGCAGCACCTTGGCGCCGGTGGACGCGATCTCCTGCGCCTCGTCGTAGTCGAGGTGGCGTAGCAGGCGCGCCTGGGGGACCTCGCGCGGGTTCGCGGTGAACATGCCCGGCACGTCGGTCCAGATCTCGCAGCGGGCGGCGGTCAGCGCCGCCGCGAACAGGCTCGCGGAGGTGTCCGAGCCGCCGCGGCCGAGGAGCACGGTGTCGCCGCGGGCGGTGCGCGCGATGAAGCCCTGCGTGACGAGCACGGCCTCGGGGCGCGCGGCGAGGGTGGCCTGGAGCGCGGGGTCGGCGTCGGTGGCGCACGTGGCGGAGAGGAAGCGGGTGGCCTCGGGCTCGGCGCGGTCGAGCACGCGGAGGCAGTCGCGGGCGTCGAGGAAGCCGGCGGCGGGCGCCTCCGAGGCGTGGTCGGAGGCGCGCTCCGAGGCGCGGCCGTAGGTGCCACCCGGGGTGCCGCCCGAGGTGCCGCCCGAGGCGCGGTCCGGGGCGAGCACGCGGGCGAGCCAGGCGGCGCCGAGGCGGGTGGACATGAGCTCGCCGGAGGCCAGGACCCGGGCGCGCTGCCGGGGCGTCACCTCGCGGGTGAGGCTCGCGCCGAGGAGGATCCGCCGCACCTCGTCGAGCGTGCCCCGGTGCAGGGCCTCGACGCCCAGCTCGGCGGCGAGCGCGGCGTGCAGCGCGTCCACGCGGTCGAGGACCGGGTCGTGCGCCCCGTCGAGCGCGGCGGTGAGGGCCTCGCCGAGCAGGTCGGTGACCTTGGAGAGGGCGGAGCACACCACGAGCGGGCGCAGACCCTCGGCGAGCCGGGCGCGCGCGATGTCCGCGATGGTGGCCCAGCGGGCGGCGCTGGCCACGCTGGTGCCGCCGAACTTCAGGACGACCCAGGGGGAGGCGGAGGGGAGCATGCCGCCGTCTACCCCGGCGACGGCGCGTGGGGCGAGCGGGAGCGGGTCGGCAGGTCGGCGCTGTGCGACCTGGCCGACCCGCTGACGATACACAGGCCGTGCGCTTGGGGACTGGCTACGCCGGGCGCCAGGCCCCCGGCGCGGTGGTCGGCGCCGCTCGGGGCGCCGAGGCACCGCCGCGCACGCAGGTCGCCCAAACCTGCCAATCCCACCCGATCAGGAGGGGCCGCGCTGCTCCACGCGCTCGACCGCCGGCGGCGCCCACGAGCCGTCGAGCACGCTCTGATCGGGCCAGTAGAGCCGCATCATGAGCTGGAAGTCACCCGCGGGCGCGGGCAGCCAGTTGCTCTCCAGCGCCTTGCCCGGTGACACGTTCTGGACGTAGAGCTCGAGCGAGCCGTCCGCGTTGTACTTGAGATCCTGTCGCGGGCTGATGCTGTACCGATTCAGCGGGTTGTCGACGAAGAAGAGCTCCGGATCGTACAGGGTGACCGACCAGAAGCCCTTCGCGGGGGGCGTCTCCCCCTTGGCGAAGCGCAGCACGTAGGCGTTCTCGCCGGTGAGCGGACTGCCCTCGGCGTCCACCGTGGCGACGGGGTACACCGCATCTTCTGGCAGGTTGGCGCCGAGCCCGGTGGCCGCGATGAAGGCGCGCTGCATGTAATCGGTGCCATACTTGCCGGTGTCCGTCACGATGGTCCACCCGTTGGTTTCGCGCCCGGCCTCCGCCTTCTGGCTCCGGATCTGCTCGATCGCCCGCTGGGGTGCGTCCGCGATGGCGCCGCGGACCGTCTCGTCGGGGGGCGCGAACGGCTGTCCGGGTACGACACCGATTTTCGCCATGCGCTCGAGGACCGGCCCATCGGCCGCGGCGGGCGGGTTCTTCTCCAGGAGCGTGGCGAGGCGCCCGAAGAATTCCTCGCCGCTCATCGCGTTGACCTGGTCGCGCACCGCCGTCGTCATGTCGAGGTTCGGATCGACCGTGCCGGGCGCCGGCGTGTACGGCTTGCCCCAAGCGTCGAGCGGCACGAGTCGGTACGCGTCTTGCAACTTGTGCACGGCCGCGTAGTCCTTGGTCGTGCCCGACGAGTAGGTCCGGCCGAGGATCCACACCATGTTGGTGGGCGCCTCGACGCGTGTCATCCCCTCGGGAACCTCGCCCGACCAGCCGGGGCCGGTCAGGAGGTACGTCTGCGCGTCGGTGCCGGTGGTGCGCGTGCCGGGGGCCTGGAACACCTCCGTCCACGCGGACAACATGGGCATGAGGTAGTAGCGGTTGCCCGCGGCGGGCAGGCTCAGCACCATCGGCTGCTCGGACAAATCGAGCCACGCCGCCGAGTAGAGGGTGTCCGCGTTCGGGGCGGTGACGGTGCGGAAGGACGCGTCCGGGTACTTCCGGAGGTTGGCGAATTGGCCCATCGGCGCCTTGTCGCCGGTGGGCTCCGCGACGTTGGTCGAGACGCGCCGGGTCAGGTCCATCGTGACGAGCGGATAGCCGTAGATGTAGGCGTCGACCGCCGCGGCGCGGGCCTCCTCCACGTTCGTGGCGGGCGCGGGCGCCGTCTCCGGCGGTACGGTGGGGGCCTCCTCGGGCGCGGGCGCCCGACGCGAGAGGCAAGCTTGGGAGAGCAGGAGCAGCACCAGGACGGTTGGTTTCATGTCTGGGTTGTAGGCACCCGTGGACGCGGGGAGTGTCGCGAAGGTTCACGAGGGTGGAGGCCACGACGTCGCGCGAGGAGGAGCTCGACAAGGACGGAGCGGGACGTCGGGGGGGACCGCTCGCGCAGGCCCACCGTACCCCGTACCTCCTCCTTCGCGCGTCCGGCCAAAGGCGCGCGCCCGACGGCGACGGCATGCTCGCCGCGGGGCGCAGCCCGGGCTACGGCGCGACCACCGTGCTGCTGTCGATGTTCACCGCCGTCTGCGCCAGCAACCGGCCGTTGATCGACGCGCCCGTCGCCAGGGTGACCGCGGTTTGCGACAAGACGATGCCCTCGCAGTGCGCGGTCGTCCCGAGATCCACGAAGCCGGAAACCTGCCAGAACACGTTCTCCGGCAGCGCCCCGCCCGAGAGGAGCACGCTGGCTCCGGCGCTCATCGTGAGATCCTGGGCAATCTCGAAGATCCACACGTCCGTCGCGCTCCCGACGAGCGTGACATCCGTGGGGATGAGCACGCTCGTGCCCCACCGGTAGACGCCGGGGGCGAGGGTCATCCCGCCGATGAGCCCGGTGCCCAGCTCCGAGACATCGGGGGAGCGCGCGGCCGCGTCGGTGAAGGCAAGCTCCATGTCGCCGATCGCCGTGGTCAAGTTGGAAGGAGTGGGGACCTCGTAGTCGGCCGCGTACACGTTCCCGGTCACCTGCGTGGAGGTCGAGAAGACGTTCGTCGAATCCGCGATCAACGAGAAACCGGTGATGTAGCTCGCGGCCGCGGGGCTGACACCGATGTCTCCCGTGATGGCGGAGGGCGGTACGGTGGAGATCCCGGTCTTCGCGAGGATCGCGAAATTGCCGGCCGTTCCGAGCTCCACCGGCGGCTCGGGGAGCACCTCGGTGCAGTCGCCCGCGCCCGGATAGACGCTGGGGTCCGTGTCGTCGCAGTCGTCGTCGAGGTCGTACCCGTCGCCGTCGGCGTCGAAGTCGTTGTCGCCTGCGCAATCGCTGTCGATGCCGTCGTACCAGGCATCCGGGGCACCCGGGTAGAAGGTGGCATCGGCGTCGTCGCAGTCGTCGGCGAGGTCGTACCCGTCGCCATCCGCGTCGAAGTCGCTGTTGCCCGCACAATCGCTGTCGACGCCGTCGTACCAGGCATCCGCGGCGCCCGGAAACACCGTGGGGTCGGTGTCGTCGCAGTCCGTGCCGAAATACCCGTCGGCGTCGGCGTCGTAATCGGCGTTGCCCGCGCAGTCGCTGTCGCTGCCGTCGTACCAGGCGTCCGGGGCACCCGGATAGACCGTGGCGTCGCTGTCGTCGCAGTCGTCGCCGAGGTCGTACCCGTCGCCATCCACGTCGTAGTCGCTGTTGCCCGCGCAGTCGCTGTCGATGCCGTCGTACCAGGCGTCCGGGGCACCCGGGTAGACCGTGGCATCGGCGTCGTTGCAGTCGTCGACCAGGTCATACCCGTCGCCATCGGCGTCGCTGCCGACGTCCGTGTCGGTGTCGGTGTCCGTGTCGGTGTCGGTGTCCGTGTCGGTGTCGGTGTCGGTGTCGGTGTCGGTGTCCGTGTCGGCGTCCGACGTGTCCGACGTATCCGACGTGTCCTTGTCCACGGGAGGGCACCCCACCGTGAAGAGGAGCGCGCAGAGGAGGATGGAGCGGATGCCAAGGTTCGGATTTGTCATTTGCGTGCCGTAGCCGAGGCAACTCGCCAATGCCTGCCGTGTCGCGAAGGAGGTCAACCGATTGCAAAGGGAGACAATTTTGGACTGCGGACGAGCCCGGCTCGGCCTGTCACTCCGCGCCGCTCTCCGCCTCGGGGCCTGCGTGGCGCTCGACACCCACGGCTTGGTGGCTCCGGGACGGGCGCGCCGCGGGAAGCCGGTCGTCGATCTTTTTTCGCACCGGGGTTGTGCCCGGATTTGGGTGACAACTCCGACGGGAGGGGGCCCCATGCAAAACGAACGCTGTCCTTTCGCGACTTGGAGGCTACTTCCTGTGTGTCACCCCGGAACGACCATGCACCTCCTCGCGATCCTCGCCACCGTGCTCTCGCTTGCCATCGCGCCCGCCGATGCCGGTGTGGTGGTGAGCGTCTGGTCACCCGGCGTCGTGGTGTTCGACCCGTACGAGCCGTCTTATGTGCCGGGCCCTCGCCCCGAGTACATCTGGATTGCGGGCGGGTATGACGAGTACGGGTACTACATCCCGGGATATTGGCAGCCCGTGGCGCCCAACCCGGGCTACGTGTGGGCGGCGGGTTGGTGGTCCGGGCGCGTCTACTACGAAGGGTACTGGCGCCCCGTGTCGCGGCCGGGCCGCGCCTGGATCGAGGGGTACTACGTGAACGGTCGGTACACCAGCTCGCGCTGGGTCCACGAGTCGGAGGCCGCGCACGCCCGCGCCGAGGCCCGCGAGCACGTCCGGGCGCAGCCGCCGCCGGAGCGCGCGGAGCGCTCGCCCGAATCGTCGGGGCACGAGCCGGCCGCCCGGAGCGAGGACCGCGAGCCTGCCGCGACTCCCGCCCCCACGCCGACGAAGGCCAGACGGCCGGCGGCCGATCGCGGCGCGTCGAAGACGACCAAGAAGGCCAAGAAGGCCAAGAAGAAGTAGCGGCCGCGCCCCGGGGATGGCGCGAGCGGCGGCCGGGGAGGGCCTCGATGAGGGGAAACCTCAAGAGCTCGCCAACCGTCGCCGCGCGCGCGGGGGCCATGCGACGCCGCCTCGATTGGGCCGCGCCATCAGGCGAGCCCGAGGACCGCCGTGATGTCGGCGAGCGCCCTGTGCTCGGTGCCGACCGGCCGGGCCAAGGAGACCGAGCCCTTTGCCATGCTCCCGGCGAGGTCGAGCAGGGCCCGCTTCTCGGCCTCTGCGTCCGCGCCGAGGATCTCGTCGAGCAGGACGGCCGCGGCTCCGAGCAGCAGGAGGTTGAAGGTCTGGCCTCGCAGCGCCGCCCGGTCGAAGAGCTCGGACAAGTCGGAGGTGTTGCAGAGCGCCGTGGTCAACTTGCCGAGGTGCCGCGTGTCGCCGAGGTGCTCGTGCACGCCATCCCCCCAGCGATGGATCTCCTCGCGGATGACGGCGTCGTCCATCTCGGCGATGAGCCCGAAGACGGCGAAGGCCGCCTGCCCGATCAGGTCGATCGCACGAGCCTCCGGCACGGAGCCGTGCTGCCAGAGCCGCTCGCCGAAGTCGATCGAGAGCTCCGTGGGGAGCGTGCTCTTGAGCCCGCCGTCGGAGAGCTTCAGGAAGCGTTGGACCCCCGCGTGCAGGCGGGCGCCGCAATATGCGGCGGGCAGCGCCGCTTCGATGAGCTGGAGGCCGCGCGGGAAGGTCAGGACCTCCGTTCGCCGGTAGTCGCGCCCGCCGGAGAGCTCGAAGGGAAGGCCGAGGGCGAGGGCGACGTCGTCGCCTCCGGGCGTGGTGATCCGGACGAGGAAGGCTTCGTATTCCTGGCCGCTGCCCTCGTCGGTCAGGGACACCCGCATGACGGTCGAGATCGTCCGGGCCTTCGCGTGCTTGGCGACCGCGCGCTGCGCGATCTCCATGGAGCGGCTGGGGTTGTTGCACGCGAGGTCGACCCTCTTCACGTCGCGCCCATAGTTGGCGCAGAGGCTGTCGTACGGGAACCTGCCCTGCTCGATGTCGGCGATCATGATCGCGAGCTGACGACCGGCGATCTCGAGCGTCTCGTCCAGGTCGGCGTGAAGGTCGGGCACTGAGCCTCGTTGGGGGTGAACCTCGATCGTACCGTGTCTCGCGATTGGCGCGCCAGCGTCGACGCCGAGGAGTTTCGGACGCGCACGCCGGGGGCGCGCATGCCCGCGCACCGGGAGAGCCTGACCGCCACGCATCCCGGGGGGCGTTGCGGGGGGCGGCCCAGCCCCCCGCACAAGGCCCGGGCGCGGAGCGCGCGGGCCGCCCGGACGAGCGCCCAGGCCCTACGCCACGAGCGCCGCGAAGTCCGGCGCCGGACCAGCGCGCGGCCCCGCACCTCGGTAGATTGGCGGATGCGTCTCTCCCTGTCCCTCGCGCTGCTCGCGGCTGCCTGCGCCCCCGCCACCGATCGTATCGAGCGCGCCACGTCCCACTTCGACCCGGTCTCCGGCACCACGCTGGCCGAGGACGACGCCAGCGTCGGCGTGATCGGGCTCGACGACACCGAGGTCTGCTACGCCGTGGACGGCGGCGATCCGGGCTACGGCGACACGTGCGCGGCGGTGCTCGACGAGGCGCGGCGGATCCCGCTCACCTGCGGCTTCCACGTCGTGACCATCCGCTGGGCCGAAGGCGACGCGACGGAGGAGGCGTCCTACCTGGTGGACTCGCCGGCGTGCGCCGACGTCGAGGGGCCGGTCACGTTGTGGCAGAACGACGAGCTCGTCCGGTCCTTCGTGGCGATCAAGGACGATCTCCAGTGCCGGATGAACGGGTGCGAGAACCCCGGTGGCGTCGGGAATTGGTCGGCGGACTGCGGCGAGGGGCGCGTGGACTGGGAGGTCACGCTCAACGGCCTGCACGCCATCAGTGTGTTCACCTACAGCGGCTGCCGCGCGTCCACGACCATCGAGGTGCACGACCCCGCGGATCCGTATTGGCTGGACGCGGCCGCGGTGCTGTCGCTCGAGGTCGAGCTGGTGCTCAACGGCGAGGTGCGCCAGGACACCGATTTTTCTGGCAACGGCGAGGAGGCGGGGACCCTCGAGGTCACCGGAGACTTCGACGGCCGGGTCGAGTCGGTCATCACCATCACGGACGCCGCGCGCGGCGGGGGTTGGTTCGAGGCGGGCTGCGCCACCGGGCCGGTCCCCGGCGAGGTCTGCGCGCCGGGCGAGGCGATGATCCGCTACGACTACCCGGATTGGAGCTGCCACGGCGCCATCTGCCCCGAGCCCGGGGATCCGCCGGTCGAAGGCCCGGACCGCGACGGGGACGGCATCGGCGACGACGCCGACGTGTGCCCCGACGTGGTCGACCCCTACCAGTACGATCGCGACCAGGACGGCCTCGGCGACGCCTGCGACGACGTGCCCGGGTTCTACCTGCTCCAATTCAAGAACGGCGAGCGGTGTGTCGTCTCGGAGAGCGGGGGATCGATCTCGTCGACCGAGTCCTGCATCGCCACGGACCCGAGCCAGCAGTGGGAGCTCGTGGAGCTCTCCGGGCACACGGGCTTCCGCAGCGTCGCGACCGGCGCGTGCTTGTCACACACCGACTCGTGGATCGGCCCATGGACCGTCATCGGCGCGTCGTGCGACGAGAGCGACTCGTTCCAGCAGTGGGACCTCGAGGCCTACGACCAGGGCGGCGCCGACGCGCAATGGCCCATGCGCATGCACGCTGTCTCCGACGACTTCTGCGCGTACACCGACTTCACCGGCGACATCTACGGCACCATCGGCAACTGCGACCTCGCGGGGACCGACGCCGGCCGCAAGGTGGGCATCTACGCGTACGGTGACTTCGACGGGGCGCCCGTTTCGCCCTGACGAATCTCCGCGGGGGCCCGCGACCTGCTACCGTCGCGCTCGGAAGGAGCCCCCGTGCCGCTCGATCTCGATGCCCTCCGGCAAGCCCTGGAAGCGCCCGCGACCCTCGAGGTGGGCGGCGCGGCGCGCGACGCCGCCGGGTGGACCTTCGACGCCGGTCAGCTCGTGCTGGAGGTGAAGCACGGGACGCTGGTGCCGATCCGGGTGCGCGCGGGCGGGCTCGCGGCGCCCGCCGGGTGGGTGTTCGTGGGAGAGGCCGTCGGGCGGGTGCGGTGGCCCGACGTGGCCGCGGCCCGGCAGTTCGCGGTGCGGCAGGTCTTGTCGCTCGGGGCGTCCCACGAGCGCCTCGCGCCGGTCGCGGCCGGGGGCGACTGGGTCACCGCCGTGGACCGCGCCGTGCTCCTCCAACCCGGCTTGGGTGGCGCCGACACCCTCCCGCCGGCGGCGTCCCCCTCGAGCGAGTCCGCGTCGACCGCGTCCGCGTCGACCGGGGCCGCGTCGAGCGCGGCCGCGTCGAGCGAGTCCGCGTCGACCGAGTCCGCGTCGAGCGAGGCCATGGCGGCCTTGCGCGCGCGGCTCGCCCAGCTCGACGACGTCGTCAGCATCGGGAGTTGGCTCCCCCAGCAGGCCCTGCTCGTGGCGGACGGCGCGATCCCCGCGGACGCCACCGCCTCCTGGTTCGACCTCCGGACGGCCGACCGCTACGGGGTCGTGCGGGACCCCGAGACCCTCGGGACGGGGCCGGAAGACCGTTGGCTCGGCCTCGCCCGGGACGACAGCGGCGCGTGGCTCGATCGGGGGCGCTGCCGGCGGCTCGCCGCGGCGGGGCGGGACCTGACCGCGGGCGGGCACTACCGCTCGTTCGGGGAGGTGGACTGCGCGGTGGGCCCCGCCGTCTCCGTCACCCGGACCGACGTCGCCTACGCCGCGCGGCCCTCGAAGGACGGGTACGCCCTCGAGGTCGCGGGCGACATGCGCCTTGTGGTGCACGCCGAGCGGCCGGTGCGCAGCTTCGCGCTCGATGTGTCGTTCCTTCGCGACGCCGTCGACCGCACCGGCGTGGTGGGGCCCATCCGGCTGGCGGACGGGACACGCGTCGACCTGCCGTTCCGCCGCGAGCCGGACCGGGGGCCGCCCGACCGGGTGCTCGTGGTGCTCCCCGCCACGCTCGCGGCGGGCGCATCGACGACCCTCTCCTTCCACGTGGACGACACGTGGGGCTTCGGGTTCCCGGGAGAGTTCGGCAAGTCCACCTGGCTGCTGTGGCCCTATCCGCGGGTCGCCGGTGGCCCGCCCGGCCTCTCGGGGGCCGCCACCGTGCGGATCGGCGTGCCGATCGACGACACGATGGCCGTGGTGCTGCCGGGGCCCGTGCGGAGTTGGGAGGCCGACGGCCAGCGGTGGACCGAGTGGAGCCAGGAGGGCGGCCACCGGCTCCTCGGGGCGGCGATCGGACGCTGGGAGTCGGCCCAGGAGCCCGCGATCCCCCAGGCCGACCCCACCCAGAAGCAGCCCGCCGTCGCGGTCCGCATGTACGCCGAGGAGAAGCGCTCGCTCACCGGGGTGCTCGGCTTCTCCCGCGGCGTCATCGCGTGGATGAACACGGTCCTGCCGCCCTTCCCGGTCGACGACCTCACCGTGTTCCAGGCCCCCGACGGTTGGTTCGGGTTCACCTGGGTCGCCCCCCACGGGATGGTCGCGATGCAGCAGGCGAGCCTGCCGTATTGGTTGGCCGACAAGCTCTTCGAAGGCTTGGATCACGTGCCCGAGAGCACCCTGGCCCACGAGCTGGCCCACCAGTACTGGGGCAACGCGGTGTCCCCCGCGAACCCCGACGACGCCTGGATCTCCGAGACGCTGGCCGAGGTGTACGCGGACATCTTCGCGGGGGCGAAGTGGGGGGCGCCGGCCTACGAGGCGCGGCGGGACCTGCACCGCAAGTTCTGCGAGCAGGAGCTCCCGCGCTACACGAACGTCAGCCTCGCCACGCCCGGCGCGCGCTCGATGGCGCTCTACCACTGCGGCCCCTACCTCTTCGAGCACGCCCTCCGCGAGCGCATCGGCATCGACGCGCTGCTCGGCGCCCTCGACACCTTCGCGCGCACCCACGCCGGCCAGCAGGTGCGCGGCGAGGACGTCCTCGCGGCGATCCAGGCGAACACGTCGGTCGACCTCACCGACTTCTGGGACGCGTGGGTGAACACCGGGTACATCCCCGCGCTGGCGGGCACCTGGCGCGTCGCGGGCGACGGCGTCGTGTCCGGCACGATCACCGCCGACGTGCCGTTCGTCACCTACGACGTGCCGGTGCGGATCATCCGGGGTGGCAAGGCCGAGACGGTCTGGTGCAAGGTCGTCGACGGGCAGGGCACCTGGACGCTCGCGGCCGGGCCGAAGGTCGAGCGTGTCGACCTCGATCCGCACGGGATGTTGCTCGCGCGCAAGCGGACGCTGCGGCGGGAGTAGCCGGAGTAGCCGGGGCGGTTCACCCGGGCGCGGCGGTTCACCCCGCCGCCGTGCTTCACTCCCCCGCCGTGCTTCACCCCGCCGCCGTGCTTCACCCCGCCGACGGCGCCGGGCCCACGTCGTCGTCGATCCGCGCGGCGAGCCAGTCCTCGAAGGGCACGGCGGGGCCAGGGTCCTCGTCGAGCTCGTCGGTCTCGAAGTCGAGGAAGTCGATGGGAAGGTCCGCGCCGTCACCCCCGCGCAGGTCGAAGCCGTAGACGAGCTCGCCGTAGTCGCTCGCGAAGGGGACGAAGTACTCGGGCCACGGGCCCCCCTCGAAGGTGGCCACGTTCTCGATGCGCAGCGGCCAGCGGGCCTTGCCGACCTCCTCCAGGAACCGCCGGTACCCCGGGGGGAGGGGGCGCCCAAGTCGGGCCTCGGCGGCGGCGATGCCATCGGGCGGCTCGGGGCTCGCCGTGGCCTTGCCGAGGGCGCGCCGGGCGTGGTCGAGGAGGCGGACGTGGACGGGGTGCATGGGGTGGGGGCCTAACCGCGTGAGGTGCGTGGAAGGCGCCGCCTCCGGCGGCGGTCCGTCCGGGCGGCTCGGCGCCCGGACGACCGAGGCGCTCCGCGCCGAGCCTGGAACGGACCGACCCCGCCGTCTTCGGCGGGGGCACGCCCGGGCGGTGCCGACCGCGCCCTGGACATTGAGCCAGGTTTGAGCCAGGAACCCCGCGGTCCACCTCGCTATCCTCCAATCGGTCCACTCCCGGACCCGACCCACGGAGGCATCATGAAGTCCCTGCCCGAGAAGAAGGCACCCCAAGCCACCAAGCTGCAGCTCGTTCGCACCGGCCTCAAGGTCGGCTTTGCCCGCCTGGGCGGCATGAACCGGGGCGGCAACTAGCGGACGCGGGCGCATCCGGCATGGCTCGGATGCGCCTGCTCGCGCCGCGGCGGACCGCTACGGCGTCCAGCGCGTCAGCTCGGCGTACTCCGTCTCGATGGTGCCGATGTCGGGCGCGACCCAGAGCTCGGTCGTGTCGCCGGACGTCGTCTGCGCGATCCGCAAGGTGGAGAACGTGCCCGCCGGGACCGTCCGGGACTCGGCCCCGACCACCTCGTAGGCCATGGCGTACTCGAGGCTGCCCGGGCCGGCGCTCCCGTCGTAGGTGAGGGTGCCGGACGCCGTCCAACGGTCCCCGACGGCGGGGCTCGAGGGCATGACGAGGTAGCCGTCCTCGTACACGGCCTCGGTCCAGCCCGACCCCGCGTAGCCGCTCGTCGTCTCGTACGCGTACTCGGCGTAGTACGACTCCATCCAGAGCCCGTCGTCGTCGCAACGCATGACGCTCGTGCTGGAGCCCTCGTAGTAGCGGTAGCTCGCCCCGTCGAGGGTGGTCTCCGAGCTGAACACGACCTCGCCCGTGCCGGCGTCGTAGGACTCGGTGACGTTGGTGTAGGTGCCGCCGTAGCCGAGCTCCTCTTCGTTGGTGTAGCGGTGGACCGCCTCGGAGCCGACCAGCGCGGCCGACGTGTAGACGCCGCACGGCGAGAGGTCCACGTCGGTGTCGGTGTCGGTGTCGGCGTCGGCGTCGGTGTCGGCGTCGGTGTCGGCGTCGGCCTCGGGGCGGTCGGGGTCGTCCTCGCCGTCCTTCCCGCCGGGGGCGGCGCAGGCGAGGGCGAGGGCGAGGTAGGCGAGGAGCAGGACGGGGATGCGCATGTGCGCGTGGTAGCCGGAGCGGGGCCGGGTTTGCAAGCGGGATGATCGGTGGGCATTGCCGTGTGTCGCCAGGAGGGCGGCGGCCCCCGCTCGCCGCGTGGCGCCGACGCACCGCGTACTCGCCATCGGGGTTCACCGTCTGGGCGCGCCCCCGCCGAAGCGGCGGGGTCGGTCCCCGCCGGGGTCGGCCTTCGGCCTCCGTTGGCGCTCCCCGCGGCTGACGCCGCGGGCGCACCGAACCGCCCGCGCCCGCGCGGGCGCCCTCTGGGCACCTCGCGCACGGAGCGCCTGCGCACGGAGCGCCTGCGCACGGCGCGCCTGCGCACGGCGCGCCTGCGCACGGAGCGCCTGCGCACGGCGCGCTTGACGGTCGAAGTATACGCATGTATGTATATACACCATGATGGATGCAGCGCTCTTCCAGACCCTCGCCGACCCCACCCGCCTGCGCATCCTCGAGGCGATGCGCGGCGGGGAGTGCGCCGTGGGCGACCTCGTGAAGCGCGTGGACGTCCATCAGAGCGGGGTCTCGCGGCACCTGCGCATCCTGCACGAGGCGGGCCTCGTGCAGGTGCGTCCCGACGGGCAGCGGCGCCTCTACTCCCTCCGCGAGGAGCCCTTCCGCGAGCTCGAAGCCTGGATCGCCGGCTATCGCCAGGTCTGGGACGCCCGCCTCGATCGTTTCGGCGCCGCCCTCGAGCGCCAGCAGGCCGCACGCACCCCCACCCCGGACGAACCGACATGACCCAGCCCGAGAACCCGCCCGATCCCAAGCGTCGCATCTCGATGGAGCGCACCTTCACCGCCTCGCTCGAGGAGGTCTGGGGGCTCTGGACCACCCCGGAGGGCATCGAGTCCTGGTGGGGGCCCGAGGGCTTCGCGGTCACGGTGCAGGCGCTCGAGCTGCGGCCCGGCGGCAACCTCCGCTACACGATGACCGCCGTCGACCCGCGCATGGTCGCGTTCATGGAGCAGAACGGCATGCCGACGTCGACCGTGCACACCATCACCTACTCCGAGGTGAGCTCCCCCCGGCGCCTCGGCTACGTACACCCGGTCGATTTCGTGCCGGGGCTCCCGGTGTACGACACGAGCACGCTCGTCGAGCTCTTCCCCGCCGAGCGCGGCGTGCGGATGGTGCTCACCTTCGACGCGATGCACGACCAGATGTGGACCGACCGCCAGACCGCGGGCTGGACCAGCGAGCTCGGCAAGCTCGACGCCTTGCTGGCGCGGCGGTCGGCGTAAGTTGGGGCGTGGGCGTGGTGGTCGCGGTGGTCGCGTTGGTTGCGGTGGTCGCGGTGGTCGCGCTCCCCGCGCGAGCCGACCGGATGGCGCCGGCGCCTCGCCGGCGGTCCGTCCGCCCGCGTCCGCGCGGGCGGACG
>JAUXTN010000238.1 GCA_030684355.1 Pseudomonadota bacterium
CCCCCGGCGCGGCGCTGAGCGCCCCGGCGCAGCGCTGAGCGCCCCGGCGCGGCGCTGAGAGCCCCGGCGCAGCGCTGAGGAGCCCCGGCGCAGCGCTGAGCGCCCCGGCAGCGCCGAGCGCCCCCGCAGCCGAGCGGATCAGCCCTTGCCGAGCAGGACCGAGCGCATGTCGATGCGGACGCCGGAGAGCGCCGCCGCCGCCGTCGGCTTGGGGGCCACGGGCGGCTCCTGACGGTCCACGAAGGGCGCGACGAGCCGCTCGTAGGGGCTCTCCTCCTTCAGGTAGCCGTTGTCGCCGACGACCGGCCGGTAGAACACGAGCCGGCGGCGCGCGCGCGAGGTCGCGACGTAGAAGATGCGCAGCTCCTCTTCGAGCTCGTCCGGCCGCACCGCGTAGGGGGACGGGAAGTGCCCGGCGACGAAGCTCGGGAGGTGCACGGAGTGCCACTCGAGCCCCTTCGCGGAGTGGATCGTGGACACCGTGAGCGGACGCTCTTCCGGCTTCGGGGCGGCGCCGGCGCGCTCGCGGGCATCGAGGCCGTAGTCGATGGTGATGGCCGCCAGAAACCCGGTCAGGCTCTCGTGCTCGTCCGCGAGGCCGGCCACGGTGTCGAGGTCCCGCCGGCGGTCGGCCCACTCGCCCTCGTAGCGGGCCCGGAACACGGGCTCGAAGGCCTCGATGGCGGCGCGGAGCCGGGCGGCGACGGGGCCGCGCACGCCGAGGGCCCCGATCGCCGCGAGGAGCGGCGCGGGATCGGTCTTCTTGGGGAACGGGGCGTCCGCGAGGCGGGCGAGCGCGGGGGTCACGTCGGGGGCGGCGCGGACGTGGGCGAGGAGCCGCTGGACGGCGGCGGGCCCGACCCCGCCGAGCAGCCCGAACACACGGCTCCAGGCGGGCTCGTTGAGCGGGTTGTCGACCACGCGCGCGAGCGAGAGGGCGTCCTTCACGTGGGCGGCCTCGTCGATCCGCAGCCCCCCGACGACGCGGTAGGGGATCCGGTGCGCGAGGAGCTCGGCCTCCAGCCGCCGCGCGGCCCACATCGAGCGCACGAGCACGGCCTGGTCGGCGAGCTCGACCCCCTCGTCCCGCGCGGCGAGGATGCGCCGGCACACCTCTTCGGACTGGGTGCGGTCGTTCGAGCACACCACCAGCGCGGGGCGTTCGGCGGACACGGGCGACGCCGCCCGGAGCGTGCGCTCGAACCGCGGCGACATCGCCTCGTCGACCGCGCAGACGAGGTCGAGGATGGGCTGGGTCGAGCGGTAGTTGACCTCCAGCGGCAGCACGCGCGTGGTCGGCCAGCGGTCGCGGAAGTGGAGCATCGTGGCGGGCGCGGAGCCGCGGAAGCCGTAGATGGCCTGCGCGGGATCCCCCACGACCATGATGTTCGGCCCCTCGGCGCCCGGCGCGGCCGCGCTCGCCGGCGGATCGGCTGCCGGCGGATGGGTGCCCGGCGGCCCGCCCAGGCCGTAGACGAGCTCCAATTGGAGCGCGTTGGAGTCCTGGTGCTCGTCGACCAGCACGTGCCGCCACCGCCCGCGCAGCCACGCCCCGACCTCGGGGTTGGCGAGCGCGTGGGCGAAGTAGACGAGCAGATCGTCGTAGTCGAGGAGCCCGCGATCGAGCTTCCACGTCGCGTAGCGCTGCGCGACGGCCTCGAACCACGCGACGTGCTCGGTGTAGGAGGGGGCCCGGCGACGCACCGCGGCCTCCCACGTGCACCGGGTGTTGGCGTGGAGGGAGACGATGGCGGCGACGGTGACCGCCTTCGGCGCGCGCCCCTTCTCCGGGTAGGGCACCTCTACGATGCAGGCGCGGAGGGCCTGTTCGACATCCTCGGGGTCGAGGATCGTGAACTCGGCCGGCAGCCCGAAGACGGCGTGGAGCTCGCGGAGCACGCCGTTCGCGACCGAGTGGAACGTGCCGCCGGTCACGTCGCGTGCCTCGGGCGCGAGCGCCCGCGCCCGGGCGAGCATGTTGGCCGCCGAGGCCCGGGTGAACGTGAGGAGCAGGATCGACGCGGGCGGCACGCCGTTCCGGATCATCCAGGCGACGCGGCGCACGAGCGTCGTCGTCTTCCCCGAGCCCGCGCCAGCCACCACGAGCACCGGCCCCGCCTGCGCCGTGACGACCGCGCGCTGCGCATCGTTGAGGTCGGCGAGGAGTTCGCCGAGGCGATCGGGAGGGTCCGCGTGCACACCTCGCTTCTACCGCGCGGCGACGGCCCGGGCACGCATCGTCCGGCCGACCCGACCGCTGGGCTCGACGCGACGAAAGGCGACCGGGCCGCGCGCGGCGGGTGGCTACCCCAAGAGACGACGCGGGAGGAGCGAGATGGCGAGAGATGGGGACGAGAGCCGGCCGCCGGCGGGACAGGATCCGGGCCAAAGGGCCGGGCGGTCCGATGAAAGCGAGCATCCGTCGCGACACCGGCGCGCGGAGGAGCAGCTAAGCCAGGAGCACCTCGACGCGACGCTCGGGAGCCGGTGGTTGCAGCCGCTGACCTCCTCCCTCCAGACGACGCGCATCTGGCTCCGCGACGTCGCCGTGGCCCTCGGCTCGAACGACCCCCGCGACGCGTGGCACGCGCTCCGGGCCGTGCTCGCGACGCTTCGGGACCAGCTCCCCACCGCGGAGGTCGCCGACCTCGCCTCCGAGCTGCCGATCACCGTACGCGGCGCCTATTACGACGGGTGGTCCGGCCAGATGCAGCGCGCGGAGAGCCACCACACGTTCATCAACGCGGTGCGCGGCCGGCTCGGCCCCAACCCCGTGATCGACCCCGAGAAGGCCGTCCAGGCGGTGCTCCACGTGGTCCGCAGCCACGTGTCGGCGGGCGAGCTGCGGCACGTCGAGGGGGTGCTGCCGATGGAGCTCAAGGGGATGGTCGCCCCGGCCTGACGCGAACGTGCTTCGCTGTCGTGGTCGAGTCGTGGTACAACGCCGGGAACGGAGTCCGTTCCCATGGCATCCACGATCGCGCCCCGCCTCTCCGCCCTCACCGCCGACGCCAACGTCGACCTGGAGGACATCCTCTACGCCCTCCAGCTCGCCCGCGCGGACGGGCGCCTCTCCCCCGAGGAGCTCGCGGAGCTGAAGGCCGCGGTCGCGCCCTACGAATCCCACCTCGAGCCCGCCGCCCGCCGCCTCGTCGACGATCTGCTGGCGAGCCGCGCGGCGCTCGTGCCCCGGCGCGTGCTGCTCGCCGCGACCCCCGCCAACGCCGCCGACATGTACCAGCCGCGCGCGGAGGTCGTGTCGCTGCAGGACGCCCTCACCGCGCTCGGCCACCCCACGGCGTCCGACGGCGTGTATGGCAAGGGCACCGCCGCGCTCGTCGCCACGTTCCAGGCGGGCGCGCACCTGCCACAGACCGGCCAGGTCGACACCGCCACGCTCCTCGCCATGAACGAGCGGCTCGCCGCCGCCGGCAAGAAGCCCCTCGACCTCGCGCCGCGCGCGCGCATCCGCCCCGACCAGGTCATCGCCCTCCGCGGCGGCACCAACCGCGACGACAACCGCGCGATCCAAGCCGGCTTGGGTCGCCTCGGCGCCCAGTGGGGAGACAACGCCCTCCGCGTCGAGGCCGACGGCGCCTTCGGCCCGGGCACCGAGGCCGCCGTGAAGGCCTTCCAACGCCGGGTCTACCTCCCGGACTCCGGCATCGTCGATCGCACCACGCTCGGCGCGCTCGATGACGTCCTCCTCGCGCACGGCCTCCCGCTCGTGAACATCACCGGGCCCGCGGCGGGCGCCGGCCTGCGCGGCGCGGTCGAGCTCCACTTCTACCCGGGCGACACCGAGCGCAAGGTCTACGTCGTGAGCGGCGGCAAGGACCTCGACCGCTACGGCATGGTCGGCGGCCAGAACCGCTTCAAGGACGATCCCGACAACCCCACCGTGGACTACGGCCCCTCCCCGAGCGGCACCTACTCGGTCATCCGCGTGAGCCCCCACGCGTCGGGCGCATGGGCGTGGTCGTACGTGCCCTACGGCTCCCAGCTCCGCGAGGTCGACGGCGAGGTGCAATACCGTGACCTCGACGGCGCCTGGCGCTGGGCCACCGGCCCCCAGAGCGTCTTCGCCCGCCGCAACCCGCCACCCCTCCCGCGCGCGTCCTACCTCGACACCCGCGGCCAGCTCTACGACGCGTGGCGCATGAACGACTTCGGCCACCTGCGCGGGCAGCTCAAGAGCGTGCGGACCGGCGTGGTCCAGGGTCACATGATCCACTCCTCGCCGCACCAGGAGGGCACCGCCGCGTACTTCCGCGACACCGACGCCCTGCTCGACCCCAAGAACGCCCTCGACGTGCTCGACTGGTCCCACGGCTGCGAGCACCTCCACCCCCGCGACTTCGACGAGATGGTCGCCCGCGGCTACCTCGCGCCGGGCACCACGTTCGTGGTCCACGGCTACGACGAGGTGCGCACCGCGGCGCCTGCGGGCCCGGCGATCGCGTAGGGTTCGCCTTGGGTTTTTTGGGGCGGGGGCAAGCCCCCGCAACGCCCCCACAGTTGGGTGGTCGTGCAGGACCGGGTGCGGCTGCCAACCTGGCGGCGGTGCGTGGGCGATGGCGGCGCGTGGGCGACGGTGGTGCGCGTGCTCGTCCGCACGCCCCGGCCGCGATCACACGCGCGGCAGCCGACCGGAAGGCGCGCGGGCGCGGCAGCGACCGCGCGGCTCGGCGCCCCCGACGCGCATGCGTCGGGACGCGCCAGCCGAGGCCGGAGGCCGAAGCCTGGAGGGTGGCGACGGCGGTGCGCGTCCTCGCGCGCCGCCGGGCCGCCCGTACGGAACTAGTGCAGCGTCGCCGCGTAGGCCGCCGCGTCGAGGAGCGTGGCCACCTCGGCGGGATCCGCCACCTTGACCTTGAAGAGCCAGCCCGCGCCGTGCGGATCCTGGTTCACGACGGACTCGTTGCCGTCGAGCGCGCCGTTCACGTCCACCACGGTGCCGGTGACGGGGGCGTAGATGTCGCTCACCGCCTTGACGGACTCGACCTCGGCGGCGCCGGCGCCCTTCTTGACGGCCTTGCCGATCGCGGGGAGCTCGACGTGCACGATGTCACCGAGGGCGTCCTGCGCGTGGTGCGTGATGCCGACGGTGGCGATGTCGCCCTCGAGGAGCACCCACTCGTGGGACTCGGTGTAACGGAGGTTCTCGGGGATGCTGCTCATGGGGGTGGCCTCTGGAAAGAACGTGCGTCGAACGAACTAGTAGGGACGGGTGTAGAACGGCGTCTTGGAGACGGTGGCGTCGGCGAGCTTGCCACGCACGTCCACCTGGAGCTTCGTGCCGAGCTTCGCGAGGTTGGTCGGCACGTACGCGATGGCGACGTTCTGCTCGATGCTCGGCCCGCGGCTGCCCGAGGTGACCTCGCCCACGACCACGCCGTCCGACACGATGGGGTTGTGCGGGCGCGCGATGCGGCCGTCGACCACGAGGCCCACGAGGCGGCGGGGAACGCCGGCATCTCGCTGCTTGACCAGCGGATCGCGCCCGATGAAGTCACCCTTCTCCAGCTTGGTCACCCAACCCAGGCCGGCTTCGAGCGGGGTCGTGTCATCGGTGATGTCGTTACCATACAGGCTGTACTTCATCTCGAGGCGCAGCGTGTCACGCGCGCCGAGGCCGATGTTGGCGAGGCCGAAGGGGGCGCCGGCGGTGTGCACGGCGTCCCACAGGATGTCGGCGGCGCCGGCGGGCAGGAAGATCTCGAAGCCGTCCTCCCCGGTGTAGCCCGTGCGCGCGAGGATGCAGCCTTCGACGCCCGCGACCGTGCCGACCGCGAACCAGTAGTTCTTGATGGCGGCGAGCTTTACCGGCGTGAGCGTCTGGATGAGCGCCTCGGCGTGGCGGCCCTGGATGGCGAGCTGGCCCCACTGGTCGGACTCGTTGGTGATCTCCGCGCCGAACGGGTTGTGCGACACCATCCACGCGTAGTCCTTGGCGCGGTTGGCGGCGTTGACGCAGATGAGGATCTCCTCGGCGCCGAAGCGGTAGACGATGAGATCGTCCACGATGCCGCCGTGCTCGTTGCACATCGCGGTGTACATCGCCTGGCCGTCCGCCAGCTTGGACACGTCGTTCGTGACGAGGTGCTGGACCGCGGCCATCGCGTGGGGGCCGCGGAACCGGACCTCGCCCATGTGCGACACGTCGAAGAGGCCGACCCGCGCGCGCGTCGCGAGGTGCTCCTCGATGATGCCGGTGTACTGGACCGGCATGTCCCACCCGCCGAAGTCGATCATGCGGGCGCCCGCCTCCTTGTGGAAGGCGTGGAACGGAGTGCGACGGATGCTCATGGATGCCTCGGGAGGCGCGCGAACATGCCCGTCTGACCGGGCGGCGTCAAGGGGGCGCGGCACGCCCCGAACATCCGCGACGGAGATCCGCGCTTAGGCTCGAGGGAGATGCACGTGCTGGTCCTCCTGAACCGGGCCGCGGGAACCATCGCCGGCGCGCCGACCGACCACGCGCCCGACCGCATCGAGGCGGCGTTCCGGGCGCATGGCGTGGACGCGGAGGTGCGCGCTGTGCCGGGCGAGGACCTGGGGAACGTGGCACGCGAGGCCGCCCACCAGCCGTACGACGCCGTCATCGCGGGCGGCGGGGACGGCACGATCAACACCGTGGCCGCCGCGCTCTCGGGCACCGGGAAGCCCTTCGGGGTGCTCCCGCTCGGCACCTTCAACCACTTCGCGCGCGAGGTCGGCATCCCGCTCGACCTCGACGCCGCGGTCGCGACGCTCGCCGCGGCGGTGCCCCGCGACCTCGACGTGGCCGAGGTGAACGGGCGCTTGTTCCTAAACTTCACCGGCATCGGCTTCCACCCGACGATGGTGCGGCGCCGCGAGGAGGCGCGGGAGGGCGGCCGCCGGAAGTTCGCGGCCATGGTGCTCGCGACGCTGCGGGTCCTCCGCCAGCTCCCCGTGCTCCGGGTGCGCATCGTGAGCGCCGGCCGCTCGCTCTGGCGCATCACCCCCTCGGTCATCGTGTGCACGAACGCGTTCCAGATGCGGCAGTTCGGCGTGGAGCGCGTGTCGTACCCGGAGCGCGGCGTGCTCAACCTCTACGTCGCGCGCAGCACGCGCTGGTACGGCGTCGCCTGGCTGTTCGTGCGCGCCTTGTTCTCCAGCCTCGCGTCGGCCAAGGGTTTCGAGGCGCTGGTGATGCCGGAGGCCTCGCTCTACCTGCGCCGCAAGCGCGTGCTCGTCTCGATCGACGGCGAGCTGACGGAGCTCGCGACGCCGCTGGTGCACCGGGTGCGGCACGGCGGGTTGCGGGTGCTCGTGCCGGTCGAGCAGGTGGGGGGCCCGGGGACGCCGCCGGGGACGCCGCCGGGGGCCGGCTAACGCTCGGGCCGGAACCAGCCGCCGAGGTGGGCGAGCTCGGGGCGCTTCGCGAGGTCGGCGATGACGCCGTCGATCACGGCGGGATCGAGGTCGGGGCGGCGGGCGCACACGTCCATGCCCTCGGGCGTCACGCCGAACGTCGCGCGCGCGAACCACGTGGCCGTCCACTGGCCCGCCGGATCGACGGCGAGGTAGCTCCAGTCGCTCGTGAGGAGGCCGAGCACGCCTGCGCCGCGCCACCTGAAGCGGCCGGGCACCGCGGGGTCGCCGACATCGACGCCGACGACGCGGTGGCGCTTCCAGCCGCCGCCGAGCCAGCCGGGGGCCTCGTAGGCGACGGTGTCGGACCAGCGCAGGCCGGGCCCGTCGAGCGCGCCGTAGGTGATGACGGGGGCACGCTTGCCTCGCCAGAACGGGAGCGTGGTCGCGACGACATGCCACGTGCCGACGAGGGACGGAAGGTCGAGGCCGGTGGGCGGGGTGATCGCCATTCATCTCCCTTGTTCATGGATCGCATCATCTTTCATCGCATCGACGCATGGCCGACCCCTCCATAAACTGAGGGTGTCAAGGAGAACCACATGACCACCATCCGCCGCTCGCAGGACCGCGGCCACGCCGACCACGGCTGGCTCGACAGCTACCACACCTTCTCGTTCGCGGACTACTACGACCCGCGCCACATGGGCTTCCGGAGCCTCCGTGTCATCAACGAGGACCGCGTGGCGCCCGGCGGCGGCTTCCCCACCCACCGCCATCGCGACATGGAGATCGTCTCCTACGTGCTCGAGGGCGCGTTGGAGCACAAGGACTCGATGGGGACCGGCTCGGTCATCCGCCCCGGCGACGTGCAGCGCATGAGCGCCGGCACCGGCGTCGCGCACTCCGAGTACAACGCGTCGAAGACGGAGGGGGTCCACTTCCTCCAGGTCTGGGTGATGCCCGACCGCCCGGGGCACACCCCCGGCTACGAGCAGAAGCACTTCGACGCGGCGTCCAAGCGCGGCCGGCTCCGGCTCGTGGCGTCGAGCGACGGGCGCGACGGCAGCGTCACGATCCACCAGGACGCCACCATCCACGCCGGCTTGTTCGACGGGGCCGAGCGCGCCGAGCACACCCTCGCCCCGGGCCGCGCGGCCTGGGTGCACGTGGCCCGCGGCGCCATCTCGGTCAACGGCGAGCGCCTCACCGCGGGCGACGCCGCGGCGGTCGGCGACCACGTGGTGCTCGACAAGGGCGAGGGGGCGGAGGTGTTGCTGTTCGACCTGGGGTGAGGCGGGCCGTCGCGAGGCGGTCATGGACGGCCCCCCTGAGCGCAAGGTCCCCCTTCCGTGGCCGTGTCATCGTGACAGGCGGGCACTCGCAAGCGCTGGAGGCGCCGGAAGGGCGGCCGCCTCCCGCGGACGGACGCGGCGTCTCCACCGCGCGCCGGCACGAAAGGTCCGGAACGCCCGCGCCGTAGTGTTATCCGCGGGGATGCGCGCATCCGTCCTGTCGGGTTGCCTCATCATCCCCGCAGGTACCCTCGGGTGCCTGTATTACACTTGGATCTTCCTGATGCTCAGCGCCGGGAGCACTCAGCAGTGGGCCGAGGCTCCGCCGTATTTCCTCGCTGCCGCGGCCTGCTTCGCGGTCGGGTTGGGCGGAGCGGTGCTCGTGTGGCGCGGGAGCCGGTCCGCTCCCAAGGCTCCACCCAGCGCCGAATGATCGCGATGCCGAGGGCCCCCCTCACATCTGACAGCGATTGATCTCCTCGCTACACACGCCCGGATACCCGTCCGCGCGCGGCACCGCGTAGACGACAATGGCCTGCTGCACCAGGTCGCAGGACCACCCGCACGCGCCCGAGCTGTCCTCGAAGCGCGCGTAGACCCGCGCGGGGGCCCCCTCTGGGAGGTACACGCCGTGGCTCGGGATGCTCACGCCACAGCTGCTGCTCACGTGGTCCTGCACGATCACGACGACGTGGGTGGAGAAGTCGACGCTGATCGCCGGGGGGTCCACGCTGGTCCACGCCGCGACGAGGGCGTCCCAGCTCGGGGCGTCGGTGAGGGTGACGGTGGCGGCGGCACCGAGCTCGTCGAGCTCCGCGGTGACACCCGACCAGAGGAGCCCCGTGCGGGTGAGCACGCCAGGGTCGCGGTCGCAAGGGGGGCTCCACACGAAGGTCTCGACGCAGTCGGGCATGGTGCCCCCGGTGTCCCGATTCGCGTCGTCGCAGGCAGGGAGGCCGGTCGCGGGCCAGGCGCCGGTGTCCACGGCGGGGTCGCCGGTGTCGGTGTCGGTCTCGGTGCCGGTCTCGGCGCCCGTGTCCGGGGCGCCAGTGTCGCCGTCGGGCGGACGGAGGGTGTCGGCGTCGTCGGGGAGGCCGCAGGCCACGAGCGCGAGCACGATCGTCATCCGCCCACTTTACTCCGGCGTGCGCACCATCTGCGCGATCGTCCGGCGGATCTCGCCGAGGGCCGTCACGTCGCGCGGGCGCGGGGCGTCGACGCGCACGTCGGCGCGGACGGCGGCGGGCCGGGGGGACACGACGATGACGCGGTCGGCGAGGCGCACGGCCTCCTCGACCGAGTGGGTGACGAGGAGCATCGTCTTGCGATCGCGGAGCCAGGCGGCTTCGAGCACGTCCTGGAGCCGCTCGCGGGAGAGCGCGTCGAGCGCGCCGAAGGGCTCGTCGAGGAGGAGCACCGCGGGGTCGACCGCGAGCGCCCGCGCCAACGCCACGCGCTGCCGCATGCCCCCGGAGAGCTCCTTGGGGTACCGGTCGGCGGCCCCGTCGAGGCCGAGCGCCGCGAGCAGCTCGGCCGTGCGCCCGGTCCCCTCCCCTCGCGCCCGCGGGCCGAAGCTCACGTTCTCCGCCACGGTCAGCCACGGGAAGAGCGCGCCGTCCTGGAAGACGAGCACCCGGTCGGTGCCGATGCCGTCGACCGGGGCGCCGCCGCACGTGACGCTCCCCGCGTCGGGCTTCAACAGGCCCGCCACGAGGTGCAGGATCGTCGTCTTGCCGCAGCCGCTCGGCCCGACGATGGCGACGAGCTCGCCCGCCGCCACGTTCAGATCCAAGCCGGCGAGGGCCTCGACGCGCCGGCCGGTCCCGGCCTCGGTGTAGGCGTGCCGGACCCCGGCGAGCGCCACCGCCTTGCTCATGTCTCCCCCCTCACGTCCATCGGGTGAGCCGCGCCTGGAGGGCCCCGAGCGCGAGATCGGTCGCGGCGCCGCACGCGGCGAGCGCGCCCATGCCGACGAAGGTGCGGGCGGGCTCCAACAGGTCCCGCCCCTCCAGGATCAGGACGCCCAGGCCCTCGGAGGCGGACAGGAACTCGGCGGCCACGAGCACGAACCACGCGGTGCCGACCCCCTCGCGCACCGCGGCGGCCACGCCGGGCAGCGCCGCGGGCACGGACACGCGGAGGAGGAGCCCGCGCTCGGGGACGCCGAGGTTGCGGGCCGCCGCGAGGAGCGTCGGGGGGACGCCGCGCACGGCGTCCGTGGTGCCCGCCATCACGACGAACGCGGCCGCGAAGAAGAGGATGACGACCTGCTGGAGCTCGCCGACGCCGAACCAGAGGATGGTGAGCGGCACCCACGCGATCGGCGGGATGGGGCGCACGAGCCGCAGCGGCGCGTCGAGGGCGGCGCCGACCCGCGGCCACGAGGCCACGACCGCGCCGAGGGGCACCCCGACGAGCACGGCGGCGAGCGAGCCGACGAGCACGCGCCCGCCGGAGCGGCCGAGGTCGACGAGCAGGGAGCCGTCGCGCGCGAGGGCCCACGCCGCGGCCGCGATCGTGGACGGGAGCGGCAGGAACAGGAGCGTGCGGGGGTCGGTCACGAGCGTGCGCCCGCCGAGCTCCCAGAGGGCGAGGAGCACGAGGACGAGCGTCCATCGGCTCGCGCCGCGCAGGGCCCCGCGAACGGCCCCCCCCGGGGCGACCACCCCTCCCCTCACGCCCGCCACCGCAGCACCCGGCGCTCGACGAGCGCGAACCCCCGCTCGGAGCCCGCGGCGAGCGCGCCGATCGCGACCATGCCGGCGATGGCGAGGTCGGGGCGGGCGAGGTTGCGGGCGTCGAGGATGAGCTGGCCCAGGCCGCCGTCCGCGCCGACGAGCTCGGCCGCCACGACGCTCATCCACGCGAGTGCCCAGCCGAGGCGGAGGCCCGTGAACACCATCGGAGCGGCGCCGGGGAGCACCACGTCGAGCCAGTAGACGCGGGGGCCCGCGCCGAGGTTGCGGGCGGCGAGCACGAGCGAGGGCGGCACCGCGTCGATGCCGGCGCGGGCGTTGCGCACGATGGGGAAGAACGCCCCCGCGAAGACGACGGCGGCCGCGCTCCCGTCGCCGACACCCACCCAGAGGAGGATGAGCGGGGTCCACGCGAAGGGCGGGATGGACCGCAGCAGCGTCAGGAGCGCGCCCACCTGGCGATCGAGGACGGGGCGGGCCCCGAGCGCCATGGCGAGCGGAAGGCCGATGACGACGGCGGCGCCGTACCCGAGGAGGACGCGGCGCGTGGTGCGGAGGGCGTGCCCGACGAGCTCGGACCGCTGCGTGACGATTGTCTCGAGCACCACGAGCGGCCCGGGCAGGACGTGAGGGGGCCAACGGGACGCGGCGACCGCCCAGATCGCCAGGGCAACCAACAACCCGAGCGCCGCCGGGAGCGCGCGCGGCGAGAGGGCCCGGCGGCGACCCGGAACCGCCACATCACGCGTATCCGGGGGGTCCAGGGGGGCCCGTGGCCCCCCTGGTGGGGCGTTGCGGGGCGACGCCCCGCCCCCCGATGACGACGCCGCTACGGTCACCGACGGGTGGACCGGGCCGAACGGTTCATTTCCGCGCTCCGGACCCGAGGTCCCCCGGCTCGGGGAACGTCTGCGGCGTCGTGAGCGTGCGGGCGTTGTCGTAGGGCGGATACGGTGGCTTGCCGACCTCTCCCGCCCAGCCCGCGGGCAGGAACACCGGCCGCTCGGGCACGCTCCACCCGAGCTTCGCGTAGGTCGCGGCGAGGTAGGCGGGCGCGAAGTCGGTCGCTAGGTCCGTCGCGTCGCGCGCGCGCTTCAAGCGGCCGGCGGCATGCTGGGCGGCGACCACCCGGGCGTCCTCGGCGGCCCAGAAGTCCGCGTGGAGGTACTTGTAGGTCGGCTTGTAGAGCGTGAGGTAGCGGTCGATCTGGACGCGCGCCGCCTCCTTGGTCCACGCCTTCGCGCGCGGGTCCGCGACGAAGAGCGCGGCGGCGCGATCGGGGTCGTGGCGCACCGCGAGGAGGGCCTCGGTCTGGGCGTCCGCGAGGGCCTGCGCGACATCCGGCGCGTGCTCGTGGAGCTCGCGCCGCATGAACTCGTACCCGGTGGCGAAGTAGTACGGGTACACGTCGTCGATGCGGCGGCCGAGCCCCTTGTCCAGGGCGAACGTGACGTGCGGGTCGAACACCGCGACGGCGTCGATGCCGGTCGGGAGGAGCTGGGCCTCGCGCATGCTCATGCCCGCGAGGCGGTAGTGCTCGCCGGCCACGAGGCCGTGCTGGGCGCCCATCGCGAGCAGGTAGAACTCGCAGTAGCTGCCCAGCGTGGTGCCGATCACGAGCTCGTTGCCGGCCTCGGCGAGGTCCGCCGCCGAGTGGAGCGGCGAGTCGGGGCGCACGAGGAGCGCGGCCTCGACGTTCGTCCCGGTGAGCCCGTAGGCGACCGCGGGAACGCCCTTGTCGACGGTGTTCCAGAACGGGAAGTCCCCGTAGTGGGTCACCTGGGTCTGCCCGGCCAGGAACGCCTCCAGGATGGGCGGCCCGGATTGGAAGGAGGTGTAGGTGACCTCGAGGCCGCGGGCCTCCAGGAGGCGGAGGTCCTTCATGACGGGCATGTGCGCGGAGTAGCCGGGAACGTCCGCGAAGTAGCCGATGGAGAGCGGCCACCAGCCCTGCGCCTTCAGCCACGCGATCGACGCGTCGGAGACGGGCTCGTAGGGGATCGGCCAGCCGCGCGCGGCGGGATCGTCGGCCGGAGGGGGGGCGGTCTTCGTGGGGGCCCCGTCCGTGGCGGCCCCCTCCGTGGCGGCCGAGCCGGTAGCCGGGGCCTGCGTGTCCGAGCACGCGACGAGCAGCAGGGCGAAGAAGGCACCCAGGGTACCGAGGGGGCCGGGGCCGGAGGTCGCGGGGCCGAGCAGGGGGGCGCGTAGCACGCGCGGAGCCTACTCCGAACCCGACGCGATCGCACCGCGCGCGGCCCCTCCACGAGGGCCGTCCCGTCGAGCCCGCGGCGGGTCTCGACCTGCGCGGCGGAGAATCGTCGGAAACGTTCGCCGGCGGGTCTTCCCGTGGACAAGTCGCGCGCACACGATCGTGACGTCCGGGGACGGACGCGGTGGACGACGGACCGATCGGCCCGTGTTCGTCCACCCGTGTCGTGTCGGGGCCTCGTTCACCGGCCGCACGTCATCCCTGGGGGAACATGAGCCACGTACTCGACTCGATCTCGTTCGGCGCCATCGTCACGGTCCGTGACCGGCTGCTGGCCCAACAGGCGGCTGGCCGCCGCATCTACCGCCTGGAGAGCGGTGACCCGTCCTTCGACACACCTCCGCACGTGCGGGATGCCATCGTGGAGGCGCTGAAGAAGGGGCACACCCACTACACGGCGTCGGCCGGCATCCAGCCGCTCCGCGAGGCCATCGTCAAGAAGGTGCGGCGCGACAACGAGCTGCCCATCGACAACGCCGAGCAGGTGGTCGTGACGAGCGGCGGCATGCACGCGCTCTACCTGACCTTCCGCGCGCTCCTCGACCCCGGTGACGAGGTGATCCTCCCCGACCCGATGTGGACGGAGATCGCGGAGAACATCCGGCTCGGCGGCGGAGTGCCCGTGCGCGTCGCGATGGACCTGGAGAGCCCGACCCCGTGGACGGCCGCCCAGATCGAGCAGCACATCACCCCGCGCACGAAGGCCATCTTCGTGAACACGCCGCACAACCCCACCGGGGTGGTGCTGTCGCGCTCGTCTCTGCGGGAGATCGTCGCGCTGGCCAAGAAGCACGACCTGCGGATCATCAGCGACGAGGCCTACGAGCACGTGATCTTCGACGGCGAGGCCCACGTCAGCATCGGCTCGCTCCCAGGCGCCGAGGAGCGGACGATCTCGCTCTACAGCACCTCGAAGAGCTACGCGATGAGCGGGCTCCGGGTGGGCTACATCGTCGCGAGGGACGCCGCGTTCCTCTCGCGCGTGAAGAAGCTCCTGCGTTGCACCACCAACGGGGTGAACAGCCTCGCCCAGTGGGGCGCGGCCGCGGCGGTCGGCGCACCCCAGGACGCCTCGCGCATGATGGGCGCGGTGTACCAGGAGCGCCGCGACGCGCTCCTCGCGGGCCTGGCCGGCGTGGACCTGCTCGTGCCCTACGTCCCGAAGGGGAGCTTCTTCCTGTGGGCGCGGATCCAGCCCTCGTGGCGGGGCTACCGCGGCGCGCGCAGCGACGAGGCGATGACGGACTGGCTCATCGACGAGGTGGGCGTGGGCTCCTCGCCGGGCTCGGCGTTCGGGCCGGCGGGCGCGGGGTGGATCCGGTTCGCGTTCTCGTGTGACACGCGGGAGGTCGAGGAGGCCGCGGGGCTCGTGCGCCAGGTGCTCGGCCAGGCCGGACGGACGTCGTCGCGGTCGACCGGGATGGACGCGCGGCCGCCGCTCCCGTAGCCCGGTAGCGGATCGTAGAGGGGCGCTCCCGTGACGAGAGACAGGCCGTGCGCTCGCCGGCCTGCCTACTCGGAGGCGCCCTTCTCGATCGTGGTGCGGGCGCGCGACTTCAGGGTGGTCATCACCCCGAGGGCGCGCAGGACCGGGCCGTCGAGGCCCGGGATGAGCTGGGCGAGGGCGAGCAGCGGGCGCACGGGCGAGGGGGTGACGAGCACCTCCCCCTTCCCGCCGAGCACGGCGCGCACGGCGGCGACGACCTTCGCGAGCGGCACCTCGCGCATCATCCCCGGCGCCGCGAGGCCGGTGTCGTGCCACATCCCGGCCTCCGCGACGAAGCTCGGACACACCACCCCGGCATGCACGCCCGTGCCGTCGAGCTCGATGCGCAGGCTCGACGCGAACCCGTTGAGGCCGTGCTTGGTCGCGGAGTAGATCGCGTTGAACGGGGTGGGCGACTTCCCCGACATCGACGACACCAGCGCGATCGCGCCCTTGCCGCGCGCGATCATGCCGGGCAGGAGCGCGCGGGTGAGCAGGATGGGCCCGGTCAGGTTGACCGCGATCTGCTTCTCGATCTGCGCGTGGGTCTGCTCGTGGACCGCGGTGGGGACCTCCAGCCCCGCGTTGCTCACGAAGGCGAGGACGGGCCCGACGGCATCGAGGGCGGTGACGATCGTCGCGCGGCCCTCCGCGGTGGACACGTCCGCGGCTACGACGGTGGCCTTCCCGCCGGCGACGCGCACTTCCGCCGCGACGCGCTCGAGCCCCGCGAGGTCCCGCGCGGTGAGGACGACGTGGGCGCCGGCCTTTCCGAGGTCCCGGGCGATGGCGACCCCGATGCCGCGGGAGGCGCCGGTGAGGAGGACGATCTGGTTGGCGAGGTTCATGCGGGCTCCGGAACCGCGATCTAGCGTCTTCCTGCCCGTCCCGTCGGACGTCTCTCGCCCGGCACGAACTACCGGATGACGTCCCACCCCCGGCGGAGCTCCTCCACGTCGATGCCCCGGCCGATGACGACGAGCGCGCTCTCCTCGGGCGGCGGCATCGCACCCGGCCCGAGCTCCAGCCACTGGTGGACCCCCTGGGCGACCACCGCGGTCGCGACGCCCGGGCAGCGGAAGATGCCCTTCAGGCGGAGGACCTCCCACCCGCGGCGCGATGCCACGAATTGCAGGTACATCTTGAGCCGCGCGAGGTCGATGGCGCCACCGCGGAGGCTCGCGGTCACGATCCCCGCGGAGTGGGTCACGAGGGGGGGCAGGATCCACCGCGTCGGATCCGCGCCGCCGATGTTCAGCAGCGGCGCCACGGGCACGTCCGCGCGCACGCCCCGGAGGAGCTCGGCGAGCGGCGCCACCGCGCGCACCGCGGCCTCGGCGGCGTCGATGTCGGCGGCCTGATCGAGGTGGTTGAGCACGATCCGGTCGGCGCACGCGAGCTGCGCGGGGACCTCCGGGTGCGTCGCGAGCTGCGCCACCACGAGCCCCGCGTGCGCGAGCGCCACGACGCCGTCGACCCGCGTCGCGACGGCCAGCTCGGAGTCGAGGAGGCAGGTCTGCACGAGCGGCCCGGGCGCGGCGACGCCGGAGGTCTCGACGACGATGCGGTCGAAGCGGAGGGGCCGGAGCCACCGCGCGCGCTTCTTCAGCAGGTCGAGCACGGTGCGACGGAGATCCTCGCGGACCTCGCAGCAGATGCAGCCGTTCCGGAGCTCGATGACCTCGTCGGAGGCGCCGACGACCAGCCGCCCGTCGATGCCGAGCGCGCCGAACTCGTTGACGATCACGGCGGTGGGCGGCGTCGCGGGGTCGGCGAGGAGCCGGTTGAGCAGCGTGGTCTTGCCGGCGCCGAGGAAGCCCGTGACGAGCGTGATCGGGACCACGCCCGCGGGGGGCCTAGAGATACCCGAGCGCCTTCAGGCGCTCGACCTCGGCGGGGTCAGCCGACGCGTTGAGGGCCTCGATGGCCTCCTTGAAGCTCGCATCCCCGGGGAAGCGCTTGTCGCCGGCCACGAGCACATCGTTCGCGCCGGTGCCGTCGCCCGCGAGGCGGAGCTTGTCAGCCAAGGAGCGGTACAACGACGCGGTGGTCTGCTTCTCGAAGGTCATGGCGAGGCGCCCGAGCGAGCCCACGACGTCGGCCCCCTTGCCGCTGTCGGCGAGGGCGTTGAGCCGCATGGACTCGAAGCGCCACGCCTGCGCGGGATCCTTGGAGATGGCCTCGTTCTTCAGCGCCTCGTCCGCCTTGGCGACGGCGCCCGCGTAGTCCTTGGCGCTCATGGCCGACTCGACGCCCTTCTGCATGTCCTCCGCGGAGGGGCCGCCCGCGCACCCGGACAACGCGGCCGCGACGAGGAAGGAGGCGAGCAGGGGGCGGATCGTGGACATGGACGAGCTCCGGACGTGACGTTCTGTGTCGGGCGAGAGGTAGCCCGTCCCGGGCGCGACGACTATACATGGCCCCCCCATGGAACGCCCGAACACCTACCAAGTGCTGGTCCGGCTGGCGCTCGTGTCCCTGTTGGCATGGCCCTCGGTCGCGCACGCGTACATCGGCCCGGGTGCCGGGTTCGCGTTCGCGGGATCGCTCGCCGTCATGGTCGCAGCCTTTGCCCTGGCAATTGGCACGATCCTGCTCTGGCCGATCACCTTCGTGATCCGCGCCGTCCGGGTGGGCAACCCGTTCAAGAAGGCGCTCACCAAGCGGATTGTCATCATTGGTCTGGACGGGATGGACCCCGGGATCGCCACGCGGTTCCTGCGCGAGGGCAAGCTCCCCACGCTCCAGAAGCTCGCCGACCAGGGCGTCTTCCGCCCGCTGGCGACGAGCAACCCGTCGATGTCCCCCGTCGCGTGGTCGACCTTCGCCACCGGCGTCGACCCCTCCGGGCACGGCATCTACGACTTCATCACGCGGGACCCCTGCACCTACGCCCCGATGCTCTCCTCGACCGACATCCGCTCGGCCGAGAAGGTGATGAACATCGGCAAGTACGTGATCCCCTTGGAGAAGCCGAAGATCAAGCTCCTGCAGAAGAGCCAGGCCTTCTGGAAGCTCCTCGGCGAGCGGCACATCCCGTCGATCATCCAGCGGGTGCCGATCACGTTCCCGCCCGTGCCGTTCCGTGGCCTCCTCCTCTCAGGGATGTGCGTGCCCGATCTGCGCGGCAGCCAGGGCACCTTCAGCTTCTTCTCCACCACGAACAACGACGGCAAGGCCGCGTTCACGGGCGGCGAGCAGACGGTGCTGCGGCGCAAGGCCCCCTCCTCCAACGGGGAGCAGGTCATCCGGTCGCGCATCGTGGGGCCGGACAACGGGATGCTGAAGGACGGCGGGCGGATGACCCTCCCCTTCACGATCACGGTGGCGCCGGACAACTCGAAGGCCACGATCGCGATCGACGGGGGGGAGAGCTTCGAGCTCCCGCTCCAGACCTACTCGCCGTGGATCAAGCTGACCTTCACGGCCGGCATGGGCGTGAACGTGAGCGGCATCGCCAAGTTCTACCTCACCTCCATCGCGCCGGACGTGAACCTGTACATGACGCCGATCCACATCGATCCGGAGAATCCGGCGATGCCGATCAGCCACCCGCAGGTCTACAGCGTCTACCTCGCGAAGAAGTTCGGCCCCTACGCGACCCTCGGCCTCGCCGAGGACACCTGGGCGCTCAACGAGCGTGTCATCGACGAGAAGGCTTTCTTCGACGCCGCGATGGAGATCTGCGACGAGCGGGAGAAGATGTTCTTCGACGCGCTGGAGCGCACCCGCACCGGGCTCGTCACGACGGTCTTCGACACGACCGACCGCGTCCAGCACATGTTCTACCGCTACCTCGACCCCACGCACCCCGCGAACCGCGGCAAGGAGAGCACGGCGTACGCCGATGCCATCGAACGCGTGTACCAGCGGATGGACGGCATGATCGAGAAGGTGCTCAAGTCCGTCGGGCCCGACACGGTGGTGATGGTCATGAGCGACCACGGCTTCACCAACTTCCGCCGCGGCGTGAACCTCAACACGTGGCTGCGCGACGAGGGCTACCTCGTCTTGAAGGACGGGAAGACCCTCTCGGGCGACTGGTTCGAGGACGTGGACTGGTCGAAGACCCAGGCGTTCAGCCTCGGCCTCACCGGCATGTTCATCAACCGGAAGGGCCGCGAGGCCTCCGGCATCGTCGAGGAGGGCGCGCCCTACCGCGCGCTCGTGAAGGAGATCGCCGGCAAGCTCGAGGCCCTGGTGGACCCCGAGAACGGCGAGCGCGCCGTCCGCAAGGTCGAGTGCGCCTTCGAGCTCTTCGAGGGCCCCTACCGCCTCGACGCCCCCGACCTGCTCGTGGGCTACGAGGGCGGCTACCGGAACTCCTGGGAGTGCGCCACCGGCTCGGTCACCCCCGAGGTGTTCCGGGACAACACGAAGAGCTGGAGCGGCGATCACTGCGTCGATCCCGACATCGTGCCCGGCGTGTTCTTCTGCAACCGGGCGATCTCCGAAGAGAAGCCGCACATCGCCGACATCCCCTACTCGGTGCTCCGGCTCTTCGGGCAGACCCCGCCGAAGTACATGAAGGGCCGCATGCTCTTCGCGGGTCCGGGCGAGCAGGCGACCGTGACCGGGCCGCTCGATCCGCGCACCCTCCCCCAGTCGGGCTCGGCGCCCGGCGCCAAGATCCAGTTGGAGCGCGGCGATGCGGCGTAGCGTGGTCCGCCGAGATGTGCGCCCGCTGCCGGTCGGGATCGTCGCGGGTGCCCTGGCGCTCGCGCTCGGCGGCTGCCCCGGCACGCCTCCCTCCCTTGCAGGCCCCGGCGTCTTCGTCCTCGGGGTGGACGGCATGGACCCCACGATCCTCGCCCGCATGATGGGGGAGGGGCGGATGCCGAACTTCGCGAAGCTCGCGCAGGCCGGCGCGTTCCAGCCGCTCGGCACGTCCAACCCGCCGCAGAGCCCGGTCGCGTGGTCGAACTTCGTGACCGGCCTCGACCCCGGCGGCCACGGCATCTACGACTTCGTCCACCGCGACCCCGAGACCTACCTCCCCATCTCCTCGGCCACGCCCCCGCCGGGCGACGCCGGCACCTCTTTAGATCTGTTCGGGTTCTACCTGCCGATCGGCGGCGGGGACGACATCGTGAACAACCGCACCGGCACCCCCTGGTGGGACGCCCTCCACGACGCGGGGGTGGACGTCGAGGTCTACCGGGTGCCCGGGAACTACCCGCCCACGCCGTCGGACGCGAAGGTGCTCGCGGGCATGGGCACGGTCGACATGCGCGGCGGCTACGGCCAGTACACCTGGTACACGGACCAGGCGGTCGAGTCGCGCGCGCACCTCAAGGGCGACATCCAGCTCGTCACCGTCGAGGACTACGATCTCGACGGCGTCGCCGACACCGTGAAGAGCACGCTGAAGGGGCCGCCCGACCTCTTCCACCTGCCCCCGGGCCAGATCCCGGGCGACAGCGACTACCTGACCGTCCCGGTCACCGTCTCGATCGACCCCGACGAGGAGGTCGCGCTCATCCGCGCGGGCAGCGCCCAGGCCATCGTCCGCGAGGGCGAGTGGACCGACTGGATGGACGTGAGCTTCGACGCCCTGCCGGCCGGCGCGATGCCGCTGGCGGGCGCGGTGCGCTTCTACGCGAAGGAGCTCCGCCCGGCCTTCCGGCTCTACGCCTCGCCGGTGAACCTCTCCGCGGAGTCCCCGCCGCAGGACATCTCGACCCCCTCGGACTTCGCCTCCGACCTCGCGGACGTGCTGGGCGGCCAGTACTACACGCAGGGCATGCCGGAGGAGACCAACGCGCTGAAGGACACGACGTTCTCGGACGACGACTACGTCAAGCAGGTGGCGCTGGTGCAGGAGGACGCCGAGGCGATGCTGGATGTCGCGCTCGCGCGGTTCCGCCCCGGGGACGCCACGTTCTTCTACCTCTCCGACATCGATCTCCAGTGCCACATGTTGTGGCGCCACGGCGATCCGAGGCTCGCCCCCTCCGAGCGGGCGGGCGCCCCCGCGCACCCGGCCTACGAGGCCGAGGCCGCCGCCCACCACGCGGACGACATCGAGGGCTACTACGAGAACGTGGATCGCCTGCTCGGCGAGGTCGTCGCGGGCCTGCCGACGGACACCTTCCTGGTCGTCATGAGCGACCACGGCTTCCAGCCCTTCACCCGCACGATGAACCTGAACGGTTGGCTGCGCGACAACGGCTGGCTGACGTTGAAGGACGGGAAGCACGAGGGCCACATCGCCCAGGGCGACGTGGACTGGAGCAAGACCCGGGCCTACGGCCTCGGCTTCAACGCGCTCTACCTGAACCTCCAGGGCCGGGAGGCCGAGGGCATCGTGGCCCCTGGCGACGTTCCCGCGATCGAGGCGCAGCTCCGCGAGCAGCTCGTCGCCCTGGTCGACCCGACGAACAGCGCCCACCCCGTGCTTCGGGTGGATCGGGGCGCCGACATCTACCACGGGGCGCGCGTCGCCGAGGCGCCCGACCTCGTGGTCGGCTACGACCGCGGCTACGGCAACTCCGACGAGTCGACCCTCGGGGAGATCCTCCCGGACATCCTCGCCGACAACACCTCACGCTGGTCGGGCAACCACCTGATGGCGCCCGAAGTGGTGCCCGGCGTGCTCCTCACGAACCGGCCCATAAGCGGTGAGGGCCACGATCTCACCGACATCACCGCCACCCTGCTCGCCTGGTACGGCGTCGCCCCCCTCCCGGGGATGACCGGCCAGCCCGTCCTCACCCGCTAGCCCCGTTCCCACCCGTTAGGAGGCTGCCATGTTCGGCTTCGGCAAGACCGTCAGCGTCAAGATCGACAAGGACCTCCACGCGCGCATGGCGAAGGTGGCCGACGTGGCCGGCTACGCCACGGTCGAGGAGTTCATCCAGCACATCCTCGAGAAGGAGATGCTCCACTTCGAGGACACCAAGAACGACGCCGACATCCGCGCGAAGCTCAAGGGCCTCGGCTACATCTCGTAGGAGCCGCACGTGGGCCTGTTCAACGCAGTGAGCAGCACTGTCTTCGACGTGCTGCTCGCGCCCCTGGGGCACGCGCGCCCGTGGTTCGACCTCCTCGTGTGGCCGGTCCTCGCGGGCGTCGTCGCGTTGCTGGTCTACAAGAAGATCAGCAACCAGGCCGGCATCGCCAAGGCGAAGAACGGCATCGCCGTGCACCTCCTGGAGGTGGTCCTGTTCAAGGACGACCTCCGCGTGGTCCTCCCCGCGACCGCCAAGGCCCTCGGCAAGAACGCGCTCTACCTCGGCTACAACATCGTCCCGATGGTGGTGATGTTCGCGCCGATGACCGCGATCCTCGTGCAGCTCGTCGCCAACTACGGCTACGCGCCGCTCCCCGTCGGGAGCACCGCGCTCCTCGTGGTCGACCTCGACGACGCCGCCAGCACCGCGGCCGGCGTCTCGGTGCGCGACGTGACGCTGAAGCTGCCCGCGGGCCTCTCGTTCGACGCGCCGCCGGTGCGCACGTCGGACGGCGAGATCGCCTGGCGCCTCCGCCTGGACGAGCCGGGCGACCACGTCGTGACCGTGCAGGCCGGCACCCTCGCGGAGGAGAAGCTCGTCTCCGTGGGCGGCGCGGCCCGGAAGGTCTCTCCCCTGCGCACGAAGAGCTGGGAGGCCCTGCTCTACCCGGCGGAGGCCGTGCCCGCGGCCGACTCGTTCGTGGCGAGCATCACCCTCGATCGCCTCGACCAGGACCTCGGCGTCTTCCCCTCGGGCGAGAGCGGCATCCTCGGCTGGTTCTTCGGCTTCTCGCTGCTCGCCGGCTTCGCGCTCAAAGACCGCTTCGGCGTCACCCTCTAGGGATCCCAATGCCCGGCTTCATCGGCAACTTCATCAACCAGCGCCGCTACGGCGACCCCCTCGTCATCGTGTCCGGCCTCCCGCGCTCGGGCACGTCGATGATGATGAAGATGCTCGAGTCGGGCGGGCTCCCGATCATGACGGACGCCGTCCGCACCGCCGACATCGACAACCCGAAGGGGTACTACGAGTTCGAGCGGGTCAAGGACCTGGAAAAGGAGAAGGACAAGAGCTACCTCCGCGAAGGCCGCGGCAAGGTGCTCAAGGTCATCTCCTTCCTCCTGAAGGACCTCCCGGACGACAACCGGTACAAGGTCATCTTCATGCGCCGGGACCTCCACGAGGTCATCGCGTCGCAGAACAAGATGATCAAGCACCGCGGCGAACAGGACGACACCAACGACAAGATGATGATCGAGGCGTACCTCAATCACCTCGCCGCCGTCCGCATCCTCGTGCGCAAGCGCCCGAACTTCGAGATGGTCGAGGTCCGCTACGACACCGCGGTGCACGCCCCGAAGGACGCCGCGCGTCAGGTGAACGCCTTCCTGGGCGGCACGCTCGACGAGGCGAAGATGGGCGAGGTCATCGACGCCGACCTCTACCGGAACCGCAAGGGTGCGACGGTCTAGCACGCGTCGGTACGCCCGCTCGGTCCCGAGTCTGCTACCGTCACGCCGCGATGTCGGACGAGCGCCTCCTCCACCTCACCTCCAGCCTCTGCGGCACCTGCAAGGAGGCCCTGCCGGCGCGGGTCGTGGCGCGGGCGGCCCCCGGATCCGCCACCCCCGGATCCGACGGCCCCGGATCCGACGGCCCCGGATCCGACCGCACGGTGTGGCTCCGCAAGTCGTGCCCCACGCACGGCCCCCAGGAGGTGTGTCTCTGCACCTCGGTGGCGTGGTACGAGGAGACCCGTGCATGGCGCCACTTACGACGCCCCCAACGCGAGGTGTCCCGCGCCGTCGACCTCGGCTGCCCCTACGACTGCGGCCCCTGCGAGCAGCACCAGGTCGATCTCGCCATGCCGGTCGTGACCATCACGAGCGCGTGCAACCTCGACTGCCCCATCTGCTACGTCCACAACAAGAACGACAACGCCTTCCACATGGCGCTCGACGACTTCCGCGCCGTGGTCCGCCACATCCGGGCGAAGAAGGACGGCGACGTCGACCTCATCAACCTCACCGGCGGCGAGCCCATGCTCCACCCGCGGTTCCTCGAGTTCCTCGCGATCGCGAAGGAAGAGGGCGTGCGGCGGGTCACGATCTGCTCGAACGGCTTGAAGCTGCGGGACGAAGCGCTCGTGGCGAAGCTCGCCGGGCTCGGCGCGCGCGTGGCGCTCTCGTTCGACACCTTCGAGGCCGAGGTCGACGTGGCGATGCAGGGCGTGCCGCTCCTCGCCCCCAAGCTGCGCGCACTCGAGCTCCTCGAGCGCCACGGCGTGGACGTGACGCTCATCCCCGTGGTGACCCGCGGCTACAACGACCACGAGATCGGCCGGATCCTCGAGCTCGGGATGGCGCGATCCAACGTCCGCCACGTCGAGGTGCATCTCATGACCTACACGGGTCAGGGCGGCGCCACCTTCGATCGGGCCGGCCGTATCACGCTCTACGAGACGCTCCAGCGCATCGAGGCCCAGACCGGCTGGCTCCGCATCGACGACTTCGTCCCCTCCCCCCGCGCCCACCCGCTCTGCTACCAGGTGGCGTACCTCCTGGTCGATCCCGACGGTGGGCCGGAGAGCGGCCCGCCCATCCCGTTCACGCGGCTGCTCGATCGTGCCACGTTGTACGCCGCGTTGGGGGACAGCCTCTACCTGGAGCCCACGCAGCGGCTGGAGAGCGCCTTGCGCGACGCCATCGACCGCCTCTGGGTGGAAGACGGCAACGAGCGCGTCCTCGGCCTGCTCCGGCGCCTGATGCGGGACGCCTTCGCGCTCGACGGGGACCCCAACGCCAACCTCCGCGCGGCCGAGCGTTGGATCAAGGCGGTCTACGTGCACGCGCACATGGACGAGGAGAGCTTCGACACCGAGCGCCTCGCGGCGTGTTGCGACGCCAATTGTTATCCCGACGGCTCGACCATCCCGGTGTGCGCGTACAACGTGCTCTACCGGGAGAAGGAGACGAATTTCATGACGGCGCCCAGGGTGTGGGGCGCCCGGAGCGGAGGACGCTTCGACCTCGCCTCGATAGGGGAGCCCCCCAAGTGACACCCATGGACGGGCTCCGGTGCCTCGTGACCGGCGGGACGCGCGGGCTCGGCCGCGCCGTGTGCGAGGCGTTGGTACGGGGTGGCGCGAAGGTGGCGTTCACGTGGTCCCGCAGCCAGCATGACGCCGACGACACGCTCCGGGCCCTCGGCCCCGACGCCCGCGCGTTCCGGGGCTCGGTGGCGGACGGCGCCCACGCCGACGCCGTCATCAAGGCCCTCGTAGCCGAGTGGGGCGGCCTCGACGTGCTGGTGAACAACGCCGGCATCAACCAGGTCCTCCCCGTCGCCCTCATCGAGGAGGCCGACTGGGACGCCGTGATGGACGTGAACGCGAAGGGCACGTTCCTGTTCTCGCGCGCGGCGCTCCGCCCGATGATCCGGGCGAAGCGCGGGCACATCGTCTCCATCGGGGCCTTCTCGGAGGGCCGCGTGATGGAGGCCCCGGTGCACTACGCGGCGTCCAAGGCCGCCGTGCGCGGGATGACGGAGGCCCTGGCCCGCGAGGTGGGCCGCTACGGCATCCAGGTGAACGTCGTGGCGCCGGGCCTCATGGACGCCGGGCAGTCCCGCGGCCTGCCCCAGCACCGGCTCGACGAGTACCTCGGCCAGAACCCGCTCGGGCGGCTGCTCACCCCCGCGGAGGTCGCCGACGTGGTGGTGTGGCTCGTCACGACCGAGAACCGCAGCATCACCGGCGCGCGTATCGCCGCGGACGGGGGGATCTGATGGACGAGGTGCAGGCCCGCGGGTTCCACGAATTCATGTGCTACGTAAATCCGATGCTGGCCCAGCGCGCCCAGTTGGGCGGCGAGCCGTGGCACGTCGTCGCGACGGACGACGGCCGGCTAGTCCACAGCGATGGCCGCATCTACGAGGACTTCCACGGCACCCAGGCGCTCGGCCACCGCAACCCGCACATCACGGCGGCGGTGAAGTGCTTCCTCGACACGGACGCCCCGAATTGGTACCCCGCCCGGGTCACCCCCTACGCGGGTCGCCTCGCGCGGATGCTCGCCGAGCGCACCGGCTACGAGCGATCCTCCTTCGCGGCGTCGGGCTCCGAGGGGGTCGAGGCCGCGATGAAGCTCGCCCGCGCCGCCACGCACCGCACGCGCATCCTCGGCCTCGACGGTGCCTACCACGGGTGCGGCATGGGCAGCACCGCGCTCATGGCGAAGGGGCCGTTCCGCGATCCGTTCGGCCCCCACGTCCCTGGCGTCGAGTCGCTCCCCTTCGGGGACCTCGACGCGCTCCACGCGGCGTTCGCCGCCGGGGATGTCGCCGCGGTGGTCGTGGAGCCCATCCAGGGCGAAGCCGGCGTGCGCGTCCTCCCCGACGACTACGTCGCGGCCCTGTGCGAGCTCACCGCGCGGCACGACGCCCTCCTCGTGGCCGACGAGGTGCAGACCGGCCTCGGCCGCACCGGCACGTTCCTGCGCAGCGTGCGCTGGCCCCGCCGGCCGGACGCCGTGGTGTTGGCCAAGCTGCTCGGCGGCGGCCTCGTCGCCACCTCCGCGATGCTCACCACCCCCGCGTGGTTCCAACGCGCCTACGGCCGGGACTTCGAGGGCGGCGAGAGTCACAACGTCACGTTCGGCTACAACGCGATGAGCATGGTCGCCGGGATCGCGGCGTTGGAGCTGCTCGACGAGGCCCTCTTCGAGCGCATCCGCACGCTCGGCGCCTGGTTTCGCGCCGAATTGGTCGGCCAGTTGGGGGACCACCCGCTCGTCGAGGAGGTGCGCGGCGAGGGCCTCATGCTCGGCCTGAAGCTGCGGCGGCTCGACCACCCGTGGCTCTCCTTCGAGCACTTCGGCTTCGAGGGGCTCGCGGAGCGCGCCTCCGTGTCCCCGCTCCTGTGTCATCGCCTCTACCGGCACGGTTGGTTCTTCTTCACGTGCGGGCACGACTGGTCCGTGTTCCGGCTCCAGCCGCGCTACTACGTGCCCCAGGAGACGCTCGCCCAGGTGATCGTGGACATCCGGACCGAGTTGGATTGGCTGCTGGAGACGAGTCGATGAGCCGGGTCCTGGTGTTGGGTGGTACGGGCTGGGTCGGCTCCGCCGTGGTGCGCGCGCTGCAGGAAGCCGGGGAGGACGTCGGCTTCACCTGGCACGAGAACGCGGCGCTCTCCGACGCGCTGCCAGGCCACGCGTGGAAGATCGACCTCACAACTCGGGACGCCGTCCCCGCGCTGTTCCGCCGCATGGACAAGGACGGTTGGACACCCGATTCCCTCGTGTGCGCCGTGGGCCTGCGCGCACGCGGCCCCGGCGAAGCGGCGGAGCCTTGGGAGTCCGCGCTCGACCGCGCCGTCGCCTTGCTCCTCCGCACGCCCATCGCGGCGTGCCGCGAATTGGCCGCGCGGCCGACCGACGCCCCCGTGCGGAACGTCGTTCTCCTGGGCGCCCTCGACCGCACGCAGTCCTTCCCGATAGCGCCGCACCTCGCCGCGGCGCAAGGGGGCCTGACCGCCGCCGCCATGGCGCTCGGGCACGAGCTGGGTCCGCGCGGGTTCCGTGTCAACGTGGTGGCCCTCGGCCTCCTCGACGGGGGCGCTGCCGAGGACGTGTCCACCGAGCAGCGGGACGCCTACAAGCGCTTCTCCGCGTTGCGACGGGTCGGGACGGCGGCGGAGACCGCCGCGACCGCCGTGTGGCTGGTGCGCGAGAACCGGGTGCTCAACGGGAAGGTCCTCGCGGCGAACGGGGGGATCTAGCGGGACCTACTGATAAAACGCGAGCACCGTGATGAGCAGCAGGCTCCCGGTCAACGCCGGCCAATACAACACCTTCACGATGAGGTTGTCCTCATGCTTGACGATCCACGGCGGGGCGTCCGCCGCCACGAGCAGCGCGTCGAGCGTCAGCAACAGGAGGCCGAAGTACGTGACGATGAAGAACCACTCGAAGTAGACCATGTGGGAGGCCGCGAGCGCCTCGCGCAGGGAGATGTGCTCCAGGACGGCGATGAAGAACAGCGTGCCGTAGGCGCCGATCGCGGCGGCCGCGTTCATGCCGGAGCGTTCCAGCCGCTCCTTGTGGGTGCTCGTGACGAAGAGCATCGCGAACATGAGCACGAACACGATGCTCTCGGGCAGGAGGTAGGTCACCAGCGGGTTGATGAGCTGCAAGTTGAGGAACACCTCGAAGCGCAGCGATGACATCTCGCTCGCGACCGCCGCGGGCCCCAAGCCGAGGTCCACGTTCCACTTCCGGTCCACGAAGGAGAACACCGAGCGATGGAGCGTCCACCCGGGGAGCTCCACCCCGCCGGCGAGCCCGGGGAGCTCCGACGGGACGATGAGGTCGTAGCCGCCGATGTCGGGGACGAGCAGCACGGGGTCGGAGTAGGTCACCGGGACGATCTCCAGCACGATGCGACGCTCGCTGATGGGGTACCAGCGGTCGTCCGTCTCGTCGGGCACGGCGTAGGAGAAGCGCCAGCCCACGACGAGCTCGCCGTCCACGCGGCGCCGGAACACCTCTTCCTGCTCGCCCTCCACCGCGTTGGACACCCGCACGCCCGCCCAGGGCGGCAGCCCATCCTCGCCCCGCAGGTGCGGGAGCCGCTGCCACAACAGGCCTGACACCTTCAGTAGGCCACCCTCGTCCGCGACCTCGGTGAGCAGCAACCCGGTCGGGACCGCCACCAACACGGCGCCTTGCCCGAGGTCGTCGAGACGCTTCCGATTCGCCTCCTCGGCCATGTGGACGTGCGCATCCGCGTAGACGATCGACCCCTCGTCGGTGAAGACGTGCTGGCCGTACGCCCATATGACACCGATGCCCGCGGCGCAGGCCAGGGAGAGGCCCGCCGTGTAGGTCCACGTTACGACTTTGCGGTCCCCCCCGGGATCGAGGCCCAAGGCGAGCAGGCACGCCATCAACGCGACCCCGGCGACGACGAGGTGGATCACGTCGCGCGTGTCGATGTCGGAGTCGGCGGGCAGCATGACCGTACACAACGTCCAGCCGCCACGCCCGACCCGCTTGCAGCCGATGAGCGCGGGGGTGCCCGTCATCGGGTCGGTGATCCAGCGCGGCGCCAGGCCGGGCCCGACGGGCCCCGTGGCCCAGTCCGCCACCTCCGCGAGGCGAGCGTCCCTGTGCTCCTTCGCGAGCGTCGCCAGGGTGGTGTCGCCCTTCGCCTTGGTGCGGTCCGGGTAGGAGGCGAGCACTCCGCTCCGGGACACGAGGAACGCGTAGCCGCCCTCCCCGAGGTCGAGCCCCTTGATGAAGTCCGAGAGGCGCTCGAGCGAGACGCTCGCGTAGGACACCCCCGCGAAGGACACCCCCGCGAGGGTGTCGTCCGGTAGAAACCGAGGGACGGTGTACTCGGCCAACATCGTGCTGGTGGCGGTGTCGTAGTAGGGCGGGTCGCTCCACCCGTCCGCGCCCTCACGCAGCGCCCGGTGGTACCACTTGCTCTCGGCACTCACCAGGGTGTAGTCGTACGGGACGCCGGTGAGGAGGTCGTCGAGCCGGGCCGTGTCCTCGTCCCAGAATGCGTAGGGGCCGTGCCGACTGTCATCCGGGCTCACCTCGGTGGGCAGCGCGATCCCGACCTGGTTGATCCGCGGATGGGCGAGCCCCCCGCTCGCGCCCGGAGCGAGCAGCGGAACCAACCACTCCATGTCCATGGGGAGCTTCCCCCGGAGCTCGTCGGCGCTCCCGAGCGCCCCGAACGTGCTGTAGTCGACCTCCCGGGCAAGGTCCACGAGGCCCCCGAGCTGCACGTCGAGCTGCTCGGCGGCCTTCTCGCTCCGGTCCTCCACCACCTCACGGAGTTTCTGCTCCTGAAGACCCGCGCGGGCCTGCTGGGCGGTGACGAGCTGCGCGATGCCCGCGCCGAGGGTCAGCGAGAGGAGCAGGTAGGCGAGGCGTCGACGGAGGGGCGTCCCGAGCCCCGTCAGGAGCGCGAGGTTCTCCAGGACCAGCGCGGGGACCAGCAGGAGGAGCGCCATCCGCCAGGAACCGGCCGCCTCTCCCAGGACGCTGCAGCGCGCGGCGGCGACGATCGCGCCGATCGCGGTCCCGACGACCACCGCCTGCGCGGTGCGTTTGAGCAGCCGGCCGGGGTGGCTCTCCTCCCCCGGCCGTTCGCTCGGGGGTGGCTGCAACGCGTGACCTTCCATCCGGACCTCGGCGTCGGGAGCGTACCAGTGTTGCCGCGCACGACAAGCAGGCGGTCGCCGTCGACGATGCTATCCTCCGCCCCATGTGGCTCGTCGTCGCCCTCGCGCTCGCCGCGGACCCGCCGGCCCCCGCCGCACCCGCGGCACCGCCCCCGGCAACCGCGGCACCGGCAGACGCGCCACGCGGCGGCGCGGCGCTCCGGCGCACGTGCGAGGGGGCGCAACTCTGCGAGGGTCGGTGCATCCCGTGGAGCGAGGCCTGCAGCGCGACCCTGCGCGACAGCGTGAACGCCCAGGCCGCGTTGGCACGGAAGGCCGAGCTCGCCGCCATCGTCTGCGCACCCTCGCCGTTCGATCCCGCGGCGCAGCCCGCGTCGATCGAGGCGGAGATCCTCACGCAGGCCGCCGCCGGCTTCCTGTGTGACTCGGAGCGGCGGAACGACCCCGAAGCGTGCGACCCCGACCCCGCCACCCGCGACGTGCCCCCGCCGCGCCCCGTGACCCGGCCGCCGATCTGCCAGCAGGCACCGCCGATCCCCAAGAAGTAGATCCCCGATCCTTCGTAGGAACGTGGTCCAGGTTGACGTTACGCCCCTGGCTGGTAGTGTTGGTCGAAACGAGCAGGGGACGATGTCCGAACAGATCGCGGACCGAACACGGGACGGCGCGCGTATGGACCGATGGGCCCGGCTGGATCCCGCGGCCATGATGGACTTCTGGCGGGTGTACGAGGCCCGACAGGCCGCGATCACGGAGGCGATGCTCCGCGATCTGGCCCAGCACGCGACCCTGGGCCCGCTCCTCGCGTCGATGCCGAAAGCGCAGCTCGACGCGCAGGGCGCCGAGAGCCTGGAGCGCATGCGCCAGGCGGTGCATGGGAACTGGGTGCCCTACGAGCAGAACCTCCGCATGCAGGGCGCGGTCTACGCCGCCAGCGGCCTGGCGTTCAGCGCGTGGTCCGACCTCGTGCGGTCGATGCAGCGCTACGTCGTTCCCCTCCTCGTCAGGGCCTACGTGTCGGACCCCGACCGCCTGTCCGCGGCGCTCGTCACCACCCAGGAGTTCCTCGACATCGCGATGACCGCCATCGCGGAGGCCTACCTGGACACGAAGGAGGCCGCGCTCCGGCAGAGCGAGGAGCGGCTGGCGACGACCCTGAACAGCATCGGGGACGCCGTCATCGCGACGGACGAGCTCGGCCGGGTGGTGCGGATGAACCCGATCGCGGAGGCGATGACCGGCTGGGCGCTGCAGGACGCCCGCGGCCGCCCGCTGCCCGAGGTGTTCCACATCCGCCACGAGGAGACCGACGAGCCCGTCGAGAGCCCCGCCGAGCGGGTCCTGCGCGACGGCGTCATCGTCGGGCTCGCAAACCACACGGTGGTCGTGGCGAGAGACGGCGCGCGGCGTCCGATCGCGGACAGCGGCGCCCCGATCCGCGGCGGGAACGGGGAGATCCTCGGCGTCGTGCTCGTCTTCCGCGACATGTCGGAGGAGCGCACCGCCTCGGAGATGCGGACGCGGAGCCTCCTGCTGGAGGCCGAGAACGCCCAGGTGCTGGAGGCGAGCCGCCTCAAGAGCGAGTTCCTGGCGAACATGTCGCACGAGCTGCGCACGCCGCTCAACGCGATCATCGGCTTCACGGAGCTCATCCACTACGGGCACGTCGAGGCGAGCGCCCCGGAGTTCCCCGTGTTCCTCGGCCACGTGCTGACCAGCGCGCGGCACCTGCTCCAGCTCATCAACGACGTGCTCGATCTCTCGAAGGTCGAAGCCGGCAAGGTCGAGTTCCACCCCGAGGACCTGGCCCCGGGCGCCATCATCCTGGAGGTCGAGTCGATCCTCGGCGCCACCGCGCGTGCCGCCGGGATCGAGCTCGCGGCGGAGCTCGACCCCCAGCTCGGGTCCGTGCGCGTGGACCCCGCCCGGCTCAAGCAGCTCCTCTACAACTACGTCTCCAACGCGCTCAAGTTCACCGACGCCGGCGGCCGCGTCGTGGTCCGGGCGACCGTCGAGTCGACCGACACGTGGCGGATCGAGGTCGAGGACACCGGCGTGGGCATCGCGGAGGCGGACCTCCAGCGGCTCTTCGTCGAGTTCCAGCAGCTCGACACGGGCTCGGCGCGCAAGCACGAGGGCACGGGGCTTGGCCTGGCCCTCACGCGGCGGCTCGTCGAGGCCCAGGGCGGGAGCGTCGGGGTCCGGAGCACCGTGGGCGTCGGGAGCGTCTTCCACGCCCTCCTCCCGCGCCAGTGCGCGGGCCCGACCGACCGCCCCTCCCCCCGGTCAGCACCCGCCGCGCGGGAGGGGGCGCCGGTCATCCTCGTCGTGGAGGACGACCTCCGGGAGCAGGAGGTGCTGGTCCGCACCCTCGTCGACGCCGGGTACGCCGTCGAGACCGCCCCGACCGGCGCGTTGGCCCTCGCCCGCTGCGCGGCCCGCACCTATGACGCCGTCACGCTCGACCTCGCGCTCACCGACCGCAGCGGCCTCGACGTGCTGCGCGCCTTGCGGGACGATCCTCGGTATCGCGCCGTGCCCGTGCTCGTGGTCAGCGTCGTGGCCGAGCGCGGCGCCGTCGCCGGGTTCGCCATCCACGACATCCTCTCCAAGCCGCTCGACACCGGCGCCCTCCTCGCGTCGCTCCGGCGCGCGGGCGTCTCCCCGGATCGCCGTGGCGACGTGCTCGTCGTCGACGACGATCTCGGCTCCGCCAGCCTCATGGCGGCCACGCTCGCGCAGCTCGGGTACCGCGCCCGGTGCGCGGAGAACGGCGCGATCGGCCTCCAGCTCGCCTCCGAGATCGAGCCCCTGGCGGTCGTGCTCGACCTGCTGATGCCCGGGATGGACGGGTTCACGTTCCTCGACTGCTTCCGTCGCATCCCGAACTGCGCCCGCACGCCGGTCATCGTGTGGACGGTCAAGGATCTCACGCCGCAGGAGTCCGCGCGCCTCCGCGCATCGGCGGAGAGCATCGTGCTCAAGGGACGCACCACCAGCGCCGAGCTCTTGGCCGAGCTGCGTACCTTCCTCCCGCCCCGACCCAACCCGGAGCTCGCATGAACGCGATTCCCCTCCTCGTCGTCGACGACAACGCGCTCAATGCGCGGCTGCTCTCCTACATCCTCGCGGCGGCCGGGTTCGTGGTGGAGACGGCGAGCGACGCCGCGCAGTGCCGTGCGCTGTTGGAGCGCTACACCCCCCGCCTCATCCTCATGGACGTGCAGCTCCCCGGGATGGACGGCCTCGAGCTGACGCGCCTCCTGAAGGCGGACCCGCGCACCCGGGACATCCTGGTCATCGCGGTCACGGCATCGGCGATGGACGGCGACGAGAAGCGCGCCATGAACGCCGGCTGCGACGGGTACATCAGCAAGCCCATCGACACACGCAACCTCGCGGGTCAGGTGCGGGACCTCATCGAGCGCGCCGCCCGGCCCGGCTGACGGTCACTCCTCCCAACGCCGCCCGCCGGCGGTCTCCATCGGGGCCGGGTGTGCCACGAACCGCGGGTCGTGTCCGCGGTAGAGCACGTTGTAGGAGCACGAGGGCACGTTGGTGCCATCGGGCTCGCGGATGCCCACCGGACACAGTCGGACGCGGTCGGTGTCGAAGCTCTCCTCGTCCATGTGCGTGTGGACGTAGAGTGCCCGGGTGCTCCGCTCGGCGACCCGCACGCGCTCGCCTTCGGAGAGGCCGGGCGCGAACATCTCCGCGAGCAACCGCCGCAGCGTGGCCAGGACGGCCTCGGACTCGGGACATGGAAACTCGCCGGACCACAACGCGTCGATCACGTCCCGGAACACGCTGTCGAGCCGGGGCCCCGGGAGCAGGTAGAGCCCCTCGGTGAGGAGCGCGCGGAGCTGATCCCGGCGCATGAAGCGGGTGAACGGCACCCAGCGATCGCCGTGCGGCCCCGCGGTGTCGAGCTTCAAGAGGTACGCGCATTGGTAGCAGAGCGGGTGCGCGAGCGGCGACGGCACGAAGTCATCGACGGAGAGGCCACATTGGGCGGCGGTCGTGCGCACGGCCTCGTCGGCGGTGAGGCGGGTCGTCCGGTCGAACGAGTTGCCCCCCTGCCCGGTGAACGTCATCGGGTGCAGCTCCAGGCTCCGCACATGGTCGTGACCGAGCATGTACGCTACGAAGAGCCCGATCTCGTGGTCGTTCTTCCCCTTGGCGAGCACGGGCAGGAGCGTCGTGTCGACGCCGTGCTTCGCCAGCAGCTCGAGCGCGCGGAGCTTGGCCGCGCCGAAGCCGCCGCCGAGCATGTCGACGTTGGTGCCCTCGTCGAAGGAGTCGAAGGAGAGGATGACCCGGACACGCAGCGCCGCGAGCGTCTGGACCAGCGCTTCGTCGCGCGCGAGGCGCAGCCCGTGGGTGGAGAGCGTGATGCGGTCGATGCCCTCGGCATGGCAGCGCTCCAGGACCTCGACGAGCCGCGGGTGCATCGTCGGCTCGCCGCCCGTGAGGTTGAGGAGCCGGCCCTCGGGGGCATCGATGCGCAGGTGGTGGAGGACGGCGTCGAGGCCGGCGGTGTCGAGGTGCCAGGCAGAGGCACCGCCTGAACGACCGCCGTTCTTGTTGTGGGTGTAACAGATGGGGCAGTCGAGGTTGCAGGCGGCGGTGATGGGGAGGATTGGGAGGTGCACGCGCTGCTGGTGTTGGGTGCACGGGCCACAATCGAACGGGCACCCCTTGGTCACGCCGTGCCGGGCCTGGGGCGGCGTCGGCGAGGCGCCTTCGGCCAGCGTGCGGCGCCACCACGCGGCATCTCCGGCCACCTGCACCGATTGGAAGCCGTGCTCGGGGCACGTCTTCTCCAACCACACGCCGCCTCCCTCGCTGGCCTCCCGCTCGACGTGGGTGGCCGGCACGCCGCGCTTGCACACCCGACAGAGGCTGGTGGTGTCAACGGACAACGGCGGCTCCGAGCTTCTTGGCGCCGAGCGTCAGCGCCTGCAGCGCGAGGGTGACGAGCGCGAGGTTGACGAGGTGGGAGCCCCACGCGGGGAACCCGGCGGGCAGGACGTCGTAGGGGTGCCAGGCGAGGTTGACGTTGAGCGCGGGGTCCAGGGTGCGCCCGACGAGCTGGGCGCCGAGCCACAACGCCGCGCCCGCGGGGGCGATCCAGGATGGTACGCCCTCGCGCCGCGCGGCCCACACGCCCACCGCGGGGGTGACGAGGTGCAGCGCCGCGGAGGACGGCGTGGTCCCGTGGACGGCGAGCTCCAGGAGCCACGCGGGCAGCCCCACGACGAGGTGGAAGAGGCCGCCGAACGTGGAGAGGGCCGGGCGGTCGACGAGGCAGCCCACGGCGGCGATGGCGGTGGCAAGGTGACAGGCCCAGAACATCTCGGGGAGGAGCCCGGTCTGCACCTTCTCGAGGGTGTGCCACGCGAGCAGGGTCGCGAGCAGGACCCCGAGGGCGCGGCTCGTCCGGTCAGACCGCGCCATCCACCACCACGGTCGCGCCGCTCATGTAGGTGTTGCGATCCGACACGAGGAACGCCGCCAGCTCCGCGACCTCTTGGGGCTTGCCGAGCCGACCCAACGCACAGTGGCGCAGGAACTCCTCGCGCCGGTGGCCCGGCAGGTTGTCGCTCACCCCCTCCTCCAGGAGCCCGGGTGCCAGGCAATTGACACGAATGCCGTACCGCGCGACCTCCTTGGACAACGACTCCGTGAACCCCTTCAACGCGGCCTTGGCGGTGGCGTAATGCACGGGCGCCTGGAGCATCTTCACGCCCGCCAGGCTGCCGATGTTGAGCACGTGCCCGCGCTTCTGGCGCACCATGCCGCGCAACACGGCCTGGGTGGCGAGGAACGCGCCCTTCACGTGCGTGTCCATCATCCGGTCCCAGTCCTCCTCCTCCATGAGCGCGACCGGCACGACCTGCCCGATGCCCGCGTTGTTGACGAGGATGTCGATGGGCGCGCCGGCCTCGGCCTCGACCTCCTTGCAGAGCTCGCGGAGGCCCACCTTGTCGAGCACGGACGTGGCGAACGCCCGCCCCTTCCCGACGGCCCGGAGCTGCTCGAGGGTCACCTCGGCGTCCGCGTGCGACCGCGAGTAGTTGAACGCCACGTAGGCGCCTTCGCGCGCGAACGTCACCGCGATCGCGCGCCCCAGCCCGCGCGATCCGCCCGTCACCAGCGCGACGTGCCCGTCGAGGAGCCCCATCAGCGCTCGCCCTCCGGCTTGCCCGCCGGACCCGAGCTGCTGTCCGGCCGCGCCCACACCGCCTTGGGCGTGTCCGGCCCCTTCGCCGTTCCGCGGTGGAACAGGTTGAACCCGCACGCCGGCATCACCCGCCCGTCCTCCTGCGGGTAGTGGTGGCAACACTTGCGCAGCCGCTCCAGGTCGAAGTCGTGGCGGTCCATGTAGTGGTGCAGGAAGATGGTCTTGGCCTGCCGCTCGCCGATGCGGGAGGCCTCCTTCCACGTCAGCGCCCGGCCCGGGAACATCGCGGTCAGCGTGCGCTTGAGCGCCGCCAGGATCGCGGGCCCGTCGGGGATCTCGTCCTGGCGCGCGAACACCTCGTACATGGTGTCCTGCAGGCTGTCCTCGACATCCCGCGTAGAGGGCAGGACCGCGGAGGAGCGCAGCAGGTTGAGGTGCTTCTCGAAGTTCACGAAGCGCGGGAACGGGACACACCGGCCGTCGTCCAACTTCAGCAGGTAGGTCAACGACACACACTGGGGGTGGGAGCACGGCAGCGGGTAGAAGTCGGAGCGCCGGAGCCGCCCGTGGGTCTGCTGCTCCGCGCGTTGGATCACCCCGGAGATCGTGACGCGGTCGAGCGGATCGTGCACCATCGTCCCGCCGCCGAACCCGGAGTAGGACGCCGGTTGGAAGTTGAGCGAGATGATGGCGTCGGTGGCTTCGAAGAGGTCGATGAGCCGGCCGACCTGGTCGTCGTTCACGCCGCGCGCGATGACCGCGATCATCTGGGTGGGGAGATCCAGCTCGCGGATGACGGCGAGCGCCGCCTCCTTCTCCTTGCCGAGGTCCCGCCCGCGCAGCGCCTTGTGGGTGGCCGCGTCGAACCCGTCCATCTGGAGGCCGATGTAGGTGCCCCGGCGCCGGAGCTCGGCGGCCAGCCCGCGGTCCTTCCCGAGCCGCACGCCGTTGGTGATGAGCACCACCCGCGCGATCTCGGGGCGCTCGGCGATGTCCAGCAATTCGAGGAGCTTCGGGTGGCTCGTCGGCTCGCCGCCGGAGAGGGCGATCGACTCGAGCTGCCCCTCGCGTGCCACCAAGCCATCCACGATGCGTCGGAACGCCTCCGGGCTCATGTGGGTGCTGTATTGGTTGTTGACGATGCAGACCGGGCACTCGAGGTTGCAGTGGTCGGTGATCTCGACGATGGGCAGGCACGTGTGCTGCTCGTGCTCGTCGCAGAGCCCGCAGTCCGTCGGGCAGCCCTTCTCGGCCTTCTTCGTGTACTGGAACGGCTGGGTGCCGGCCGCCGCGAACGCGTAGGCGCGCACGTAGTGGGAGGCGTCCTCGGACACCAGCGCGCGGCTGGGGCCGCACGCGGCGCACACCTTCTCGAAGTACACCTTCCCCTCGGCCACCATCACGTCGGTCGGCACGAGCGCCAGGCACGTCGCGCAGGTCGACGTGGTCTGCTTGAAGCGGTGCGGCACCGGGTCCTCCGGGCGCCCGCTCGCCACGAACGCGGCGCGCCACGCGACGCCGTCCTCCGCGATCACCCGCTCCGAGTGCCCGCACTGCTTGCACCGGATGAGGTGCACCGCCTTGCCGTCGCGCAACACGACGCGCGCCTCGACCGGCGTGGTGCACGACGGGCACACGTCCGGGGCGTGGGCGAGGAAGGTGTGGGGCCGATCGGGGCGGGTGCCGCAGGAGCCGCAGTCCATGCGCGCGAGGGTAGCCGAGTTCGGGCTCGGCCGGGCGCGCCGGGTCGCGTCGTTCCAGGCGAAGCCGCGGCGCTCCCTTCGCTCGTGGCTACCGCACGCTCACGAACCGGCGCTCCGGCAGGAGCACCGCCGTGAGCGACGCCCCCGGGATCGTGCCCGCGCCGGTGTCGATGGCGAGCACGTGCCCGATGTCGAGCGGGGCGCGCCGCCGCACGTGGCCCATGATGACGGGGCGGTCGACGGCGAGCATCTCCTCGGGGTCGTTCGCCGCCCAGAGGAGGGCCTCGGGGTGCCGCTCCGCGATGTAGGGGACCACGTCGGCGAACGCGACGCCGCGCAGGTTCACGGTAGAGGGGACGCCCGCGTGCACGACCCACCACCGGGTGCCCTGCACGTGCAGATCGATCGCGATCGGGCGGTCCGCGAGCCAGATCCGGTGCGCCTCGGGGACACGATCGGCCTGGGCCTCCACCTCCTCCGGCGAGCGGCCGACGACCCCGTAGGAGGCGAGCGTGGCCTCACCGCCCATCCGCATCGAGAGCGCGAAGCGATCGAAGCCCTGCCCCGACGCCCAGGCGATGAGCCACTCGTCGTGGTTGCCGCGGGTCCCCTCCGCGCCGCGGGCGACCAGGAGGTCGAGCACCCCGCGGGTGTCGGGGCCGCGATCGCCGACATCCCCCGTCACGAGCACCGGCATTTCCGCCGGGAGCGCCTCGAACAGGCGCGCGAGCAGGTCGGACCGCCCGTGGATGTCTCCGATGACCGCGACGGGGACATCGTAGCGGAGCCTGCGGACGGGGCCGGCCGGGCCGGGCGCCACCATCGCGGAAGAGAGCATGTTCCGTCGTAACCCGGCCGCTCAGGTCACATCCCGGCGAGGTCCATCCAGTCTCGGATGCCACCCCCTCCTCCTTCGCTTGCGCGGTGCCCCGACACAAGGTCCAGCACGCCCGTGCGGCGCTACGCCGCCTCGACGCCGAGCTTCGTCTCGACGATGCGCACGAAGGTCCCCACCGTGAACAGGGAGAGGATCTGCGAGACGCGCAGCCCCGGCACCACGCGGTGCGCCGACTCGGGCATCAGCTCGCGCAGCCGGTCGAGCCCGATGGGCGAGATCTCGCCGCTCGGCGCAAAGACCTCCTCGGAGAGGTCTCCCCGGGCCGCCCGCTCCATCTCGCCGCGGGTGATCTCGATGTCGTACCGCTGCTCGAGCTTGAACACGATGTCGAGGAATTCCAGGGATTGGGCGCCGAGCTCGTGGAGGTTGGCGTCGTCCCCGACCTGCGCCGGATCGATCGCGAGGGCGTCCGCCGCGGCCTCCCGCACCACCTGGATGAGCTCCGCCCGATCGACCATGCGTCCGTCCTGACGAGCCGTGTTGTACACCGTCGCGGAGCCGACGTGGGGCCGGGGCCCAAGCGACGCGCGGGAGGGACGGCCCTGTTCTTCAGCCCTCGCCGTCTCGGAGGGTGTCCACCCAGCGGACCACGGCGCCGAGCGGCTTCCGGGGCCGGGGGGCCGGCGGGGAGAGGGGCCAGCCGAGCGCGATGGCGCCGAGCATCCGGTAGGGCTCGCGGATCCCGAGGGCGTGCTCCACCTCCTCGCGGGCGACCATCGGCCCGGCCATCCAGCACGCGCCGATCCCCTCGGCATCGGCCTGGACGAGCAGCGCCATGCAGGCGGCGGCGGTCGCGCAGAGCTCGGACTGCATGGCCGCGGAGGTGTCGTAGCGCGCCGGATCCTCGCCACCCGAGCGCACGAGCTGCGCGATGAGGTCGTCGTGCGTGCGGTAGCTCGGCACGATCACGGCCTGCGCGGCCTCCAGCGGCTCGTGGAAGAAGTCGCCGTAGCTCCCGAAGTCGTCGCCGTGGTGGCCCCGTGCGATGATCGCCCGCATCTCCAGGACCCGCGCCCGCACGCGCGCCGCGAGCGCCTCGCGCGCCCCACCGGTGACGACGCAGAAGCGCCACGGCTGGCGGTTCGTCGCCGAGGGGGCGGAGGTCGCGGCCTCCACGAGGCGCTCCAGCACGTCGCGCGGCACGGGCACATCCGAGAACGTGCGGACGCTGCGGCGGGCCTGGAGGCGGGCGAGCATCTCGGGGCCGCCGTTCACGCGGCGTCCCGTGCGCCGACGGTCACGCGGGCCCGGGGGCCGTTCACGCGGCCTCCCGTGCGCCGACGGTCACGCGGGCCCAGAGGCCGGGCGGGCCGCCGCTCTCCGCGCTCCCCGCACCCGAAGCCGCGAGGACGACGAGCTGGGCAAGGGCCGTCGCGGCGCCGATGTCGCCGAGGGCGTCGGTCACGTCCGGGGGGGCGCAGTCGCGGAGGGGGGCGCAGTCGCGGAGGGGGGCGCGGCCCATCGCCGCAGGGATCGTCGGCTCCCCCGTCTCCCGCAACCCCCTCTCCCGCTGCAACCCCGTCTCCACCGTGATCCTCGCGCCCTCCCCCCGCGTCAGCAGCACCGCCACCGCCGCCTCCCCGGGCCCCCCCGTGGTCCACCGCCCGCGCGCCGCGCCCTCCACGAGCACCTCCGGCTGCAGCAGCGTGTCGCACGCCATCACCAGCGCGGCGTCGAGCGTCCCGGCCTCCAGCGCCCGGATCGCCCCCGCCAGCGCCGTCGCCCCGCCCACCGGCCCCGCCGTCGTCGTCCCCTCCCCGGTCGCCCCCAGCGCGATGGCGAGCAGCGCGTGCGCGTTGTTGGAGAGGTGCCGGAGCATCCAGTGCGGGTGCACCTTCCCGAGGCCGTTGGCCCACGGCTCCGCGCCGTCCGGGCGCTGGGCAGCCATGGCCACGTCGAGGTCTCCCCACACCGCGCGGAGCCCGCCGAGCGCGGTGTAGACCCCCAGCCGATCCCGGTCCCCCGACCAGCCGGCGGCGCACTCGAGCGCGGCCTCCACCCCCAGGAGCGAGACGCGGTGCAGGTACCGCGCGTGCGGCGAGGGCGCGGGCTCGCAACGGAGCGGCGCCATGCGCGCGATCCCGTAGGGAACCAACGCGGCGGGCGGCGGCGCGAGGGCGGACGCCCCGGCCAGGATCCGCCCCAGGGCCTCCGGCCCGGCCCCGAGCGGGGTGCGCCAGGACCACGCGGCGAGCGAGACGGGCATCGGCGCGGAGTATCCCACGAGGCCCCCCCGCTCGCACGGATGACGCGCCTGCGAAGCGCGGATAGGCCCGCGGAGGAGGGCCACCCGATGCACCCCGTCCTCGTCCAGTGGCTCCGCCTCCGCGATCACCTCTCCTACGACTTCCTCGGCGGGCCGAAGGTGCTCAAGCTCGCCTGGGTCATCAACCTCCAGAAGGGCGGCACGCTGCCCTTCGTGCTCGCGTTGATGGCGGGCACCGGCAATTGGAGCCCCACGGCGTGGACCTACGCGGCGCTCCACGGGAGCTACGGCCTGTGCTGGCTCCTGAAGGACCGGGTGTTCCCCGATCCCGGCTGGGAGGCCCGCGTGACGTTCGCGAGCGCGCTCAATGCCTGGCTCCTGGTCCTCGGCCTCTACTGGATAGCACCCGTGCTGGTGGTCGTGGGCCGCGTCGAGGCCCCGCCGGCGATGCTCGCCGTCGCCACGATCGTCTACGCGCTGGGCGTCGTGCTGATGATGGCGAGCGACGCGCAGAAGTACTTCGTGCTGAAGGTGCGGCGCGGGCTCATCACGGACGGCTTCTTCGCCCGGGTCCGTCACCCCAACTACCTCGGGGAGATGCTGCTCTACGGGAGCTTCGCCCTGCTCGCCCGGCACTGGGCCCCGTGGCTCGTGCTCGCGTGGGTCTGGGGCGGCCTCTTCCTCCCGAACATGCTGCGCAAGGAGGCCAGCATGTCCCGCTACCCCGAATGGGCGGCGTACAAGGCCCGCAGCGGGCTGCTCCTCCCCCGCCTCCGCGCCCCCTCCGATGCGGCCGGCCCCGCCGCGTCGCACCCCTCCGCGCCCCTCACGCCCTGATGGCTCTCCCCGTCCCGGGGCGGCGGATCGGCCGAGTTCCGGGTTAGCCTCGGGCGGATCCTGTCGCCGCCGGAGCCCGTCATGCGCTGTTTGTCCTGGTTCGTCCTCCCCGTCGCGCTCCTCGCTGCCTGCGGGGATCCGGACGAGAAGGACACCCTGCGTGGCACCACGGACGCCGCGGACGACACCGGGGACACCGACGGAGACACCGGCGACACGACCGATGACACCGCCCTGGTGCCCTTCATCGATCATTGCGGCGTCATCGAGGCGGACGAGACCTGGCGCGCCGCCGACGCGCACCGGATCACCTGCAACGTGAAGGTGCTCCAGGGCACGCTCACCATCGAGGCCGGCGTCGGCATGGAGGTCTCGGAGGGAGACGGCATCGAGGTCGGCGATGGGGACCTCGCCGCCAGCCTCCTCGTCCTCGGCACCGCGGACGACCCCGTCGTCCTGCGCCCGGTCCAGGACGCCGGGGAGGACACCCGCTGGGCCGGCATCACCCTCGGGCCGAACACGGCCACCGCCCAGCTCTCCTACCTGGAGTTGTACGACAGCGGGGACGCCGAGGCCGGCTCCCTCCACGTCGAGGGCGCGGAGGTCGCGGTCGACGGCCTCATCATCGACAACGCCGAGAACTGCGGCATCAAGCTCATCGAGGGCGGCCGCCTCGCCGAGGGCGCACGCGGGCTCGTGATCACCAACAGCGGCGGCGCCGCAGCATGCGTGGGCGTCTCGCAGGTCCACACCTTGCCGGCCGAGGACAGCGCCTACACCGGCAACACCTACGACCAGGTGAACGTCAGCGGCAGCGCCCTGCGCGCCTCCGTCACCTGGGACGATCTCGGCGTCCCCTACGCCATCACCGACTCCTTCGAGGTCAGCTACACCGCCGACGAGCCCGCGATCCTCACGATCGATCCGGGCGTCGTCGTCAAGATGGCCGAAGGGACCGAGATCAACTTCTCGTCGGACGGCGGGGCCTCCGGCCTCCAGGCCGACAGCGTCACCTTCACGGCGCTCGGCGCGATGGTGGCCGGCTCCTGGCGCGGCATCTCGTTCGAGCGCGGCACGGAGGACGGCACGCGCCTCTCCGACGTGACGATCGAGTACGCGGGCGGGGACGCCCAGGCCGCGGCCCTCCTCCTCTCCGACGCCTGGGTCATCCTCGACGACGTGACGGTCTCCGACTCCGCCACCGTCGCGATCCGCCTCCAGGGCTGGACCCAGCTCCTGCACGGCTCCGGCGGCATCACCGCGACCGGCTCCGCGCTACCGCTCTCGGCCGTGCCGAACGCGGTGGGCTCCCTCCCCGACGACATCGATCTCGCCGGCAACGACGAGGACGTCATCCTCCTCTCCGGCGACGGCCTCGTGTACGCCTCCGCCAACTGGGGCGCGTTCGACTGGGACTACCGCGTCGCGACGAACATCGCGGTCGACGGCAGCGCCGACTACCCGGCCGTGCTCACGCTCTCCCCCGGGGTCACGCTCCGCTTCGACAACGACGCCCGCCTCGAGGTCGGCAAGGACGGCGCCGCCGGGCTCATCGCGCAGGGCACGTCGACCTCGCGCGTGCGTTTCATCCCTTACGACGCCTACCAGCCCGGCGCGTGGGGCGGCATCGCCTTCTACGGCAACACCGAGGACGCCTTCGCGATCCTCGATAACTTCGAGGTGGGCTGGGCGGGCGGCGAGCGGCTCGGCGCGGGGGTCGTCGTGACCGAGGGCGCGCTCCCCACCATCTCGAACGGCTACATCCACGACAGCACCGAGTGGGGCCTCCTCGGCGACTGCTCCTCCGTCGTCCCGACGAGCATGACCTACGCCGACAACTTCTCCGGGGACGAGTCCATCACCCCCTGCGGCTGATCGTGGGCGGCTGAATCGTAGGCGGCTGAATCGTAGGCGGCTGAGCGTGGGCGGCCCGGCGGCAGGGCCGCCGTCGGCACCCTCCGAGCCGTACGATCCACCTCCGGCCACGGGCCGGAGGTGGCTTTCGCCCGCCTTCGGCAGCGCGCTGCGCGCTCGGCTGGCGGCTCCTCCCGCCTGCCGGCGGGCGGAACCGCCGAGCCGGGCGGCCGGGCCGCCCGCTCTCCGGTCGCCTGCCGCGCGCGCGGTGGTGACTTCGGCGCCGGGGTGCGCCGTTGCGGGCGGGTGGGCTTTGGCCGTCCACTCGTGGCTCGTGAGCCGGCGGGCCGCACGGGGGCCGCCGGTTTCGGCGAGGGGGTGCCGCGGTGACGGCCCTGCCATGCGGTCACCGGCGGGGGACCTTCCGACAAGGGGGGCCTTCCATGACCGCCAGGCGGTCACCGGCGGGGGACCTTCCGCCTCCGCCAAGGGGGGCCTTCCATGACCGCCCCGCGGTCACGCGAAACGACCCACCGCTCACGGCGCCTCGAGCAACACGCTCGCGTCCTGGCCCCCGAAGCCGAAGGAGTTCGAGAGCAGGTACCGCCCCTCGAAGGCGCGTGCGGTCCGGACGACCGCGACCGGGCACCGTGGATCGGCGAGCTCGGCGCCGACGGTCCCGGGGATCCGGCCCCGCGCGAAGGCCACGAGGCACCCGGCGAGCTCGAGCGCGCCGGCGGCGGCCATCGCGTGCCCGATGGCCCCCTTGAACGAGCCCACCGGGACGTCCGCCGGAAAGAGGTCGAGGATCGCGGCGGCCTCGGCCTCGTCGTTGAGCGGCGTGCCCGTGCCGTGGGCGTTGACGTAGGCGACATCTTCGGGGGCGATCCCCGCCCGCGTCAACGCCGCGGCCATCGCGCGGCGGGCGGGCGCGCCGCCGGGGCGCGGGGCGGTGGGGGCGTAGCCGTCCTGGGCGCTGCCCCACCCGGCGACACGCGCCAGGATCCGGGCGCCGCGCCGCCGCGCCGCACTCTCCTCTTCGACGAGGAAGCAGGCGGCGCCCTCTCCCACCAGGATGCCGTCCCGCCGCGGATCGAACGGGCGACACGCTCCGCGCGGCGAGAGGACGCCGAGCTTCTGGAGCCCGGCGAGGCCCAGCGGGTTGAGCATCGAGTCCGCGCCGCCACACACGACGCGCTCGGCCTCGCCCGCGGCGATCCACTCGGCGGCCTGCGCCACCGCGAGCGCGCCCCCGGCGCACGCGGAGGCATGCACGAGCGTGGGCCCCGACACCGGCAGCATCTCGGCGACGGCGCGGGCGGGGAGGTCGAGCGGCGCGCGGTATCGCAGCCCCGGACCGCCGGGATCGCGCCCCCAGTCGAGACCGGCGGGCGTGGCGAGCGGGAGGAAGTCCTCCAGCCACGCCTGCTCCAGCCCCAGGGCGAGCGAGAGCGCGAGGTCCACGGGGCGCCCCGCGGCGCGCCAGGCCTCGTGGGCGGCGGCCACGGCGAAGGGCAGCCGACGATCGCGTAGCCATCCTCGCGCGGACCACGCGGCGCGCAGCTCCTCGGGGAGCGGCACGGTGCCCGGGACGGCGCCGACCGCCGGAAACCCGGGAAGGTGTGCGGCGAGCGAGATGGCGGGCACGCCGGAGAGGAGGCCGTCCCAGAGGGCGTCTACACCGAGGCCGTAGGGGGAGACCACGCCGACGCCAGTGACGACGGGGCTGCGGCGCGGGCGGTGGGGCTTCCGGGTGGGGGGTACGCAGGACACGCGGTCGTCAACGGGGCTCCCGGCGGAGAGCCCCGCGGCGTCGACCGCGACAGGCTCCGCGGCGCTGGCGAGCCTGGCAAGCTCCGCCGCGGGGGCGTGCGCGCGGCTCCCGACGTGCGCCGCCGCGGTGAAGCGCGCGCCGTCGACCTCGACGGGGCCGTGCCCCTCGCGCACCCGGGTCAGCGCCTCCCACCAGCGCACGGCCGGGGCGGCGGCGCCAAGGTCACCGTAGGGGGCGGGGTCGGCAGCGTGGGTTCGCGTCGGGAGCACGGACTGACGGGCGGGGCCGGCGAAGGACGCGTCGACGACGGACGCGTCGGCGACCGACACGTCGTCGATCTCAACCCACGCGAGGGGCGCCGTGGCCTCGCGCGCGAGGAGGAGCACCACGGCGCCCTCGCCGGGGGGCGTGTGGATCCCGGCCTGGGTGCGTTCGAAGCGGGTAACAGGGTGGTGCAGGCTGTCCGCGGCGCCGACGAGCGCCCAGGGGACCTCGTCGAGGGCGCGGATCCCCTCGCGGAGCGCGTGCAGGGCCGCGCGGTCGGAGCCCCATCCCCCGTCGAAGAACGCGCCGCTCGGCCCCTGCAACCCCTCGCGGATGGCCCCGTGGCAGAGCGTGAAGTTGTTCATGAGCTGGAACGCCAGCAGCGGGTTGCACGCCGCCACGCCGCGTCGGGCGAAGCGCTCCACGTCGAGGGTCGTGCCAACGCGTCCGCCCCCCACAGTGGCCGCCGCGAGGATGCGCAACACGTCGTCGAGCGCGCCGTTGGAGGCGCCCACGGCGAGGAAGGCGGCGGTGCGGGCGGGGTCGACGGACGGGCACATGACAGCGCGGGGGGCGGCTCGATCGGACGCGGCGGCCTCCGCTCTCATCGCGAGCGGTGCATGCATGGTGGGCGATCCGTGCGCCGCGAGCGCATCGTGGATCAGGTGCGGTCCGGGCACGGCGACGGAAGCAGGTGTCGCGAGCGCGTCGTGGATGGCGAGCGCGTCGTGGATGGCGAGCGCGGCGAGGCAGGCTCCGCGCGACATCTGGCGGCGCACCCGCGCGAGGGTCGGGTCGTCGCGGTCCACGCGCCACCCGTCAGCGCCATGGGTCGGGAGGACCACGCCAATGGCGACGATCGCGGCCCTCACTGGAGCGGCGTCCGCCGGCATCTGGACGCTTCCGTCCGCGGCGGTCGGGGAGCGATCGCGCCAGATCGGCCATTCGAGGGGGGGCCTACGCCAGGGCCCCCCGTGAGTGGCCGAACCTGCGCGCCGGATCGGCCACTCGAGGGGGGGCCTGGGGTCGGGGCCCCCTCCGAGTGGCCGATCCTGGCGCCAATGCCTGCCATTGGCGGGGGGGCCTGCGCCAGGGCCCCCCGGGAGTGGCAGATGGGGTGGCGCACGGTCCACGCGGGCTTCGACGTGGCGAGCGCTCCAGCGGGCGAACGGACCACCAACCCGGCCTGCATCGCGGATGTGTCGAAATGTATCAAGCGACCTCCCGCACCGACGCGAGCGAGCATGGTCGCGGGTAATGCAAGGGCGCGGCGTGGGCAACGATAGGGCGCGACGGCCTGCGCTGGGCTCGGCGAAGGAGCCCGCGCGCTGGGGCGCCGCGCGGACAGGCACGCCGAGCCGGGTCCAACGGACAGGCGACGCCGAGCCCGGTGAGATCGGCGCCGCGGCGTCCTCGAGCGGCTGAGGGCCGCACTTGCAGGCATCGCTTCGCCCGCCGGTGCGGGCGCCACGACCGCGTTCGCCCCCGCGCGTCCCCGCCGGCCGACCGACGCCCCATCACCCCGCGGCGAGCGCCACCGAGGCGTTCGCCCCCCCGAACGCGAACGCGTTGACGAGCGCGGTGCGGGCCTCGACGCGGCGGCCCTCGCCGATCACGTGGGGGAGGTCGCTGTCGGGGTCACGGAGGCCGGCCGTCGGGACGAGGTGCCCGTTCGCGAGGGCCTCCACCGCTACGACGAAGCCGAGCGCGCCGGCTCCCGCGATCCAGTGTCCGAGCGCACCCTTGACGGAGGAGACCGCGCCGAGCGGCAGGCCGAGGCGGCGCAGGGCGGCGGCCTCGACGGCGTCGTTCAGGGGGGTCGAGGTGCCGTGCGCCTGCACGACGTCGATGCGGTGGAACGGGGTTCCGCTCACGGCCGCCTCGGCCAGCGCCGCGCGCATCGCCCGCTCGGCCCCGCGGCCCTCGGGGTCGGGCATCGTGAGGTGGACGGCGTCGACGCTGCGGCCCACCCCCGCGACGCGCACCGGCCCGGGCGCGCGGGTGAGCAGCACCACGGCGGCCCCCTCCCCCACGACGAAGCCGTCGCGACGCCGATCGAAGGGGCACGACACCCCGCGCGCAGAGAGGGCCTGGAGCTTGCCGAAGCCCGCGAGCATGAGGGGGTCTACGTCCGCGCCGACGCCTCCCGCGACCGCCACGTCGCATTCACCGGCGCGGAGGGCGCGCGTGGCCTCTACGATCGCGGCGAGGCCGGACGCGCAGGCGAGCGAGACGGTCTCGATCGGGCCGGCGGCGCCGACCAGACGTGCCAGGGCGACCGCCGGCGCGGCGGGCGAAACCACCTCGGGCGACAGGACGTCCGCGAGCGAACGTGCTCCTTCGGCGAAGCGGGCGGCGTCGAAGGGGCGGCCTGCGGCCGCGACGAGGCGACGGAGCGTGTCGAGGCTGCCACGCCCGGACTCGGCGCCGATGAAGACCCCGACCCGCCCGGCGCTCGCCGGCACGCGAGGGAGCTCGGCGGCGGCGGCGAGGAGCAGAGGCGTGCGGCGGTCCTCGCCGTAGCGGGCGGGGTCGAGGAAAGCGTCGACCGGCGCCGCCACGGTGCACGGAAACCGTGTGGCGTCGAAGCGATCGAGGGGACGCACGGCCGTGGCGCCGCCCATCAGCGCATCCACGGTGGCACCGGTGCCGCCGAACGACGACCGACATGCCCACGCCTGCACGTAGACCGGCGGGACGGGGCTCAGGGGGCCTCCGTCTGCCCGTAGAGCCAGAGGTTGAGATACTCGAGGCGCCGCTCGATGACGCGGGGGTTCGTCACCTTCACGAGGGCGAACGTCAGGGTCGCCTCGGCTACCACGTTGCCGTCCACCCGCGCGATGCCCCGGACCCGGCCGCCATCCTCGGTCGCGTGCTCGCCGAGGGTCTCCAGCTCGACACGGTCGCCCGGCCGGACGAGCTGCCGAAACCGCGCTTTGTCCGCCGAGAGCAGGAGCGCGTGGAGGTCCGAGCGGCCCCGCGCGCGAAGCGTGGCCTCGACGAGCACGCCGCCGAGCTGCGCGAGCCCCTCGAGGAGCAGCGCCCCCGGCATCACCGGGTGGCCCGGGAAGTGATCCGCGAGGAAGTCCTCCGACAACGAGCACACCTTGATGCCGAGCGCACGGGTCGGCGGCTCCAGAGCCGTGATGCGGTCGAGGAGGAGGTAGCGCATCCCGTCGCCTAACGCGGGTGGTGGATGTATCTTCGGATGTATCACCGGGTGTATCGACAGGTGTATCGCCATCGTCGGCACCACCGGAGCACGACCGAGGGCGTCCGCCCGGTCCGGGCGCTGCGCCGCGCCACGTCGGGACGGCGACGCGGCGCCGGGTCCAGGTGTCACGGTACTCGTGGCCTGGATGTATCAGCCGGTGTATCGCCGTCGCCGCTGTTTTCACGCCGCCACCGCCCCCCTACGAGGCCGGCGCGGTTGCGGCTCTGGGTCACAACGGTCGCGGCGCGGACGCTGCGCCCTGTGCAAAGGTCACCGGCCGCCTGGGGTTCCGGTTAGCTGTCCGCGTGACCCCCACCGTCGAGCAATGTGACCTGGTCGTGCTGGCCACCCTCGCGGCCCCCGAGGCCGACTCCAAGCGGCCGGTGTTGGCGAGCGGGCGCACGGTCGCGAACGGCGTCGAGCTCGCCGGGGCGCGCGTCGTCTTCGTCAGCGACCATGGGCTCCCGGCCTGGGAGCGCGTGCTGCGCTCCCCGGAGACCACGGACAACTGGCACCCCGCGTCGCTCGGGACGCGGCGCGTCGAGCGGCTCGACGCCACCCACATCTTCCAACAGCTCGACCTGCGGATCCTCTTCGGGGCGGTCCACATCCGGCGGCAGATCATCGTCGGCAGCAAGTGGCTCGACGACACGGCGACGGACCTGCGGAATTGCTGGTTCGGCAGCGATCCCTCGCGCTACCAGGCCCAGGTGGCGCCGTGGGCGGACGACTCCACGTGGGAGACCATCACCTACGGGAGCTGGCACCTGCGGCCGCAGGCCGACGGCAGGACATGGGTCTCCTACCAGCTCTGGAGCCCGTCCCAGTCGATGCTGCCGCAGATCCAGGGGTGGGCGATGTCGCGCACGCTCCCCGAGATGATGGGCGCCTTCGAGGCCCACGTGGGCGAGATCGAGGCGGCGCTCCTCCGTGGCGCGGGGGCCTCGCCGTAGCCAGGCCGAATAACGTACGGCCTGTCTGTCGTTATTCGGTCGGCGAAGAGCCGTTCAGCTCCGACGCAGCCCCGCCGCCACCCGGTTGAGCGTGGCCGCGTTCGTCACGTCGACCCCCGCGGCGCTTAGCCCCGTGAGGGCGGACTGCAGCCTCGCGATCGTCTCCTCCTTCTTCTGCGCGATCCCCTTGTAGCGGGCGAACACGAGCTGGAGGCGGCGCGCGCGGGCCTCGTCGGCAGCCCCGAGATCCAGGATGACCTCGAAGAGGTGGATGAGGAGGTTGAGCTCCTCGCTCGAGGGGTCACCCGCCGGGACCGCGGCGTCGAAGGTGGCCTGGACGGGGCCGACCAGCGTCTCGTCGCCGTAGGACCGGGCCGCGTCCGCGCCCACGGCCGGCGCCTCGGCGAGCACCGCCAGGATCCGCTGGGCGATGCGCTCGTCACGGGCCCCGCACTCCGCGAGCACCTCGGTGGCCTGGATCCAGCGGCTGCCGGCCAACGCGTGCGGCATGACCGCCTCGACGATCGTGGGGCCGAGCCCGGGGAGCGCCCACGCCGCCGAACGGCCGACGGCGCTGTCAGCGGGGGCCTCGAGGAAGACCTCGAGGAGCGCGGGGATGGCGTCGGGGTCACGGAGGAGCCGGAGCACGTAGATGGCGCTGCGGGCGGCGTTGTTCTGGGGGGTCCCCTCGGGGGCCCAGCCAGCGCGGTTCGTGGCCATGGCGCAGAGCCGCGGCACCGCCGCCTTGCCGAGCGCGCGGACTTCGTTGACGAGGGTGGGCGAAGGCGTCGGGTGGCGCCCCAGGTGGGAGATCGGATCCTTGCGTGCCATGCGCCCCGTTATCGCGCGTCGAACCGCGCCGTGACCTCGGTGTCGGCGTCCATCGGGAGCGTGCGGCTGGCGCTCTCCCCGAGGCCGTCCGCCCAGCCCGCGAACACGTAGCCGTCGGCCGCGACGGCGGTGACCGTCACCGGGACGCCGAGGTAGTAGCGGCCGTCGAACGGCGGGTCGACGGTAACGACGGCGAGGTCGAAGCTGCCCGCACCGGAGGGGTCCGCGCGGAGCCCGAGCGTCGCGTGCCCGGCGAGGCCGAGGTTGGCGCGGAGGGTGCTGTCCACGACGTCGGCGCGCCGCTCGGCGAAGGTGCGCGCGTAGTCGACCGCGGACTCCCACTGGCTCATCGTGGCGCCGCCGCACCAGCGCTGGCGCTGCATCGCCATCACCGGGCGCACCTCGTCGGCGAGCGCGTCGAAGCGGGCGGCGGCCTCCTCGCCCGCGAGCGAGGTGTTGAGGAAGTCCGCGTGGATGTTCACGAAGCGGTCGCGGAAGGTGGGGTTCGCGAGGGCGGCGCCGATGGGGAGCCCCTTCCAGGTGCCGTTCACGGTCGTGGCGAGGTGGTCGTAGCCCCAGTCCGGCCAGCCGTGGCCGAAGTCGTAGGCCATCCAGCGAAAGCGCCCGCCCGGTGCCGCGGGGCGCCACATGCGGATGTTGTTGCCCCACCAGTCGGTGTTGCCGATCCACCCCTGCACCACGTTGGTCGCGATGAAGTTGTCGATGTCGACCTGGGCCTCGAACGCCGCGTAGGCGACGGGATCGGCGAGGTCCGACCCGTTCACGAGCGCCTCCAGCGCGTCGAAGGCGGTCCACGTGCCCTGCTCCAGCTCCCAGTTCGCGTCGTGCGTCCAGCCGAGCTTCACGCGGTCCAGCTCGTCGGGATCGACGCCGTGGTGGTCGGCGGCGTACCACTCGTCCAGGCGTTCCTTCAACTCGTAGACACCCCAGAGCGCCCCGTTGATGTAGACCAGCGCGGGCTCGTAGGCCTGTGCGTCCACCGTTGGGTTACGACGCCCATCGGCGTCCCGGAAGAGCGCCTGGACCGTGCCGTCCACGAGCTGCGTGCTGCACCAGTCGCCGCCGTTCCGCAGGTAGAGGCGGTGGTACACCGTGAACGGCTCGTCGGCGAAGATCGGCGCGCCGAACACGTCCGGCCCGTACCCGGACCGCGCCACGAGCTCGAAGTTGCGCTGGTCGAAGGCGCGGCTGTACCCGCCCGCGATCTGGAGGCCGGCGTCCTGGTCGACCAGCGAGGCGCCGCCCGGCGCGAAGACCTCGACGTGCACGTCCCGCTCGACCACCTCCCAGAAGTTGGCGCCGAAGTACGGGTAGTTTGGCTCGGCGTCCGGGCCGAGCTCGTAGATGCCGGTCTCGGGGTCGAAGAGGTCGGGCGGGTCGGCGGCCAGCGAGATGATGCGGACGCCCTTGGCGGCGAGCCCGGTGTCCTCGAAGTAGGTCGCGGTCGCGACGCGGCTCGGCCAGAGCCCGTCGGCAAACGCACGCGCGCGCACGACGACCGGAGCGTCCACCGCGTCGAGGGCGAGGGCCACCGGGAACACCTCGCTCGTGACGTCGGGGGGCGCGCCGTCGAGCGTGTAGCGGACATCGGAGCCCGCGGCGGTCACCTCCACGTCGGCGTGGAAGCCGCCCGGGGGCGAGAGGACCGGCGGGTCGGCGAACCCCACCCGCCACTCCGTGTGGTTGGTCTCGCCCGGCGTCGGCGTGAGGAAGTAGCCCCAGGCATCGCTGTCGTCGCGGCCATACGCGACGTCCGCGTAGAGGCGCCCGGTCGCGACGTGATCGGCCACGCAGCCGTCCGGCATGCGCAGGAACAGGTCCTCGCCGAGCGCGTCGAGGCCGAAGTCGGCGTGCAGCTCGGTGACGGCGCGGTCCTTCGACGAGGCCCAGACGACGAGGGGCGCGGCCGGATCCAACGTCCGCGCGGGCAGCACCCACCCCTCGCCCCCGTCGGAGACGGACCAGCCGCCGATGTCCACGGGCTCGGCGCCGTCGGGCAGGCCGAGCTCGATCCAGTCGGAGGTGTCCCCGTCGGCGTCGGTGGCGCCGTGGTGGTTCGCCGCGACGAGCTCCTGGAGCCGCACCGGGGGCGCGCCCTCGCAGGCGACCCAGGCGGGCGCGGTGTCCGCGGGCACCTCCTCGACCGGATCCGGGGCGTCGCGCGGCCCGACCGGGGTGGGGCCGTCGTCGGAGCACGCCTGGAGCACGAAGAGCAGCATCCACGCGAGAATACAGTAATGCCGGCCTGCCGGCTGCTGTCCGGACGGTCGAGACGGCGGCGTCTCCAGCGCGAGGTTCCCCGATGCACACCCCCGGACCCGCCCCCGTGGCCCTCTTCGTCGATGCCGAGAACGTGTCCTGGTGCGACGGCGCGAAGCTCGACGCCCTGGTCGCGCGCGCGTCCGCGCACGGCCCGCTCCTCGTCCGCCGCGCCTATGCCAACTGGAGCCAGCCGGGGATGCACCGGATCCAGGCCGAGCTCTCGCGCCTCGGCTTCGACCTCGTGCAGGTGTTCCACCCGGTGGCCCGCAAGAACTCGGCCGACATCCACATGACGGTCGACGCCGTGGAGCTCCTCGCCTTGGAGCCCACGATCCAGTGGTTCTACCTCGTGACCGGTGACTCCGACTTCGCGCCCCTGTTCCGCCGGCTGCGCGAGCGCGCGAAGTGGGTGGTCGGCTGCGGGCCCCGCTCGAAGCTCAGCGACAGCGTGCGGACATCGTGCACCGCGTATGTGTACCCCGAGGACCTGCGTACGGGAGGAAAGGCGCCGGGGGTCGCGCTCAGGGCGGTCCCCAAGGCGCCCGCGGTCCCGATGGCACCGCCGGTTGCGATGACACCGCCGGTTGCGATGGCACCGCCGGTTGCGATGACACCGCCGGTCCCCAAGGCGCCCGCAGTTGCCATGCCACCGGCGGTCCCGACGGCACGCGCCGTCCCCACCCCGCCCCCGCCCCCCCGCGCCGACGACACCCCGCCTGCCGACAGCACCCCCCTCCCCTCCGCCTACCAACGCCTCCTCCGCAAGCAGGGCTGGTCGAGCGTCGCCTTCCCCGACCTCGTCGCCATGCACGCCGCGCTGTTCGACGCGCCGTCGCCGTTCACGCGGGACACCGGCCTCTCCTTCGGCGTGGTCGTGCTCGGCGAGGAGCGGATCACGCCCGCGCGCAAGGCGTGGAGCCTGCTCCGCAAGGTCGGGGTGGTGCAGTGTGTCGCTCCGTCCACGGAGGCAGACTCGCTCTTCGCCATGTACGGACCGGCCGACATGGGGGGGCTCCTCGACCTCGTCGACACGCACCTGCTCGCGCGCATCGGGCGCGCCGCGGCGGCGGGGGCCTTCCCCTACGACCTCGATGCCGTGCGGCCCCTGCTCTACGGCGCCTCTGACGACGCGCGCGTGGCCCGCATCGAGGCGGACGCCCTGCGGCTGGAGTTCGAGCGGCCGGAGCTCGAGCGGCCGGAGCTCGAGCGGCCAGCGACGGCGGCGGCGAAGTAGGGCTACTGCCGCGGGAGGAGGGTCCGGCCGTTCAGTTCGACGGGGAGGTGCCCCTCGCGCTCGCGGCCGTCGCAACGGGTACGCACCCGGTGCCACTGCATGTCGGTCGAGAGGACCTCGATGGGCGCGTTGTCGTAGAGGCGGCAGAGCTCGCGGCGGTGCTCGCCCGGGGTGTCCTGCACGACCTCCAGCACCCTCGACAGCGGGATCGTCCTGTCGAACAGCGGCACACCGCGGCTGCCGACCCCCTGGAGCACGCGCATGTCCGCCACCCGCGCGGGGGGCGCCCGGAGCGCGTTCACCTCGCCGGCCAAGGCAGGGTCGTACTCGACGGCGTCGGAGAGGACCTGGTCCCAGCCCGGGTCGCCCAGCGCCCGCATCGCCTCCGCCGCGTACAGCCGGCACGGGCCGCTCTTCGGCGAGAGCACGAGGCAGACCGCGAGGTCTTCCAGGGCCCCGGAGGGGTCGCCCCCGCGCAGCCGTGCGAGCCCCCGCCGCTCGTAGACCTGGGGTTCGGCCGGCACGATCACCAGGAGGTCGTCGTACTTCTCCACGGCCTCCGCCCACTCCCCCGTGCCCGCGAGGCCGTTGGCCTCGTAGTAGAGGTTCTTGGGTAGGCCCTGGTTGATCGAGTGGCCGTTCGGCACGGGCGTCGCGACCATCGCGAGCTCGGAGTGCTTCGCCCACCCGGTGACGGGCGCTCCGTCACAGGTCGCGTGGACCCCCAACCATCCGCCGCCCATCGCGAACGCCGATACGTCCGAGGAGGTGCCGGCGCAGCGCTGCTTCGGCGCGCCGTACCCGGGGCCATCGGTGCTCGCCTGGACGTCGGACGTTTCCCACGGCAGCGGCGGGCGTGACCAGAGCGCGACTCCGTAGACGACGACCGGGGCCGTGGTGAGCGGCTGCGGGACCGGCTCGACGACGGCGACGACCGGCGCGGGCGGCGCGGCCGTGACGGTGGTGGTCGTAGGGTTCTGGGCGGGGCTGGCCTGCGCGACGAGCCAGAGACCGCCCACGCCCAGGACCGCGAGGCTGGCGACGCCGGCGACGAGCGCGAGGCCCCCGACGAGGAACCAGCGGGTCGGGGGGCGGGGCCTGGCCAGCTTCAGGTGATCGTAGAGGTACCACTTGACGATTCCCGCGAGCGCGTCGACCACGTGGTAGGCGTACGCCGGGTCCATCAGCTCGTCGCGCGGATGCGCGCCCTCGTTCCCGAGCCCTTGCACGGTCCCGACCATGAGCATCACCGGCTTCGGGACGAACCGCGCCGCGAGGCGCCTCATCTCCTCGAAGTCGAGCGATTCGAGCTTCTTGGTGTCGGGGGGGAGGATCGCGCGCAAGATCGCTTCGGTTACCCGCCGCGCCTTGAGAGCGGAGGTCTCCGGGTCCTTCTCCGCGTAGTCGATGGCGAAGTTCGCGTCGCGTGCGGGCCCTTCCCCCAACACGCGCAGCCGCTCGAACAGCGGCCGATAATTCTCCACGTCTCGAGACGTCGTCACGGGATCCTGCTCGTCGAAGACCCGCAGTGTATCAGCATGCCCGAGACATCTCGTGCGTCAGTACCGCCACTCCCGCGCCAGCACCGTCCCCAACGACTCCCCCGGCGCGAGGCAACGCTGGAACCGGAGGTAGTCGCGCTGCCCATCCGGCTCCGTCGCCAGGGTCGCGTGGGCGTCGGCATCGTCGGGGTCCAGCACGAGCCGGGCGAGCGCCTGCTCCTCGGGACTGCCACGCTGCGCCACGTCCGGATCCCACCGCCAACCGGTGACCAGCGTGGGGTCGTCGTGGACGAGCCGCTCGCGCAGGTTCCGATGCCCCGCCGCATGAGCGGCGCGGTAGAGCGCCCGGGCGATCCAGTGGTGCTGGGCCTGGTGGCGCTGGCTCTCGACGGCCAGCCGGACCAGGGCGCGGTCCAGCTCACGACCGGGCGTGGCGGCGCAGAGGATGGCCTCGACCCGGAGCCGCTCGCAGAGGGCCAGGCTGGCCTTCCCGGGCTCGTGGAGGGCGAACCAGCCCGCGATGGCGCGATCGAGCCAGGCTCCGGCGGTGTCGTAGCGGCGCCAGGACGCGTAGAGCCGCCCCAGGGCACCCATCACGAAGAGGTGGGGCGGGAAGACCTCGCGGTCGGGGCCGACGAGGGGCTCCCAGCGGGTCGCCTCGGTCTCCCACCCCTCGGTGGCGTCGTCCGCGAGGCCCTGGAGCAGGTGGGCCGCGCACTCGAGCCGCACCGCCAGCGGCAGGCGGGCCAGGAGCTCGGTGCAGTCGTCGAGGCCCTCGGCCGCGCCCCCGTGGCGACGGGCGACCCGGGCGGCCACCGCAAGCTCGGCCTTGGGGTGGGACACGGCGAGGCGCTCGATGCCCGCGGCGATGGCGCGCCACGGTCGGCTCCCGTGCTGGCGCAGCGCGTAGGTCCAGGCGGCATCGGCGGCGTCTCCGCCGAGCGCCGGGAACACCGGGGCGGGCCAGAGCGTGTCCACGGCCTCCCGGAGCGTGCGGACGGCGACGACGCGGAGATCGGCCCGTCCGACGTCCCCGACCTGGTCCGCGCACACCACGAGCGTGGCGCCCGCGGGCAGCGCCGCCGCCTTCTGGGCGAGCCCCTTGACGGGCTCCACGGCGCCCGCCTGGGTGACCCGGCCGCTGGCCCAGAGGCCGCCCGGAGGGGCCTTGGGCAGCGGCACGCCCATCCAACGGGACGCCCGCCAGAGCGCCACGGAGAGCTCGTAGCTGCCGTCGCGGATGGCCACGGGGGCGTAGGTGCCGGGCGGCGAGCTGCGGTGGAGCGCGGAGGTGGGGAGGGAGGCGTCGATCTGGCGCACATCCGCGACCCAGGGGACGCTCGCGCCGACGGCGGCGTCGAGGCATGCCCGGACATGCGGCGTGAGGTCGGTCAGGACCGAGCCGGGCTCGGGCGGGCCGTAGGCGAACTGGTGCACCCCCGCGCCGTCCAGGACGAGGACGCCGATCACGCGCGGCCCCACCACCGGGCGAGCGCGCGCGCCTCGTGCTGGAGCCGGACGGGGACGGGGTCGAGGTCGACCTCGGCGAGCCCGGCGGCGTCCGCCGCGTCGTCGATCCGCCCGAGCAGGGTGTCGAGCCCCTCGCAGTGGCCCGCGAGCGACAGCACGATCCGGCCGCTCTCCAGCACGTCCCGCGTGACGGCGGCACGGGCGACGCCGGGCACGTCCACGGCGCCGGGGAGCGCCTGGTGCAACGCCTGGGCGCGCGCGTCGGCCTCCCGCCGCACGTCCTCCCAGGTCGCGCTCGGTATGGTGCCGACCCAGGCGCGAACGGCATCGAGGTGCGGGGGGGCGGCCCCGGAGAGCACGCGGGCGACGATGTCCCCGTGGTCCGTGGCGTAGCGGACGTAGAGGCCGACGTGGTCCACCGTGCCCTCCGCCTCCGCGACGAGGTGCGGGTCGAGCGTGGCGAGCGCGTCGAGCGCGGCCCAATCGGGCGCGGGGACCCGCACCGGGGCGGCCTCTTCGCGGCAGAGCGTCGCCATGCCGTGCTCCGCCACGAGCACCCAGCCGCCCCGGAGGCGCAACGCGGCGCACGGGCCCGGCGGGAGGAAGAGCCACTCGACGCCGGCATCGTCGACGTCGACGCGGATGTCGCCCTCCAACAGGCCGACACAGTCGGCGTCCGCGACCCGGAGCCAGCGTGCGTCGGCGCGGCTGCGCAGCACGGTCGGGAGCGCGGCGAGATCGGCGGGCACGGCGTCCGCCCCGGTCCACGCCACGGGGTTGGCCTCTCCGTACCGGGCGTGAAGCCCCATCGGCGGTAGCGCCGCGGGCGCCGCGTCGTCCTGCTCCGCGGAGGTGCCCGGATCGTCGAGGGCGTCGAGCAGCCCCTGGGGATCGAAGGCCGGCCGTGGGGCCGCGAGCGGGTCGCCGAGGGCCAGGGCCTCCCCTACCCCGTCGAGCTGCGGCGGCCGGCTCTCGTAGCGCGGTTGGAGGGCGTGCATGCGGGGGATGCGACGGGCGAGCCCCTCGAGGACCTCGCGGAGGTGGGGGTGCAGCCATCTGGGATCAGCGGAGCGGGTCATGGTTCACCATCCCGATGACGCGCCGCGCCCGACCCACCGGACAGCACGCGCAGGTTGAGGAGCTCGCGGAAGCCGCGCACGTCGTCTTCGTCGGCGTGCTCGCAGACGGCCTCTGCCATGCGGGCATGCGCCCGCTGCGCGCTCCCGACGTTGGCGCGGGGGTCCTCCTCGCGGACGACCGCATCCAGGGTGCGGCTCTCGTCGACGGTGCGCCAGAAGCGGCGCCACGCGGTCGCGAGGGCCTCGCGGTCCTGCGCGCGACGCGCCTCCGAGGCCGCGGCGAACGCCGCCTTGAAGCGGGCCACGGGGTCCGAGCCCATGGGCCCGTGGGAGCCGCCGAGCCGCTCGAGCTCCTCCGCGTCCACCCCCTTCGTCCGGACGCGTCGCAGCACGTCGAGGAGGCGGTTCGAGAGGGCGCGGCGCACCCAGGCGTCGGCGTTGCCGACGTTCAGGGTGCCGGCCACGACCTGGCTCCAGATGTGCACGAGGAGGTCCTGGGCCACCTGCTCACCGGTGGCCGAGTCGAGGCCCCGCTCCGCGGCCAGGATGCGCCCGAGCCGGTGGAGGCCGGCCACCAGGGTCTCGGCAGCCTCGCGGTCCCGCGGATCGGCGGTGAGGCGCGTCAGCGCGTCGTTGAGGCTCATGGCGCCACCTCGTCCATCCACAGCCGCGCCTGCTCGTCGGGCCACGTCATGCCTTGGAGCGGGCGCAGCGTGAGGCCCGCCGCGCGGTCCCGGATGGCCTGGTCCCACGGCCCGTCCGCCGCGAGGGTCGGCAGGGGCGCCGCGCGCCCGGGGACCGCCACGTCGATGCCGAAGTCCTCCCGGAGCCGCTCGGTGAGGGCCGCCAGCGGCAGGGGCGTGGAGCGGCGCAAGTAGCTGCCCGCGCGGTTGGCGAGGGAGTCGGCGACGACGAGCCCTGCCGGCGTGGAGGCGTCCATGCGGAACCGGGCCGACACGGGGAGGAGCGTCGCGTGCGTCGGCAGCCCCTCGACCGCGCTCCGCGCGAGCGCGTGCACGAACGTGTGATGGATGTACCCCCTGGCCGCCACGGAGCCCCCCACGCGCACGGCCACCGCGCGGTCGGCGACGCGGACGTGGATGCGCACCGCGCGGGTCCGGAACAACAGGGCGGCGCGCGCGAAGAGGGCGCGCAGGGCGTACGGGTAGGGATCGCCGACGAGGGGGGCGATGTCCGGGCGGACGTCGTCTTGCATCCGCGCGAGGAGCAGCCATCCCCGCCCCCCGAGGACCCCGCGGATGGCGCGCCTCAGGCGATCTCCATCCCCGCTGGAGTTCGCCTCGGTCGCGTGGAGGGGCCACCTGGACGGGAACGCCTCGCCGAGCGCGCGACGGAGCGGCCCGTCGTCGTCCCCGGGCTCCCCTTCCCGCAGCCAACCCACCACGGCGGACCAGGGATCGCCCCGGGTGAACCGGCCGGTCTCGTCGACGTCGAGCGTGTAGTCGGTCAGGTTGCGCCTCGGGAGGGAGATCCGAGCGAAGTATCGCGTCTGACGCGAGCACGGCGGCTCCGCGCAACACGGGCGAGGCGTCCTCGCCGCGCGGAGCCCTTACACAAGCCTTGCAGCGATCCGCCCCGAAACCGTGTACCGTTCGGCGCCATGACGCCCCTCGCGCTCCTCCTCTCCCTCGTCGCCTGCAAGCCCGGCGGGATCGTCGTCACCCACGAGGAGGACACCGGCGAGACGGCGCCCATCGAGGAGGAGACGGACGAGCCCATCGAGATCGTCGACGGCACGGACGACACCGCGGATACGGACACGGACACCGACACCGACACCACCGTGGGCGGGGACGATGACGACGCCATCTACGCGGCGTTCTTCGATCCCGCGACGATCCAGACGGTCGACCTCGTCCTCTCCGACCGCGCCATCCGCACGCTCAACTTCGGCGGCGACGAGTACGTCCAGGGGGACGTGACGATCAACGGCGTGTTCTTTTCCGAGGTCGGGGTGCGCCTCAAGGGCTCCAGCACCTACGAGGACCTCGACTGCGACGACGGGTATTGCAAGGCGGCGTTCAAGATCAAGCTCAACGAGTTCGTCGAGGACCAGCGCTACGGGGATCTCGAGCGGATCACGCTGAACAACATGACCTCGGACTACACCCAGTCGAAGGAGGTCATCGTCTACAACCTCCTCAACGAGCACAACCAACTCGCGTCGCGGTGCAACTACGCGCGGGTGACGCTGAACGGGGAGGCCTGGGGCCTGTACGCGAACGTGGAGAGCGCGGACGATCGCTGGCTGAAGCGGCGCTTCGAGGACCCCGAGGGCAACTTCTGGGGCACCGCCAGCTACTACGGCGACTTCTACACACCGTACCTCGACACGGGCTGGGTCCCGAAGAGCGGCGACGGGAGCCTCGCGCAGCTCGAGGCCGTCACCGCCGCGCTCGACAGCTTCGCCGGCGACTTCTTCGGCGAGCTCGCGCCGGTGGTCAACGTCTCCCAGTGGCTCGAGTACTGGGCGTGGTGCGCCGCGACCGGCAACTACGACGGCTACCCGTTCACGCTGAACGACGTGCTCGTCTACGCCGACCCGGCCAACGAGGGCCGCCTGGTCTTCGCCCCCTGGGGCACGGACGAGTCGTGGGACGAGTACGAGGTCTCCGGGCGCAACTGGAACCTCATCAGCGGCCGGCTCGCCTCCGCCTGCCTGGCGGACGTCGCGTGCATAGCCGAGCTGAAGGTCCAGATCGGGGTCGCGATCGCCGCGTACGAAACCAGCGATGTGCCCGCCAGCGCCCAAGCCGCGTGGGACCTCTCCGAGGCCGACGCCCAGTCCGACCCCCGGCGCCCGTTCACGCCAGACTACGTCTGGTACTACCGCGACTACTACAAGAACGTGATGCCCGGCTACGGGGACTACGTGCGTCGTCAGGTCGGGCTGTAGCGAGCGGCCAGGGCGAGCGCCGCTCGGCTTGGTCCAGGCGCTCCGGCTGCGAAAGGCGACGGCCGATCGTGAAGCCGCGGTGACACCCGAGGTGAAGGGCGGGCTCCGGGTCCCGGGGAAGTCCGACCCGACCGCGGGGTCGGAGATCCTGGCCGCGCGGCTCTCGGCGATGTTCGACATCTCGGTGCAGGCGACGGTCGTGCAGACGGCGCTGCAGGGAATGGGGCTCGCGCGAACCACGCGGTCGGCGTTGGGGGCGCATCCGGAGGTGCGGTGCCGGCCGCCGAGGCGGATGTGCCTGTCGTCGAAGCGCTGGCGCCGAGCTCCTCAAGGCCGTGGACGAGGACCTTGGCGCCATTGCGGCCCACCGCTCGCTCGTGTTCGTGGCGCCGACGCCCCGGAGCTTCGGCGCCACGTCGATCCCCGTGAACCGTGAGGCGAGCGTGGCGGACCGGACCTCCTGTCAGAACCGCGTGCTGTCGACCCTACGACGGAGGGCGAACAAAGCCCCTCCCGCAGGGGAGCCAGGCTCAGTTGGGGTAGACGAGGCGGCCGCCCGGCTCTTGGATGCCGAGACCTTGCCGAACGCGGTGGATCTGCAGGAGCTTCAATGCGTCGTCGCGGACCTCGCGAAGGGGCCTGCCTTGGAATACCTCGGCGTTGGCCTCCACGAACGAGCGGATGTCGGGCTCGCTCACCCGCGCCTCGCGCAAACGGCGGCGGATCGCATCGCTCACGTCCGCCTCCCCCTCCTCCTTAAGCTGGGCGGTGACGCGGTCAGACTCCTCCATCAGCGTCTGGACACTCCCATCCTTGCTTACGCTCGACAGCACGAGATCCACGGCGCGTGCATGCCGCTCGGCGCCATCGACTTCCTTCACGGGCGGTCGACGGAGGAGCACCCAGCTACCAAACGTGAGCGCCAACGCAACGAAGGTCAGCACAACGAGACGCCTCTGCATCAGTGCCCCTCCCAACTCAGCTGCTTGTCGATTGTGGTGTAGGTCCCCGTTGGGATCGCGTAAACCCGCACAACGCGCGAACTCTCATCGAATACGGTTTCCGGCCACTCGACGCACCACGCGGTATTCAGGACATCCGTGCCCAGCCCGTCGACGCCCGTGAGCGAGAATGCGCTGGGGAGCCCCGAGGTGGTGTCCAGGTAGCCCACCAGCGCTGCCTCCGTCGCCCAGTCGAAGCTCCCGGTCGCGCCCTCGTACGCAACCTCGGAGAACATCCAGTCCGAGAGCTCAGTCTCCGAACGCGCGATCCAGGTCCGGAGCCTGCCGGGTCGCCTCCAAGGGTTGTCGGTGGAGCCCCAGTTGTACGCCTCCACTTCAAGGCGCACCTGGTCTGGTAGCGCCGCCCCGCAGGTTGTGTTCGCCGTATCCTCCGGCGGCGCCGAATCGCCTGTAGAGGAATCCGGTTGGACCGATCCGGAGCACCCGCTCGGGGCGGCGAGGAACACCATGGCCCAACTGAGCGCGATCACTTGATCGAGTCCGGGGGAAGGCCGCCGTCGTCGCGATCCATGTCCTCCCAGTAGAGCGCGATGTGCACGTACCGGTTGCCATTGGCGCTGCAGTTGGCGAACGGGTTCGACGCGTCGAAGATGGCGCCGCTGGGGGGCACACACCAAGGGATGAGTCGCACGTCCCACGCATTACCGCCCGCGGCGTCCTCCCTCAGCCGCTTCTCGCCCGGCGCGGTTCCGGCCGTTTGGTACTGGAACAGGCCATTTCGGTACGCCGCGAAGGCGACGTTGGCCGCATCCTCGACCGAGCCGAGGTTCGGCTCAAACCAGAACGCGGTCGCGCGGAGTCGCTCTACGTCGCCGGGGAGCGGCTGGTTGACGCCCGCAGCATCGGGGTTGGCCAGACAGGGTGCGATGACACCCCCAGTGGTCACCGTGCGCGTGCACCAGCGCGCGCGCCAGGGCGCGTCCATGCCGTCGTCCGTGAACATCCGCATCCGCATGCGGCCCGCGCCCCAAGCCGGGTCCATCGCGTCCCCGGCCGTTGCAGCGGGGCCGGGGTTGTCCCGGTTGGGGTTGAAGGGACCGCGGGTGGTGAGCGTCGTTCCGTCGCCCATCAGGAGCATCGTCGCGTGAAGGTTGCCCACGTCGTTAGCCCAGGACGAGCCGATCACGTTGACCAGGTGGTCCTTGAGCACTGCCGCGGCGCCCCCGATTGTTGGGGCGGCCGCGCTGGTTTTGTCGAACGGCCCGTCCGTCTTGTAGGTGTCGTTCCACTTGGGTGTGCCGCTTGTCTGACGGCCTGGCGCCACCAAGTCGACGATGGCCCGCCCATGCGGGTCTCCGCCGATCGGGCTCGAGGACTCAAGCGGGCCGGCGTTCAGATCCGGCACGCCCGACTCCTCTAGAGCGCCGGCCACGAAGGCACCCGCCGCGGTGCCCGGCGAGTCCACGCTGCACGAGTCTACGAAGTGGAAGTTGTTGGCCCCGGACTTCGCGACGAACGTGCCGTTGGCGTAGATGTTGTCGATGATCTGGTTGTCGCTGGCATCCACGTCGCAGGCGCCTCCGGTCGAATACGACATCGAGAAGACGTCCGGCTCGAGCGCGATCACCTTGGCGCCTACGTCCGAGAAGTAGGGACGCCCCGAGGGGCCCGCCACCCTCTCGATGAACTCGAAGACAGCGTCGGTCGCGTTGCCGGTGCTTTGCTCTCGCTCGGCGGTCGTGGAGCGGTTTGTTGGGTCCTGACCCTCAAGGAGATTGGCCATGAGGATTCCCGATACGCCCATGCCATGACAGGGCCCGGTGGCACTATCCTCGGCGCTCGTCAGCAACCGGAAGGACGCATCCCAACGCCACACACTGGTGAGACGCGAGAGGAAGAAGGGCGGGTCGTCCCTCCAGGCCGGGTGGTCCTCGTCGATGCAGTCGTCCGCGACAACGACGAAGATGTCGTCCCGCGCCGTCATGCCCGAAGGCGTCTCGCCGTTGAAGCCGGCCGTAAGGAACTGCTCCACCTGAGTGGATGCGCGGACCTCGGCGCCGTCGTTGTTGTCGGACTCGGGGTCCTGCACCCAACCCACGTGGGAGAATCGCCCGTCGTCGATGAGGGATAGCGCCGTTTCGGGCGTAGCCTCGACGTAGATGGCGGAGTCCACCCAGCTCTCGTGGAGCACCCGGTGGCCCTCGGCCTCCAGGGCACGCGCGAGCGGCTCCAGGGCGCCCTCGACCTCGTTCTGGTAGTCGATCCGCGCAAGGGTGCGCTCCTCGAGCCGGTTCAAGTAGGCGACTGGATCGCTGTCAAGAAGGCCGTCGAGAGCGGGCGGCGGGGCGAACTCGGCGAACGTCGCCACCTGCAGGACGAGCGTGCGCACCTCGTCCCTCCCCGCCTCGACGATCCAGGTCTCGAGGCCAGGGTTCACCGTCTGCGGGCGATTGAAATTGGCCGCTCCGCTCGACGCGATGCCCTGCTCCCACGTCGCGAAGTCGGTAGGCGCCGTCTCCCCCTGGGCATCCCACACCTCCCGCAAGCTCTCCGCCGACGGCGCGAGCTCGTCGAACCGCCGCACAGTGAGCGTCACCACCAGCGGCGCGTCCTCGCTCTCCTGCCCAGCATCCCAGTCGATCCCGAACACCTCTCCTTCCGGGGAGACGAGATCGGTCGTGGTCACGCTCCACTCTCCGCCCGCGCGCGTCTCGATGGTAGGGGAGCCAACGACTCGCTCCTCCAGGATCTGCCCGTCCTCGCCGACGGTCACGCTCTTCTGGAAGATGATCTCGGTGGCGAGCGCTTGGGGAGCAGGAGTAGTACCTCGAACATGGCACCTCTTCAGTCGTCACGCAGCTATACGTCAAGCGCCCTTCACTCGCAACCGCCCGCGTCGTAATCGCACATGAAGTCGGCGTCATCGCCGTAGGAGTACTCGCCGATGAGGTCCAGGTGTTCGCCGAACAGAACAACGTCGTCCGGCGTGTTGTCATCGTCCCCCACGCCCCAGGAGGTGGCGCGCGATTCGAGGGTGACGCCCGGCACGGCAAGCACCACTCCACCACCGCCGCCCGACGTGTTCCGCACGACCAGGCTGTCCTGGATCTGGATCGCGCTGTCCTCGCCGGGACAGATGGCACCTCCCATCCAGGCGTGGTTGTCCTCCAGCGTCACGGCGTCTAGGAGTGTCGTGCCAAGGGCCGTGTACAAGGCCCCTCCGCACGTGCGCCCCTCGGGCTCGCGGCTGGCCACGCCCCCGCGGAGCGTCAGGCCGCGAAGGGCGAGCGTGCCCGTCCCGGTCGCTTGGAGCACCCCGGGCGCGCCGCCCGCATCGAGCACCGCGACGCCGCCCCCTTCCGGCTCGATCGTCAGGCGCCCGTCCTCCCCGACCACGTGGAGCGTGCCCTCCCAGGTTCCGGGGCAGACCGAGAGCAGCACCTCTCCCCCGAAGGCCAGCTCATAGCCTGAGCCTTTGATCTCCCAGGGTTCGATGGCTCGGCCGTCGTCCGTCCAGGCAAACAGGCCCCGCTCACACGGCGGCGCGCATCCCGCGGCGGACAGCTTCGCAACCACTAAAACCGCCACGACCACTCCCTTCGCGGCGCGCGAGTCCCGCCCCACCTCGGCCATCCAAGCCCTCCCTTCTACAAGAGAAGGTAGCCCATCCTCGTCGTCCCGGCGTTGGCAGCGGAGGGGTCCGGAGACGTACGACGGTCGCCGCGACGCGCCGAGCAGCGGCGCGACTCGGCCGCGCAGCCCGGAGTGACGCGCCTCCAGGTCGAGCACGATCGACTCAGCGTCGGTTTCGCGCCCGAGCGTGTACCACAGTACCCGTGAGCCGGCGCGATACGCCAACCCATCCGCGCTCACTGACGAACAGGAGCGCGCGGTGGGAACCATCCCGTCGTCCGCGCACAGCGACGGTGACACCTACGCGGATCCCCACGAGGTGACCGAGGGCACGGACCACGGATGAGTCGGTCCGCACGGGCCCGCGCTAGCCGACAAGGTGAGCCAGGACGTGCGCTAGCCTAGCTTCGCCGACCCGATAACGATAGCCAGGACGCGCGCTGGCCGGCGCGGCTACGCGTGCGCCGCGAGCTTCGGCAGCCCCATCGCGTGCACCTCGTCGATCTCGAAGTACGAGTTGGTCGAGAGCCCCGCCGTCTTGGCGTCGAGCCACCCCCGGAGCGTCGCCAGGTCGTCGCACCGCCACAGGCACACCGCCTGGAGGTGGTCGCGCGACGGGAAGTACGCGAGGGACTGGCAGCCGTCGGGCGCGTGCGGCACGTCCGCCCCGAGCTCATCGAAGCGCAGCCAGTCGGTCACGTCGTGATGCAGGACACATACGAACAACATGGTCCCCTCCTCCATGAGGAAGGGTAGTCACGCCCCGGCCCTCCGGGGCCCACCTTGCCTTTCGTCCCCGGTGCCTAGCTTGCCGCAGCACGGGGCAACGATTTGCTACTTTCTACCCTCCTCATCGGCGGCTGCGTCGCCGTGCACCCCCAGCCGGACGTTGGGAGTGTTCCCGTACCCGAGGACCCTGCGGCGGGGCTCGTGCGAGCGCTCGTCCATGCCGCGGTCCTGCTGCCCCCCGGCTACCACCTCGAGGCGGTCGCGACCGGGCTCCTGTCTCCGAGCGCCGTGACCTTCGATCACATCGGCGGCGTCTACGTCCTGGAGTCCGGCAGCGCGGAGGACCTGACCCCCGCGCGCCTGCTCCGTGTCGGCCCCGGCGGGGAGACGGAGACCATCGCCACGGGAGATGACCCGCCATGGGTAGGCGTGGCGTGGCACGAGGGGAGCTTTTTCGTGACAGAGGCGGGCGCACGGAAGGGGCCACGCATCCTGCGCGTCGAGCTCGACGGAGAGAGGACGGTCATGGCACCCAACGTCGGGGGCCGCGTGAACCACCGGATCCAGGGGCCGGTCGTGGGGCCGGACGGTTGGCTCTACTTCCACCAGGACGCCGCAGCCGGCTCGGCCGCCACCGCCCCCGACGGCTCGGTGATGCGGCTGTCGACCCACCAAGGCTGGCTGGAGGTCGTCGCGTCCGGGTTCCGGAGCGCCTCGGGCCTCGCGTTCTCGCCCGACGGCCGCCTCTACGTGACCGACCTGGGCCTCTGGGAAGTCGAGCCGGGCGCGTGGTACGGCGGCTCCCGCCTCGCGGCCGGAGAGCCCCCGGCCGAGGGCCGGATCACGGGGTCGTCGGCGCTCGACGCCGAGTCCGACGTGGACGAGTGGCAGGACGCGCCGCCGGAGCCGGTGCTCCTCTTCGACGCGCACGGCGGGCCCGCGGGGTTCGACTTCTCGCGCAACATCGACTTCGGGCACGTCGGGGAGGCCTTCCTGACGCACTTCGGCGCAGGATCCGGGGGGCTCGCCGCCAACGCCGACCTCGTGCGCGTGGACCTCCAGTCCGGCGGCCGCGTCGCGCCCTTCGCGACCCACCGCGGCTCCGGCACCGGGCTGGGGCGGCCGGTCGCCCTGCGGTTCGATCCCACCGGCCGATCGCTCTACGTGGTCGATGCGGGCGCCGCCCCGCGGGGCGACGACACCGGCCCCGCGCCGGGGGTCTTGTGGCGGATCTGGTACGACGGGCGCTGACCGCCGGCACCCCGTCTGGACGCGCCCGCGTTACCTGGCTGGGTTGGCCCCCTACAGGAGCGAGTCCATGTCCCAGACCTCGACCGACAGCACCATCTGGACCCACCACGTCCCCGTGCCCGGCACGCCGGACGGCTTCACCGTGCGGACCACCTTCCCCACCAACCCCGACGGTGTCGAGGCCATGCTGGAGCGTTGGGAGGCGGGCACGGAGGAGCCGCCGCACTCCCACCCCGGTGACGACATGACCGTCGTCATCGAGGGCCGGATGTCGATCCAATTCTACCTTCGCGAAGGCGACGCCCTGGTGCCCGACGGCGAGCGCATCTCCCTGCGCCAGGGAGAGACCGGCTACGTCGCGAGCGGCCGCATCCATGACGCAAAGTACATCGAGGCGTGCAAGCTGGTCTATGTCCATGACCGGGCGTTCGGGTTCAAGCAGGAGGGGTAGCGAGGCCGGCGTCTCCCGAAGGACGAGGGGCGCCCGCCGTCCAAGCGGGCACTTCTGGGCCTTCACGCCGCGGTCCCGACGGCCCCGCGCACCTCGACCGGCGCGGGCACCCAGTCCAGATCCGCCTCGAGCGGCGGGAGCACCATGGGCGCTCCGTCGTAGCGGCGCCGCCCGCCGGGGAGGAGGAACGTCCGGACCAGGTACACCACCAGGGATCGCTGATCCAGGGCCGGGTGGATGTGGGGAGATACGACGCGGCGGTGCATCCCGGGCAGGAGGCTCCAATGCACGCCGGGCTGCATGTGGTGGAGGGTGTGGTAGCCGTTGTTGAAGGTCCACCAATTCACGAGCCGGCCGACGAAGTTGCGGGAGTGGTTCCACGGGTGGGTCGCGTCCGTGCCGTCATGTTGGAGCAGGTTCATCGTCATGATGCCCCACGCCGCGTACTGGTGGGGCAGGAGCACGAAGAGGACGAACTTCTGCCAATCGAGCGTCCCGAGCGCGATGCACGCGAGGGCCAGCACCAGGGTCTCCCGGAGGAGCTGGCGGAACCAACGAGGCTGCTGCGCCGCCATCGCGCGGAAGTACAGGAGGTTCCCCCGCATCACTCCACCGCCCACCTGCACGTGGAACAGGAGCGCATTGAGCAGGTGGAGACGAAAGCGCGCCTTGGAGGTGCGCATGGCATCCCGCGCGGTCTGGGTGTACCGGTGGTGCGACAAGTTGTGGCCGGGCACGAACGCACTGACGGGGTGGCCGTACGTGAGGGTGAGCAGCACCTGGAACAGGGCGTTGTCACCCCGCCGCACGAACACGGGGACGTGCACCGCGTTGTGGGTCGCGACGGCGCAGAAGAAGGAGAACCAGCACGTGAGGACCCAGAGCGGGACCGACACCGCCCACAAGACCGGCGGCATCCACCATTGGAGCGCCACGAGGCCGAACCAGGCGGCGACGAAGGCGAGCGTGCGGCGATCGGCATCGAACCGTAGCATTTGCGTGCCTACCGGTGGGGGGAGAGAGAGGGGGAGACCCCGTCGGCCCGCGCGTAGTCGCGCAGCGCGGTGCCGAGGGGTTGGACGAGCAGGAAGAACGCGAGGCAGGCGACGCCCCCCACCGTGCTCACGGTGCCGAACACGGGCGCCGTGAGCGCGAGGGCGGTGCACGCCGCCGCGCCGCACAGCAACAGGCCGGTACACAGGAGGACCCACCCGACCCGGGAGAGGAGCGGCCGACGACCGGACACCGCGCGTTGGCGCAACGCCGCCACCTCCCGGAGGGTGGCCCATGCGACGAGGAGCGTGGTCTGCCAGAGCACGAGGAGCGCGAGCACGCCGAGGCCGCAGGGGGTCAACACGGGAGCTCCTGGGAGGTGCGGGCCGGGGCGGGGGCGAGGCCGGCGAGCGAGGTGCCGCGGCGCCCACCCAACAGGTACGTGCGGACGAGGTAGGCGACGAGGCTCGGCTCCACCAGCCGCGGATCGATGTGGGGCGCCACCACGGTGTCGTGCACGCGCGGGAGGTCCGACCAATGCACCCCGGGCCGGAGGTGGTGGAGGGTGTGATACCCGTTGTTGCACATCACCCAGTTGAACGCCCGCCCGACGAAGTTGCGCGAGTGGTTCCACGGGCTCGTGGTGTCGCACGCCGCGTGCTGGAGCAGGTTGATACGGAGGATGTTGCGGGCGCCGTAGAGCTGCGGCATCACGAGGAAGAACAACGTGGTCCAGAAGTCCCACGCGAGCAGCGCGCCGGTCAGCCCGAACGCAAACCCCATCTCGACGCGGTACTGCGTCACGAACGCCTTCCGCCCGCTGGCCCAGCGCCGGACCCCCGCGAAGGTGTCCGGGCCGGCCACGTTGGGGAAGTGCAGGAGGTCGAGCAGCGGGTGCCCCAGGTCCACCTTGGTCGGCGCGGCCCAGTCGGGGGCGTCCCCGTCCGCGAAGCCGTGGTGGACGACGTTGTGGGAGGGCACGTTCGCGGAGGCCGGGTACAGCGCGCCGAAGCTCAAGACACAGCTCCAGACGCGGTTGAGGAGGCGACTCCGGAACAAGCCCTGGTGTTGGTGGTTGTGGATGACCACCGTGTTGAGGAAGCTCGCGGCGCACGCGGCGGCGTACACCCCGACGTTGCGACTGGCGGGGACGAAGAGGAGGGCGGCGAGGAGCCCCAGGTAAACGGCGACGATCCCGACCGAGCGCACGTCCGCCGGGTGGCGGAGCAGCCGGCTCACGACGGCACCCGCGCGTCCTGGCCGAGGCGCCCCGGGTTGAACCGGCCCGGGTTGAACAGGCCCGGGCGCGCGTGGTGGTTCGCGTGCATGTAGATGCCGAAGAGGAGGCGGTTGCCGATCTTGTAGAGCCCACGGTCGATGTTGATCGGGCGGAACGTGCCCGTGGGCGAGCCGGCGTCGTGGGTCGACCAGTTGAAGTGGACGAGGTGGAGGAAGCCCACGATCGCGGCGGGGACGAACAACCCGAAGAACGCGACCGGGCCGCAGAACCGGTACCAGGTGGCGACGAGCAGCAGGTTGGTGGCGTAGGAGACCCGCGCCCGCAGCCGCTCGTAGCGCCGGTTCTCCGGGGTGTCCCCGTAGCGCTCGAAGAAGATGGCCTGGAGCGTCACCTCGACGTTGACGACGGTGCGCACGAGGAAGGTGAAGTAGCTCCCGTGCAACGGGTGGGGATCCCGCACGGGGTCGTCCGCGTAGCGGTGGTGCCGCTGGTGGATGATCTCCCAGGACGCGAACCGCGTGAGGATGACCATGCCGCACAGCTCGCCGACGAGCCGGTTGATCCGGCGCGGGAAGCTCTGGTGCACCGCGTTGTGCACGAACACGCTGCACAGGATCTGGGCGTAGCAGACGAGCGGCAGGAGCAGCACCACGGGCAGGCCCCACCCGGCGAGGAGCGGCCCGTGGCCCACCGCCGTCATCCACGCGAGCGCACCGACGCAGAGCACGGCCCAGACGCCGTCGTAGCGGAGGTAGAAGGTGTGGTGGCGGCGGAGCTGGGCGCTCGGGGGGAGCGACAGCTCCGCGAACAGGGAGCGCACACGGGCGAAGGGAGAGCGATCGGGCGGATGGGTGATCGTGGTCGACACGGAGCCTCGTTGGCGGTGACCGACGGGAGAGCAAGGGGTGTGCCGGCCCCGGCCCCCGCTCGTGGGCTGCGTGCCAGGCCGCGCCGCGCCGCGGGGAGGGCCGGTCGGAGCTTGGTTCCCGGGCGGCCAATACCGGGGGGCGGCGGTCCCACGATCGCATCGAGGAGGGCGCGCGCGGATGCGCGCGCACCGCGCGCGCACCGACGATCCGGGGGTCGCAGCGCCGGCGGCACGGGTGGAGGGGGGTTTCCGGGCAGGGGGCGCGCACCTGCGCGCGGCCGAGGCCCTGGCACGGTTCCTGCTGACGACCGGGCGAGCGGAGAGAGGCAGGCATGTGGACCATCGGGCTCGGGAAGGCGGACATCACCGTGTACGAGCCGGGCATGTGGATGTTCGGGTGGGGCATGCCCGAAAACCTGTCACTCGGCGTGGCGATGCCGCTCCACGCGCGTGCGTTGGTCGTGGAGGACGGGGATGGCCGGGTGGCCACGGTGGTCTGCGACCTCGGCTTCATCTCCCAATCGGTGCGCCAGGCGGTCGTCGATCGCGTGGGCGCCCTGGGCCTCGACGAGCACCGGCTGCTGCTCTCCGCGACCCACACCCACAGCGGCCCCAACGGGTACTCGCACTACATGTTCTACGCCGCGACGGCGCCCGGGTTCTCCGCGCGCGTCCATGACGGCATCGTGGACGGCATCGTCGCCGCCCTGCGCCAGGCCGTCGCCCGGCTGGCCCCCGGGCGTGCCCGCCTCGCGATGGCCGAGCTCCCCGTGTCCGAGGGGATCGCCACCAATCGCTCCCTCGCCGCCTACAACCGCAACTCCGACGTGACTCCCCTCCCCCCCGAGCGCGCCGGCGAAGCCGTCAACCGCCGGATGGTGGTGCTCCGCTTGGAAGACGCCGCGGGGCGCCCGCGCGGGCTCGTCTCCTGGTTCCCGCTCCACGGCACCTGCATCCACGCCGACAACACGCTGCTCCACCCCGACCACAAGGGCGTCGCGGCCGCGTGGTGCGAGGACGCGGCGGCGCGTGGCGGCGTCGACGACTTCGTCGCCCTTTTCGCGCAGGAGGCCGCGGGCGATGTCACGCCCAACCTGGCTTGGGATCCGCGGCGGCGGCTCATGGCCGGGCCCGGTGGCGACGACGCCGCCCACGTCGCGCACGTCGGCGCGACCCAGGGGCGCTTCGCCTGGGGACTCCTCCACGCGGCCGCCGGCACCCCCCCGCTCTCCGGCGCGGTCACCGGCGCGGTCCGCTACGTCGACCTCGCCACCCAACCCGCCGATCCCCGCTTCGCCGGCGGCCTCGACGACGTGGGCGGCGCGCCCGCGCGGGCCGGCCTCGCCTTCGCGCAGGGCACGGCCGAGGGCCCGGGCCCGCTCCACGGCGTCGAGTGGCTCAACCGTTGGCTCTCGGCGGCGGTGGGGCGCCTCCACGCGGGCCCCGACACCCCCGAGTGGCTGCGGCGCCAGGGCGCGAAGTACCCCTGGTACGACCTCGGCCACGGCGTGAACGGCAAGGTGCTCGGCTTCCTCTCCACGATGAACCTCGTGCTCGAGCTCGTCCCCGAGCGCCGGGTGGCGTGGTACCGCGACACGGTGAAGAGCGGCCGCCTCGGCGCCCTCCCCTGGATCCCCCAGGTGCTCCCCGCGCAGATCCTGCGCATCGGCGCCCTCACGATCGCGGCGGTGCCACAGGAGCCCTCGACCGTCGCGGGCCGGCGGCTCGCGGCGGCGGTTGTGCGCGGACCGGACGAGACCGTCGTCGTCAACGGCTACGCGAACGCCTACGCCGGCTACCTCGTCACCCCCGAGGAGTACGACCACCAGCACTACGAGGCCGCCTGCACGATGTTCGGGCGCTGGAGCCTCCCCGCGTGGTGCACCGCGCTCTCCGACGTGCGCGACGCCATGGAGCAGGGCGCCGCCGACCTCGCCCTCGGCGCCCGCCCCCACCGCTTCGGCGCCGCCGACGGGCTCGGCCCCTCCCGCGCCTTGGCGCTCGCCTGATGCCGACCCTCCCCTGGCGCGACCGCACCGGCGTCTACCACCCGCGCGCCGAGGCCGAGGTCGTCGCCATCGTCCGCTACGCCCGCGCGCTCGGCTTGCAGGTGCGCTCCCGCGGCGCGCGGCACTCGATCCCCGCCGCCATCCACACCGACGCGTGGCTCGACGGGCGCGGGCCGGCCGTCGAGCTGATGCTCGACCGCATGGCGGAGGTCCACTCCGTCGACGAGGCCGAGCTCCTCGTGACCGTGGGCGCCGGGTGCCGCTTCGGCGCCGATCCCCGCGACGTCACCCGCCTCGCGACCGACACGCGCAGCCTCGGCTGGTACCTCGAGCAGCGCGGCTGGGCGCTCCCCGACCTCGGCGGGGTCAGCCACCAGAGCATCGCGGGCTTCCTCGCCACGGGCTCGTCCGGCGGCACGCTCTCCCACGCGGTGCTCGACACCGTGGTCGCCCTCCGCCTCGTCGACGGCACCGGCGCCGTCCACGCGCTCTCCGCCGCCGACCCCGACCGGTTCCACGCGGCGCTCGTGTCCCTCGGCCTGTTCGGCGTCGTCACCGAGGTGACGCTCCGCTGCGTGCCCCGCTACGACGTCGTCGGCGAGGAGCGGTGCACCCGGCGCGCCGACGCCGCCATCGACCTCTACTCGGACGGCCCCGACGGGCTGGCCGCGGCGCTGCGCACCCACGAGTACCTCCGCCTCATGTGGTGGCCCCAACCCGAGGTCGACAAGCTGGTCGTGTGGCGTGCGCGCCGCGCCATCCAGTCCGACCCGCCGCAGCCCCGCCGCTACGTGCAGATGCCGCCGATGCTCGGCTCGTCCACGTTGACGCTCTCGCTGGCCGGGCTCGCCCTCGGCGCGACGGCGTGGTGGCGCGACAACCGGCTCCTCCGCCCCGTCGAGGCGCCCCGGTCCGCGCTCGATCGCTTCGTCGAGGGGCGCGTGTTCCCCGCCCTCTACAACGAATTCGTCCCCGTCGACGCCGCGCCGCGCCCCTTCCGCGCGAGCTGGCGCGAGGGCCTCCCCATGGACGATCAGATGGACGAGCGGCTCCTCCCCGTCACGTTCACCGAGCTCTTCGTCCCGATCGACCGCGCCGGCGAGGCCCTCCGCCGCATCCGGGACCTCGTCGCGCGCGACGGACTGCGGGCCGCCGGCACCTTCGCCATCGAGATCTACGGGGCGCGGGCCACCCAGGCGTGGCTCTCCCCGTCCTACGGCGGCGACCAGGTCCGCATCGACCTCTTCTGGTCACCCCGCGCCGGCGCCGACCCCGACCGCACCTGGTTCCCCCAGTTCTGGTCCGCCCTCGCCGACCTCGGCGCCCGCCCCCACTGGGGCAAGCACCTGCCGGTCGCCCCCGACGCCCTCCGCGCCGCCTACCCGCGCATGGACGCCTTCCTCGCGCTCCGCGCGACGTTCGACCCCGACGCCGTCTTCCTCAACCGCCACTGGCGCACGCACCTGGGGCTCCTCGGGGCCTCCGCGGCCCCCTCCGCGTCGCCCCTCCCCCCCAACGGCATCGAGCCCGAGCGGACGCGGTGGAACCTGCCGATGCCGTTCCGCCTGCGCCCCAGCGTCCCCGCCTTCGCCGCCCGCGCACCGCACCGCTTCGACCACTCCGCCGTCGTGGACGCGCCCCCCGAGCAGGTCGACGAGCGGCTCTGGCGGCTCACCGGCGGCCGCGGTTGGTACCCCTGGTACCGCGGCGTGGACTGGCCCGCCGGCCCTCCCGACACGCCCGGCGGCGTGCTCGACGTGAGCCTCGCCTTCGCCCGGATCCGCGTGCGTGTCGTCGAGGCCGTGGCCGGCCGGCGCTTCGTCGCCTCCATCGACGCGTGCACCCTCCCGCTCGCCGCCGAGATGCTCGAGGAGGTGACCTTCACGCCGCGTGCCGACGGCCGCACCGACCTCCGCTGGATCGTCCACTACGAGCCGCACCCGGCCGTCGCGCCGTTCCACCGGCTGGTGGCGCCCTTCTTCGACCACCTCTTCCGACAGGCGACCCGCCGGCTCGCCGCGTCCTTCACCCAGGTCAAGCCCGCATGAACCCCTTCAGCTTTCCCTACCTCTCCCGGGTCAACGCCGTCATGGCGATCGTGGGGGGCGTGGGGCTCTTCGTCGTCCCCGATCTGCTCCTGCGGATCCTCGACGTCCCGGCGGCCTTCGACGGCAGCTTCTATGGGCGTGCGTATGCCACGGGGCTGCTGAACATCGGGGTGATCAGCTGGGCGACGCGCGATGTCGTGGATGTGCGGGTGATCCGCGGGGTGACGGCTGCCAACGCGGTGCAGGACGCCTTGATCGTGGGGATCCTGCTGCATGCGGTCCTGACGGGGCAGGCGAATGGGTGGACGTGGGGGTTGGTCGTAGCGTTTGGGTACCAAGTCGTGTCGAACGCGGTGGCGTACGCGCGGTCGGGGCGGTGAGGCCCCGAGGTGCCGGCGTATCGGCGACCTCCGGCATGTTCGCGGATCAGCGCGCCGCGGCGGGCGCCGGCAAGAGGTGGCCGCGCATCTCGCCGAAGTAGGTGTGCGCCTTGGTGTGGAGGTTGAAATACAACACTCCCTTCTCCGCGAGGTACCGGAGGCCGCCGATCGTGTTCACCTGCGTGGGGAGGCCCGCCTCGACGGGACAGCCCTCGGGCAGACCGGAGGGGACGCCGTGGTGCCCCGCCGCGGTCGTGACGGTTGAGTTGGTGAGCTCGACCGTGAAGTGGCCGCCCACGAAGGTCTTCTCGAAGCTCCCGAAGCGCCCGAAGTCCACGGCGACCGGCCCCAGCACGCCGGGGGGCCCGCAGTGGATGTGGAACATCACGATGTCCGCGGGCTTCACGCCCTCGATCTGGACATCGACCCTGGCCCGGCTCAAGTCGTTGGTGAACTGGAGCGTTCCATACCCACGAGAGGCGCGCTGTGCGCGGGGCGTCGAGGGCGCGGTGGACCCGAGCGTGGCGACGAGGGGCTTCGGCGTCTCGGATTCCTCGCCGCCCTCCTGCATCGGGGAGAGCCAGCTCTCGTAGAGGGGCCCCGGCTTTGCGCCGTCGGCGGGCTCCGCGGCGAGGGCGAGCGGGACGAGCGCGGCGAGGGCGAGGAGGACAAGGGCGCGTGCAACGTGCATGGGCAACTCCGGTCGCGACGCCGTAGCGGGCGCGCCGGTCGGGGAGGAGGTCCCGGGTCGGCCAGCCGGTGGCCGGAAATGGCCATCACGGGCCAACGCTCCCCAGCCCGGCCCGTCGCTACGCCTCCCCGGGTTGGCCGAAATACGCTCAACCGCCACCGGAGTCGCCCTTGGATCTCGAGGAGCTACGCGTCCTGCTCGCCGTCGCCGAGAGCGGGTCCGTGCTCGGCGCGTCCGCTCGCCTGAAGGTCACGCGCACCACGTTGCGGCGGCGATTGGAGTCCCTGGAGGCTCGGGTCGGCGCGCCGCTCGTGTTCCGGGGACCGTCCGGCGCCGCGTTGACCGAGGCGGGCGAGGTCGTGGCCCGTCACGCCCGGACGATCCTCGACGAGTCCGCTGCGCTCCTCGCCTCCGCCCGCGAGACCGGCGCCACTGCGGGTGGGCTCCTCCGGGTCCTCCTGCCCGTCGGGCTGCCGCCGCATGCCCTGGTCCTCCTCCACAGCGCGCTCCGGGCGGCGCACCCGCGCCTGTCCGTCGAGGCCCGCTACGCCGAGGATCCCGTCGGCACCACGCTCACCGAGGTCGACCTCGTCTTCCACTTCGGCGACCGCCTTGCGACAGGCCCCTGGATCACCCGCGTGGTCCACCCGATGACGGAGCGGCTCCTCGCGAGCCCTGGCTACCTCGCCGCGCGCGGGACCCCCCGCACCCCCGCGGACCTCGACGGCCACGATCTCCTGGTGTGGCGGCGCCCCGGCGCCGACGCGCGCGCGTTGCCGACGCTCGATGGCGGAGCCATGCCGATTGCCCCCACCGTCGTCGCCACGGACGTCCACCTCCTCCACACCCTCGCCGCCGCGGGCAGCGGCCTCGCCTTCGTGCCGGACGGGCGCATCCCGGACCCCACCCTGCCCCCCGACGCCCTCGTGCCGGTCCTCCCCGATCACGTCGGTCGCGACTGCCCCCTGCGCATGGTCGTCCCGCAGCCGCTCGCGCGCGCGCCCAAGGTGCGGACGGTGCTGGAGCAGCTCGCGCGGTTTCTCGGGGCGGGGTAGCACCTCCTACGGACAGTCGGCTCCCGCCCAGGCGACCTCGTCGCAACTCGACACCCCCCGCGCAAAGTCATCCCCCAATCACCCTTTCTTCTTGTACTTCCGGTCCCGAGCCAACCCATAAGCCTTGTTCGTCGTCATGTCCTTGTACCGCGCCACTGCCTTCCCCACGTCCCCCGAGTACGTCGCGACCAGGGTGGCAAGGCTCAAGTTGTCCCCGACGTACTGCAGGTGGTACATGTGAATGATGGCATAGAGCCCGTCCGACACGTTGTCGAGACGGGTTGCCTTGGTCGGCTCGGGGCAACCAGCGTCGAAGTTGGCCGCCAACTCCTTGTGACGCGAGGCGACCTGTTTCCCCCCGTCGAGGTCGACCTTGGCGATGGCGGCCTGCACGGTGTGCGCGTGGATCTCGGACTGGACCAGGTTGTTCGCGCTTCGGAAGTACATGCCGTCGCTGCGACAATAGTCATACGCATGCTCCAGCTCGTGGCCGACCGAGCTGTCGTCGTAGCCGCTCGGCGTGTCACACGAGATCTCGCCGCCGTCGGCACCGCTCGGTTTGAACACGCATGTTCCGGGGCCGGCGCGGGCTTCCCGGATGGTGAGGCTCGCGCAGACGCTGTCGACCTGTGACAGCAAGCCGTCGAACACGGGGTTCGCCACGGCCGTCGAGTTGCACAGGTTCATCACCAGCGGGTCGCAGCGGACGTGCGCCAGGGCCGTGGAGGCGCTGGCGGTGTCACACGTGACACCCCCGGTCGGGTCGACGGTGCAGTAGCCCCCCGTGATTGGGCCGGACGGCTGGGCCTCCGCCCCTCGCACGAGTGCCCCGATGGCGAGGTACCCGATGAGGAGCTTCAGGAGCAGGCTCGGCCCCCCGGCTCCGCGCGCCCGCTGCGGAACGTCCGGTTCTTCTACCGGATCGTCGTCCCCCTCGCCGTCGTCATGGTCCCCGAGCGGGTACTCCACGCCGAGGATGGAGCAGAGGCGCATCTCCACCTCGTCCGCCACCTCGTCGTAATACTCGAACTCCGCGTCCTCGCCGAGCTCGTAGAAGATGTCCTCGGCGTCGTCCCGGTGGTCCTCCGCGATGCCGCGGACCTCGAAGAGGACGTAGCTCACGTTGTCCCACGTCTCCGCCTCGGTCTCGTCGATGTCGTCGACCTTGACACGCTGGACGGAGGCGGGCGGGGGCGTGGACACCTGCACGGGCCCCGCGACGCCGAGCCGATCGTGCAGCGCATGCCGTCGGAGCGGATCCTGGAGCGCGTGCCGCTGGAGCGGATCGTGAAGCTCGGGCGCGGCGGCCGGTGCCCCCTCCGCCCGGGCCCGAGTGGAGACGCGATGCTGAAGCGATCCGGCAGGGAACATGCGTCGACAGGGTACACCCCGGGCGCAACCGCTCACGACGCGAACGCCGCTGAGAGGCAGGGCATCGGCCTCTCGCCACGCAGCGCGAGGGGCCCGGAGGGCGCGCGGGCGCGCCAGCGACCGCGCGGTTCGGCCGCCCCGGCGCGGGCGCCGGGAGAGGCCAACGGAGGAGCGCAGCGACGACCCCGGAGGGCACCGACCCCCGCGTCCGCGCGGGGGGCGCGCCCCCGCCCATACCAGGCGAGCGGGGGCCCTGGGGATCGCCGTGAGGGCTACTCGACCAGGGCGGTCCAGTCGTCCATGGCGCTGATCGAGCAGCCGAACTTGGAGTGACCGTCGCCGAGGTCGAGCTCGTCGATGATCTGGGCGCAGGAGCAGCCCGCGGTGTCCGCGATGGTGTAGCTGCGGCCCGGGCCGCGGCCGCGCGGCGAGACGGTGTCGAACACGCCGTCGCCGTTCACGTCGGCCCAACGATTGGTGCCGAGCGAGACGGTGGGGACCTCGTCGGGGAGGACGGTGTCGGCGCAGGCGTCGGCGTCGCCGCAGACCCCGTCGTCGTCGGCGTCATCTTCGGCGTCGAAGGCGCATACGTCGCACGCATCACCGGCGCCGTCGGCGTCGCTGTCCGCCTGGTCCTCGTTGGCGTCGTCCGCGCAGTTGTCGACGTCGCCGCACACGTTGTCGCCGTCGATGTCGTTGTCGGCGTCGTACGGGCAGTCGTCGACATCGCCGCAGAGGCCGTCGATGTCCGCGTCGTTCTCGGCGTCGTACTCGCAGATGTCCACGTCGCCGCAGATCCCGTCGGCGTCGGCGTCGTTCTCGGCGTCGTAGTCGCAGATGTCCTCGTCGCCGCAGATCCCGTCGGCGTCGGCGTCGTTCTCGGCGTCGTAGTCGCAGTCGTCCACGTCACCGCAGAGGGTGTCGCCGTCGGCGTCGTTCTCGGCGTCGTAGTCGCACTCGTCGTCGCCCGCGCACATGCCGTCGCCGTCGGCGTCGTTCTCGGGGTCGAAGTCGCAGGTGTCCACGTTGTCACAGGCGCCATCGTCGTCGCTGTCGTTGAGGGCGTCGTTCGGGCAGGTGTCGCAGGCGTCGCCCGAGCCGTCGGCGTCGGTGTCGGCCTGATCGGTGTTGGAGTCGGAGGCGCAGTTGTCCTCGTCGTCGCAGACCGTGTCGCCGTCGCCGTCCGAGCAGACATTGCAGGTATTGGTGTAGTCGGCCGGGCACTCGTCGCAGGCGTCGCCGATGCCGTCGCCGTCGCTGTCCGCCTGGTCGGCGTTGGGCGTGTCGATGCAGTTGTCGTCGTAGTCGTCGACGCCGTCGCCATCGGTGTCGACACCGTCGTCGGCGACGATCTGGATGTCGGCCTCGACGATGAGGTTGATGTCGTTGTAGTCGCGGTCGCCGCCGCCGTAGAGGTCCTCGAACCCGATGAGGAAGCTGCCGTCGCTGCGCTCGACCACGGCGGCGTGCACGAGGCCGTCGGGGTTCCGCGAGCCGGGCCCGCTGTAGTAGGTGTAGCCGCTGTTCCGGACGTAGATGGAGAAGATGAGCTCGTCGCCCTCGGCGAAGACGCCCAGGTCGTACTCGGTGCCCGGCGCCGTGACGTTGCCGGTGCCGAGGTACTGGTAGTCGGGGCTGGCGAGGTAGAAGTCGCTGGTGTACCCGGCCGAGCCGCCGCAGAAGGTGGCGGAGGCTGTGAAGGTGGACGACGTGCCCGAATCCACCGAGAGGATGCGGGCCGCCGGGTACCCGGTGCCGTCGTAGGTGGCGCACTCGGCCGCTGCGGCGCTGGTGGGGATGGCCCCGATACAGAGTCCAAGGGTGGTTGCAAGCAGGTGTTTCTTCATGTGCCCTCCGGTGGCACGCGGACCATAAATGGCAACGCCGCCGGGTCCCATCACGGGCGATGACAGGTCGGGAGGCGGGCGCGCACCGATCCAAATTTGGCACCGTTGGATGCGCCGTTTCGCGCACGGAAAGTAACACTTACATTACACTTACACCAAACACGAGTCGCTTCACGACGGGGAACTCTCAAGGAGCGGCCATGGGAACGGCGGTCAGGCAACGGTCAGGCAAGGTGGGGCAGACTTGGGGGTACAAGGGGGGAACCGTGGAGCATCCGATGCTGTTCCTGCTGCTCGCCCTCGCCTGCACCGACGACCCCGCTACCTGTGGCACCGGCGGCGCCCCCGCCTCGCTCACCGTCACCTTCGACGTCCCCGACCTCGATTGGACCAGCAAGCCGAAGGTCCGCGTCTACGATGCCGACGCCACCTTTGTCGCCGACCTCTCCCCCGGCGAGTCCGTGCTCGAAGACCTCGCCCCCGGTCCGTACACCCTCGTGACCGTGCGGGCGACCGCCCCGAGCACGCCCGGCGGAGAGGGTGGCGATCCCAGCTTCTCCGAGGTCGCCTACGGGCGCCTCACCGACACCGTCGAGGTGGTGTGTGTCGCCGGTGACGCGGCCGCGACCGTCTCCTACGCGCTCCAGCCCTCGAGCGGGCACCTCTTCGTCAGCAGCGGCGAGCGCATCGCCGGGTTCGCCGCGGCGGACCTCGTCGGGGGCGGCGACGCCCTCACCGCCGACATCTCGCTCGACCTGTCGCTCGTCAACGGCCTCCACGCCTTCCACTTCGACCCCCTCGGCAACCTCTGGGCCGCCACCGAGGCCACCTACGGGGCGCGCTTCCTCGTCTTCGAGCCGGGCAGCGTCAGCGGCGTGGGTGCCGTCGAGCCCGACTACGAGCTGGCGGTGCCGGAGTTCGCCGACAACGACCGCCTCACCGACTTCGCCTTCGCGGACGACGGCTCGCTCTGGGTCAGCGTCGCCCACGACGACACGAGCTTCGTCGGGCTCTACCACTTCTCCACCGCGCAGGGGTTCGCCGCGCTCCGTGGCGAGGAGGTCGCCGCGCCCGCCGAGACGTACACCGTCGCCGGCCTCCTCACCCCGGACGACCTCGTGATCGACGGCGGGGCGCTCTGGATCGCCGACTTCGACCAGGACGCGGTCGTGCGCGTGGAGGTCGGCGCGGCGGGCGGCACGACCCTCACCCCGACGCACACCGTCTCCGTCTTCCACGACGCGAAGCTCACCACGCCCTTCCGGGGCCCCACCGACCTGCTCCTCGACGCCGAGGGCGGGCTCTGGGTGAACTGGTGGACCGACGCGGCGCTCACCCGCCTCCTGGTCCCGCGGGACGGCGCGCAGCTCCCCGACAGCGTCTACCAGCCCGACTCCCTCGCGCTCGTCGCGGGCCTCGCCGGAGACCTCGGGGGCGGCCTCTGGTACGGCCAGGAAGGCGCCACGGGGGCCCTCCACCGGGTGATCGGCGGCAGCGTCAGCGCGACGCACACCACCGCGGAGACGCCCGTCCCGACCGACCTCGTGGTGGATCCGGCGCCGTAGGTCGGAGGGGGCGCGCTCGACGGGCGGGGGGGCGATGGATACCCGCCCCCGATGGCGCTGGTTTCGGGCGAGCTGCGCATCGACCCCGAGACGGGCCTCGCGACGCTGCGCGGCGCCCCCCTCGACGTGCAGCCGAAGGTGTTGGAGCTCGTGCGTGCGCTCCTGGAGCGGCGCGGCGCGCTCTGGACCCGCGCGGAGCTCGACGCCCGGCTCTGGCCCGACGTGCACGTCGGCGAGGATGCGCTGAACCAGCTCCTCCGCAAGGCGCGCCGCGCCCTGGGCGACGACCCCGACGCGCCGCGCTTCATCGAGACCCTGCACCGGCGCGGTTGGCGGTGGCTGCCCGAGGTCGTCGAAGAGGCCCGCGCTCCCGCTGGGCTCGTGGGGCGGGCGGCGTTGCTCGCCAGTCTCTCCGGGAAGGCCGCCCCGGGGATCCGGGTGCTCACCGGGGCGCCGGGCATCGGCAAGTCGGCCGTGGCGCGCGCGCTCGTGGCCACCCGAGACCACGTCTGGCTGGACACGTCCGGCCTCGCGGACCTCGACGACCTCGTGGCGGAGGTCGCGCGGCGCCTCGGTGTCACCCTCGGCGCCCAGTCCCCCGAGGCCACCTGCGCCAGCGTCGGGCGGGCCCTCTCGGCGCGGGGCCGCCTCGTGCTCGTGCTCGACGGCGCGGATCGCCTCGCCCAGGCCCGGACCGGGAGCCTCGCCGCCGTGCTCGGCAGTTGGGTGGCGATCGCGCCCGAATTGGATGTGTGTGTCACCTGCTGCCTGGAGGTCGACGGGCTCGCGGCGCATCCCGGGGTCTCGACGACCGCGGTGCCACCTCTCGCCGAGGCCGACGCCGTCGCGCTGTTCCAGGGTTGGGCGGAGCCGCGCCCGGGGTGGGGCAACGGCGACCTGGACGTGGTGCGGGCGCTGGTCACCGCGCTCGAGGGGGCCCCGCTGGCCTTGGAGCTCGCTGCCGCCCTGCTCGAGCTCGTGCCCCTCGCCGAGCTCGCGCGCCGCATCGACGAGCGGCCCGCCACCCTCGCCGGGCGGAGCGGCGCCGTGGAGCGCTCGCTCGGGTGGGCCCGCGATCTGCTCCCTGCCGACGCCCGCCTCGTCTGGGCGCTGATGAGCGTGTTCCCCGGTCCGTTCGCCCTCGCGGAGGCCGAGGGGGTCGTGCGCCTCGTGCGTCCCGACGCGGACGTGGTGGCCGCGCTCGAGCTCCTCGCGGCGGCGCGGCTCGTCGGGGGAGACCCCACGCGCCTTCACCTCTCGACCGCCGTGCGCGCGCAGGGGGCCGCGGAGCTCGACGGGCTCGGCCTCCGCTCGCTCGCGATCTCGGCGTGGGTGGGCGGCGTCGCCCTGCGCGCGGACGGCCTGCTGTCCGGCGCGTGGCGCTGGGAGGTCGACGCCCTGGCGGCGCTCATCGCCGACCTGCCCTCCCTCGATCTCGCGTGGCGACGCACCCTCCCCGACGATCCCCGTCGGCTCGTGATCGGGCGCGCGCTCGCGACCGCGTTGCGCTACCCCGGCCCGTGGCGCCGCGCGAGCGACGTCCTCCGCGCCGTGACCCGCGAGCGAGCCGACCCCTGGGCGCGGGTGCAGCTCGCCGAGTACCAGGTCCGCCTCGGCGAGGTGGACGCCGCGCTGCCCGTGCTCACCGCGCTGGCCGAGGGGCGAGCCGGCGACGACACACCCGCGGACGCCCGCGCCTTCGCGGCGTTCCTCCTGGCACGGGTGCGAGGGGCGACCGGTGACCGGCCCGTGGAGGCCGCCGCCCTCGCGTTGGCCCTCGCCGCGCGGTGTCACAACGCCGCGCTCCAGGCGCTCGCGGCCGACCAGGCGGGCCTCGCCGCCCTGGGCGCCGGCGACAGCGACACCATGCGGCTGCGGTACACGGAGGCGCTCTCGCTCTCGACGGGGGCGAGCCGGGCGGCGGTGCGGGCCATCGTGTTGCAGAACTACGCGGCGTGCGTCGGCCGGCTCGGTCTCCACGCGGAGGCCCACGACCGGCTCCGCGAAGCCCTCGACGTGGCCACGGCCCTGCCCTTCCAGGTGGCCACCCCCGCCGTGCGCGCCAACCTGGGCGAGGCCCTGCTCCAGCTCCGCCGGCTCCCCGAAGCCTCGGCGTGCCTCGACGCCGCGCTCGAGGACGCCCGGCGCGCCGGGGATCTCCAGGCGGAGCGGCACGCGATCTCCCAGTTGGGCCCGCTGCGCTATGCCCTCGGCGCCACGGCCGACGCCCTGCCCCTGCTCGCCCGCGGCGCCGAGGTCGACCCCGGCGCCCCGCCAGCCCATCGTGCGCGCGGCGCCCTCCTCACCGCGCTCTCGTTCGCCGCGGAGGGGAAGCTCGACGCGGCGGCGCGTTGGTTCGCGGCGGCCGAGGCCACCGTGCCCGACGGGCACCCGCTCCGGGGGCAGGTGCTCGCGTGGCGGGCGTTGGTCGCGGCGCGGGCGGGCAACCCGGAGGAGGCCACGGCCCTGCTGATGCGCGCGCGGGCGGAGCCGGGCGGGGGTGGGTGGATCGCGGCGACGATGGGGTGAGCGGCCAGGGAATTCGACGCGGGACGTCCAGCTTCTCGCCGCCCGCTCGTTGGTGCCTGCATGAGCCAACCCATGCGCCCGTCTCTCCTCCTCCTCCTTTGTGCCACGGCGTGCGCCGGCACCTCGCCGGACGCCGCCGACACCGCGACGGACATCGCCGCCGCCTGTGTCGTCGACGGGGACCGTCCCGCCGGCTGGGACGACGCCACCCACGCGAACGACGTGGAACCCGACTACGACCTCGTGTTCGACCGGTCCGTGGTCCAGCGGGTCGACATCACGATCGCCGCGGCCGATTACGCCGCGATGTACGCCGAACTCGCGGAGCTCACCGGGTTCGCGTTCGGCGCGGGCGGCGGGATGGAGGGCGGCGGCGGAGAGCACACCGGCGACGGGCCGCCAGAGGGCGACCCCGGGGGCGGCGGCGACGGGGGGCCTTCCACCGCGCTCCTGTCGGGGGATCCAAGCTACGTCTCCTCCACCGTGACGGTCGACGGCGCGACGTGGTGTGGCGTCGGGATGCGCTTCAAGGGCAACTCCTCGCTGATGTCGTCCTGGGCGGCGGGGGTCGGAAAGCTGCCGTTCCGGCTCGACTTCGACCGCTACGAGGACACCTTCCCCGAGACCGACGACCAACGTTTCCATGGGTTCGCGGAGGTCACCTTCGGCAACGGCCAGGGCGACGCGACGCTGATCCGGGACGTGCTCGCCTCCGAGATCCTCGAGGACCGCGGCATCCCCGCGGCTCGCAACGCGTTCTGGCGGGTGTACCTCGACGCAGGCGACGGGCCCGTCTACCTCGGCCTCTACACCGCCTCGGAGGACCCCTCGGACGCCCTGGCGGACCGGCTCTGGGGGGACGACGACGGCAACCTCTACAAGCCCGACGGCGACTGCGCGGACCTGACCTGCTTCGACGAGGCGAGCTTCGAGAAGAAGACCAACGAGGACGACGCCGACTACGCCGACGTCGCCGCCCTCGTCGAGGCGCTCGCGGCCGACCGCACCGACGCGGCGGCATGGCGGGCGGGCCTTCTGGCAACGCTGGACGTGGACGGCTTCCTGCGTTGGTTGGCCGTCAACGCCGCGATGGAGAATTGGGACACCTACGGCGCGCTGGCGCACAACTACTACCTCTACGGGGTGCCTAAGGACGATGGGCGCCTCGCCTGGATCCCGTGGGACCACAACCTCGCGCTCGCGGACGGGATGTCCGGCTCCACCGACCCCCTCTACGCCGACGCGAGCGAGGATTGGCCGCTTATTCGCCACCTCCTCGACGACGCCACCTATGCCGAGGCCTACCGCGCCTACCTGGCCGACGCGCTCACCGGCGCCTACGCGGCCGACCGCTTCGAGGCCCGCGGCGAGGCGCTCCGTGCGCTGATCGAGCCCTCCGTGATCGGCGAGGACGGAGAGGTTGCCGGGTACACCTTCGTGGAGAGCGTGAACGCCTGGGACGATGCCTACGACGGGGGCGGCGGGCTCTACGATCACGCCGACACGCGGCGCGAAGAGGTCGAGGCCGCGCTCGGGGCGAGGTAGGGCGCGCCGCCCTTGTCGGCGCCTCCGCAGCCCGCATCTTTCAGGGTGGAGGTACGCATGAAAGAAGTGAACGGTATCGACACCGACGCCCTCTCCACGGTGATCGAGAGCTTCAAGGAGGCGGACGGACGCTCGGAGTTCGTGTTCCGCACGCGCACGCGCTGGCTGGGCGGCGGCCACAGCAAGACCACCATCAAGGGGTTCTCCGGGGCGTTCCAGGAGCACGACAGCCGCCAGTTCGAGCTGGAGGCGGATGAGCCGCGGGTCCTGCTCGGCGCCGACTCCGCGCCGAACCCGGTGGAGCACCTGCTCCAGTCGCTCGCGGCCTGCCTGACGGGGTCGATGGCCTACCACGCGGCGGCGCGCGGCATCGAGATCCACGCATGCGAGTGCACGCTCCGCGGTGAGATCGACATCCGCGGGTTCCTCGGCGTGGCGCCGGAGGTGCGCCGCGGCTTCCGCCACATCGAGGTCCGGTTCCAGGTGGAGAGCGACGCCCCCGCCGGGAAGCTCTCGGAGCTCGCCCGCTTCTCGCCCGTCCTCGACGTGGTCCAGCACGGCACGGTGGTGGATCTCCAGGTCGAGACCATCCCGATCAAGGCGGAAGCGCCGGCCTGAACGCGCGGCGATCCGGACGCCGATGGGCTCGTGTCCGTTAGAATCGTCGCGGCGCTCGACGCCGCCGACCGGAAACGGCCTGCCCATCCAACTCTCGTGAGGCGCCCCATGGACGCTCCCAACGACCTGCGCCGGTACCCCCGGCGACCGATCCTCCTCGACGCCGCCGAGGCCCACCGGGAGGCGATCCGATACGCGCCCGACGGCACCGTCACCATCCGCTCGGCCGAAGTGGCCCGGCAGACGGGGCAGGACGTCGTCGTGGTCCCCCCGGAGCGGCAGTACCCGGCGATCCGCGCCACCCTCGACGACCTGAACAAGGCCATCTCGTCGCGCGCCAACTCGCCGCGGATGGAGGGAGGCCTCTCGCTGCGGCAGGTCTACGACATCGAGGCCGAGCGCTACGAGGCGCTCACGGCCGCAGCCATGGCGGAGGGGCGGATGGAGCCGGACTACGGCACCTACGTCTTCGACGCTGCCCGGTGCGAGCTCTACCTCGTGGCCCCCGAGCGCTGGCACCGCCTCGCCCTGGTCACCAGCAACTCGAAGCTGATGGCCGACCCGGAGGGGGTGCTGTCGTGGGCGGAGGTGCGCGCGCGGCTGGAGTCGGCGGTGGTGGGGTTCGCGGGGGTCAGCGTGGGGGGCAACATCCTCGAGGGCTGGCTCAGGGAGGCGCGTCCGCGGCGGGTGAAGGTCGCCGACCCGGACTGGGTGGAGCTCACCAACCTCAACCGCGGCGAGCGCATGTCGCTCCGGCACGTGGTCGCGAGCCGCGCCCAGCGCTTCGACCCGGCGAACCCCTACGACGTCCCGCGCGTCCCGAAGGCCGAGTACATCGCCTACGAGTCGCAGCTGGTGGACCCCTACCTCGAGATCGACGTCTACGCGGACGGGCTCACCCGCGAGAACATCGAGCGGTTCCTGCTCGGCGGGGACGGCGAGCCGCGCCTCGACGTGCTCGTCGAGGAGATGGACAACATGGACCTGAAGGTGCTCGTGCGGCAGGTCGCCCGCGAGCACGGCATCGACGTGCTGATGCTCTCCGACTTCGGCCACCAGGCGCACGTGTTCTGGAACCCCTTCCGCGACGTCCCGGACGGCCCGCTCGGCTACGGCGCCGACGACGAGACGCTCCTCGCCGCGCTCGCGGCGTCGAAGACCGGCGACCGGTCGAAGGTCTTCGAGTTCGTGGGCGCGCTCTGCGGCCCGGACTACGCCGACGACGAGTTCGCCGCCTGGATCGCGGGGAGAGGCGAGCAGCCGACGAGCAGCCTGCCGCAGTCGGGGGCCACGGCGATGGCGTCGGGTGCGATCGGGGGCAAGGAGCTCGCCCTCCGCGTTCTCGGCCATCCCCTCCCCCCGGGCAACCGCGCCGTGTACGACTTGCGGCGCCGCCGCGTGACCGGTTGAGGGGAGAGATGCAGCCCGACGACGTGCCCGCGGGGCCAGCCTTCGACGCCTGGCGCATCGGTTCGTGCGAGGGGGCCGCGGCCCTCGACCGCCCCACCCGGGATCAGCTCGCGTGGATCGCCGGCTACGCGCTCCTCGCGCCGACCACCCACAACACCGTCCCCCAGCGCTTCGAGCTCCGGGAAGACGACGGCGCGCTCGCGCTCTGGGTGGCCCGCGAGGCGATCCTCCCCGAGTCCGATCCCGTCGGGCGCCAGGCCACGGTGAGCCTCGGGTGCGTCGTCGAGAACGCCGCGATCGCCGGAGCGGTCCTTGGGTTCTCCGCCGAGATCGAGCCCCTCTCCGGGACGAACGCAGTGCGCCCGCGTCACGACGGCGAGCCCGACCTCGTGCCGGTGGTGGCCGTGCGCTTCCGCGCCGGGGGCGAGCGGCTCGCGCCGGGGTGGCTCGACGCGATGCGGCACCGCAAGATGGTGCGGGCGGAGTACGACGAGCGGGTGCACGTCCCGCCGGCCCTCCTCGAGGAGCTCGTCGCGACGGTGGGCGCGCTCTACCGGGGCCTCACCCTCCACGTCCTGACGGACGCCCCCACCCGGCTCTTCCTCGGCAAGTTCCAGGAGCTGGCCGACACCACCGTGATCAACCGCGAGCGGTTCGCCCGGGAGCTCGGAGACTGGCTCCTGCCCAACGACAGCGATGCGGGCGTCGGCATGCGCGGGCGTGAGTTCGGCCTCTCGGACCGCTCGACCCTGCGCATGCACCTCGGCCTCCGTGGGGAGGAGGAGCTCCTTCCCGACGAGACCGCCGGGTTCGCCAAGGCGGGCAACGTCGGCATGCGGACCGCGAGCGCGGTGCTGGTCCTCACCGCGGCGGAGGACGACTTCGCCCATCGCCTCGCGGCCGGCCGGGCCTACGAGCGGGTCGCCCTGCGGCTGGTCGAGGCCGGGTTCTGCGCCGCCATGCACGCCGGGATCACCGAGGTCGAGGCGCCCAACATGGCGCTGCGCGGCCGGCTCCGCACGCGTCAGCGCCCCACCGTCGTGTTCCGGGTGGGCCGCCCGCTGCACGCCGAGGACGGCCAGCGCCCCCACGCGTCGCGGCCGCCGCTCGACACGCTCCTGGTCGGGAGAGACTGAGACCGGCGTCATACGCCCGTCAGAAGCGGCGATCGGGACGCGCCATAGCTTGGAGCGGAACCGGAGATCCCCTTGCGCGTCCCCCTCCTCGTCCTCGCCCTCGGCGCACTCGCCCTCGCCCCCGCCGCGGAGGCGGGCTCGAACAAGGTCCGCCACACCAACGTGGTCCCGCCGGCGTGGACGGCGACGGCGCCCTCCACCGTCGGCCAGATCACCGACCTGGAGGTCGCGGGCGGCGTCGTCTACGTGGCGGGCACGACGGGCATCGCGGCCCTCTCCCCCGCGGGCGAGGCGAAGTGGACGGTCGCCCTCCCCGCCGCGTCCTTCCGCAACATCGCGGCGGACGACAAGGGCGTGGCGTTCACCTCCTACTCGCTCGCCGGCATCGACCCGTCCGAGGGGTTCCGCTTCTTCGTGCTCGGCAAGCTCGGGGATGCCCCCACGTACGTCGACGCCACCGTAGGCAGCGTGACCCTGGACGGAGCGCTCGCCTGGAGCACGCCGAGCGACGTCCAGAGCCCGCACTCGGCGCCCGGCCTCTCGCCCACGTCCATCGCGGTGATGCGCGGCAAGGACATGGTCGTCGTCGACCGCGCCGACGGGCACGTGCTCGCGAAGCCCGACATCAAGATGATGGGGGAGGACAGCAAGTTCTTCTCCGGCTTCTACGCGCGCGGCTACCGCGTCCAGCCGGTGTTCTGGGAGGGGCAGTTCTACTCGGCCTTCTACAACACGGTCATCCAGGTCAACCCCGACGGGTCCGCCCGGGAGACCGCGTTCGGGCCGCTCTTCCGGCCCTTCTACAACGTCACCTGCGGCCTCGTGCCTTTCGGGAAGGGGCTCACGGGCGGCAGCACGGGTGACACCCAGAAGGGCAACGCCTACTACGCGTTCAACGGCAAGTTCGGCATGCTCTACAACGAGTGGTCGCCGGACAAGCAGTCCGGGTGCGGCTCCGTGACGGTGGTGGGCGAGCGCGCCGTCTACGCCTCGAACTTCAGCGTGTGGGCCATCAACTCCAAGGGCAAGACCGTCTGGAAATCGGAGAATCGGAAGGGCGGCCTGTACCCTGCCTCGGGCCGTGGCATCGGCTACGTGCACTACCTCGGGTTCCGCAAGTCCTACCCCGACTTGATGGTGGCCGATCCCGCCTCCGTCTACATCGCCACCAGCAACGACGGGGACGTCATCACCGTGCTCGAGATGAACAAGGGCAAGTACGTGCGCACCATCGACGTGAAGGCGCCCATCGTGGCCATGGGCCTCACCGACGCCGGCCTCGTCGTCGCGACCGACACGGATGTTCGATTCTCGGCGCGGTAGCGTGCATGGGTCCGAGGCGCCTCGCTCGGGTTAGTGCGGCCCGCGATGGGTGAGCTCGCTGTTTTCCGCGTGTCCACACCGCCCCTGGACGGTCGCGCGGACCTGGAGGCGCGCCTCGGCGCGCTGACCACGTTCCTGCTCGACACCCAGCCCTTCTGGCAGGCCCGGCCCTTCGCGGCCCTGCCGCTCCCGTGGGAGGCCGAGCACCCCGCCTTGTCCGCGTGGCTGCGCGCCCTTCCGCTGCACAAGGCGGACGCCCTGCACGCCGATCCCGCCCGGCTGCGCGAGGCCCCCGGGCCGCTCCCCGGGCTGGTCGCCGAAGTGGCACGCCTCACCGCCATGGGCCCCCTTCCCGCCGCGCCGCACGCCGCGCTTCCCGACCCCTTCGCTCGTGTCACCGGGCGCAAGCTCCACCAGGTGCAGGCGCTCGTGGCGGCCGCGGAAGCGGTGTTTCCCGACGGGATCGAGCTGGTCGTGGACTGGTGCTGTGGCAAGGGCCACCTCGGGCGCACGCTCTCGGCCGCGCAGGGCGTGGTGACGCTTGGGTTGGAGCGCAACGCCGAGCTCTGTCGCACCGCGCGGGACCTCGCGGCGAGCACCGACGCCCGCTGCGCCTTCCTCCCGACGGACGTGCTGGACCGCGAGCATTGGCCCGCCGTGCCGCCGCTGCGCACCGCCGTCGTCGGCCTGCACGCGTGCGGGGCGCTCACCGACGCCGCCATGCACTTCGCCGTCGAGGGCCACGCCCGCGCCGTGCTCCTCGCCCCGTGCTGCTTCCACCACGTGCCCGGCGAGGACCCGTTCGTGCCGCGCTCCGTCCTCGGCCGCGCCGCGGGCCTCACCTGGGACGACCCGACGCTCCGCCTCCCCACGCTCGAGGAGGTCGTCGCGTCCGCGGCCGTGCGCCGCCGCCGTCGACACGAATTCGGCTGGCGGCTTGGATTGGATCTGCTCGTCCAGGCCTCTACCGGCGCCCAAGCCTACACCCCGCTCGGGCCCTTGCCGCCGGGCTGGCACCGCGGCGACTTCCAGATGTTCGCCGAGCATATGGCCGGTGCCGCCTCCCTGCCTCTCCCCCCGGGCTGGGACCCCGCTCGCGCCGAGGCCGCCGGGCACGACCGCGCCCGCCTCGTCGCCGCGCTGGGGCTCGTCCGGAGCCAGTTCCGACGGCCCTTCGAGCTCTGGTTGGTCCTGGACCGGGCGCTCCGCCTCGCCGATGCCGGCTGGGAGGTCGCGGTGGGGACCTTCTGCGACCGCGAGGTGACCCCGCGCAACCTCGCGATCGTAGGGTGGCACCCGGCGGCGACGCGGTGAGCCGACGCCCCCCGAATTGCCGTGCTTGACCCTCGCGGGGGCATGAATAAGCTCTCCCCGCCGCTGCCCCGGAGGGTGGCGACACACAGGGGGTTGTTCTGTCACGACACATGTCGGTCGGTGGGATCTGTCTGCTCGTCCTCTCTGGCTGCGCGGAGCTCGCCGACCCCGGCGTGGCCCCCGGGCAGGCGGAGGCGGACGCCAAGGCCCGGGACACGGGCTTCGACGACCCTCGGGGAGAGGATCACGGCCGGCCGGTCGAAGACTCGGGCGGGGTCACCATCGAGGCGACCACGCCCGCGAACGCGCTCCTCGTCCCGCCGGTGGGAGAGTGGCAGTACCTCGACCACACGGGCGTCTGCCGGACGCCCGCAGGCGGCTCCACCGGCGCCAACCAGCCGTGGAATTCCCTTCTCTCGGGGGACGGCACCGGTGGCACGTTCGATGACAGCGCCACGGCCAACTGGCTGCCGGGAGATGCCGAGCTCGGCTACGGGGACGGAGACGAGGACAAGGTCATCAGCTTCGGCCCGAGCTCGTCGAACAAGTGCATCAGCTACTACTTCCGGCGCGAGTTCCAGGTCGACGACCCCACGCTCTTCGACTCGCTCTCCGTGTTGCTCCTCCGGGACGACGGCGCCATCGTGTACATCAACGGCGAGCAGGTCGTGCGCAGCAACCTCACGTCCGGCACCGTCACCTCCACGACGCGCGCTTCCTCCACGGTGGACGGGGACGACGAGGACGAGTTCCTCTCGTTCACGGCGATCACCAACCTCCTCGACCCCGGCGTCAACCTGATCGCCGTGGAGGTGCACCAACGCTCGCCGTCGAGCTCGGACGTGACCTTCAACCTCGTGCTCGAGGGGGAGCTCGACGCGGGCACCCTCGTCACCGACAGCCTCGTGGCCGACGATGCCACGATCGAGCAGAGCAACCCCAACACCCGGTTCGGCACGTCGAGCCGCTGCAAGACGGACGGAGCCGCGGGCGAGACGAACAGCGGGCAGGACCAGGTCTGCCTCCTGCAATGGGATCTCTCCGCCCTGACGGCGCTGCTCACCGACAACGAGGTGACCGTGCTCGGCGCCGAGCTCCGCGCAAACGTGGTCAACACCACCAACGACCGCTACGACGTCTCCCCCGTGCTGGTCGATTGGCTGGAGTCGCGGGTCACCTGGAACGATCCGGACGGCACGCTCACGAGCGCGGATTGGAACGGGGGCGTGTTCGGACCGACCAACCTGGACAACGCGGTCAGCGTGATCAACGCCCTCGACACGGGCGCGAAGGTCGTGACGCTCCCGCCCGACCTCGTGCAGAGCTGGATCGACAGCCCCACGTCGAACGCCGGCATCGCCCTCTCGGACTCGACCTTCCGGAACGGCATCGACCTGAGCTCGGGCGAGACGAGCTCGCCGCCGAGGCTGGTGGTCACCACCGAGCAGGTTCCCATCCCGTAGCGGTCGTAGCCGGAGCAGCGGGCGCTTCGGAAGCGGCCGCCGAGCACTCGACGACACCGTACCCCGGGCCGGCCTCCGCGGCCGGCCCCGTAAAATACCTGCCGACAACGGGAGGATTCGACCCCCTCGCGGGTCTCGCTGGATGGGGAGGTGCGATGCTCGGCGACGCAGCGAAGCGAGATCCCATCCTGCAAGTCAAGGTGCTGTTCTTCTTGGCCGCGTTCCTGTCGTTCCTGTTGTCCGTCTGGCTCTGGTTCGGGGGCCAGCGGGAGCAGGGCATCTTCGTGGGGATGTGGGTGGCCTCGCTGCTCGCCCTCGGCGCGCTCCTGCTGGCGGGTGCACCCGCGCGGCCTTCGTCGTGAGCGACGTCACGCTCTTCACCTTCGGGTTCATGGTGTTCATGATCGCCCTGACCGGGGTGATCCTGTACGGGTACGAGCTGTTCTGGGTGAGCTACCGGCGGGACGAGCGGCGGGTGTAGGTCGGGCTCCGCGCGCGCTCGGAGCGCCACGAGGTGCGCCGACGACCGCGCGGCCCCGCGGCGCACTCGCTCAGCGCGCCGTGCGTCGCACCGTGACCCGCGTGTCCACGACCGTGCTGCCATCGAGGATCCCATCGTACGGCGCCCCGTCGAGTGACAGGATCTGGGTGGCGGCGAACGCGGTCAGGTAGGCGGCGACCACGTCGAGCCCCTCCTCCTTCTCGAACCCGGGGCAGGACAGGGCGGTCGACGTGAACGTCTCGTGGCAGCCGCCGTCGAAGCGGGCCCACGTGACGTCGGCGGCGGCCGCGTTGGTGATGGGCCCGTCGTCGCCGTCCTCCGCCTTCGAGAGGTAGAGGATCGGCCGGTCCGCTGTCTCCCAGCCGGCGGGCGCCACGAGGTCGGTGCCGGCCGCCCCGTCCATCGGCAGGACCGCGACCACGCGGGGATCGACGCTGGGGGCGTCGTACGCCGCGCGCTCCGCGTCGGTGCAGCCCGGGGCGCCGGCGTCGCAGCGGGCCGCGATGGTCTCGGTGTCGTAGGTGGGCCCCGCGAGGAGCCACGCCGTCTGCCCACCGAAGCTGTGCCCCAGCACGAGCACGCGCGACGTGTCGACGCGGTCGTAGAGCGGATCGTCGGTCGGGAGCGCCTCGATCGCGTCGATCGCGGCGACGACGTCGGCCACGCGGGTACGCGAGTAGCTCACCGGGCGCGGCTCCACGTTGTCGAAGAGCGTGTTCCCGACGTGGTCGGGCGCGGCCGCGACCCACCCCTGCGCGACGAGGTGCCGCACCAGCGGCGACGTGTTGCCACCCCACCCCTGGGAGCCGTGGCTGTAGACGACGAGCGGCAGGCGGCACCCGGTGTCCGCGAACGCGGCGTCGACCAGGGAGCGCTCGTCGATGAAGCTGCCGATGTACGTGGCGGCATCGCCCGTGGTCTCGTCGGTCGGGTACCAGAGCCCCACCGGGACGGTCCGGGGCTCGGCGAGCCACGGGGCATCGACCGGGGCGTCGACCGTGCGGTACCCGGCGGCGACGTCGACGCGGGCCACGTCCGGCGGTGTCACCGTGCAGGTCGGGGCGGTGTCCAGGGGCTCGGCGACCGGCGCGCAGCCGGCGAGGAGGAGGGCGGCGAGGCGAAGGGCAGTCATCTGGCGGTCATCCTTAGCTCGACAATCGTGACGACGTCCGCGACCGCCGAGCCATCGCGAACCTCGATGCGCACCGCGCGGCCCTCGGGGAAGGACGGCGCCGTCGCGACGACCGCCCTGGCCGCCGCGGACAGGTCCGACGCGAGCGCCGCGGCGACCGCGTCCTCCCGCAACGCCGCCGAGGCGCGGAAGTAGCCGGCGCACGGTGCCAGGTACACGATCGGCCGCTTGCCCTGCGCGAGTCGGAGCGCCCACCCGTGCTTCGCGCCGGACCAGGCCCACGTCTCCGTGAGCGGAGCGAAGCGGGTGGCCACCCGCGCGCGGACGGCGTCCCAATGCGGGGCGCACGCGCCGAGCGCGTCCGCGACCTCCTCCACGGCGGGCGGCCGGGCGCGGTCGCAGAAGACGGGCGCGGGGGGTGCCCCGGCGGGGGCGGTCTGGGTCATGGCGTGCCTCGGGTGGCAACATGCCACAAACGACAGCGGGCGATGGGCGTTCCCCGGTCGCCCTACGCCGCCCGGAGCTTCGCCACCGCCTGCCCGAGCGCCTCCCGCGTGAGCGGCGGGCGCGCCCACGCGTAGAGCCCGGCGACGAGCAGCACGACGCCCGGCACCGGCCCGATCAGGAGCCGGATCGCGAGCCGTGCCCCCTCGCCCTGCTCGGCCGCCCCCTCCAGGTACCCGGCGGCGCCGAGCGCGTTGCCCAGCACCCACAGCGCCACCGCCGTGGCCACCTGCTCGAGGAAGGTCATCATCCCGTAGAAGTCGCCCGTCCGGTCGGCGCCGCGCTCCAGGGTGTCCACCTCCACGACGTCGGGGAGCATCGACCACGGGAGCACGTGCGCCGCGGCCACGCCCGGCCCCGCGAGCACCCCGAGCACCAGCGCGGGCGTGGTCGCGCCCTCCGGGACGAGCGCGAGCCCCAGCAGCACGACCGCCCACGTCACCATCCCGACGGCGTACGCGCGGTGCTTCTGCACCCGGCCGGAGAGCCAGGCCACCGCGGGGATCGAGACCAGCGCCGAGAGTTGGATCGCCGCGAAGAGCGCGTCGAGGAGCTGGGGCGCGTGGAGGTGGTGCTGCACGTAGAAGGGGACCAGCGCGGAAAGCATCGCGATGGAGGCCCACGCGGACACGAATAGAAGCGCGACGCGACGGAAAGACACCGAGCGCAGCACCGCCCACGGCGGCGCCAGCGAGCCCGACGCCGCCACGGCGCGCCGGGCCACGCGGCCCCGGGTGGCGAGCCACGTCACGAGCAACGGCGGCGCGAGGAGCAGCGCGAGCACCTCCCCTCCCAAGCGGAACCCCCCCGCCTTCACCAGCATGGGCATCGCGATGCCGGCGACGATCCCGCCCACCATCGACCAACCCATGCGGCTGGCGTTGAGCCTCGTGCGATCGTCGTAGTCGGTGGCGAGCGCGGGGGTGAGCGCCCCGTAGGGGATGACCGCCGCGGAGTACGCGGTGTTGTAGACCACGAGGAGCGCGCCGTAGCCCACCGCCGCCGCGACACCGGAGAGCGGGAGGCCGAACCAGATCGTGGCGAACACCAGGGCGAGCGGCACGGTCGCGCCCGCGATCCACGCGCGGGGCCGCCCCGTGCGGTCGACGAGCCGACCGATGACCGGGTCGATGACCGCATCCCAGATCTTCGCGACGAGGAGGACGCTGCCCGCGAGCGCCGGATCCAGTTGCACCTCGTCGACGAGGAACTTGAGCAGGAAGAAGAGCATCGCCGTGTTGGCGATCGCGAACGAGAGCGCCCCGATGCCGTAGCCGTGGCGAACATGGGCGGGAAGCTGGGGCATGTTCATCCTTCCCGCGGGGCGACAGCACGCAGCATGCCACTCGGGCGCGTCGGACGCCACCGGCGGTGGACGCCGCCAGCGCGAACGTGTAAGCCTTCAAAGGCAGCCTTCAACGCTTCGGAGCCCTCATGATCGCCGCCTTGCTCGCCGCGACCGCGCTCGCGGCCGACGGCCCCTCGATCTGGGGCCGCCAGGCGGTCGGCGTCGCGGGGTGGCCCACGGGCCTGCTCTCCAACACGCTCGTGGAGGGGCGTGTCCCGCTGCACCGCTCCGAGAGCGTGGTCTTCCACGACACGTACGGGGGCTTCGGCGCGCAAGCGATGGTGTCCCCGGCGTTCCTGCTCGTCGGGCCGCGGCTCACGTTCGCGCCGATCGACGTGTTCGACGTGACCCTGAAGGGCGCCCATGCCTGGTACTTCGGCAACGGGCTGGGGCTCATGCCCTTCGACGCGGTCGGCGGCAGCTCCAGCAGCGCGCGCGACGCCCGCGCGGACGAGGGCGTCGCATCCGAGCTCTGGAGCGCCTCCGTCGAGCCCACCCTCAAGGGGAAGGTGTGGAAGATCGTCGTGTTCGACACCTGGAGCATCGACTACCTCGTGTTCGAGCGCCCCGCGGGTGTCACCTCGCCCTACACGTACGAGCCGCTGCGCGACCTCGTGGTGGGGTGGAGCGACATCACCTTCGAGCACCAGGCCGGCGTGCTCTACCAGGCCCTGCCCGGGGGCGACAAGCCGAGCCTGCGCTTCGGCCCGACCTTCCGCGACCGGTGGGCGCACGGCAGCGGAGACCGCAGCACGACGGTCGGCGCCCTCGTCGCGGCGCGGCCGGGCGTGAAGCCCGCGATCCCCACGATCGTCGGCATGGCGCTCTGGTACGTCGACGATCACGACTACGGCGGCGGCGTGCCGTTCCTCGCGGCGCAGGTGCGCTGGGACTTCGAGCGGGAGCTCGGCTCCGCGGAGAAGGCGCCGTGACGGCGCGGGCACCGAGCCCTGGCCTTGCCGTCGAGCGCGTGCAGGGCCCCGACGAGATCCTGGCGTTCATGCACCGGGTGTACGCCGACGATCCCGCGTGGGTGCCCCCGGTGGACGCCTGGGTGCGCCGCCGGCTCGACCCCGCCCGCAACAGCTTCCTCCGGACCAACGAGCTCGAGCTCTACGTGGCCCGACGGGGCGGAGAGGTGGTCGGCACCATCTCGGCGTTGCGCGACCGGCTCCACGAGTCGCACCGCGGCGAGCCCGTGGCGTTCTTCGGCTGGTTCGAGTGTGTCGACGACCCCGAGGTCGCGCGCGCCCTCCTCGACCGCGCCGCTGAGCGGGCCCACGCGTGGGGCGCGACCATCCTCCGCGGCCCGCGGAACCTCACGCGGATCGAGGAGATGGGGCTCACGGTCGAGGGCCACGAGCACGCCCCGCCCATGTTCGCGGGGCACCACCCGGCCTGGTACCAGGCGCTCATCGAGGGCGCCGGGTTCACCAAGCACCACGACGTGTTGGCGTACCACGCGGATCTCTACGACGAGACCGGCACGCCCCGGCCGCTCCCCGCCCACCTGGAGGCCGCGGCGTCCGCCGTCGCCATCCCCGGCCTCGTGCTCCAGAACCCGCGGCTCCGCTCGCTCGGCCACGACATCGGGCTCGCCCACGAGGTCTTCGTGGACGCCTTCCGCGACGTCCCCGAGAACACGCCGATGCCGCGCGCCCAGTTCGTGGGGCTCGGCGGCGGGCTCGTCCTCCTCACCGACCGGCGCATGCTCCAGATCGCCACGGTCGACGGCAAGCCGGCGGGCTTCGCCCTGTGCTTCCCCGAGATGAACGAAGCCGTGCGCGCGGCCCGCGGGCGGGCATGGCCGCTGGGCGTGGCGAGGATCCTCGCGGCCACGCGGCGGATCCGCACCGCCAGCTTCAAGCTCATCGGGGTGATGCCGGCCTACCGCCACGCGGGCCTCCACGCGCTGCTCATCCGCGAGGCCATCGCGGGGGTGCGCGCCGCCGGCTACCAGCGCGTCGAGGGCTCGCTCATCGACGAGCGGAACAAGCCCATGCGCGCGGTCGTGGAGGGCGCGGGGATGTCCGTCTACAAGCGCTACCGGGTGTACGACCGGGTCCTCTGACCCCGTCGACGCCCGCCGTTGGCGCGTTGTTTGCATCTGCCCCGTCGCGCGCCTAGCGTCGCGGAGTACATGTGTCCCTCTCCTCGCCCCGCCCTCCCCTCGTCTCGTCGAGCTCGAGCATGAACGCCTCGGCGCCCCACCCCGCCTTCCAGCCCCCCGTGGAGACCGCCCCCGCGGCCCCGCAGCTGCCCTACACCGTCCAGCGGGACGAGCCCCACCTCTTCGCCCGGGTGGCCGACCGGGTGGCCGCGTCCGCGCTGCGCGTCCGGCCGGGCCTGGGAAACCTGGATCTGGGCTCCGTGCTCGACGCGGCGCGCGCCCGGACCGGCCTCGTCGACTGGGGGGACGGCGGCTTCCAGGTCCCGCTCACCCGCCTCCTCGAGGAAGCTGCGAGCGGCGGCCTCTCCCCGCTCGGACGGTGCATCACCCAGCAGGTGGCGGTGTCCGCGGTGAGCAACCGCCTGTCGCTCTACGACTACGTGCGCCGGCACCCCGAGGTGCGGTCGATCCCCATCGAGCGGCCGATCTTCGTGGTGGGCTTCCCGCGCAGCGGCACCACCCTGCTGCAGAACCTGCTCGCGCTCGACCCCGACAGCCGCGCCCTCCGCTTCTGGGAGCTCCTGGCCCCGACCCCGACCCATGCCGACCCGACGCGCGACCGTTGGATCCGCCGCACCCGCGCCCGCGTGCTCGTCGGCGCGGCCTACCTCATGTCCCCCGAGCAGCGGGTCATCCACGAGGTGGGCGTCGACACCGCCGAGGAGTGCTGGCCCCTCTTCCAGACGCGGGCCAGCGCGCTGAACAACGACCTCATGAGCGGTTTCACCGGCTACGGCGACTGGTTGCTGGAGCAGGACATGGTGCCCGCCTATCGGGAGTACCGCCTGCAGCTCCAGGTGCTCGCCCACGGCCAGAGGGACAGCCGCTTCGTGCTGAAGTGCCCCGAGCACCTGTGGTTCCTCGACGCCCTGCTCGAGGTCTTCCCCGACGCGCGCATCGTGTGGACCCACCGGGACCCCGTCGAGTGCATCGCGTCGTACTGCAGCATGGCGTCGCTCCAGATCCGCAACATGCGGGGCCGGGTGGATCGGCCGCGGCTCGGCGCGCACCTCTCGAGCCGCTTCCTGTCCGGGGTCGAGCGCGCGATGGCGGTCCGCGACCGGATCGGGGGCGATCGGTTCTACGACGTGCCCTTCGAGCGGTTCGCGGCGGACCCCGCGGGGACCGTGCGCGAGATCGAGGCCTGGAGCGGCGCGCCGCCGTCGGCCGTGCGCGAGGCACGGGTCGAGGCGTACCTCCACGACCAGCGCGGCGACGGCCAGGGCAAGCACATCTACGGCGCCGAGCGCTTCTCGCTCGACGTGGCGGACCTCATGCGTCGCTTCCGCCCCTACATCGACCGCTACGAGATCCCCTGCCACTCGGCGGCTTGAGCGGGCGCTACGGGGGTAGCTGAGTGTCCACCCTCCAATGCCCGGTTACGTGCACGGTATCGCACGCCTCGAACACATCGACACCGGGCGCATGGTCACGTTGCGCGCCCGCCACCTCGTCGGCCGCGCGCCGGACGCGGACCTGCGGTTCGACGCGCCGCGGATCTCCGCCCGGCACGCCGAGCTGTACTACCTGCCCGACGGCTGGTTCATCCGCGACCTCGGGAGCCGCAACGGCACCTGGGTGGACGGCGCCCCGGTCGCTCCGGGGGGCGACGTGACGCTGCGCGTCGGGAGCCGTATCGAGTTCGCGGGGCCGGGCTGCGCGTGGCGGCTCGCCTCGTCGGCGGCGCCGTACGCCGCGGCCGTGCCCCTCGACGGGGGCGCCCCCGTGGAGGAGGAGGACGGCGTCATCGCCCTCCCGGGGGGCGAGGCGCCCGTGTCGGTGGTCATCCACGACGCCCCGGAGGGGTGGCAGTGCCGCCGCGGTGACGACGATCGCGTCGCGCGAGACGGAGAGGTGGTGGAGGCGGGCGGCCGGCTGTGGCGGCTCTCGCTCCCCAGCGCCGTGATCTCCACGCTCGTCTCGCTCGAGGGGCCGCGGCCGGACGTCGTCCTCCGCTTCGTGGTGAGCCGGGACGAGGAGCACGTGGAGCTCACCGTCCTCTGGGGGGACCAGTCGTTCACGCCGCGGGCGCGCGCGCACGCCTACACGCTCCTGACGCTCGCCCGGCACCGCCTCGCCGACGAGCGGGAGGGGGTGATCCCGCCCGCGGAGCAGGGCTGGATCCACAAGGACGAGCTCTGCCGCCGGCTCCGGGTCGAGGCCAACCTGCTCCACACGCACCTCTTCCGCGCTCGGCGACAGCTCGCGGACGCCGGGGTGCCCGGCACGGACGGGCTGTTCGAGCGCCGGCTCGACGCGGGGCAGCTGCGCATCGGCGTCGCGACGATCGAGGTCGTCACGGGGTAGGGTCGACGGCCTGGCGCGTCCGAGCCGTTCGAACTGCAAGGGTCTGCAAGTGCAAGTTGGGCGTCGACGTGGGAAAGAGACGGGGCGCGGTGACAGCGACCCCACCTCCCACGGTCGTGCGCCGACGTTCAGCCGGTCCCAACTGTCCACAATCGCCGATCGTTCGGCCACGGAGCCCTCATGCGTGTCGCTTCCCTCTCGATGCTCGCCCTCGCGCTCGGCGCCCCCGCCCTGGCCGCGTCTCCCGGCCAGGCCGACATCTGCCACTGGGACGCTGACACCGCCTCGGTGATCACCGTGAGCGTCCGCGCGGTGCCCGCCCACGTGTCCAACCACGGCGACAGCTACGCGGCGCTCTACTTCTTCGACGCGGACGGGGACGGCTACGGCGATGCCGCCGCCGAGACCGACCGCTGTCCCAACGAGGGCTTCGTCGCCAACAACACCGACTGCGACGACACGGACGCGTCGGTGAGCCCAGGCGCGACCGAGGTCCCCTACGACGGCGTCGACAACGACTGCGCCGACGGCACGCGCGACGACGACCTCGACAACGACGGCTTCCTCCTGGCCGACGACTGCGACGACACCGACGCGTCCGTCAACCCCGGCGCGGAGGATGTCTGTGACGACGGCGTCGACAACAACTGCGACGACACCATCGACGAGAACTGCGCCGGGGACTGCCCGTGCTACACCACCGCCGACATCGACGCGGCGTACGCCGAGTACCTCGACACGCGCAACCACTACGCGGACGCCAACTGGTCGAACGCGCAGTGCTACGAGTACGACTACGACTACGTCTCCGGTCCCTACTCGTACTCGGAGAACTCCACCCACCTGTACTTCGACGCCTTCAGCGGTGACATCTCCACCAACAGCTACTACTACGAGGCCTACGAGCGCTCCTGGTCCCGCTTCTACGGCGTCTCCTTCGAGCAGGACTGGAACGGCAGCCAGTACGCGCGCACCTACTGCAACGCCTACTCGAACGACTACAGCTACGACGGCACCACCTACACCAGCAACTGGCAGCAGAACTTCCTGGACGTGACGGAGGCCGAGGCCGAGGCTTGTGAGGCGGTGGTGATCGCCTGGGCGGCTGACAACAGCATGACCTGCGCGTCCTACTGATCCTCTCGCCGCAGTAGTACAGCGGCGCGCCCGCCGGGTGCGCCGCGCTCCGCCCCACCGCGAGGGTGTCACCGATGAATCCGCGTTCGATCCTCCTCCCCCTCCTGGGCCTGGCGCTCGCCGGCAGCGCATGGGCGCTCCGGCCGTCGGACACGTCGGCTTCGGCCGGCGCCACTCCCACTGACGTGAACGCGACGCGCGTGCGAACGGCAGGCGAGGAAGGGCGGCCGGACGACAACGCGTCGCCGGACGATGCACGAACCGCCGGGGGCCGGCCGGAGAAGCTGCAGGCCTCTCGCGACGCGATCATGGACGCCCTCCACGATCAGCTCGACGCTCTCGACGCGGAGGTCGGCCTCGACGACGCGCAGCGCGACCGGCTCGAGACCGTCCTCACCGAGGAGCGCACCCGCGGTTTCGAGGCGCTCGACGGGCTCCGGAGGGGCCCGGGCTCTGGCCAGCGGCCGCCCGACGGCAAGGTCATCGCCGCGACGATGCAAGCCTCGCGCACGCAGGCCGACACGGAGGCCCGCGCGGCCCTCGACGACACGCAGTACGCGGCGTGGCTGCGGATCAGGGAGCCGACCCCGCGTCGGTAGACCACCGGAGGTGCTACGCCCACCACGGCCCAGGCGCGAGGAACCGGGCCGCGTTCTCCGGGTGACGCCACCCGAGCGAACGGAGGACCTCGGCCTCCAGCGGCGCATCTCCTCCGGCCATCCCCGCGACCACCCAACGGTACGCGCTGGCCATCGCGAGCATCCCCTGGGCCTCGGCGAGGTACGCGGCGCGCGACGCGGCCTGCCGGGCGGCGTCCATCCGCCCGTTCGACGCCTCGATCAGGCAATCGCACATCGCCACGCAGGGCGCGGCGAGCCGGACCCTGCTCCGCGCGAGCGTGCGCCGCAGCCCGTCGAGCTCGACGAACGCGCGCCGCCGCTCTCCGTCGTCGAGGTGGGGCAGCGCGGCGGCGAGCAGGTTCCGCCTCGTCAACGCCGCCTCGACGACGAGGTACCCGCGCAAGAACCCCGTCCGTTCGAGGGCGTCCCACCGCGGCGAGGTCCGCCTCCAGGCGTCGGCCAGCGCGAAGCGGCCGTATAGCTGGATGTTGGTCCAACTGGACAGGTACCAGACCTCCTGGAGGGTCCCCCGCTCGCTCTCCCAATGCCGGTACACCGGGCCCGTCGCCTCCGCCGCCGCCTCGGGTGCGTCGTCCACGATCAGCATCAGGCCCCGCCAGGCCGTGAGGTGGAGGACGAGGACGTGCTCCCCCTGCGCCGCCGCGCGAGCGATGTGCTCCTCGACCGCCTCGGCGTCTCCCCGGTGATCCCCCGTCCAGGCGTGGCCCCAGAGCCGGAGGCCACGCGTGCAGGTCTCCTGGAACCAACCCTGCCCAGCGAGCTCGTCGGCGAGGGTCAGCGCACGCACCGAGTGCAGCTCCAGACCCGCGAGGTCGCCCTCGAAGATCGTGCACAGGCACAGGAACATCTGCACATCCAGCCGCGCCTCCGGGCTGACGGTCCGGGTGACACGCCGCTCCAGGTCCCGACGGCTGCGTCGCAGGAGCCAGGCGGGGCCAAACGCGCCGATGCCCGACGTGAAGATCGCCGCGCGCTCGGAGGTCTCCCAATCCCCGACACGCTCCGCCTGCCACCCGGCGAGGCTGACCAGCCACCACGCGAGGAGCGGATCGTGCTCCATCAGGCCCAATCCAGCGAGGCCCGCGCGGATCCGTGTCCCGCTGACGGACGAAGCGGGTAGCCGTGGCAGGCGCCGGAACGCGGTGGCCAGCCCGCGCAGGCAGATCCGGAGGGTGGCACCCAGGAGCGTCGGGAGTCGCGCGCGCGGGAGGCGTACACCGGTCGTCGCGATCGCGGCGGCGAGCAGGGCCCGCCCGCCGGTGTACTCCCGGCTCTTGATCAGGCACTCGGCCCCGTTCACGAGGAGGGCCGCGCGCTCGTCGTGCGGCCCTCGTTCCGCCAGCTCGACGAACGCGCGTCCGGCGTCCGCCAGCCGTCCGGCCTGGCGCAACATCGCCGCCTGCCGCGCCCGGTGCCCCCGCGCCTCATCGTCGTCGTTGACACACTCCGCCGCGCGCGCATACCAGTCGGCCGCCCGCGCGAAGGCCAACACCTCCTCCGCGCGCCGGGCCGCGAGCAGGGCGGCGGCGAGGCTCCGGGCGGAGAGGCCGGCCCGCGCGGCATGGAGGGCGACCCGCTCGGGATCGAGCTGGAGGTCGAGCATCTCCGCGAAGCGAGCGTGGTACGCACGCCGCTCCGCGTCGCCGAGACCCGCCAGGACGGTCTCCGCCACGCGATCGTGGAAGGGTTCGACCTGGGTCCACCGCTCTCCGGTGGGGCGCAGCATCCCCGCGCGGTGCAGCGTGCGAACGACGCGCCGAAGGTCCGTGCCCGCGCCCAGCAGCGCGCCCAGGAGCGGCTCGTCGACCGGGTGGCCGGCCACGCAGACGAGCCGGAGGAGCTCGACCTCGTCGGGGCGAAGCCGCTCGACGGCCCGCCGCACCACGTCCGCGAAGGCGGGGAGGACGCCCGGGCAGGCCTCGCGCTCGCGCAGGAGCTGCTCCAGGAAGAACGTGTTCCCCCGGGCCTCCGCCACCACCGCATCCCGAACCTCCGCGGGCTCGTCGGGCAGCCGCTGCCGCGCCAACTCGCGCCCCGCGGCCTCGGCGAGCGGGCCGACCTCGATCGAGAGGTCGGGGGCACGCAGGGCGGCGAACGCCCGGAGCGCGGCGCTGTCGCGCTCCTCGGCCCGGTGCACCACCACGAGCAGGAGCCCGGGCGCACCGCCCCCCGGCCCCACGAGCCCGGCACAGAGCGCGGCGCTCTCCGAATCGCTCCACTGGGCGTCGTCGACGACGAGGGCCAGCGGGCGCTCCAGCGCGACGCGTCCGAGCAGCTCGCGCAGCGCCTCGCGGCCGCGGATGCCCACCTCGATCGGGTCACCCGGGACGGCACGGTCCCGCGTCGTCGGAGGAAAACCGGCCACGCGCAAAGCGGGGAACAGCGTGAGGAGGCAGCCGAGATCGCGCGGGGCGAAGTGGGCGGCGTGGGGCCCGATCCGGGCGAGCCAGGTGGAGAGGCGGTCGACCAGGCCGTCGACGACGCGGAGCGGAACCGACTCCTGGGGACGACCTCGGCTCCGGAGCACGAGGGCATCGCCGCGCGTCGAGAGGTGCTGCTCGACGAGCGCGGTCTTTCCGACGCCCGACTCACCCGCGACGAACACCAGGCGCGGGTCGCCCGCGCGGACGTCGCGCCATGCCAGGCGCAGCGCTTCGATCTCCCGCTCCCGGCCGACGAACGCGCTGCCCGGCGTGGGGAAGCTCGCGACCGCGCCGGTCCACGCACGCACCTGCGCGGAACCGGCGCGGCGCGCGGGGTCCCGCTCGAGCAGGTCGGCGACGAGCGCGCGGAGCGCCGGGTCCGAGATCGGTGCGAGGCGCTCGCGGACGGCGCCGTCGGCGTAGCCCGGGAGCTCTCCGAGCACGGCCTGGTAGAGCAGCGCGCCCACCGCGTACCAGTCGGCAGCGGGGCCGGCGGAGAGGCCGGCGGTCTGCTCCGGCGCCATGTAGGCCGGCGTGCCGAGCCGCTCCGCGGTGGCGCCGTCCGGCGCGTCGGGATCGCCGACCAGCCCGAAGTCCAGCAGGACGACACGCCCCTCGGCGGTCACCCGTACGTTTCCCGGCTTCACGTCGCGGTGGACACTGCCGCGGGCGTGGAGCGCATCCAGGCCGTCCGCGAGCTGCCGGAGCGCGGATCGCCAGCGATCGCCGGCGGCCTCCCGAGCGGCCGGCAGCGAGGATGGCTCGGCGGGACTCGTGCTTGGCGGCGGAGCACCGTCGGAGGACCCGTCCCACGTGGGCTCACAGTTGGGAGCCTCCGGGCTGTCCCGGCGCAGCCAGGTCAAGAGATCGAGGCCCTCCACGAGCTCCATCAACAGCCACCAGTCGTCGCTCCCGGCCTGCACGAGGCGCCGCGAGGAGACCAGGTTGGGGTGATCGAGCTCGGCGAGCACCCGGAACTCTCGCTTGAACCGGAGGATCGACTGCGGGGTGGTCACCCGGAGTCGCTTCGCGGCGCAGGCGAACCCGCCCTCGGACGCCCGGTAGACGTCACCGAACGTCCCGCGCCCGAGGAGCTCGCCGAGGGTGACCCCTTCGGGGGGAGCGATCATCGGGATGCCCGGGACTCGGAGGCGGGCGCTTGCCGCTCCGAGCGGTCTTCGTTCGACAGGACTTCCACGCCCGACGCTACCACGAGAAGCCGGAGCCCATGTCACACGGTACGCGGCGGAGACGCCGGAGGCTGGAGGCGGCGACGCGCGCGCCGTCGGCGGGCCGCGTCGAGGCGGTCCGCTCGCGCCGGGTTGCGCGGATCGCCGTCCCAGGTGCATGGTGGCGGATGCTCACTCTCGTGCTCCTGGCCTGCTCCGGCGTTGGCGAAGCCCCGCCGGAGCCTCCCCCCGCCGAGGACCCCGGCGACACCGCGCCCCACGAGCTGCTCGTCGCGCCCTTCCTCCAGTCCGTCACCCCCACGAGCGCGTGGATCTGCTGGGAGACGCTCGACGGGGAGGAGACGATCGTGGCGTTCGGCCCCACGGAGGCCCTCGGCACGATCGTGACGGGCACGGCGCTCCCGAACGGCCACGGCGTGCAACACGAGACCCTCCTCGACGGCCTCGCGCCTGACACCTCCTACTGGTACACCGTCCGCACCGGCGCCACCGTCTCCGCGCCCGTCCGCTTCCGCACCGCGCCCGCCGCCGACTCCCGGAAGCCCTTCCAGTTGGTCGCGGTCAGCGACATGCAGCGCGACGACGCCTGGCCCGACAAGTGGGCGGAGGTCGTCGAGGGCGGCATCCTCCCCTACGTCACCGGGACGTACGACGCCGAGCTGCCCGAGGCGCTCGGCCTGATGCTCCTCGCTGGCGATCTCGTCGACAACGGCTGGAACTACGCGGATTGGACGGGAGACTTCTTCGGTGGCGCCGCCCCGCTCATGGGCCAGGTGCCGCTCTACCCGGTGCTCGGGAACCACGAGGCCGGCTCCCCCGCGTACTTCCAGTACTTCCACCTCCCCGACAACGGCGTGCCCGACCACGAGGAGCAGTGGTGGGCGTTCGACTACGTCAACGTCCGGGTCATCGGCCTCGACTCCAACACGGTCCAGACCGTGCCCGAGCAGCTCGAGTGGCTCGACGGGGTGCTCGCCGAGACCTGCACCGACGACACCATCGAGTTCGTCTTCGCCGAGCTGCACCACCCCTGGAAGTCCGAGCTCTGGCCCGGTGGCGAGGCCTCCTTCTCCGGGGACGTGGTCCAGCGCCTCGAGGCGTTCAGCACCACGTGCGGCAAGCCCTCCATCCACTTCTTCGGGCACACCCACGGCTACAGCCGGGGCCAGTCGCGGGACCACACCCACCTCTGGGTGGACGTCGCCTCGGCGGGCGGCGCCCTCGACACGTGGACCTCGACGTCCACGGCGGACTACGAGGAACTCTCGGTCACCCAGGCCGAGTACGGCTTCGTCGTGGTCGAGGTCCAGCCCGGCGCGTTCACGCTGCGTCGCATCAGCCTGGGGAGCCCCGAGGCCCCGCGGGACAGCGAGGTCACCGACGAGATCACCGTGCGCGTCGACGCCGTCCCGCCCACGACACCGACCGTGACGGCGTCGGAAGGCACCCTCGCCGCGAGCCCCTACGCCGGGAGCGGCGCCCACGGCTCCACCCATTGGCAGGTGAGCGCCGATTGTGACACGTTCGCCGATCCGGTCGTCGACCGATGGGTGCAACACGAGAATTGGTACCAGGGCATCGATACGCAGGTCGGCGCGGACCTGACCACCCTCCCGCTCGACCCCCTCGCGGCGGGGGACTGGTGCGGGCGCGCGCGCTACCGCGATCGCGGGTTGGCCTGGTCGGAGTGGTCGGAGGCTGCGCGGTTCACGGTGCCCTGAGTGGGGGTCGGGTGGAGGTCGGGGGGGGGGGGGCACTGCGGCAACTGGTTCGCGCGCTCCGTCGATGGACAGGCGCGGGAATGCGGGCTCGCGCCCGTGCCTCCGCGACGCCTCCCCACGGCTTCACGTCCGTGGGGAGGCGCGCGTCCCGTCACTCGTCCTGCGGATCCAGGGCGAGGAACGTGCCCAGGGGGGACCGCGAGCCGGCGGCGCCGACGGCGGGAACGGTGAGGAACTTGTCCGCAGCCCGGTCGTCGAGGAGGCTGGTGATCGCTTCCTCGTCGCCCGGGTGCCCGTTGGGCACCTTCAGCTCCGGGTGGTCGAACGGCGCCTGCTGGTACCGCACCCGCTCGTCCGTGAGCGCGAGCAGGAACTCCACGAGAGCCTCCTCGGCGGTGACCTCGTACCCGTCGATCTCGCGCACGATCTCGTCCAGGCCGAGGGGCTGGATGTCGGGGTCGAGGTTGCTGTCCTCGTCGCCGAACCCGGTGGTGTCACGGTAGCGCAGGTTGATGCGGTCGCCGCCGCGATTGTAGAACGCCACGACCTGGGCGAGCGTCGACCGCCCGCCGTTGTGGAAGTACGGGCCGGTGAGCTCGACGTTGCGCAGGCCGGGCACCTTGAACGCGCCGTCCACCGCCACGCGCTCCCCGAGGGCGACGGGGCCGGGGACCTCGAGCTCGTCCTCCTTCACGTTGAAGTCGTCGATGATGCTCCCCGTCGACAGCTGCCGCGAGAAGGCCAGCGGGAAGCCGTTGAACTCCGCGCCCAGGCCGAGGTCCTCGAACGTCGGGCGCACGCCGATGTTGTAGAAGCCACCGTCGTACAGCGCCACGCCGCCGTCGCCCATGACCATGCGCTCGACCGCCTCCTCGTTGCCGTCGGGCTGGTTCGCCCGCCTCCGCACCGACGCGCCCGTGAACTCCGAGCCGACGTGACAGTTGACACACTTGCCCGCGCCGAGGAAGGTCTCGAGCCCGAACTTCTGTACGTCGTCGAGCGCGTGCTCGTCGCCCGCCATGTAATCGTCGAAGGGTGTCTGGTCGGAGACCAACGTGGCCTCGTAGAGCTGCACCGCGAGGCCGAGGAACAACGGGAAGTTGACCTCGATCTGGCGGAAGCCGTCGCGGCTTCGCACCGGGTCGCCGTTGGCGTCGTACCGTCCCTCGCCCACCCAGTACTTGGGCTCGAATGCCCGCCGGATGAGGCCCTCGTAGGTCCCCACGAGCCCCACCCCGCTGCTCGCGCGGTACTGGGCAAGCACGCTGTCGGCCGAGTGTACCTTCTGAAAGGCGAGCGGGGCGCGGCCGAGGAGCTTGCGCCCGATGTCGGCGTTCGTGCGGCCCGCGCAGCTCATCTCGAAGTTGTTGGTCGGGGGGCCGACGGCCTGGGAGGCGAGGCTCGCGTTGTCGATGCGCGTCTGGACCTTGCGCACGTAGCCGTTCTCCAGCGCGAGCACCCCGGGGTAGGGGTTGTCCTGCGTGGACAGGAGGCCCCGCTCTCCGAGCGGGTTGACGCCGTTGAAGATGTTGCTGGCGCGCCCATCCCAGAAGTTGCGGTGGTTGAACACCGCGTTGATGACCGTGAGCGTGTTGCGCGGCTCGACCTTCCGCACCGGGTCGCCGTCGACGTTGAAGATCTCCCCGTCCGGGGGGTCGCACTCGTCGAAGAGGCCGTACGTGCGGTCGATCGAGTCGAACTCGCCGCCGAACGTGCCTTGGGAGCTCACCGAGTCGTTCATGTCGAAGCAGTCGTAGTCCTTGCGGTCCCGATATCCGTCGCCGTCGTTGTCCTTTCCGTCGTGACACGAGTTCCGGTCCTCCGGATCCTCGAGCCGGTGGAACGGGAAGTCCGCCGCCACCAGCGTGTAGTTGGATCCGGCCACGGCGCCGGAGGCGGTCAGCCCATAGACGGCGTCGCCGAAGTCCAGGTCCGGATCCGGCGCCCGCTCGGGATCTTCCACGATGTTCAAGCCCGGCGAGAGTTGGTTCTTCACGCGGGGATCGGCGCCCGCGTGGAAATGACAACTCGCGCAGGCTTGGGCGTCGCTCCCCGCCTGCGCATCCCAGAACAGCGCCTTCCCCAGCGCGATCGCGGCCTGTTCGTCGCGTACGAACTCGCTCAGGTTCGACGGCCGCGGGTTCGGCACCTCGGCGAGGGGGCCGAAGCCCTTCTCCTCCGCGTTCGCTCGTACATCTCCTTCCACTCCCTCGGCTTCTCCTGGCTGCTCCTCCGCTGGCGCCTCCGCCTCCTCCACGGGCTGCGTCTCCGCCCATGACAGCCCGCTCCACGTCGCGATGGCGAGCGCCAGTGATGACACACCCAACACCCCGATCCGCATCTCGATCATCCCCCTACTCGGTGACCTGGGCGCCGGGCCAAAGGCTGAAACGCAGCCTTTCAGCAAAGTAAATAGTTGTCCGGCGTCCTCCCTCAGGGTAGGCGCCCGCTGCCGGGCAGACAAGCGGCCATGCCCCCGGCTACAAGGCCCCTGGTTCACCCGCCTCCTCCACCAGCGGCCGCCCCTCCACCAGCCGGCAAAGGTGGTCGTTGAGCAGCCGCCCATCGGGATCGTAGCGCCGCCGCACGGCGTCCCACCGGTCGAACTCCGGGAAGAGCGCGCGCGGGTTCTGGAACCCGAGCTTCCCCCAGTGGGGGCGCCCGCCGAGGGCGACGAGCCGCCGCTCCACCTCGCGCAGGACGCGGTCCCCTCCCCCGATCCCGGGGCTCCACGCCACGTCCACCCAGAACACGTCCCGCCCGAGCGCTGGCGACAAGAGCGCGCCGGTGTCCGCGGCGCTCCAACGCAGGTTGATCGGTACGTGCAGCGGCGTCCGGTGCGCCAGGTCGCGGATGGCGGCCAGCGCCTCGCCCGCCGCCTCGATCGGCACGGCGACCTCCGTGGAGACCGCCCGGTAGCGCCGCGGGCCGACGGAGAGGTGGTCCCAGCGCCCCACCTGCCGACGCGGGCGGAGCGGGCCGCCACCGAACCGCGCGAGCAGCGCCTGGGCGAGCCGCGGCGCGAAGCGCGCGAGCGTGGTGACGAGGTGGAGCGGGATGTCCTCGGCCCACAGGCGGTGGCGGGCGAGCGCGCGATGGTCGCGCACGTCCGGGGGCTCGGCGGAGAAGCGGCGGCGGGTGAGCACGACGGCGTCGCTCCCCGGCAGCCACCACGCCTCCGTCTGATCGGCGCCGGCGCGCACCTCGGGGTCGAGCACCGCGTCGAGGGGGGCGTGCACCGTCTCCACCGCGACCACCGCGCCGCAGGACACCGCCAGGCGCACCTCGGTCACGACGCCGAAGGCGCCGAGGTGGACCCGGAGCGCGGCGAGATCCTCGGCGTCTCCGGGGCGGTCGGCGTCCAGCTCCACGAGCGCGCCGTCGGGGCGCACCACCGCCATCCCCCGCACCGAGCCCGCGTCGGAGAGGCTCCCGTACCCGACCCCGGTGCCGTGCGAGGCGGTGGCGATGGCCCCGGCCACCGACGGGTAGGCGCTCGTGCCGACGCGGGGCAGCGACCAGCCGCGCTCCGCAAGCCAGGTGCCCAGCTCGCCGACGGTGAGGCCGGCGGGGGTGCGCACCTCGGCGCGTTGGGGGTCGAGGACCGGCTCGCCATGCAGGGCCCGCCCGTCGAGGAGCACGCCATCGGTCGCGACGAGGCGGCTCGAGCTGCCGCCGACGCCGGCCACCCGGAACCGGGCCGGGAGCGGGCGTACGGTCGCCGGCATGCGCCCGGTCGGCGTGGCGCGTACGTTCGTGGCCCAGTTGCGCCACTCCGGGGTCACCGCCACACCCGCACGAGCATCCACACCCCGATGGCCGCGAGCCAGACGCCGCAGGCGCGCACGAAGAGCCGGGCCCGCGGCGGCGAGAGCGGCCGTCGGCGCAGGAGGGCGGTCAGGATCGAGAACCAGGTGAACGCGCCGAGCCCGACGCCGAGCCCGAACGCGGGCGCGGCGGCCGGGACGCGCGGGACCCACGGCGAGACCGCCGCGCAGACCGCCGACCACTGGAGCGGGATCGAGAGGTTCGACGCCATCGTCCCGAAGCCGAGGAGCAGCGAGCCGGCGCGCGACGGGGGCGTCGCCAGCTCGGGGGCGCCGTTCCGGACGAGGAAGCCGCCGAGGGCCACCACCACCAGCCCGCCGAGGACCTCGCCCACGTGCGCGGCGCCGGGCCAACGCGCGTAGGCGGCCTCCACCCCCACGAACGCGACGCCGGCGTACCCGGCCTCCGCCACGCTCGCGCCGATCGCGACCGCGATGGCCTCGCGCGGGCGCCCGGCCATCCCCAACGCGAGGACCAGCACGGCGATCGGCCCCGAGAACGGGATGGACCCGACGAACGCGAGGCCGAAGCCGAACAGGAGCGCGATCAGCACGACCGCCCCGCCGCGATGGGTGCAGGACGGCTACTCACGCTCCAGCCGCTCCGCGACGAGGGCCAGCGTGTCCCGCAGCGTGGCGCGGAGCTGGGCCACGACCAACCGCTCCAGCAGCGGGCGGACGGCCTCCCCCACGGCCGCCGGCACCCCGGGGACGCGCTCCGGGTACAGCGTCAGCTCGCCGTCCAGGCTCAAGAGGGTGTCCTCGCCGTTGGCCTCGAAGCGGTTCGTGCCGCGCGCGCGCATCGCGTCCGGCCAGCGCTCGTGCCGGTGGCCCCAGGTGACGCTGAAGTCGCTCTCGTCCCAGGTCGAGGTGTCGACCCACTGGAACGCGTTGGCCGGGAAGAGCCCGACCACCGACGCGGGGAGGCCCGCGGTGGCGCCCGTCCAGCGCTTCACGCCGCGCATCCGGGGCCCGTCGACGTGGACCTCGAGCGTCTCCACGGACGCGACGGACCGCAGGTCGGAGAGCAGCTCGGGCATCCGGTCCCGCTGGAAACGGAACACCCGCTCCCGTGGAAAGGCGACCGCCTCGGTCAGACTGAAGCGCACGTGTCCTCCACCAGTGCAAGAGCGTTTCGCCGGGCCAGGGCCATGCCCAGCAACATCGGGTTGGCGGCCGGAGAGTCGGGGAACAGGCTCGTGTCGGCCACGACGACCCCGTCGATGCCGTTCACGCGGCCGCAATCGTCGGTCGCGACACCCATGGCGAGCGTCCCGAAGGCGTGGTTGCTCGCGACGTCGAGATCGCGCGGGGTCAGGCGGAGCTCCCGGAGCCGGTCCACCTCGTTGGGGCGGATCGGCCCGAGCCCGTGCACCCCGTGCACGAATTCGCGGGCGCCCCCGGCGAAGGAGAGCTCGGCGAGGTGCACGATGCCGTCCTGGAGGCGGGCGAGGTCGGACGGCGAGATCTCGTAGCTGCGGTCGACGACGCCGCCCGGCAGGAGCCGGATCCGGCCGAACGACGACCCCGTCGTCACCCATGTCGCGTAGGAGCCCATCTGGCGGGTGCGGGACAACCACCGCGAGAAGCCCGCGCCCTGCGGGAGCCGCGCGGCGAGGATGCCATGCGGCACCCACAGGTCCTCGAGCTTGATCCCGCGCTCCATGTGCGCGGTGCTGTGCAGGCCCTGGGTCGCCCCGACCCACGGCAACACGTCCTCGTCGTAGAGCGCCATCGCGAACGACGAGGGGTGGAGCTGGAGCCGCTCGCCGATCCCGGGCCCGTCGAGCCCCGACCGGAGCAGGATCGCGGGGCTCGCCATGACCCCAGCGGCGAGCACGACGGCGTCCGCCGAGACGCGAAACGAGCCCCGCGCCGCGCGGGTCTCCGGGTCGATCGCCATCGCCTCGACCCCGCGCACGCGCCCGCCCCGCACGATCAGGCGCTCGACCTCGGCGTGGGTGTAGACGCGTCCGCCGCGCGCGAGCAGCTCGGGTACGCCGCGACGGTCGGCGGAGCGCTTGGCACCGGTGCGGCAGCCGGTGAGGCACCGCCCGCTCCCGGTGCAGCCGGCGACCATCCGCGGCAGGGCGTCCACCTGCCAACCGAGAGCCTCGCAGCCCTGCCGGAACCGGGCCGAGCGCGCCCCGATCGCCCCCGCCTCGGTGGGGCGCACCTCGTAGAGCGCCTCGATCCAACGGAGGTACGGATCGAGGTCCCCTACCCTCACGCGGTGCTCGGCCTCCCAGCGCGCGGGGAGCTCCGCCGGCGGACGCATGCAGATCGCGCTGTTGAACACGCTCCCGCCGCCCAACGCCCGGGCCTGGAGCGTCGGGGTGGGCGTCGGGCCACGCAGGGCACGGAGGCCCCCATCGTGGAAGTACCGGGCCAGCGTCGTCGCGGTGTCATCCGTCCGCGCGGGATCGACCGGAGGCCCCGCCTCCAGCAGGATCACCGAGCGCCCGGCCTCCGCCAGCGTCAACGCGGCGACGACCCCGCACGGGCCCCCGCCGACCACGACGACGTCGCAGCGCAGCGAGGTGCCGGGTTCAGCCCGCTCCACCCTTTCGCTCGCCCTTCCCCCGCCGGTCAGCTCTCGCGAGTGTCCGTCGGGGGCGAGGATTTTTTTGGCATTGCCGGAGCCGGAGCGTCGGGCGACCAGGGTGGGGAGGTTGGCCGCGTCAGGAGCGCGCGCATCGCCCCCGCGAAGCCCGTGGTCGGCAGCGCCGCCGCCGCCTGCCCCAGGAGGGCGCCGCCGCTCGTGCGGACCAGGGCCGCGGCGGGCCCCGGGCCGTCGTACCAGGCGCCCAGCGTGTCATCCAACGCGTCGAGGAACGCGCGGACGTCGTCCTGGGTGGTGCACACGGGCGGCAGGATCTTCACGGCGTCGAGGCCCGGGCCCGGGATCTGGACGAGGATCTTGTGCTTCCGGTAGAGCTCCACGTGCACCGCGGCCCCGAAGGCGCCAGGATCCGCGGCGGCCAGGGCGGCCTGCTCGGCGCGCAGGCGCAGCGAGCTCGCGGAGGGGCGGAAGTACACGCAGGCCATCAGCCCGCGCCCGGCGAAACGCTCGATGCAATCGTAGCGCCGCGCCAACGTCTCGACCCCGTGTCGGAGCTGCTCGCCCAACGCCGCCGCGCGGGCGGGGGCGTCGATCTCGGCCAGGCCGTCCAGCGTGGCGAGCGCCGCGGCCATCGCCAGGTTGTTCTCGGCGAAGGTCGAGAAGTAGAAGGGGCCGGAGGTGAACGTCGAGAAGACCCGCTGGTACACCTCGTCGGAGACGAGCACCGCCCCCACCGGCACCTGCCCGCCCGAGAGCGTCTTGGACACCGTCATCATCGACGGCCGCACGCCCATCGCCGTGCTCGCGAACCAGCTCCCCGTGCGCCCGAGCCCGGTCTGGACCTCGTCGGCGACGAGCAGGGTGCCGTGCTCCTCGCACAGGAGCTGCGCCTCGCGCAGCCAGGCGCGGTCGGTGGCCTCGCAGGTCATGCCCTGCACCGGCTCGACCACCAGCGCCGCGACGTCCCCCATCCGGAGCTCCTGGCGGAGCTGCTTGAGATCGTTGCGGCGCAGCGGCGTGCACGTCGGCATCAGGGGGTCCTGCCCCTCCCGCAGCGCGGGGCTGCCACAGAGGGACACCGCCGCGTAGGAGCGCCCGTGGAACGCCCCTTCCAGGTAGAGGAAGCGCCGCCGCCGGGTCACGTACCGGGCGAAGCGCACGCACACCTCGGTGGTCTCCGAGCCGGTGTTCGCGAAGATCACCTTGGAGAAACCGGGGCCCGCCAGCTCGAGGAGCCGCTGCGCGACCAACCCCGACAGGAGCGCCGGGTTGACGACGGTCAGGTTCGCGAGATCCCGCCCGAGCAGGGAGATCAGCGCCGCGTTCACGCCCGGGTGGTTTCGACCGAGGAAGTGCGCGCCGCCGCCCGAGAGGAAGTCGAGGTAGCGCGTGTCGTGGGCGTCCCACAGGTACTGCCCGTGGCCGCGCACGAAGGTGGCGTCCATCCCCGCGAGCTGGAACATCTTCAGCAGCTTCGGGTGGACGTGCTCCCCGTTGAGGTGGGCCGCCTCTTCCAACTGCCGGTCGAGGATCGCATCGAAGTCCATCACCAACCCCCGTCGCGTGAGTAGCCGAAGGCCGTGAAGGCCGATTCCCAGGCGCGGTCGACCCGCGCGCGATCCCGCTCGTCGAGGGCGAGCGCGTTGCGGGTGTACGGGCCGACGCCCGCCAGGTACGCCCGGAGCGCCGGTTCGCCGCGCTCCCAACCCTGGAGCCCGAGCGTGGCGAACACCTCCCCGAGCACGCCGACCTCGTCGGCGACGAGATCGTCGTAGCCGATCTCCGCGAGCTGGCCGGCGGGGATCAGGGCGCGATCCGCGAGGTACCGGTCGAAGATCCGCTCGCCGAGGGCGAGCGTCTGCCGTGCGCGCTCCTCCTCCCACCCCTCGCGCGGGACCTGGAAGAAGTTCTCCCAGTCGGTGTGTGCACGCAGGTGCAACGTGCTCGCGAACACCCGGTACGGGTGCCGGTGGATGAAGACGAACCGGGCGTCGGGCCAGAGTTGGAGCAAGAGCCGGATGCGCGCGGTGTGGGCGCAGCTCTTGAGCACCACCTGCCGGCCCTTCGCGGCGTACATCAGCTTCTTCACGAAGTAGCGGAGGGCGTCCTTCCAGGCGTCGACCTCGTCGGGAGCGGCCTCGAGGAAGTCGATGTAGCGCTCGTAGCGGGGGGCGTCGGCGGGGAACATCGCGCCCAGGTAGGGCGAGAGGCCGGTGAGCTTCGCGAGCGCGATCTCGTCCTCGGCGGCCTCGTCCCAGCCCATCTTCACGTTGTCGTAGCCGCGGGTCTCGGGGAGGAGCCCCGCGGTCAGCGGGCCGACCAACTCGCGCGTGCCGAGGAAGGAGCCGGGGAAGACCACCTGGTAGGTGGTCGGGCAGGTGTAGTCCGGCATCCGGCCGATGCAATTCTGGAGGTGGGTCGTCCCCGAGCGCCAGTGGCCGAGGACGAACAGCGGCGACGGATCGATCTCGACCGAGGCGATCGCGCGCCCGAACCGGGCGTCCTCGGCGCGCGCCGCGAGCGTGCTCGCCGCCCCGAGCGCGGTGATCCAGGCCGCGCGCGGCACGTAGGCCGGATCGACCTTCCAGTGGGCGCGGCAGAGGGTGTCCCGCCAGGCGCCGAGCTCCATGCCGGCGAGGAGCTGGCCGGTAGCGAACAGGTCGGGGAGAGAGCGTCGCATCAGTTACTCCCGAGGGCGCCGGAGGGGTCGAGCGCGTCGAGCACCGCCGGGCGCTCGGCGTAGTGGAGGAGCAGGACGAAGCGCAGCGCCTCGAAGACCTTGCGGGCGGGCCACGCGGGGGCCTCCGAGACCGCGTCGATCCAGGCGCGCCGCTCGGCGGACGTGCCGTCGGCGAAGGACACGCTCCGGCCGCACCAGACGCCGAAGCCGGTGTCGAAGGCGGTCAGCGTCGCGAGGAACGCCGTACGTTGCGGGGCGGGGATCAAGCGCAGCCAATCCTCGATGGACCCCGCCACCCCGGCGCCCGTGCCGTCGATCTCCAGGGGGCGCTCCGACGGCAGCAGGGTCCGCACCAGGGCCGCGAGCGTGCGCCGCTGCCCGCCCGTCACGCGCACCTCCGGCGGCGATCCGCGTCCCGCCAGTCGTCGACGATGTCCTTGGGGTGCACCGGCCCGTCGAACGGGCGCCGGGTGAGCGCGTCGAAGTCGGTCGGGCCGTAGGTCTGCACGAGGTAGCCCTGGCGGAGCACCGGCAGGAACCAAGGCAGCCACAAGAAGAGGCTCTTGACCACCACGATGTCCGCCCGCCACACGGAGAGCCCGAGCGCGCTCCAGAAGGCGGGCCGGATTGCGAAGGGCGGCCCCTCCGTGATCGCCAGCGCGACGTGCCCGAGCTCCAGGAGCACGATGCGCCCGAACGCCTCGGTCTCCCGACGCGCCCGGAGGGTCCCGGTCACGCGCAGCGGGGGCGCGTACTCGCCGGTCAGGTAGCCGCCCACGTCGAGGTCCACGCGCTCGCCGTCGGCCTGACGCCAGAGCGCCGCGACCGCGGCCGGATCGCGGATGGGCAGGTAGCTCCGGAGCCCCTCCCCGTGGGCGAGCAGCGCGCGCAGCAGGCCGGTGTGGTCGCCGGTCGAGCCGGCGCCGACGACGTCGCTCGTGTCGACGAGGCAGGCGCAGCCGAGCTTCCGGAGCCACCAGCGCCGCCGCACCGTGCCGATGGCCTCCTCCGCCGACCGCGTCCGGGGCGGCATGGCGCCGCGCACCTGCCACGCCGCGTCGGCCAGCATCTCGGCCACGCGCTCGGCGAGCGCGGGGTCCCCATCGGTCACCACGTGGGTCGCCCAGCCGAGATCGGGCGCGACGGACCAGGGATGACAGAGAAAAAGGTTCGCCGTGACCACCCCCGGCATGCGCCGGGCGCGCGCGAGGGCCCGGTGCAGCGGCAGCATCGCGAGGCCGAAGTCCATGGTCGTGCCGCCGCCGAGGATCATCGGGAGCGCGCGCCACGCGGTCACCGGGCGGAGGCGCCCCGCCAGCATGCGCAGCAGGAGCTGCATGCCCTCCGCGCCGGTGCGGAAGTGGTCACGATGCGGGTTGGTGCGGAACGCGACGAGGAGGTCCGCGGCCTTCACCTTCGCCTTGGTGATGTGCGCGTGCAGATCGAGGCACACCGCCAACGCGCCGTCGGCCCCGAGCGCCGCGCGCGCATCCGCCATGAGCAGGGTCTCGGGATCCTCCACCCCGTCGGCGACCAGCGCGCCGTGGAGCACGAACACCATGCCGTCGAGCGGCCCCGCCGCGGCGAGCCCGTCGACGAGGAGGCGACGGAGCGCCGAGAACGTCTGGTGCGAGAGCGGGCCGCCCGGCAGGGTCCAGGCGGAGACGATCGGGACGATCTCGACCCCGCCGTGCCGCGCCGCCTCGTGCATCGCGCCCGCGAGCTCGGCGCGCCGGATGTAGCCGGGCACCTCCTGCCCGCCGGGGCCGCAGGCGGCGAGGATCTCGGCACCGACGAGGAGGTGGTGGCGCTGGAAGTCCTGCAGCTCCGCGCGAACCGGGCACAGCGCGTTGGTCTCCTGGGAGATGCGGGCAATGGCGATTCGAAGCATGTTCGCCTCGTAGCCAGCGCGATCCGGGCACGTGGTTGCAGGGCTGTTGCAACCACGTTGGGAGTCCGCGCGGGAGGGTCAGCGCGTGCGTGTCACGGACGGATCACACGAACGTGCAGAGGCGCTCCTGCATGCGCACCTCGTGGTCGCGCAGCTCGGGCGGCCGGCGGTCGAGCACGGCGGCGAGGCTACGCGTGAGGGCGTCCTCCGCCCGCGCCGCGGCACGCTCGCTGGGGTCGAGGGCCGCGAGCACCCACTGCCCGATCCCGGCGCCGCGGCTGTCGCCGGCCGACGCCGTCATCCGGATGCCTTGCCGCACGAACGCGAGCCCGTCCCCACCGGTGAGCACCAGCGCGCGCCCCCAGCGCCACCGCGCCCACCCCTCGAAGCGCACGTCTCCCGCGCTCCCGAGCCGCGCCGCGGCGGTGGCGAAGTGCTGGAGCGCGTCGAGGTCCCCCTCCTCGGCGGCGATGTCACCCAGGGTCATCAGCGCCAGCGCCTCGCTCCGGAGGTTGCCGAGCTGCCGGTGCACGGAGAGCGCCTCGGCCACCACGACGCGGGCATCGGACAACGCACCGGCGTCCAGGTGGCGCACCGCCCGGTTGCCGAGGAGCTGCCCGAGGCACATGCGGTCGTTCGCCTCGCGGAAGCTACGCTCGGCGAGCCCGTCGTGGAGGTCGGACCGCTCGGGCTGCGCGCGGCGCAGGTAGAGCGTCGCGAGGTTCGCGTGCAACCGCCCCCGGTTCGCGGCGCGGGCGGTGCCCTCCATGTCGCCCAGCGCGAGGAGGAGCTGCTCCTCGGCGGCGACGAGATCGCCGCGCCCCAGCCACGCGGCGCCGAGGTTCGCGCGGAAGGTGGCCGCCTGGCCGCGATCCCCGAGCCGGACGAGCCGCGTGACCGCTTGTTCGTAGAGCACCACCGCCCGCGCCGAGTCGCCGGAGTAGGCCGCGACGTTACCGAGCTGCCCCTCGATCTTGCCGAGGAGGCGCTCGTCCTCAGCGCCCGCCGCGAGCCGCGCGCCGGTCTCCAGCGCCGTGGCGGCCTCCGCGCGCGCCCCGGACATCGCGCACGCCATCCCGAGCGCCCAGTGCAGGTGCGCCTGATCGGGGAACCAGGCGAGGAGGGCGCGCAGGCGAGCGGCCCGGGCCGCCATCGACTCGTCGGGGGCGAACTCGTCGGCGGGGAGCGCGAGGGCCAGGGTCAGCCGCGTGTCGGCGTCCCGGGCGCGGTCGAAGGCGCGGATGCGGTCGGCCAGCGGTGCGCGCGGCCCCAGGCACCAACGCGTGTGCCGCGCGAGCGCCTCCGCCGGGGCCTCCCCGAGCCACGCGCGGACGGGCGGCGCCAGGCGGAAGCGGCCGTCCGGCTGCCGGGCGAGCCAGTGGTGGCGCTCTGCCTCGGCGAGCCCGTCGGCCACCTCGACGGCGTCCAGGGCGCCGATCTCCTCGATGGCGTCGAACTCGAACGGGGTCGCGAACACCACGCTGGCGCGCAGCAGCGCGCGTGAGGGCTCTCCGAGCAGCGCCCAGGACCACGCGAGCAGCGCGTCCAGGCTCCCCTGCCGGCCCCCGCCCTCCCGGCGCAGCAGGCGGACGTTCCCCTCGACCAGCCGCCGGGCGAGCGACTCGGCCGGGACGGTCGCCAACCGCGCCGCGGCGAGCTCCAGCGCGAGCGGCAGGCCGTCGAGGGCGTCCACTAGCGTGCGGCCGACTGTGTCATCGAGATCGGGTTGGCGCCGACGCAGGAGGCGGAGGCCGTCCTCCGGGCCGAGCGGCGACAGGCCCAGGGTGCGCGCGCTGTCAGGGGAGACCCGCGAGGTCACCAACACGCGGTACGCGAGCGCGGTCGAGAGCCACGTCACGACCGCGTCGTGGACGTGCTCCGCGTTGTCGAGCACGAGCAGCGCGCCGGGCGTGAGCGGCCCGCCCGTGGCGCTCCGGACCGACGCCGCCACGTCGAGCGACGCCGCGTCGGACAGCGACAGGTCGACGAACACCCCTTCCTCACGCAGGGCCAGGAGCGCCCGCGCGAGCCGCGTCTTGCCGATGCCGCCGGGGCCCACCAGGAAGAGCTGCCCGGGGGGACCGTCGGCCCACGTGCAGAGCTCCGCCAGCTCGTCGATGCGGCCGAGGAGCAGCGGATCGGCGGAGGGGGGCGGCACGGGAGACGGGGCGGGTACGGAGGCCGTGGGCGCGCCCTCGTCCGGTTGCAGCCCGTCGAGCCGGTAGCCGTGGCCGGGGGACGACACGAGGTGCGCCGGCCGCGACGGCTCCGACTCGAGCTTGCGACGCAGCCGGTGGACGGTGAAGTCCACCGCGCGGCTCTCCACGCCGGGGTGGTACCCGAACACCTCGCGCAGGAGCTCCGCCCGGGAGACATCGGCCCCCGCGCGATCCGCGAGGAAGCCGAGCAGCGCTGCCTCGCGTCCCGTCAGGTGGGCGACGGTCGGCCCTCTACGGAGCTCGTTCCGAACGAGGTCGACCTGCGTGGGGCCGAGCCAGAAGCGGGCGGGCATCAGGTCGGACCATAACTCCTGCGCCGGCAGGCCGGGGGTCGGCCGCGCGCCCGGCAGGCCACCGCGGGGTGACAAGCCGGGCGCGGGCCGCGCGCCTTCAGGGGCAGGTCAACGCGTCCCAGGTCCCCTCGTTGTTGGTCTCGTCGGCTTCGGTGTGGGCGCCCGCCCCGACGCCGTCGTCGTCCACGACCACCACCAGCCCGTCGGTGCCCAGGTCGCCGACGGCCACCGAGAACGTGAGCGGGGCGAGACGGTCACCGGGGTACGCGACGTCGCTCGTCTGCTGCACGTCGAGGAGGGTGCGGGTGCCGCCGCTGTCGGCGTAGAGCGCCACGTTCACGCCCGCCGGGACGAACACCGCGCCGGTGTTGTCCAGGACGACGTAGACCTCGAGGCCGGAGGACGAGCAGGCCTCGCACACGCCGATGACCGCCGTCTCCAGATCGGGCGCGCCCGCGGGATCGTCGGACCAGCTCACCTGGCCGCGGAAGTTCTGGTGGTCGAGCCAGCTCGATGCGAGCGAGGTCGGGATCGACAGATCGTCGTTGACGTTGTCGGAGCTGTACGCGTGCTGGTTCCAGACGTTCCGCGCGCTCGCCCAGAGGTCGTTCTCCTCGCCCAACACCACGACGCCCTGCCAGCCGGCGACGCTGTAGTTGTTGGCCGGCACCACGAGCTCCGCGGCGCCGTCGTTGTCCACGTCCGCGATGACCGCGTTCTCGTAGATCGAGCCCGAGGCCATCGACTCGTTGGTGTAGAGCTCGGTCCCCGTCGCGCCGTCCCAGATGAAGAGGTTGGTGCGGTCGATGTAGACCACCTCGCTGGCGCCGTCCCCGTCGAAGTCGAAGGCGGAGCAGGTCATCGTGCCGGAGCTCGGATCGTAGGTGGTGGCCGTCCAGAGCGTCGCGCCGTCGGTGTCGACGAGGGAGAATTCCGACGCGGAGGCGACGCCGATCTCCGGGCTGCCGTCGCCGTCGAAGTCCGCCACGCACGGCGGCGTGTTGCCCGTGCTCGCGACGGTGGACGTCCAGAGGAGGCTGCCGTCCCCGTCGACGACGGAGAGGACCCCGCCCTGGTACGCCACCAGCTCCGCGGCGTCGTCACTGTCGAAGTTCCCGACGGCGCCCATCGACCCCGAGGACATCGAGGAGCGGATCTCCACCGCGCCCGCGATGTCCCACGTGGCATCGCCCGTGACCACCTCGGGGGTCCCGTCGAGATCGACGTCGGCGGCGAAGCTCACGGTCCCGCCCGTGGAGCCCAGCGCGGCGAGGGTGGCACCGGTGCAGTCCAGTACCAGGCCGCTCGCGATGATCTCCACGCAGCCGTCGGCGTCCATGTCGTGAAGGGCGGGGGAGCTGTACATGCTGGCCGTGTCCGTGGACACCCACTTCAGCGTGCCGTCGTGCTCGAGGGCCATGACGTGGCCCCCCGTGGACATCGTGAGGATGTCGGGCGAGCCGTCGCCTTCGATGTCCCCGACGGCCACCCCGGCCGCGCCGTTGACGCTGTAGCCGCCGACGGAGGTGAGCGACCAATGCTCGCCGGTGCCGTCGCCCGAGAAGGCGCGCAGGTAGCCGGCACCGCCGTAGGACGAGCCGGTGAAGGCGGTGAAGAGCACGTCGGGCATGTCGCGCTCGTCGATGTCGCCGTCGCCGTCGTCGTCGGTCACCTGGCCGACCACCGGCGTCATCATCACCTCGGTGTAGGCGCTGCCCGCGCTGTATCCGAAGTCGTCGGTCTGCCACTCGATCGCCACGCTCCAGTCCAGGGGCGACGTGGTGACGGTCGCGCCGGTGTCGTAGGCCACGGTCGCGGCCCCGGGGAGCCCGTCGCAGGGATCGGGATCCTCGGCACCGTCGCAGTCGCTGTCAACGCCGTCGTACCAACTCTCGGCCGCGCCCGGGTACACATCCACGGCGTCATCGTCGCAATCGGTGCTGTCCACGATGCCGGCGGCGTCGCAAGAGAGGGTCGCGCTGCCGGCGTCGCCGAAGCCGTCCCCGTCGATGTCGGCGTACCAGGTAGAAGCGTCGGCGGCGTCGGGCTCGTCGACCGTGCCGTCGCAATCGTTGTCGACGGTGTCACACACCTCGGTGGCGTCCGGGTTGGTGGCAGCCACGGCGTCGTCGCAGTCCGTGGCGTCGGCCACGCCCGTCGCGTCGCAGGAGACACTGGAGCTGCTGGGATCCCCGAAGCCGTCGGCGTCGGTGTCGGCGTACCAGGTGGCGGCATCCGCGGCGTCCGGCTCGTCGACGGTGCCGTCGCAGTCGTTGTCGAGGGTGTCACACAGCTCGGTGGCGTCGGGGTTCACGTCGACCAGCGCATCGTCGCAGTCGCCGCCCAGGGCCGCGTAGCCCGCGGGCAGCTCGCATGCCGCGGTCACGACGGCGTCGTCGCCCCAGCCGTCGCCGTCGGCGTCCTGCCAGTACGTGGCGGTCACCCCCTCGTCGACGACACCGTCACAATTGTTGTCGATCGCGTCGCACACCTCGATCGCGACGGGGTTGACATCGATATCGGCGTCGTCACACTCCGCGCAGGCCGCGTACCCGTCGCCGTCCGCGTCGGCGTATCCGACGCTGCCATCGCAGTTGTAGTCGTTGGGATCCGCGCAGTCCGCCTCAGCGGCGCCGGGGTTGTAGGCGATGTCGCCGTCGTCACAGTCGTCGGCGCCCGCGACGTGGCCCTCCGGGGCCTCGCACGCCGTGGTCGCGGTCGACGCGTCGCCGTACCCGTCGCCATCGACATCGGCGTACCAGGTGGAGGCGTCGGTCGCGTCCTCGTCGGACTCGCCGTCGCAGTCGTTGTCCACACCGTCGCAGAGCTCGGGGGCGCCGGGGAAGCTGGTGGCGACGTCGTCGTCGCAATCGTCCGCGGCGCTGACGCCGTCCCCGTCCTCGTCGATCCCCACGTCGGGGACGTCCACCTTGTCTTTCGTCGGATCGCAGCCGAGGGTGCAGAGGAGGAGCAGGGAAAGGCGCATGGTTTTCTCCGGTGCGCGAGTATGCACGTTCTCGAAATGTTTGCGAGCACCGGGCGGGAGATCGACGATCGCCCCGCGGTCGAGGAGGTGTCGTCGAAGATGGCGGCATGGCACGCAGCTTGCGAGAGGGCAGGCATGTCCGACATCCCCCGCCTCCTCGACGCCATCCTGGTCCACCATGCCTTCCTGCGCCGCGAGCTCGATCGCCTCGACACCGAGCTCGTCGGCGCCCCGCGGCAGATCGCGGCGCCGTTCGCCCACTTCCGGCGCTCGATGATCGAGCACATGGACCACGAGGAGGCGGAGATCTTCCCCGCGATCCGCGCCTTCGCCGCGGGCCACCTCGCCGCCGCGGACCTGCCCGCGCTCCACGAGGAGCGGGACGCCATCGGCACCTTCGAGCTGTCGCTGCGGGAGGCCGCGCGCGACGCCGGACGGCTCGAAGCCGATCTGCTCGCCATGCTCGACGACCTGGCCGAGCACGTGCGCAAGGAGGACGAGGAGCTCGTGCCAGCCGTCGCCGCCCTGGTGCGGGAGCGCGCGGGTCCGGCGGCCGCGATGCGTCCCCCGACCGCGGCGCCTCCCCCGACCGGAAGGCCCGCACCGCGCCCGATCCCGATCCCGCCGCCGGCACCGGCACGCGCCGGCCTGCGCGGGGGGCTGGTTGGCCTCGCACGACGGATGTGGGGGAAGGCCCACGGCCCCGTCGAATGAACGGGGCGTCCGGACACCTCGGGGTGGACGAGCTCGCACGCGACCGCGCCCGTCGATACCTTCGGGCATGCTGCTCCTCCTCGCCTGCACGCCTCCCGACGAAGCCGCGCCTCCCGACGAGACCGCGGCGCCGCGCACGTGTCCCGCCGCCGTGGCGCCGCCCCCCGCCGATCTCGACGGGGACGGGCACGCCGACCTCGCCTGGGCGCAGACCGAGGACGCGGAGGGCACCTACGACGCCACGTCGATCGTGACCTTCGGCCCCGACTTCACCCGCCGCCAGGAGTTCCCTACCCTCGGGGCGGACGGCGTCGCGGTCGCGGATCTCGACGGCGACGGCTGGCCGGAGCTCGTGTACGCCTCGGTCTCCGACGGCGAGGCCCGCGCCGTCGACAGCTTCGTGTACCGCGGCGCCCCGGGCGGCCCCACGGTGGCGGATCCGGTGCGCCTGCCGGGCATCGGCGCCTCCGCCGTGACCATCGACGACGTCGACGGCGACGGCGCCCTCGACCTCTTCCTCTCGAACCGGTACGACGGCGAGGGCTTCTCCGAGGCCGCCTACACCGTGGACTCCGCGCTCTACCTCGGTGCGGCGGGTGGGGTCTCCCCGGACCGGGTCGCGCACGTGGAGACGTTGGGCGCGGGGGACGCCCGCTTCGCCGACCTCGACCAGGACGGATGGACCGACCTCGTCGTCGCGAGCGGAACCCTGTTCGCCGACGCGAGTCGCATCTACTACGGGGGTCCGGACGGCTACTCGCGCGACGCGACGGTGGAGCTCCCCACCGCCGCGCCCGAGGGCGTGGTGGTCGCGGACTGGAACGGCGACGGGTGGCTCGACCTCTTCTTCTCGAACTTCTACGACGCGCTCGAGCTCGACATCGACTCGCCGCTCTACTGGGGCTCGCCCGACGGCTACTCCGCCGACGCCGTGCAGTGGATCGCCACCCACGGCGCCACCGACGCCCTCGCGGCCGATCTCGACGGCGACGACTGCCTCGAGCTGGTGGTCGCGAACAGCATGACGGGGAGCTTCGCCGAATTGGAATTCGAGGTGGCCAGCGAGGTGTGGGCGGGCAGCCCGGACGGCCCGACGACGGTGCGCGCGCGCCTCCCCACGATCTCGGCGGCGGCGGTCTCGGCCGCGGATCTCGACGGGGACGGCGACACGGACCTCGTCTTCGCGAACCGCTACGACGCCGACGGGGCGCCGACGTCGGCCTCGTACGTCTACTGGAACGACGGCGGGTTCTCGGAGGACGACCGGACGGAGATCCCCACGGTGGGGGCGGCGGGGGTCACGGCGACGGCGCGGTAGCCGCGATGCGTGGCTCCAACCGGAGCTACGGGTGGCAGGCGCGAAGGACGGAGTGGGGCGGCTAGCCTTCCGGCCCCCTACTCGCCCCCGACCGCCCGCTCGAGCGCCGCGTTCGCCCGCCAGGCATCCGTGAGCGCGGTCGCCTCGTTCGAGCGGGCCCGCAGGAGCGTCACCTCCGCGTCGAGCACCTCCTGCATCGTGCCGCTCCCGGCCTCCTGGCGTGCCGCCTGGATCTTCAGGTTCTCCTCGGCCTGCGCGATGCTCCCCTTCGCCACCTCCCAACCCGCCACGGCCGCGGCGAGCGAGCGCGCGCGCGTGCGGACCTCGAGACGCGCGCCGGCCTCGGCCGCATCGAGCTGGGCGGCGATCTGGGTCGCCCCCGCGTTGGCCGCACGCACCCCGGCGGCGGCCCTGCCCCACGCCCACACGGTCCAATCCAACGTGGCACCGGCGTACATCGTGTCCGGCTCGCCGAAGAGCCCGTTGCCCTCGGCATGCTGGTAGACGGCCATCGCGGACACCGACGGGAGGCGGCTCCAGGACTGGGCAGCGGCGGACGCCCGGGCGGCGTCGACCCGGTGGCGGAGCGCGACGAGGTCGGGGCGAGCCCCCACGGCCCGCTCCGAGAGCGCGTCCACGTCGGCGCGCGCGGAGGGCGCCTCCGCGGGGGCGGATCCCGGGCGCGCGGGCTCGTCCGTCGTGCCGATCGCGAGGCCCAGCGCCCCGTAGGCCGCGTCGCGTCCGGCCTCCAACTGGAGCACGCCCTGCTTCGCCTGCGCGAGCGCCAATTCGGCGAGGAGCAGGTCGTTCCGGGTGAGGGCGCCCGCCGCGTGGGTGGCCTGGGCCGTGCGGACGCGCGTAGCGAGGCTCCCCTCCTGCGCCTGCGCGTTGGCGAGCTGCCGCTCGGCCTGCAACGCCGCGTACCACGCGTCCTCCGCGCGCCAGCGCGCGTCGAGCACGGCGGAATCGACGGAGGAGCGCCCCGCGTCCCGGTTCGCCTTCGCGGCCGCCACCTGCCGATCGATCGCGAACTGCCCGGTGAGCGGGAGCGTGGCGCGCGCCGAGATGCTCGAGGTCACCTGCTCGCGGACCACGACGTCCACCCCCGGCGCCAGCTCGAAGCTCTGCTCTTCCGGGTAGACGAGCACGTTCCCCGAGGCCGACAGCGACGGCAGCCGGGCCGACCACGCCTGGTTGAGCTGCGCCTGCGCGGCGTCCGCACCCGCCTCGGCCGCGTAGACGGTCGGCGTCCGCGTCTCCGCCAGCTTGACCGCGTCCTCCAGCGTCACGACGGGGGCGTCGGCCAGCGCGGGCGCGGCCAGCGCGATCGTGGCCAGGACCGACGACAGCAGGGTGAGGACCGTCCGCCCGATGAACCGGCGGCTGATGTGCTGAGGCATGCCTTGCATCCGTGAGCCCGCCAGGTAATGTGTGAACGTCATTCACGTCAAGAAGGACGGCTCACGACATGGACCAGCCCGACAAGCTCCCCCGCCGCGAGCGCGAGCGCCTCCGCCACCGCCAGGAGATCCTCGATGCCGCGCGCAAAATCCTCGCGGTACGCGGGATCGACGGCATCACCGTCGAGCAGGTCGCACGGGAGGCCGAGTTCGCGGTGGGCTCGATCTACCGGCACTTCCGCTCCAAGGAGGAGCTGATCGAGGTGCTGATCTCCGAGCTCGCGGTGCCCCTGTTCGAGGAGCTCGAGGCCCTCCCCGCCTCGGGCCTCCCCTTCGAGGAGATGCTGGCGGAGTTCGTGCGTACCGTCCACGACACCCACATCGAGAACCTCCCCGTCGTGCGGGCCTTCCTCGCCGCGCCGGGCAACCTCCCGGCGATCGACGGCGAATTCGGTGAACGGATGCGCACGTTCTGGCAGCGCTACTTCGCCGCCTTCGACGCGCTGCTCCGGGTCGGCCAGGAGGCGGGGATCCTCACGCCCGGCGATCGCCTCCCGCTGACCCTCGCCCTCGCCGGGCTCCTCGAGAGCTTCAACAAGTGGGCCCTCCTCGTGCCCAACTCGACGATCCCCGACGCGCCGGCCCTCATCTGCCGCATCTTCCTGGACGGGTCCCGCGCCCGTGGAGCCTCCCGATGAAACGCCTGACCCTGGTTGCCGGCCTCCTGTTCGGCAGCGCCGCCCTGTGCGGGCTGACCGCCTGGCGCGTCGGGGACGCCATGACCCGCCGCGCGGACGCCGCCGAGGCCACCGCGGTCGCCACCTCCGTCCCGGTGGACGTGATGGTCGCGGCCCCCCGCGATCTCGTCGAGACCGTGCGGGTCGCGGGGACGCTGCGCGCCCGGCACGAAGCGGACGTGGTCGCCGACGTGCCGGGGCGCGTCGAGGCCATCCTGGCCGACGTCGGCACGCAGGTTCGCAAGGGGGACATCCTCGCGCGGCTGGAGTCGCGGGACGCGGCGCTCCAGGTCGAGCAGGCGCAGGCCTCGCTGGCGATGGCCGAGGCCGGGCGGGAGACGGCGCTCCGCGACTACACGGTCGCCCAGGCCGTCGCCGGGGTCGGCGGCATCACCGACGCGCAGCTCGTGGCGGCCAGGAGCCGCTCCGCGTCGTCGGATGCCCAGGTGCTCCAGGCGAAGGCGGCCCTCGGCATGGCGCGCGAGCGGCTCGCCGACGCGACCCTCCGCAGCCCCATCGACGGCGTGGTGACCCACCGCGCGACCGACGTGGGCCGCATGGTGAGCCCCGGCGTGGCGGCGTTCGTCGTCCAGGACCTCGGCGCGCTCGAGCTCGTCGTCTCGGTGGACGAGCGCACCGCTGCCCGGCTCCAGGCCGGCGGCGGCGTGACCATCGTGAGCGACCACGCCACCGACATCCCCGCGGCCTCAGTGCGGACGGTGTCCCCCGCGCTCGACGCGCAGACCCGGAAGGCCGAAGTGGTCATCGAGCTCGGCGCGGTCGCGGGGCTCCTCCCGCACGGCACCGCCACCGCCGTCCTCCTCCTCGGCCAACGCGCCGGCGCCGTCGCGGTCCCCGCGCGCGCGGTGCTCGAGGGCGACGACGGCGCCTACCTCTACGTGGTGGACGGCACCCTCGCGCGCCGCACGCCCGTGCGCCCTGGCCTTCGGGACGGGGAGTGGCTGGAGGTCGACGGCCTCCCCGCCGGCGCCACCGTCGTCGTGGCCGGCCAGACCTTCCTCACGGACGGCGGGGCCGTCTCCCCGCGCACCCCGGCGCCCACCCCCGTGGCGACGGTGCCCTCGTGAACCTCAGCGACATCGCCATCCGGCGCCCCGTCTTCACGACCATGGTCATGGTCGCGATGATGATCCTCGGGATGGTCGGCTACAGCCGGCTCTCCGTCGAGCTGTTCCCCGACATCTCGTTCCCCGTCGTCACCGTCACCACCCCCTACCCGGGCGCCGGCCCCGAGGAGGTGGAGCAGATGGTCACGCGCCCCATCGAGGACGCCGTCGGCTCCCTCGAAGGCGTCGACTCGGTGCGCTCCTTCTCGCGAGAGGGGGTCTCCGTCGTCGTCGTGATGTTCGACATCGGCACCGACGTGAAGATGGCCAACGTCGACGTGCGCGACCGCGCCACCGCCGTGCACCGCCGGATGCCGGACGACGTGGAGGAGTCGACCTTCATGCGGCTCGACCCGTCGGCCGCGGCGGTCATGACCCTCGTGATCTCCGGCAACGCCGATCCCCGCGCCGTGCGCACGCTCGCGGACGACGTGATCAAGCCCATCCTCGAGCGCTCGGACGGCGTCGCCGCGGTCACCGTGCGCGGCGGCGAGGAGCGCGAGATCCAGGTCCAGCTCTCGGCCGAGAAGCTCGCGCGGTGGGGCCTCACCGTCGCCCAGGTCAGCCAGGCGCTCGCGCTCGAGAACGCCAACGTGCCCACGGGCCGGCTCGACCAGGGCGCCCAGGAGGCCTCGCTCCGCCTCGTCGGCGAGGTCGAGAGCGTCGCGGCCCTCGCCGCCCTCCCCGTCGCGACCATCGGGGACACCACGGTCACCGTGGGAGATCTCGGCGTGGTGGTGGACACCTCCAAGGAGCGCCGCTCGCTCGTGCGGGTCGACGGCAAGGAGGCCGTCGCCTTCGACATCATGAAGCAGAGCGGCGGGAACAGCGTCGCCGCGGCGGACGGCGTCAAGGAGATGCTGCCCGTGGCGCGTGCGGCGCTCCCCCCCGGCATCACGCTCGACGTCATCCTCGACACCTCGCTGTTCATCAGCGAGAACGCGGATCACGTCCAGCAGGAGCTGATCATCGGGGCGCTCTCGGCCATCGCCATCATCTTCCTGTTCATGCTCGACTGGCGCTCGACGTTCATCTCGGCGCTCGCGTTGCCGACCTCGATCGTCACCACGTTCTTCGGCATGTACCTCGCCGGCTTCTCCCTCAACATGATGTCGCTGATGGGGCTCTCCCTCTCCGTCGGCTTCCTCGTCGACGACGCCATCGTCGTGCGCGAGAACATCTTCCGACACATCGAGATGGGAGAGGATCCGTTCACCGCCGCGAGCAAGGGCACGAAGGAGATCGCCCTCGCCGTGCTCGCCACCACCGCGACCATCCTTGCGGTGTTCATCCCCGTCGGCTTCACGAGCGGGATGATCGGGCAGATGTTCCAGCAGTTCGCGCTCACCGTCGCGATCGCGGTGTCCGTGTCGCTCTTCGTCGCCTTCACGGTCGATCCGATGCTCTCGGCGCGCCTCGTGAAGCCCCACGAGCCGCACGGCACCGTCCGCAGCTGGCCCGTCCGCCACTGGCTCGCCTTCCTCGACGGCCTGGACGAGGGCTACCGCTCGCTCCTCGCCCGCGCGCTGCGCCACCGCTGGAAGGTGCTCGCCGCTGCCACGATGGCCTTCGTGGCCAGCTTCGGCGCGATCTCGATGACCGGCTCCGAGTTCTTCCCCAAGGCCGACCGCGGCGAGTTCGTCGCCAACATCACCCTGCCGCCCGGCACCTCGCTGGATCGCACCACCGAGGTGGTGGCCGACCTCGAGGGCATCCTCCGCGCCGACCCCGAGACCCGGCTCGTCTACGCGACCATCGGCGCGAGCGGCGAGGCCCGCAAGGCGTCGCTCCGCGTGCGGATGATCGACAAGGGCGAGCGCAGCCGCAGCCTGGAGGAGGTCACCAACGACTTCCGCGCGAAGTTCGGCACGGTGCCCGGCATCGGTTTTGCCTTCACCGAGGCGGGGCTGATGGAGGGGGACTCCGAGTTCCGCCAGGCCCCGATCATGGTGAACGTGCGCGGCGCCGACTTCGCCGAGCTCTCGCGGATCGCCGAGGAGGTGCGGGCCATCGTGGCGGCCACGCCGGGCACCACCGACATCGACACGAGCTTCGCGCCCGGGCTGCCCGAGCTCCAGGTGCACCTCGATCGCGACCGCGCCGCCGCCCTCGGCATCACCGCGGTCCAGGCCGGCTCCGCGCTCCGCAGCGCCGTCGTCGGCGACACCCCCACGCGGTTCCGCGAGGGCGAGGAGGACTACGACGTGCGCGTCGGGCTCCGCGAGGCGGACCGCGGCGACATCGGCACGCTCGAGTCCCTCTCGCTCCTCACCCGCAAGGGCCCCGTGCCGCTACGCCAGGTGGCCACCGTCGAGCACAGCACCGGCCCCGCCACCATCGAGCGCGAGGCCCGGCAGCGCCAGATCACCGTGTCGGCGGGCACCCTCGGGCGCTCGCTCGGCGAGGTCGTCGCGGAGATCGAGAGCAAGACCGACAAGCTCGATCTGCCCGAGGGCTACGTCATCCTCTTCGGCGGCCAGGCCGAGCAGATGGCGGAGTCGGGCGCCGCGTTCGGCATGGCGCTGGTGCTCGCGATCATCTTCATCTACGTGGTGCTCGCCAGCCAGTTCGAGAGCTTCATCCACCCGGTCACCATCATGGTGTCCCTCCCGCTCGCCATCGTCGGGGCGTTCGTCGCCCTGTTCCTCACCGGCAGCCCGATGGGCATGTCCACCTTCATCGGCGTCATCCTGCTGATGGGCCTGGTCACCAAGAACGCCATCCTCCTGGTCGACCGCACGAACCAGCTCCGGGACGAGCAGGACTACGGCGTGATGGACGCGCTGCTCGAGGCCGGCCCCACGCGGCTCCGCCCGATCATCATGACCTCGGCCACCATCGTGCTCGGCATGCTGCCCACCGCGATCAGCGACGCCGCGGGCTCCGAGTTCCGCGCGCCCATGGCGATCGCGGTCATCGGCGGCGTGGTCGTGTCGACCGTGCTCACGCTCGTGGTGGTGCCGGTCGTGTACACGATGCTCGACCGCTTCACGGGGCGGGCACGCGCGGCGCGGAAGGCCGAGGCGGCGGGCGGGTCCGGGACGAGCGACGCGGTCGGGATGGACGCGGCGACGGCGAAGTAGGCAGGCCGGCGGTGGCTACACCCCTTCGAGCACCAGCCGGGAGATCCCGAGCAGCGTGCCGTCGGCGTCGAGGCGCGGCGGATCGGCGTCGCACGGCCGGAGGCGGGTCAACGGGTCGAGCAGCGCGTCGAGCGCCACCCGGGCCTCGAGGCGGGCGAGCGGGGCGCCGAGGCAGAAGTGGACGCCCAGGCCGAACGCGAGGTGGGGGTTCGGCCGGCGCTGGACATCGAAGCGGTCGGGGTCGATGAACATCCGCGGGTCCCGGCTCGCGGAGGCGAGCCAGGCGACGACGCGCTGCCCCTCGGCGATGTCGATGCCCCCGAGGGTGACGGGCTTCGCGGCCACGCGGACCACGTCCTGCGCGGGCCCGACGAAGCGGAGCACCTCCTCCACGGCGTCCACGACCAGCGCGCGATCCCGCTCGACCAGCGCGAGCTGATCCGGGTAGCGCAGGAGGCAGAACGTCGCGTTGGCGATGAGGTTGACTGTGGTGACGTGGCCCGCCATGAGCAGGAGCGAGCAGAACGCGAGGACCTCCGCCTCCGTGAGCGGCTCGCCGTCGGCGCGGCCGGAGAGGAGCGCCCCGAGGAGATCGTCCTGGTCGGCGCGTCCGGGCCGACGGCACTCCTCCGCGAACCAGGCGTTCATCTCCGCGCGGGCAGCGACGGCCTCGGGGGTGGGCGCGGTGCCCTGCCGGCGCCCCGCGAACTCGCCGGCGAGGATGGCGGCGGCCCAGCGGCGGTAGCGCGGGCGCTCGGACGCGGGGACGCCGAGCATCTCGGCGATCACCGTGACGGGCAGCGGGTGGGCGAAGTCCGCGACCACGTCGAATCGGCCCCGGGCGAGCGCGGCCGCGAGGAGCTCGTCGGTGATGGCGCGGATCCGCGGCTCCAGCCTGGCGATCGTGCCGGGGGTGAATTCCTTCGCGAGCACGCGCCGCAGCGCGGCGTGCCGCGGCGGGTCCATGTCGAGCAGGTTCCGGTGCGGCCCCTCGCGCAGCGTCGCCCGCTCCGACGAGAAGGTCTCCCAGTCCATGCAGACGCGCTTCACCTCGGCGTAGCGGTACACGCCCCACGCCTGGAGGTCGGTCTCCCACGAGACGGCCCCCGCGGCGCGGCGCGCGGCATACCGGGCGTAGAGCGTGGCCAGCTCGGCCTCCGCCTGCGTGCCGGGCAGGCCGTGAAGCTCGAATTGCTCTTCCACTTGGGACCCCCTCGTGCACTCAGGGGGATCGGCACGGGGCGGTGCCGGTCAAGAGCGAGGCCGCCATGTTCTCCGATGAGCGAGCGCCGGCCCGGCTCCGCCTGCCCCCGCCACCCACCCGGAGCCCGACTTGGATCCGGTGCCGGGCGCTGTCCTGGCCGCCGCTTCGGTGGTCCTCGACACCCGGCCGCAGACGCCCAGGCCCTCGCGTTTGGAGAGGGATTGTGTCACCAATCCCAACGCCCAAGCCATCAACTACCGTTTCAACGCCCTCCGGCCGAGCAGGTGCGGACTCACGATGGCCCCACGCGGCCTCGCCCACATCCTGGGCTAGAGGTCGGCCAGGTCCGTGAGTCGGGCGACGTCGAGGATCAGGATGCCCTCCTTGACGACGGCGATCATCTCGTTGACGTCCTCTCGGCGGAGAACCCGCACCAACGTCTCCAATCTGCACCCCAACAGCGCCGCGAGGCGCGTGCGGCTGATGGGCATCGGGATGAGGACGCCCCGAGCGTCCGCCAGCCCTTCGGTGTCCACGAAGTGCAACATCAGTCGTGCCAAACGTTGCTCGACCGTGCCATATCCAACTTCCCGCACCCGGCGTGCCAGGCTGATGGTGCACCGCAGCGCCAGTCCGGCGAACGCCACCGCGCCCCGGCCACCGCCCTCCACGACATCGCGCACGGCGTCCAGGCGGACGGCCATCGCGGTGCCGCCCAACATCACCTCGGCATCATAGTCCCGCCGCGCGGGCACCAACCCCTCGGTCGTGCCCAGCACCGTGCCCCGGGAGGCAATCCCTACGATCTGCTGCTGGCCTGCGGCGCTGTAGGTGGAGAGCGCCGCCATGCCGCCGCACAGGATCAACACATGGTCGGCAGGGTCGCCGCTCCCCCACAGGCGTTGCCGCGGGCGCAAACGCGTCCTCTCACCGCCCGCGCACAGGGTCTCGGACAGCGCCGCACAGATGCAGGGGTGGTTGCAGAAGGAAATTAGGGCCTCCGTAAATCCGCATGTACCACCGAATGGTCGGTAGGGTGGCAGGCGTCGCCGATATCTTTTTCCTATCAAATTGTTGATCGATCGCAAGGTGTCGTCCCGTCGTGAGCCGGTAGCATCTGCTCGTTCAACATGTTCACGCTCCTCCCCCCATCGCTGCAAGGCGGGCCGTCGCCTGGTGGCTCGTCGCTGCGCGCCATCACGCGTCTCTGGGTCGCCGGAGCCACGGGCGTGCTCCGCTGGCCGGGCGGCGAGCAGCGGGGCATCCGCGTGTGCCGGGGTGGGATTGTCAACGCCGCCGACTCACAACCTCTGCGCGGAGCGCTGCGCGCCCCACGTGTCCAGTTCGATCCCAGCGCTGTCCCCGGGCCGACCGACCGGAGAGCGGTCGCCCGCTGTATCCTGGCGGAGGCGTTGCGCCTCGTGGGAGAGTCGGCTCCCGAGGGGGAGTTCGATGAGTTCACGCTCCTCGCGCCAGCCGCCCTCCTCGACGAGTTGGGCTTACACCCTACGCTTCGTTGGCCCTTCGACGAGGAGCTGGATCTCGACCAGTTCGAGCCCAGGCGTATCCTCGCGCTGCGCATCCAGGCGCTCGCCTGTCTCGGGCTCGCGCGTGTCCGGACGGTCGCCCCGCCGCCGCCCGAGACCCGGTTCCAACCCGTGTCCGTCGCCCCCATGCCTTGCGCGCCCCCACCCATGCCGGCCGCGCCCCCTCCGGCGCCCAGCGTTGACCCGCTGGAGGGGTGGTCCCTCGACCCGGACCTGCTCGCCACCCAGGATGGCGAGGACGACCGGCTCGACGACCAGCTCCAACTGGCGCTCCAGCACGTCCAGCGCGAGCGCTGGGACGCGGCGGAGCAGCTCCTGGCGGAGTTGCGCAACCGGCGCCTGGACAACCCCCGGGTGCTCGCGCTCCTCGCTCTCGCCCGCGTCGGGGACCTCGCCCGGGTGACTACGGAGCGCGTCACCGACGCCCGACGTTGGATCCACCTCGCACAGGCGCTCGGCTCGGACGCAGCGGACACGGACAGGGTGTTGGACAGGGCGCGGGCACGCGTCGAGGAAGCGGAACGGGAGTTGGATGTGGCAGCCGTCGTCCCCTCTCCCCTGCCCCGTGCCCCGGCGGCGGAGGATACCGTGTCATCCACCTACTCCGTTGGGAGAACCTCATGAGGATCAACCGAGCCTCGCGCGAGATTTCGCTCAAGGTCGTCTATTATGGGCCCGGCTTGGGTGGCAAGACCACCAACCTCGTCCGGCTCCACGCCCGCTACGCGGCGGAGCAGCGCGGGGAGCTCATCAAGCTCGACACCGAAACGGAGCGCACGCTCTTCTTCGACTACTTCCCGCTCGCCTTCGGCGCGATCGCCGGGCATCGGGTCAAGATCGATTTCTTCACCGTGCCCGGCCAGTCCTTCTACCAGGCGACGCGGCAGGCGGTGCTGGAGGGGGTGGACGGCATCGTGTTCGTGGCAGACTCCCACCCGGACCGCGAGGAAGCGAACCTCGTGTCACGTGAGGACCTGGCGCGCAGCCTGGAGACGCGCGGGCGCTCGCTGGGCGCCGTGCCACACGTCTATCAATGGAACAAGCGTGACGTGCGCAAGCCGATCCCGGTGTCGATCCTGGGCCGGCTCCTCAACCCCGAGGGCGCCCCGGCCCTCGAGGCCGTTGCGACCACCGGCGTGGGCGTGTGGGAGACCCAGGCAGAGATCGTCAAGCTCGTGCTCCAGGGGCTGCGCGGCGCCCCCCGGCCCACGGCGATGGGAGCGGAGCGTGTCTGAGATCCTGCGCGGCCTCGGCGACCGGATCGGCCTGTCCACGGTGCTCCAGCTCGCCGAGATGGAGTGCCTTAGCGGGCGGGTGTCGCTCACGTCCGGGGAGGTCGGCCTGCACGTCGGCACCATCGTCCGCGCGCGGTGCGGGTCCCTCACCGGCGTGGAGGGCCTCCTCGAGCTCCTGCTCCGGCCCCCAGGCGGCTTCACGTTGGAGGTGACGGACCAGGCGGCCGCGCCGCCGCTGGGGAACCTCGCGAGCCTCATCCTGGAGGGGTGCCGGCTGCAGGACGAGTGGCGACGCGTAGAGGCGCGGGTGTTCGTCCCGGCCCGGCCCGACGCCCTCTCCGGGCCCCTCGCGGCGCTGCGGCCGGTGCTCGACGGTCGCCGCCGTATCGCGGAGGCGGTGACGCTCGCCCGCCTCGCCTGTTGCCGGGTCGCGGACCCGCTCGTCCAAGCGGTGGAAGCGGGAGATCTGCTCGAGCGCCCGGCGCCCCCCGTCCCCGCTGGCTCCAACGGGAGCGGACCGCCCGGCGGGACCTCGGTCGACTTCGACACGGCGATCGCCGAGGGGCGCCGGTGCGTCCGGGAGGGACGCCTCGACGTGGCCCGGGCCGCGTTCGAGCGCGCGCTCGGGGAGCGGCCCGACGATCGCATCGCTTTGCAGAACTTGCGGCGCCTCGCCGCCATCCAGGGGGCCTGATGGCCGGGATCGGGTTGGAACAACGAATCACCAGGCTCCTCTCGGCGGGAAACGCCGAGGGTGGGTTTCCCATGGCGCTGGTGTGCACCGAGCAGGGCCTCCTCGTGGCGGCGTCAGGTGACCTGTCACCGTGCGAGGACCTGGCGGCCCTGGCCAGCCTGTTCGACGATGTCGTCTCACGCATGCGGCGTGACATGGAAATGACGGCCATCGACGAGCTCGCGGTCCGTGACGGCCGCGTCGGCCGCTTCGTCATCCGGCCGTTGGTCCTGCGCACCCACGAGCGGATGTTCCTGGTCGTCCACGTGCCGCCCGCGCTGACCTGGCGCCGCACCACCAATCGGCTCTGCGTGGCGCTCCTCGCCGAGCTCGACCAACTGTGTGTCAACGAATCCGGAGGCCCCGATGACGCTTGAGGTCGAACCCATTCCACCCGGGCCGAGCCCCGCCATCCAGGAGCTCGGGAGCGTCAGCTTCGAATTGGACGACGAGGAGATCTACGCCCTCCTGAGCGAATCGCGGCCCGCCCCGGTGATGCATGCCGCCGATCTCGCCCCATCCGGCGAACTCCTGGCGGTGACACGGCGCATCGCCACCCAATACCTGGAGGTGCTGCAGGTGAGCGCCGCGGGCCTGTTCGCGGGCCACGATCCGCGTGGCAGCGCCGCCCAGTTGGTGACCGTGCTCGACGCGCTCGATCGGCTCGCCGCCGCGGGCAACGACGCGCCGCAGCGCGAGCTGCTCGCCGAGATTCGCCGCGCCGCGGACGCATTCCTGGCGGACCCACGGGGACAGGCGCGCAACCGCTTCCTCGCCCGGCTGCGCCCGTGGATCGTCCGGTACGCCGATCACCTCGGCGACGATGAGGGTCAACGGCTGCGGGCGTTGGTCTCCTTCGACATGGGCGAAGTCCCCCTCTTCTCCGAGCTCGCGGCGATCCCCGGCATCGGCCCGCGCCGCCTCGATCGCCTCTTCTGCGCGGGGTTGTACGCGGTGGAGGTCGTGAGCGGATCCAACCCCGTCGAGGTGGCCCAGGTCACCGGGCTGCCACGGGCCCTGGCGGAGGACGTGGTGGCCCGCGCCCGGGACTTCGCCGCCGAGCGGCGCCGCCGCTGTGTCGTCGAGATCCGAAACCACCTCGCGGAGTTCAGTCGCATCCTGGAAGGTATCGACGCGAACACCAACCCCGATCTCCACGCCCTCGCGCTCGGCGCGTTCCATGAAATGCACGCGGTGGTGACCAGCCACCGGACGGAGTCCACCCGATGACATGGCGAGCGATCGCGGAGCAGGTCTCCACGCGGACGGAGACACCCTATGCAACCACGCGCGCCGTGCTGGATGTCCTCTTGGAGGAGGTCGCCGCGCGCCTCGCGTTCGGAGAGCCCGTGTCCCTCCCCGGGATCGGCGTCCTGGACGGCCGATGGGCACCCGAGCGGGTCGTCCGGTCCGTGCACGACGGCCGGAAGGTGGCCATCGACGCGCGGTACCAACCCACGTTCCGGCCCTCGGCGCACCTCCGGGAGGTGCTGAGGAGCCGCTCGCCCCAGATGCTCCAGGATCCAGCCCACCAGCGGGCATGGCGCCTCGCCGAAGCCGTGATCGGCGACCTCGCCCTCTACCACGAGCAAGACGCCCCCCGCGATCTCAAAGGGGACACCGATCTCGCGACGGTGAACGCGCGATGCGCCCGGTCGCTCGGCGACGCCTGGACGCGCGCGCGGCGGACCCACGACGACCAGACCTCACCGGCGGTGCGGGAGGCGCGGGATCACCTCGCGCTCGCCGCGCGTCGCCGGTGGGCCGACGCGGACTGACACCAGCTCCCCGTCTCCACCCACGCCAACACCCGGAGATACAATTGCCAGATCCAAAGGCCGTATTCGAACAGATGAAGTCGTTCCTCGACTTCGGTGACACGGACATCGCAAACCTGGCCAGCCTCGGCCCGGTGTTCGCCGAGCACGGCGGCAAGATCACCGACGAGTTCTACGAGATCCTCGACCGCTATCCGGAGACCGCGAAGCTGCTCGTGGGGCGCATCGATGCGCTCAAGACCACGCACAAGCGCTATCTCGGCGAGCTCTTCGCGGGTGACTACGGCGAGACCTACTTCCAGAACCGCATGCGCGTCGGCCACACCCACGTACGCGTAGGGCTCGATCCCTACTTCGTCGAGGCGGTGATGAGCTTCCTCCGCACCGCGGGGATGCTCACGATCCGTGGGGCCTTCGCCGACCCCGCCCAGGCCACCGCCTTGACCGCCAGCTACATGAAGGTCCTCGACCTGGACCTCCTGGTCATCAACCTCGCGTACAGCGAAGAGCGCCTGTCGCGCCTGACCAAGTTCACCGGCATGAGCCGCAAGCTCCTCGAGACTTGCATCCAACGCGCCACCTGATCCGCCCCACTCCGAGCCACCCGTAGAGGTACCCAAATGTCACGCGCCGACAACATCACCAAGCTCATCAAGACCCTGTCCAACACCACCCCCGACGTCGAGGCGTCCGCGGTCATCGACAACGACGGCCTCGTCATCGCGAGCGCCCTGCCCGCCGACATCGACGACGACGCCGTCGCGGCGATGAGCGCCGCCCTGCTCGGCATCGGCGAGCGCATCGTCTCCGAGCTCCGCCGTGGGAGCTTCGAGCTCGTCATGGTGCGCGGTGACGCCGGATACCTCATCCTCGCCCGTTGCGGGCCCGACGCGGTGCTGGCGATCCTGGCGGCGAAGAGCGCGAAGCTGGGGCTGATCTTCCTCGACGCGGCCCGCGCGGCGAAGGAAATCACCCGCAATCTCGGGTAGCACCGAGCGGGCGTTCTGGCGCCCTGGACCTTGACAAGGCGCTTGGGAGGGGGACGTGGCGAGATCGGGGCGATTCCGGCGAAACCAAAGCTGGCCGTTCCTCGGCGCGGTCGCGGGTCGGCTGGGCCGGCTCGCCACGTCCGGCCTCTCCCTCCTGGCATCCAACGTGACAGGCCCTCCGCCCGAGGGCCTGTCACGTTCGGAGCGGACCACCGGGCCGAATCGGGGTGCCAACCTCCAGTCATCAACCTGTCACATCGCGCGGCTCCGGAGTCAGTTGGGGGAGGATCTCGGCGATTGCGTCGCCGGGGGTTGTCTGCAGGTGCTGTGGCAACCGCAGGTCGAGATCGCGACCGGCCGCGTCGTCGCCATGGAGGCCCTCGCGCGGTGGTGCCACCCGCGGCACGGCGCCGTGTCGCCCGCCGTGTTCATCCCGATCGCCGAGGCGACGGGTAGTATCGTCCCCCTCGGTCGGCACGTGCTCGATCTCGCCATCCGCCAGCTGGCCTCATGGCAACGCCTGCATCCGACGCTCGCGCCGCCACGGATCGCGGTCAACCTGTCGGCGTGTCAGCTCCGGGATGACGCGACGCTCGGCGAGTGGGTGCAGGAGCGGCTCGGCGCGCACGGCGTGGCGCCGGGCCGCCTCGAGCTGGAGGTCACCGAGAGCACGCTCGTCGAACACCGCGCGCTGGCCGGTGCCCTGCTCGCCGAGATGCGCGCCGGGGGAGTCCGGGTCGCCATCGACGACTTCGGGACGGGCTACTCCAACCTCGCAAACCTGGCCGGGCTCCCATTCGACGTGATCAAGGTGGATCGCACCTTTGTCGCGAGCATCGGCCTGGATCCGCGAGGCACCGCGGTGACGCGCCTCATCCTGGAGCTCGCGGAGCGCCTGGGCGCCGAGACGATCGCCGAAGGCGTCGAGACGGACGACCAGTTGGCATGGCTCGCGCGGATGGGCGCCACCCACGTGCAGGGATACCGGTTCAGCGAGCCACTCGACACGCCCGGCGCGACGAACGTGTGGCTCCGCCAACCCTGGCTCCGTGCCGAGGGGCTCCGAGGCGTTCTCGACTGATCCGGTTCGACGCCCTCCACGCCCTCACGTGAAGATGATCTGCGCCCCGTCGGCCAGGTCGTAGAAGTCGCCCGCGGTGATCACGTCGCGCACCTGGGGCAGGAGATCCGCCTTCGTGCGGCCGAACATCTTCATCGCGAGCTCGCACGCGTACAGCTCGGCGCCCGAGTCGTCGAGGATCTGGATGAATTCGCGCGCCCCGGGCAGGTCGAGCTCCTCCATCTTCCGCTTCATCATCGACGCCGCGACGCTCTCCATGCCCGGCAGCCCCGCGATCATCGTCGGCAGGGGGCTCGTCGGGTTGCCTGCCATGTTGACGTGCAGGTGGTCGACCTTGCTCTCGGTGATGGCGTCGAGGCCCCAGAACGTGAAGAACACGAAGCAGTCGATGCCGGACTGGCGGGCGGCGTTGGCCAGGATGAGGGCCGGGTAGACCTCGTCGAGGCCCCCGTGGGAGCAGATGATGGCGATCTTGCGGTCGGGCGTGTCCATGAGGTCCTCCGATGGGCGTCAGATGCAGCCGGCCGGCTTGGGGATGCCGGCGAGGCGGGCGATGGTCTTGCCGGGCGCCTTCGTGAAGAGCGCGTAGATGTCCCTGGTGGCCATCCCGGTGCCGGCGGTGAGGCGGCGGATGTTGGGCGACACACCCGTCTCCTGCCACTCCTGGCGCGCGAAGCCGATCAGCTTCCAACGGGCCTCTTCGAGTTGGATGCCCGACGTGGCGGCCATCGCCTCGGCCAGCTCGCGCGTCCACTGGGTCGGATCGGAGAGGAACCCGTCGTTGGTGTAGCCAACCCCGTCGAGGGTCGCCGCGGCGGCGCCGGGGGCGGTCGGCTTGCACGAGGCGCCAGGCTTCGCGAACTTGCCAGAGCTGCCCGTGCCAGGGATGGCGCGCTTCGCGGGAACCGGCGCGGGCTCCGCGGCGGGGCGGGCCACGGTCCGGGGAGCGGCCTTCGGGGCAGCCGGGGTGGCCTTCGAGGCGGGCCGGGGGCTATTGGCCATGCGGTCGGCGGCGCGGCCGACGTGGCGGAGGAGCTCCATCATCGTCGCCATGCCACGTTGCACGTCCTGGTCGCCCGCGGCGCGGACCATGCCGAACACGCCGAGCGGCTCGAGCCGATCGCGGTTCTGCACCACCTCGCCGGCCTCGCTCGCGAGCGCCAGGACCTCGGGCTGGGTGAGCGCGCGGACCGTGTCGAGCAGTGTGCTCACGTTCGCCGCGAAGGCATCGAGCTCCTCCTGGTCGTAGCGCTCCACCACGCGGTCGGCGACGGTCATCGCGGCGCGGCCGAAGCGGAAGTAGCCCTGGGTCTCCATCGCCGCGAGCCGCTCGGCGGCCACGCCCATCGCCTGCTTCGCGATGGGCATCATCTCGTCGACCAGCTCCTCCATCCGGCGCTGGCGCTCGGCGACGTAGGCGAGGTCGGTGGCGATGCGGTCGAGCCGATCCTCGATGGTGAGGGGCGTCTGTTCGTGTGTCATCGTCAACTCCACTTCCCCGCCATCGCCATGCGGTGGTCGAGCGGCAGATCCTCCCCGCGGAGGAGCAGGTTCCAGTACACCCACCGGAAGCCGAGCTTGCCCCAGTGGTTCACATAGGATTCTTCGAGCAGCGTGAACGGCCCGACCCCGGGCAGGGGGAAGCGGCCGGGGAGCGGCTCGGTGTCGTAGTTGAAGTCGATCAACATCGCCTTGCCGTGGCCAGTCTCGATGAAGCAGTTGGCGTGCCCGTCGAAGGCGGGAAGGAGCTCCCTCTGCGCGATGAAGCGGAGCACGTTCTCTACCAGCACCTCCGATTGGAAGTGCGCCACCGCCCCCGCCTTGGATGCGGGCAGGTTGGTGCAGTCTCCCAACGCGAAGACCTCGGGGTGGGCGAGCGTCTGGAGCGTGTGCTTGTGCGTGGGGACGAACCCGGCGGTGTCCCCCATCCCGGAGCGGGCGATGGCGTCGCTCCCCTTGTGCAAGGGGATGGTGACGAGCAGGTCGTAGTCGAGCTCGCGGCCGTCGAAGCCGACGAGCTTCCGCGCCTCGCCGTCCACCTTCGCCGCGGCGAAATCCGCCTCGACGGCGATCTTGCGCTCGGTGAGCATCCCACCCAGCGCCTGCGAGGCCCGCGGCTTGGTGAACGCGCCGTCGAGCGGCGTGGCGTAGACGATCTCGACCCGGTCGCGGATTTTCCGCTCGGTGAAGTACGCATCCGCGAGGAAGAGGAACTCCAGCGGCGCCACCGGGCACTTGATCGGCATCTCCACGACGTTGAGGAGGAGCCGCCCCCCGGTGAAGCCGTCGAGCGCCTTCGCCAGCGCCTTCGCACCGTCGAGGGTGTAGAAGTCGGACGCCGTCTGGCGCCAGCCGTGGCCGGTGAGGCCCTCGGTGGCCGCGGGGTCGACCTCGGTGCCGGTGGCGACGATCAGCACGTCGTAGGAGAGCGACCGGCCGTCGGCGAGGCGCACCGTGCGGGTGTCGGGCTCGACGCGGTCGAGGCCGGCGAGGTCGAGCGTGACCCCCGCGGGACAGTAGCGGCGGCGGCGGCGGACGATGTCGTCGGCGGCGTACATCCCGAACGGCACGAACAGGAGCCCGGGTTGGTAGACGTGGTCGTCGTCGCGGTCGACCAGGGTGATCCGCCAGCCGTCGGGGGCGAGCTCCCGGGACAGGCGGGCCGCCATCATGGTGCCGGCGGTGCCGGCGCCGAGGATGACCAGGTTCTTCATGCAGGTGCCTCGCGGTGGGAGCGGGCCGATTGCACGCGACGTGCCAACGACCGGATCCGCCTCCAACGCCACGTTCGCCCACACCCGAGGTCGCGCCTGGGCTAGCTGCCGCAGTTCGGATGTGCGATAGCACACAGTGGGGCGGGCGGCTTGCGCTCTACCGCGCCAGGGCGCCCCCGCTACCGCGCCAGGGCGCCCCCGCTACCGCGCCTCCTCGAACCCCGCCTCGATCTTCTCCTCCGCCTCCTCGACGTCCTCCGGCTCCGGCAGCGGGTGTGGCTGCTCCGGCGCGGCCGCGGGCTCGTACGAGAGCTCTGCCAGCACGGGGAAGTGGTCGGAGCCGACGTAGGGCAGGAGGCGTAGCGAGGAGAGGCGGAAGTCGGGGGTGTGGAACACGTGGTCCAACGGGAAACGGAGCACCGGGTTGTTTGCGTCGAAGCTGTTGAACATGCCACGCCCCAGGCGCGGATCCAATGTCCCGCTCACCTTCCGGAAGAGCCTGGTGGTGGCGGACCACGCCACGTCGTTGAGGTCTCCGATGACGATGGCAGGGAGCTTCTCCTCGCGCACCAGGGCGCCCACGACGACCAACTCGGCGTCGCGTGGGCCCGAAGGTTGGCCCTGGGGCCCCGGCGGCCGCGGGTGCAGCCCGTGGAGCCGGATGGGGGACCCGTCGATGCGGAGGGTCGCGTGCACGGAGGGGACGTCGGACTCCACGAGGTACTGCACCGAGGCGGCCTCGAGCGGCAGGCGCGAGTAGAGGATCATCCCGTAGGTGTTCGGCAGCGGCGCGGAGAGGCGATGCGGGTACTCCGCGTGGAGCGGAGAGAGGGCGTCCGCCCACCACGCGTCCGTCTCCATGGCGAGGAAGATGTCGGGGTCACTCTCCGCCACCGCCTCGAGGAGCAACCCGGCGTCCCGGTTGTCCTGGAACACGTTGGACACGAGGAGCCGGAGGCGCGGGGCGCCCTCGCGCGCGGGCTCGACCTCCCGAGGGCCCAGCGGCGTGAACGGCAGGACGGCGCCGCTCTGCCACGCGACGCAGGCCCCCACCCCGACGAGCCACGGGCGATCCCGCCGCTCGAAGCCGAGGGCGGCCAGGGCGAGCGTGCCGACGCCCACCGCCGCGATCTGGAGGCGGGGGAAGTCGAAGATGCGCACCCACCAGGCGGTCGCGCCCACGAACGGCAGCACGGTGGTCGTCACCACCACCCCCGCGAGCGCGATCCCGACTACGCGCGCAGCCGTGTGGAGGCGCCCCATGAGGGAAACGTAGGCACCGGCGGGCGCGGGTGCGAGCGCCCCTCACCCCCCGCCGAGCGCCGCCTCCAGCGAGAGCCCCCAACGCTCGGCGGCGCTGGTGACGAGCACCTCGGCCGGGGTGTCGAGCCCCGCGAGGTCCCAGACGCGGGCGGTGCCGTCCCAGCTCGCGCTCACGAGCCAACGGCCGTCGGGCCCGAACTCGACCGAGCTGACCCGCCCGGTGTGCCCGCGGAGCACGGCCAGCGTCGCGCCCGTCCGCGCGTAGAGCAGCCGCACGCCGCCCGTCAGCGTCGTGACCGCTACGTGCTCCCCGAACAGGGCGACGTCCACGATGTCGTCCCCCACGTCCACGCAGGCCTCGTCCACGCAGACCTCCCGCCGCCGTGCGACGACGATGGGGGCGCCGCCGTCGCCCACGTCGACGGCGGTCGCGTCGGGGACCCGCCGCACCTCGCGCCAGGCCGAGCCCTCGAGGAGCCAGACGCCGCCGCGCGTGTCGAGGAGCACGGCGGTGCCGCCGTCGGGGCTGCTGGATCCGTCGAAGGGCGCCGGGCCGATCGGCTGGACGGTGGTGCCACCGTCGGGCTCGACGAGCAACGCCGCATCCCCGTAGGGCAGCGCCCAGACGCGCCCGTCGGACAGCCGCCCGGCGCGGCGCAGCGTGTCCGGTGCCTCCAGGGGTCGCACCTCTCCGTCCGGGCCGAGCCGTTGGCCCGGCGCCCCCATCGCCGAGGCGACGAGCCCGTCGTTGCGCGCGTACGCCACGCACTTGGCGACCTCGCCCCCCCACCGCCACCGCCGCAGCTCGCGCCCGTCCGCGAGGCGCCGCTCCACCACGTCGCCGGTGCCGAGCGCGACGGCGAGCGCGTCGCCGGCGGGGGAGACCGTGACCTGCGAGATGCCCGCGTCGAACTGGAGCGTCGCGGGCCTGGGAGTCGGCGCGAGGCGCCAGCGTTCGAGCGCCTCGCCGAGGAGCAGCACCTCGCCGTCCGCGCCCCCGGGTGCCAGCCGGCTCGCGCCCGCCGGGAGCGCACCCGCCCAGGCGCCGACCACCGTGTTCCAGATCCGCGGCCCCCCCCGCTCCCCGAGCGCGAGGACGAGCGCGGTGCCGGGGACGGGCAACAAGGCGCGGACGGCCCCCGAGAGCCCGCGGAGCGGCGCGCCCCAGCGGCCGTCGAGCAACGAGAGGATCTGCACCGTCCCGTCCTGGTGCCCCACGAGGAGGCCGTCCGCGCCCGGCGTGGCCACCGACCACGGGGGCCGCTCGCCGAGCGGCACCACCCGCCGCAGGACGCCGTCTTCGCCGTAGGCGCGGAGCTGCCCGTCGTCGCAGCCCACGAGGAGCTCTCCGTCCGCGACGAGGGTGGTGGCGCGGGTCGCCGCGCACGTCTCGAAGGCGACCGGGGCCTGGCCGGGCTTCAGCGCGCGCCCGGAGGCTCCGCGCAGCACGAACGCCCCCGTGTCGGACGCGAGCGGCCAGCCTCCACGGTCGACGGTGCCCGCGACCTCGCCGCCCTCGACCCAGGCGAGCGCGTCGGTGGTGGCGACGAGGAGCCGGTCGCCCACCCACGCCGGGCGCTCGACGGCGTGCATCGCGAGCGACGCGCGGAGGACGAGGGGCTCGAGTCCCCAGATCTCGAGCCGGCCCTCGCCGTGGCAGGCCATCGCGCTGGCGTCGGGGGCGACGACCCCGGTGTGGCGGCAGATCGCGGGCAGCGGGGTGCGCGTGACGAGGGTGGCGCTGGTGTGGGGCGTGCCCGCGATCACGCCGCGCGCCTCCGGGGACGGGCCGAGGCGCAGCGCGTGCGCCGCGAGCACGTGCGCCTCCGGGATGCGGTCCTCCGCGAGGGCCGTACGCGCCTGCTGGGTGAGCGCCAGGGCAAGGTTCGCGTCGGCGGCGGCGCGCTCCCGGGCGGTGCGGTGCAGCGCGACCCCCACGACCACCGCGAGCACGACGAGCGCGGCGCCCCCCACGGCGAGCGGCGCGCGCCAGGCCTTCACCAGCCTGGAGAGGAGCTCGATGGGCTGGTAGTCGTGGGCTTCGACCCGCCGTCCGGAGAGCCAGCGGCCGAGATCCTCGGCCAGCTCGACGGCGGAGGGATAGCGCGCGCCGGGATCCGCCTGGAGGCAGCGGCGGGCGATGGCCACGAGCTCCCGCGGGACCTCGACGGGGAGGTCGTCCGCGAGGGGCGGCGCCCCCGACCGTTCCCCGGGCGCGGGGTCGGGGGGTGGACGCCCGCCGAGCAGCTCGTAGAGCGCCCCACCCAGGCCGTACACGTCCGACGCGGGGCTCGCCACGTCGCCGCGCGCCTGCTCGGGGCTCATGTAGCGGGGGGTCCCCGCCACCCCGCCGCCACCGTCGGGCACGATCCGCTTCCAGTCCGAAAGCGCCGCGTCGGTGGGGCGCGCGAGCCCCCAGTCCGCCACCTGGGTCTCGCCGAACTCGCCGACCATGATGTTCGAGGGCTTCAGATCCCGGTGCACGATCCCCATGGCGTGCGCGTAGGCGACGGCCTGGCAGGCCGCGTGCAGGTGCGGGACGAGCGCGAGGCGCGCCGGCAGGTCCGGACACGCGGCGATCCGCTCCCGCAACGTGCGACCGCGGATGAGGCGCATCGCGTACCAGGCCTGCCCGTCGGTCACGCCGGCGTCGTAGACCGCCACGATGCCGGGGTGCTCGAGCTGCGCGGTGATCCGGGCCTCGCACGCCAGCCGCCCGGCCAACTCGGGGGTCGCGGCGACCTTCAGGGCGACCTGCCGCTGGAGGCGGGCATCCCGCGCGGCGTACACCCGGCCCATGCCACCCAGGCCCAGGAGCCCCTCCCGCGCGTAGCGCGTGCCCACGGCCGCTCCGCTCGCGGCGCCGCCGCTGGCATCGCCGCCGCTGGCATCGCCGTCGCTCGGCACGTCGCCGGGGTCGCTCGCGAAGGGCACCGTCTCGTCGGCGTTCACGTGCGGTCCTCGACCTCGTCGCCGTCGCGCAGGAACAGCTCCACGTGCCCGAATCCGTCCGAGCGGACCACGTCGGGGCGCACCCCGCCCTCCCGCAAGCGCGCGCGCAGGCGAGACAGGTTCACGTCGAGCTTGTGCCGGAGCAGGTGCGGGTCGTCCTCGTCGCGCCAGAGCTCCCGCGCGAGCACCTCCCACGGGACCGGCCGACCGAAGGCCACCACCTCGCTCACGAGGCGCGCCGCCAGCCCGCTCAACACCAGGGGCTCGCCGCCGCGGGGATGGACGTGGACCGTCTCGAAGCTCGCGACGACGCGCAGCGGCCGCGACACGCCGCCGTCGAGGCGGGTGGCCGTGCGCCCGGTCTCGTCCAGCGACATCGCCGCGGCGCGGAACGTGCGCCCGTCCAGCTCCCAGGTGTCCCCGGGCTTGACCGCGCGCGCGACGCCGCCGATGGAGAGGCGCCACTCCTCGCCGTCTCCCCACACCCACGCCGGCGCGTCCGGCACGAGGCGCGGGACCAGCTCCGGGCGGGGCCGGGTCAGGAGGCTGCACACCCCGGTCACGACGACGCGCGGCAGGCCGTCCCCCTCGATGGCGAACACGGCCGCCGGCAGCACCACCTCCTCGACGACGAGCTCGAGGCCCTCCGCGAGGGCGATGCGTTGGCCCGTCGCCAGCGGCAGGGCGCCGCGGCTCTTGCCGTCCACCGCGAAGCGACCGCGCAGCGCGAGCAGCATGAGCTCCTGGCCGCGCAGGCTCACCATCGCGTGGGCTTCCGACACCCGCGCGTCGGCGATCTGGGCGGCGGCGGACCAGAGGCGGCCGACGAGGTCGCCGTGGCCGAGCTCCACGGTGGCGCCGTCTGGCAGGCGGAGGCGGACGAAGGCGCGCACGTCGGGAGCCTACCACCACGCGCCGCTCGGCGAGGACCTCGTCTGTCCGTGACCGCTGAGAGACAGCTGAGAGGTCCGGTGCCGTCGCGCCCCCGGTACGGTGTGCTCCCTTCCCCAAGTGGCCCATGAACCGTCGCATCGCCCCCCTCCTTCTCCTCCTGGCGGGCTCCTCCGCCGTGTCCGCGCCCGCCTTCGCGTTCACGGACCTCTTCGCCTCCGGCCACATCCGGGGCGACCGCGGCGGCCGGGCTGGGCAGCGGGTCTCCGTGGTCGTGGGCGAAGCCGCGCCCGGCACGGTCGCGAGCGTGACCGCGGACGTGTCGTCCGATGGCGGCCGGGAGACCCTCACGCTCACCGAGTTCGACGCCTGGCTCCACGGCGCCGCCACGCTCCCCGCGCTCCCGGCCGGGAACGCGGAGCTCGCCCTCACCCTCTACGACGGCGCCAGCGCCTCGCTGATGTCGTTCTCCGGCACCCTCGCCGCCGACGGGTCGGTGACCTTGAAGGCGGACCCGTCCACCGACACGAGCGGCTGCACCTCGCGCCTCGGCTGTACCGTCACCGAGGCCCGGGACATCGAGCTCCTCGCCGCGGACGTGTTCGCGGCGTCGAGCGGGTACGACGTGGCCATCGACCTCGCGGGCGCCGACGCGTACGACGTGGCCTACGCCGCCCTCCGCGTGACGCCGTGCGACCTGAACGCGGACACCGGCATCTGCCTCTACAACGGACAGAAGGTCACGACGGCCGAGGTGGGCTGGGACACGATCGGCACGGTGTGGGAGGCGGACCTCGCCCTCGAGCACGACGGTCCCGTGGACCTGAAGGTCAAGGTGCGGGCCGAGGACGGGCCGACCGAGTCGCTGAAGTCCTCGCTCGGCCTCCCCTGGATCGACGGCGGCGACGGCGTCGCCACGCTCGCCGCGGACGCGGATCCGCTCACGACGCTGGGCCTCCTCTACGGGCGTGAAGGCGCTCGGGTCCAGACCGTGCGCTCCGCGCAGCTCGCCGTGGTCTCCGAGGGCTGGACCCTCGACACGGCGCCCACCCACGCCGAGGTGGAGCTCACCAACGGCGAGACGATCACCATCCCCGCGAACAGCTACCAGCGCCGCAAGCGGCCGGACATGCTCACCGCGGAGTGGGACGAGCTTCTTGACGAGAGCCTCTCCAGCTTGAGCGACAACCCCCTCTTCCGCCTCGTCATCGACGGCAGCACGATGACCATCGACGGCGGCAGCGTCACGTTGGCCGACCTCTCCTCCCCGCTCTGCGCGGAGGGCACGTGTGTCACGCTCGTGGAGGACGAGACGGGCAGCTACGGCCTGTCCGTCACCCAATATCGGTGGGACACCGCTTTCGTCGCGGGCGAGGTCGATGTCAGTTTGGCGCTGCTCGACGCGGACGGTGCGGAGCTGATCGCGGCGGAGAGCGTCGTCACCTTCGACGACGCCGACGTGACCGTCGTGTTCGCCAACGATGTGAGCTTCTCCGGGGATCCGCTCCACGCCGCGCTCAGTGGCCGGGTGAACCTGCTTGGCGCGGCCGATGGGCACGGCACCCAGGACACCCTGGCGTCGGGCCGGTTCTTCAGCACGGTCACGCGCGACGGCGAGGGGGACCTCGGCCTCTCCGGCGTGGGCGTCGACGACGTCGCGTCCATGCCGGCCACGAGCTTCGCGGTCCTGCTCGGCGGGGAGCGGTCCTCCTGCGGAGACGACGACGGCGGATTCCTCGCGCCGCCGCCGCTCGCCGCGGTCTTCGGCAACGGCTCGGGCACGAAGAACGCGACCACCACGACGAGCACCAGGCCCGAGCTGCTGTGACCCGGTTGCTCGCACCCGGAAGGGTGTGAGATCCGTGAGGGGTGTGGCCGCGCACCCCGAACGCTACGATACAGGCACGATCCAACCGATGGATCGCCCGGCCCCCCGCCGGATCCAACCCAACCGACACCAGGCCCGCCCGCCCGACGGGGTGGGTGAGGTGCGCCTCCCGGAGTCCTCCCATGAACGTGCTATTTCTAATCGCCCTCCCCGCCCTCGCCGGCACCCCCGACGGGGAGACACCGGCCGTCGAGTCCGTCTGCGACGACTACAGCGGCGCCGCGGGCGGTATCTGCGTGGCCTATTGCGAGGCGACCGACTGTGACGCCGACCCCAACGCCTCCGAGACCGCCTGCGACCGCCTGTACGACCGCTTCGTCGACCTCACCGGCGACGAGCCCCCCTGCCTGTCCACCGACTACGCCGTCGAGCTGGTCTACTCCGCGGACGACATCGTCACCGAGCTCTACATCGACGGCGTCGCGCTCGCCGACGACGGGCACCACCTGGGCTGGAGCCTCGAGAGCTTCCAGAGCCTGACGCTGTCCTCGGGCACCCACACCATCGCGGTGCGCGTCGACGACATCGCGCGTTCCCTCGCCGGCCTCAACATGTCCGTGAGCGTGGACGGGCTGGAGACCTGGGTCACGGGCGACAGCGCCTGGAAGGTCAGCGACAACGCCCCGATGGGCGCCTGGACCGACGTCGCCTACGACGACTCCACCTGGACCACGCCGGTGGTCTGCCCGAACGGCTGGGGCTCCCCGGCGAGCCTCTCCACCCTCAACGCCGGCAGCTCGGAGTGGGTGTGGGACGACCTGACGTTCGGGTCCTGCCGCCCGTACGACTACACCGGTGGCGCCTACGTCGTGGACGCGACGAGCTGGTTCCGCCTGACGTTCACGCTGCCGTAGCCCGCGCGGCTCAGCGCCAGGGGAGGCCGAAGCGCTCGGCCTCCCCGCTCGGCGTCCTCGGCCTGCCGCTCCCCGATAGGCCTCCCCACCCAGCCGCTCCCCGATCAGCCGCTCCCCGTCGTGTCGCACAACGCAACGGCGTAGTCGATCTCGGCGGAAGACGGCGCGGCGAGGAACGGAAAGAGCTCCACGACGCAACACCCGTCTCCCCGGGGCGCCACCACGCGTGCACCGCTCGCGAAGGCCACGCCGTCCCGCGCCGACCGTGCCTGCCGCGCGTACGCCGGCCCTGACGCGGAGTCGTGGCGGGTGACGGCGACCTCGACCTCCCCTTCCCCGGCGGCGCCGAGCGTGGCGAAGTCCGCGGGGCAGTTGGTGTGGGCGAGCCCGAACCAGCCGGTGTAGATCCGCGGCGCGTAGGGGCCGAGAAGCGAGTCGCCCACCATCTCCGCGCGGGAGGGCTCCACCCACGCACCCGTCGGCACCGCCGTTCCGCTCGGCTTCGCCACGGCGGGCCCCCACGGCCCCACGGGCGGCAGGCGGAGGCTCGCGCAGATCGTGAAGGCCTCGTCGATGAAGCCACGGTCGAACGGCCCCAGCTCGACGACACACCGGGCGCCGCGGGCGTAGCCGGACACACGCACGCCGCCGTCGGGGAGCGAGGTCTGCCACGTGACATTGTCGGTGGTGATGCGGACCTGATCCACGTCGACGCCGCCGACGCGCGCGGGCGTGGTCGTGGCGCCGAGCACCGACCAGGCGGAGCCCGGGCTGTAGGAGACATCGGCGGTCACGGCGCGGTGCTCGATGCGGACGAACGGGGCCTCGGCGTCGTCGTCGCTCTCGGTCACATGGGCGTCGTCGGGCACGAGCAGGCGCGCGTGGACCGTCTTCCGCCGCAGGGTCTGCCAACTGTAGCCGGGCGGCGGCGCCTCTTCGGCGATGACCGTCGGCCAGGCGGGCTCGGGGCCGGTGGGAACGGGGGGGGTCACCGTCGTCTGGTCGGTCGCGCACCCGACGAGGCAGAGCAGGAGGGATCCGAGCGAGCAGGAGACAAGGCGCATCGTGGGGCGCTGTATCACAGGGGGCGCGGCGCGCGTGCGCTGGCCGACGGGCGGCTCTACGGCGTCGGCCAGCTCCCGCGGTCGACGAACCGGCCGTAGTGCACCCGCCACGCGGCGAGCATCGCGTCGAGCGGCACGTCCACATGGCTGCCGTGGTCCTCGACGTACTCCATGAAGCGCCCTGCCACGCGATCGTAGGGCTGGAAGACCGCGTCCTCCACGCCGTCGAACTCGAGCGGCTCGACCCCGAGCTTCTCGCAGAGCTCGCGGTTGAAGGCCGGCGTGGCCGCCACCCACCGGGCGCCGAGGAACAGCTCGGTGTAGCCGTGGTAGACGAGCAGGTCGGTGCCGAGCTTCGCCTCGAGCTTCGCGGTGCCGATGTGGTTGCGCACCGTCGCGAAGTGCAGGCGGCTGGGGATGCCGAGCGCGCGGGCCGCGCCGGCGAGGAGCAAGGCCTTGTCGATGCAGTGGCCGCCGTCCGCCGGATCGCGCAACACGACGCTGCTCGCGGTGTAGTCCTCGGCGGTGTACCGGACCCGCCACGGGTTGTAGCGCAGGCGCTCGCGCACGGCGTAGAACAGCGCCACGGCGGCCTCCCGCGGCGGGAGCCCCGCTCCGTGCTCCCTGGCGAACGCGATCACCGCCGGGTGGTCGCTGTCCACGAAACGATTGGCCCGGAGCGTCGCGGGGTCATGCGCCATGGGCCCGTCTATCGCGGCCTGGGGGTGGGCGCGCTCGCGCCGGACGACGCGGGTCAGCCGCCGGTGTCGAAGAACTCCTGGTCTTCCAGCCGGGGGCGGATCCGGGTCTCGAGGGCGGAGGGCTGCGGGATGAGCCCGGTGAGGCCGCCCCACGGGAGGGTCGCCGCGACCTCGAGGAACCGCTCGCCGGCGGTGCCGACCACGGTGGCGCTGGCGTCGACGGACCCGCTGCTGAAGCCGCCGCTGGTGAGGCCGTCCGCCAGCGCGGTGGCAAAGGCGGCCTCCGGATCGTCCTCGAGGCTCGTGGACGCCGCGACGCGGGCGGCGCGGTGGACGACGTGCCGGAAGCTCGCGTCCCGCGAGAAGTAGTACGAGTAGTCCATCACCCCCGTGATCAACGCCAGGAAGACGGGCGTGACCAGCGCGAACTCGATGGCCTGCGAACCGCGCCGGGCGCGACGCCTCGGAGGGAGCGGTGGCGCGCTCATGGTTGATCCTCCATGCGCATGGTGACGACCGCGCGGAGCGAGGGGAGCGTCGGCACCAGGCCGACGAGCGCGGTGAACGGCACCGTCACATCGCACGTGAGCATCTCTTCCGGCGTGGCGCCCACGGGGGTCGCGACCAACGTGGCGGTGGTCCCGCTGATCCCCTGCTCGGTCAGGGCGGCGCTGCCCGCGGCCTCGGCGGTGCCCTCGGGATCCTCGGCCTGATCCGTGGCCACGCCCGTGCGCGCGCAGACCTTGGCCGCGGTCTGCACCTTGTATTCCTGCGAGAAGTACCAGCCCCAATCCAGTACGCCCCCGCCGAGGGCGACGAAGATCGGCAGCACGAACGCGAACTCGATCGCGTAGGAGCCACGCCGACGGGACACCGGGCGCGTCTGGCAGCGGCGCGGGCTCATTGCACCACCATCGCAGCGGGCTGGTAGATCACGCCGGCGTCGACCGCGCCCCCGCCCGACGTGCCGTAGTCCATCGCGACGTTGTTGTTGATCCGGAGCTTGATGGTCTTGGCGCCGCCAGCCGCCCGCACGTCGTACACGACGCCCCAGGCGAAGCCGACGAGCGGGTAGCCCTGCACGTAGCTGATGCTGTCACAGGCGACGTTGCCTTGGTCGAACACGAGGATCGGCCCCTCGAGCGTCCCCCCGTAGCCGCTCGCGCTCACCGCGCTCTGCGTCATGCGGTCGGGCTGCGTTCCGAGCGTCGCGGGATCCCAACGCGTCGCGGAGCCCTCGATCACGTTGGCGATCTCCTGCAGGCCCGACGAGACCTCGCCGTTGTTCACGTTCACGGAGTCCCCGACGCGGGCCGCGCCCTGCGCCTCGCAGTTGTTGAGGAAGCCCCGGATCTCGATGGAGGACGGGTTGGCGACCAGCGTGCCCCACGCCGAGTTGTCCACCCCCGCGACGCTGAATTGGAAGTCGATGCTCGCCAACGTCCCCGCGGGGTGGGCTTGCAAGGCGCAGAGCGGGACGGCGAACGGCAGGAAACAATCGACCGAGCCCGGCATGTCCGTGGCCGGCATCACGGCGATGGCGGACGCGCTCGGGTTGATCTCCTCGACGCCGAACGCGACCTGGCCGAAGAAGGCCGAGAGGTTCGCGCGGGCGGTCACCTTGACGGCGTTCACGACCTCCGCGGAGGTGCTCGGCGTGAACGACCCACCGCTCCAGATGCCGGTGACCACGTCCGCCTCCGCGAGCGCCACGGGGCTGCCGTTCGCCTGGTTGGCGGCTGCCACGGCAAACGCGCTGGCACGTGCGCTCGCCACGCCGGCCTCCGTCCCGTCGAGGAACGGGGCGGCGGCGTGGACGGCGGCGTCCGCCGCGGCCTCGAGCTGATAGTGGACGGTGCGTCCGTACCCGATGTCGACCACGAGGGCGGCGAAGCCCGCGAGCGTCACCAGGAGGAGCGTGGAGACGAGGGCGTTGCCTCGGCGACGATGCGTCATTCCAACATCCTGGTAGACAAGATGGGAATAAACCGCAGCCACCAGGAAGCCAGGGCAGCGTAAGGACGCGGTAACTACGGCAGCTCGCGATGAGGTCGAGAGGGGGCGCCGGCGACACCGGGATCCGCCGAGGGGGAGGTGCCGGCGGCCCGGGGGTGCCGAGCGGAAGCTGGCACAACCCGCGTGCGATCCGGCCCTGCGTCATTTGGAGGAGGCGATCGTGGCCGAGCCGGCGCTACTTCGCCGGCGGCAGCAGCACGGCATCCACCACGTGCACCACGCCGTTCATCCCCTGCACGGATGCGATCACGTTGGCATCGTCGATCATCACCTTGCCGTCCTTCAGGTGCACGGTGACCGAGGTGCCGTCCGACATCCCGATGACCTGCCCGTCCTTCAGATCCTTGATCGTCATGACGGGGACCGCCGCGTGGTGCTGCACGATCTTCTTCAGATCGGCCTTCTTCTCGGGCTTGAGGAGCGAGTCGAGGGTGCCGGCCGGCAGCTTGTCGAACGCCGCGTTGGTGGGCGCGAACACGGTGTAGATGCCACCCGGGCTGCCGAGCGCGGGCGCGAGGTCGGTCGCCTTGACCGCCGCCACGAGCGTGGTGTGGTCGGCCGAGCCGAGCGCGATGTCGAGCACGGTCTTCTCGGCGTCCGACTTGGGAGCAGCCGGCTTGGGCGGAGGCGCGGGGGCCGCTGCGACGGCGGGCGCCGCGGTGGCCCCGGCAGTCGGGGCGGGCTGCGAGTTGGAGCAACCGATCAGCGCGGCAAGTGAGAACATCGACAGCAAAGCAGGCATGTGGCCTCGGGGTGGAGGAGACCCGAAGCAATTGCCGTGCCACGGGAGAGGTCGTCCTCCCCCCCCGCCATCGGCGCCCCGCCAACCAGGCGCGCCCCGGGCACTCGAGGCCCGGAGCCGCCGACATCGACCCTACTCGTACTGCGCGAGGAGCCGTTCGACCTCACGGCTGCCGGCTTGCTCGTCCGCCGAGGTGATGACCATGCCGTGGTCGATGAGCACCACCATGGGCCAGGCGCTGTACCGGCTGAAGGTCCAGAAGAAGGCGCCGTCGCCATCCCCCACGACGGGGTGGGTCAGCCCGAAGTCGTCCGCCCAGCCCGCCAGGTCACCCGTGGAGTCCCCGTCAAGGGCGGTGATCACGATGAAGCCGCGATCGACATTGCGCTCGTAAAGCTCTTGGAGGCCGCCGGCCTCCGCCATGCAGGTGCCTCACGTGAAGCCCGCACCCACCACGAGCACCACCTGGTCGCAGAAGTCGTGCAGATGGAGGCGCTCCCCGAATTGGTCGCCGAACTCGAAGTTCTCGACCACGTCCCCCACGTCCGAGCCAGTGGATTCCGTGTCATTGCGGCACGCGTCGATCTGCCAACCCGCCTGGTACGGCTTGTCGTCCGCGTCCAACGGATCGGTGTGGCCGTCGACCTCCGCCCCATCCTCGTAGCCGTCCTCGTCGGAGTCCACGTTCGCGGGATCCGAGCCGATCTCCGCCTCCTCGGAGTCGAGCAGGCCGTCTCCGTCACCGTCGACCTCCTCCTCGTCGGCGTCCTTCTTCGGCGCGCCCGCGCAGGCGAGCGCGAAGGCGAGGGCAAGGCCCAATGGAAATTCAAGGCGCATCATGCTGCACTCCAGGTAGCGCAGCGACACTACCCCATCGCCGCGCCGACGTCAGCGAAACCATCCGATGGGCGCGCGCGCCGACCCGGATCCCCGGGTTACCGGCTTCGCCATGCTGCCGAGAGCCATGAACCAGGACGACTGGCTGCGGAAGCGGGCGCGCGGAAAGACCCGGCCGGGCTGCGGCGCGGAGATCGGCGCCTTCCTGGTCTTCGTCGGGGTCCTGATCTACGCGCTGTCGTAGGGAACACCCCGCGAGTCGGGTGGCCCGGCGGCGCTGACTCGCCTGCCCGAGCGCCTGGCACGCGCCTTGCTCCACGTTGCGGTGAACGAGGAGAATCAAGATGTGTCGTCGCGTGACCTGTCAGAAGTGCGGAAAGCCCGACTGGGCCGGCTGCGGTGCCCACGTGGAGCAGGTGCTCGGAGACGTCCCGGGCAAGGACCGCTGCCAGTGCCGTGAGAACGCCGGTCCCCCGCCAACTTCGGGGTGGAGCCTCGCCTCGCTCTTCGGAAAGAAGGGCTGATGCCGACTCCCCTCCCCGCTGGGCGCGCGGGGCAACGCCCGCTGGTGGGGCTCGGCGCGCCCCTCCTCGCGGCGTTGTCCCTCGGACTTGCGCCGTTCCTCCCGGAGCCCCACCTCGTGGGGAAGCTCCGGTGGGTCGCCGGGGGCGCACACGGAATGGTCGCGATGGACTGGATGGACCTGGCGTTCCACGGCGCGCCCTGGGTCTGGCTCTTCGGGGCGCTCGCCGCATGGGCGTGGCGCCGCGCGCGCTGAAGGGCCCCGGTACACGTCCGTCCGTCGGAGCGCGCGGAGCCTCGCGGGAGGCTCCGTTCCGGCAAAGCCACCGTTCGGGTTTCGGTCGCGTTTCGCGCGTGAAACGCAACGAAACACTCCCGCCCGAGCGCGTCGCCTCGATCTCGGCGAGCGGGATGTGGATCGCCCCGCCTTACGGCGCCGCCCTTGCTCGAATGAAGAATACCTCATATGATAGATTCTTCAACCAAGTCACCGGATGCCCTCGGATCGCCTGCTCCTGCCTTCGGCCGCTCGGACCGGCCCCCTCCTCCCGGGCGTGGGGACCGTCGGGCCCGCCGCAGCGAGCGCGTGATGGCCCCCGTCGTCCACCCATCCGACCTGGCCGTCGAGCGCGCCGTCGACCTGCTCGCCGCGATGGCGCATCCGGCCCGGCTCGCGGTGCTCTCGTGGCTGCACCGGCGCGGCCCCACCGCCGTGGGGGACCTCGTCGAGGCCCTCGGCATCGAGCAGACGGCGATGTCGCACCACCTCCGCCACCTCCGTGACGCCCGGCTCGTCGAGACGGAGCGCCAGGGGAAGCGCGTGGTCTACCGCCTGGTGGACGACCACGTCGGCTGCATCGTCGAGGACGCGATCGGCCACGCCGCCGAAGGCGTCGGCGCGCAGGAGGAGGCGCGATGAGCACCGAGAAGGAGAGCTGCGGCTGCGGCACCCCCTGCCCCCCGGAAGCACCGGCCTCGGGCGCCGAGGCACGCCCCGTCACCGTCGGCGTTCGCATGCCGACCCGGAAGGGCGCCGCCCCTCCGCCGGCGCCCGCCACACCCGGCGCCCCGGCCCTCGACTTCCGCATCCACGGCATGGACTGCGCCGAGGAGGTCGGCATCCTCCGGCGCGCCCTCCGAGGCGTGGTGCCCGAGGACGCACTGGAGTTCGACGCCCTCCACGGCCGGATGCGGGTCCGCGCCGCCGTCCCCGCCGAGCGCGTGACGGCCGCCGTCGCCGTCACGGGGATGCGCGCGGAGCCGTGGGTGGAGGCTCCCGCCGCCGCCGCCCCCCAGAAGCACGCCTGGGGGCTCCGCGACGGGCTCGTCGTCGCCAGCGGGCTCGGCACCGCCGTCGGCTTCGGCACCCACGTCGCGCTCGGCGGACTCGCCGCCGCGGTCGGCTCCGAGGGGGCGGGCGTCGCGGAGAGCGTCCCGTGGGCTGCCGGGATCGCCTACGCCGTCGCCATCGCCGCCGGGCTCTGGATCGTGCTCCCGAAGGCCTGGTACGCCGCGCGGTCCCTGCGGCCGGACATGAACCTGCTCATGACCGTCGCGGTGGTGGGCGCGCTCGCGCTCGGCGAGTGGTTCGAGGCGGCCACGGTCTCCTTCCTGTTCGCGCTCTCCCTCGCGATGGAGGCCTGGAGCGTCGGCCGCGCACGCCGGTCGGTCGCGGCGCTCCTGCGGCTCGCGCCCGAGCGCGCGCGGGTCGTACGCGACGGCGTGGAGGTGGAGGTCGAGCCCGCGTCGGTCGCCCCCGGGACCTTGTTCCACGTCTACCCAGGCGAACGCTTCCCCCTCGACGGCCGCGTGGAGGCGGGGGCGAGCGAGGTGAACCAGGCGCCCATCACGGGCGAGAGCGTGCCGGTCTCCAAGCAGCAGGGAGACGAGGTGTTCGCCGGCACCATCAACGGGAGCGGCTCCCTGGAGGTCGTGTCGACCAAGGCGTCGGCCGACACCACGCTCGCGCGCATCGTGCGGATGGTCGCGGACAGCCAGGCGCGGCGCTCGGAGTCCGAGCAGTGGGTGGACCGCTTCGCCCGCGTCTACACGCCCGTCGTCTTCGGCCTCGCGCTCGCCGTGGCGGTGCTCCCGCCGCTCCTCCTCGGCGCGGCGTGGGACGCGTGGATCTACCGGGGGCTCGTGCTCCTCGTCATCGGCTGCCCGTGCGCGCTGGTGATCGCGACGCCGGTGAGCATCGTCGCCGCCTTGACCGCGGCCGCGACCCACGGCGTGCTGCTCAAGGGAGGGCGGCTCGTGGAGGTGCCCGCGTCGCTCCGCGTACTCGCGTTCGACAAGACCGGCACGCTCACCGAGGGCCGTCCGCGGGTCGTCGAGGTGGTCCCGCTCTCCGAGCACGACGACCGCGCGCTCCTCGCACGCGCCGCCGCCGTCGAGGCCCGCTCGGAGCACCCCCTCGCGGTCGCGGTCCTCGACCATGCGCGCAGCCTGGGCGTGACCCCGGTGCCCGCGAACGACGTCCGCTCGGTCGCCGGCCGGGGCGCGGAGGGATGGATCGACGGGCGCAGGTTCTGGGTCGGTTCGCACCGGTGGCTCGAAGAGAGCGGCCTGGAGACACCGGCCGTCCGCGAGCGGCTCCTCGCGCTGTCCTCGGCAGGGCGGACCGTCGTCGTCGTCGGGAACGAGACGCACGTGTGCGGGCTCCTGGCCGTCGCGGATGCCGTGCGGCCGGGCGCCGCGGCGGCCGTCGCGGCGCTGAAGAAGGAGATCGGACACGTCGTCGTGCTCACGGGCGACAACCGGGCGACGGCGGAGGCGGTGGCGCGCGCAGTCGGCGTCGACGACGTGCGGGCCGAGCTCCTCCCGGCCGACAAGGTCCGCGAGGTCGAGGCGCTGGAACGCCGATACGGCGCGGTGGCGATGGTCGGCGACGGCGTGAACGACGCCCCCGCGCTCGCCCGTGCGTCCTTCGGCATCGCGATGGGCGCGGCCGGCAGCGACGTCGCAATCGAGACGGCCGACGTGGCGCTGATGGGCGACGACCTCGCCAAGATCGCCTGGCTCGTGCGCCACTCGCGCCGGACGCTGCGGGTCATCCGCGCGAACGCCGCCTTCGCGCTCGGGATCAAGGCGATCTTCGTGGTGCTGACGTTCGCGGGCGTGGCGTCTCTCTGGGGCGCGATCGCGGCGGACATGGGGGCGTCGTTGCTCGTGGTGTTCAACGCCCTTCGGTTGCTGCGGTCGCCGCAGGAGCAGCCCGCCGCTCCGGTTGCGGTGCGGTCCCGAGCCGCATAGCCGACCCGAAGCGTGTTCCGCCTCCTCCGCCTCTTCGTTGCCGTCTTCGTCCTCTTCGGGCTGATCCCCGGCGGCGTGGAGCTCTTCGAGAACCTGGAGCACGTCATCCACGACGGGCACCTCGCCCACGCAGAGGACCATCTCGACGAGGAGGAGCACGGCGCCGCGAGCGATGAGCACGGCTGCACGCCCATGATGCACGTGTGCGGTTGCCACGCGTCGCTCTCCGCGCTTCCGAGTGTGGACGCCCCGGAGCTCCGCCCCCCCCACTCCGACGAGGCCCCGAGTCCCGTCGCTCTGGACGATCGCCCGCTCGCCCGCGCCACCGCGCCGCCGACGCCGCCCCCCGACGCCTGACCCCGATCCGGAACCCAAGGTCCGCGACGTCGCCTGACGTCCGCGATGTTCCTCCCCTTCCGTTCGAGGTCACCTCGTGTCCCACATCCGTTCGCGCGGCGCGGCCGTCGCGCTCCTGCTCCTGTTCACGGGGGCGGCCGCCGCCGCCGCCGCTCGCATCGACCACCTCCTGGCGTCCGAGAGCGACACGCCGATCCCCGGGGGTGTGGAATGAGGACGTTGACAATCGCCTGGTTCGCTCAGGCCGTCGCATGCGCCGGGAGCCCAGGGGAAGCAGGGAAGGCCCAGGCGGGGCAGGAGCACGCCGAAAGGGAGCACGGAGAGGAACGACACGAGGAGAACGGTCACGGCGAGGAGCACGAGGAGTTCGTCAAGCTCTCGCCCGAGGCGCTGACGGTCGCCGCCCTCCGGGTCGAGTCCGCCTCATCGCGTTCGTCGTCCGGCTCCTTCGCGACCAGCGCCCGGATTGCGCTCGATCCACGTCGCGAGGCGCAGGTGAGCGCGGCCACGGCGGGGCAGGTCGACCGGATCCTCGTCCGTACGGGCGAAACCGTTCGGGATGGTCAGACGCTCGCGACCGTGGTGTCCGCAGAGCTCGGCGAGGCGGTCGCGGCCTTCCACACGTCGCATGCGCGCCGTGAGGTGGCCTCTGCCCGCGCCGAACGCCTGCGGGGCCTGGAGGGGCAGGGCGTCTCGTCCAAGGCCGACGTCGCCGAGGCCGACGCGGAGCTGAAGGTAGCGGCAGCCGAGTTCGAGGCGGCGGAGGAACGCCTGCGGGTCCTCGGTGTTCGCCCGGACGCCAGTTCAGCCGGTCACTACCCCTCGCAGTTTCCCGTTCGCTCGCCGATCGCGGGCGAGGTGCTCGCCGCCGAGGCTCGGGTCGGGCAGTCCGTGCAGCCCGGCGCCGGGCTCTTTCACATCGGGAACCTGGACGAAGTCTGGCTGTTGCTCGACGTCTACGAGCGCGACCTCGCGAAGGTGGGGAAGGGCCAGGAGGTGCGCTTCCGCGTGGACGCCTGGCCTGACGTCGCCTTCGAAGGGACCGTCGACTGGGTCGGTGCCGTCGTCCAACCGGACAGCCGCACGGTCGAGTTGCGCGTCGTCGTCCCCAACGCTGACCATCGCCTGAAGCCGGGGATGTTCGCGCGCGCGGACCTCGGACTCGCGCCCCACGCGAACGGCGGAGCGCTCGTGGTCGTGCCCGCGGAGGCCGTCCAGGAGTTCGAGGGGCGGAGCGTCGTGTTCGTCCAGTCGGCACCCGACACCTTCGCGGCGCGCACCGTCCGCATCGCTTCGCGGCACGGGAGCGACGTCCACCTCGCCGAGGGCGTGACCCCCGGCGAGCCGATCGTCGTCGAAGGGGCCTTCACCCTGAAGAGCGAGCTCGCGAAGGGCGAGCTCGGGGAACGCCATGCCCACTGACCCCATGAAGGCGGACGATCTGCTGGGCGGCGGAGGCCCGCACCTGATCGATCGCATCATCGCCGCCGCGATCCGGGACCGACTGCTCGTCCTGATTGGCGTAGTGCTCCTGATCGCGGCGGGTGTGCGGAGCGCCCTGTCACTCCCGATCGATGCCGTCCCCGACGTCACGAACGTGCAGGTGCAGATCCTCACGAACTCGCCGGGGCTCGGTCCCGAGGAGATCGAGCGGTTCATCACCACGCCCGTGGAGGCCGCCATGGGCGGTGTACCGGACGTCGTGGAGCTACGTTCGCTGTCCCGCTTCGGCCTCTCCGTCGTCACCGTGGTGTTCGAGGAGGGCACGGACATCTGGTGGGCGCGGCAGGCCATCGGGGAGCGCCTCGTCGAGGCGCGGGAGGCCATCCCGGAGGGCTACGGCGAGCCGGAGATGGGGCCGATCTCCTCGGGCTTGGGCGAGATCTACCAGTTCGAGGTGCGAGGCGAGGGCCTGTCCCTCATGGAGCTCCGCGACATCCTCGACTGGCAGATCGCACCGCGCCTCCGGGGCGTGCCGGGCGTCGTCGAGGTCAACTCCTTCGGCGGCCAGCTCCGCACCTACGAGGTCAGCATCCGCCCGGACGCCCTCGCGGCGCACGGGCTCGTGCTGGGGGACCTGTACGAGGCCCTGGAGCAGAACAACGCAGCGGCGGGAGGCGGCTACCTCCAGAAGGGCCGCGAGCAGGTCCTCGTGCGCGGCGAGGCGCTCCTTGGCTCCCTGGAGGACATCGCCGCGGTGGTCGTCGACGCGACCGACGACGGCACGCCCATCACGATCGGGGCCCTCGGCGAGGTGCGGTTCGCCCCGATGATCCGCCAGGGCGCGGTCACCCGCGACGGGCGCGGAGAGGCCGTGACCGGCATCGTCATGATGCTCCTCGGCGAGAACTCCCGAACCGTCGTGGAGCGGGTGAAGGAGCGGATGGCGGAGATCGAACCGACCCTCCCGCAGGGGGTGACGGTCGAGGTCTTCTACGACCGGGCCGACCTCATCGCGCGGACGATCGGGACGGTCGAGACGAACCTCCTGGAAGGCGGCCTCCTCGTCGTCGGAGTGCTGCTCCTCACCCTCGGGAATCTCCGCGGTGGCCTCATCGTCGCGACCGCAATCCCACTCTCGATGCTCTTCGCGTTCGTCGGGATGCGGGCCGCGGGCGTGTCCGGCAACCTGATGTCGCTCGGCGCGATCGACTTCGGGCTCCTGGTCGACGGCTCGGTCGTCATGGTCGAGAACATCGTCCGCGTGGTCGGCCACCGCCGGAAGCAGGGGCTCCCGGTGGATCGCGGCACCGTGCTCGAGGCCGCCCGCGAGGTGGGCCGCCCCATCGTCTTCGCGGTGGGGATCATCATCCTCGTGTACCTGCCCCTCCTGACGCTCACGGGCATCGAGGGGAAGATGTTCCGGCCCATGGCGCTGACCGTGGTGTTCGCGCTCCTCGGATCGCTCGTGCTCGCGCTCACCCTCATGCCCGTCCTTGGGACCTTCTTCCTGCTGAAGGCGGAGGAGAAGGAGACATGGTTCCTCCGGGTGGTCCACACCGCGTACGTGCCTCTCCTCGGGAAGGCCATGTCCTGGCGGCGCCTCACCTTCGGCGCGGCCGTGGCGGTGTTCGCGGCGAGCCTTGTCATCATCCCGTTCCTGGGCGCGGAGTTCGTGCCGCGCCTCGATGAGGGCGCCATCGCCCTCCAGATCGCGCGCCTCCCCTCCGTGTCGCTGGAGGAGTCGATCCGCCAAGCGGGCGAGGCCGAGCGTGTCATCCTGGTGGCGTACCCCGACGAGGTGGCCACGGTTGTCTCGAAGACCGGGCGAGCGGAGATCGCGACCGACCCGATGGGGGTCGACTTCTCCGACGTCTTCGTGATGCTGAAGCCGATCGACGGATGGACGAAGGTGGTGGACAAGGCCGAGTTGGTAGAGGGCCTTCAGGAGCTGCTCGGGAGGTCGGTGCCCGGCGCCAACTTCTCGTTCTCCCAGCCCATCGAGCTGCGGGTGAACGAGCTGATCGAGGGGGTCCGTTCGGACGTCGCCGTGCAGATCTACGGGGACGACACCGCCGAGCTGGCTCGCGTCGGCAACGCCGCGGCTGCCGTGCTGCGGACGGTGGAGGGCGCGGAGGACGTGAAGGTCGAGCAGGTGGCCGGCTTGCCGGTGCTGCGCATCGTGGCGGACCGCCCGGCCCTCGCCCGACTGGGGATCGACGGCACGGCGATCCTCGACGCCGTGGAGGCGATCGGCGGGAGGCCCGTCGGCGTCGTGGTGGACGGGCCCCGTCGGTTCGACATCCAGGTCCGGTTCGCCGAGGAGGTGCGCGCCAACATCGACCGCGTGGGCGAGATCGTGGTCGGCGAGCCGAGCGGGGTGCGGGTGCCGTTGAAGCAGGTGGCGACGCTCACCGAGGAGCCCGGGCCCGCGCAGATCAGTCACGAGGACCTTCGCCGGAAGCTCACCGTCGAGCTCAACGTGCGGGGCCGGGACATCGCGAGCTTCGTGGCCGAGGCCCAGGAGAAGTTGGACGGGGAGGTCGAGATCCCGACCGGCTACGAGACCGCGTGGGGCGGGCAATTCGAGAACCTCCAGGAGGCCTCGGCGCGCCTGGCAGTCGTCGTCCCGCTCGTGCTCCTGCTGATCTTCGTGCTGCTCCAGGCCGCGTTCGGCTCGGTGCGGCTGGCGGCGCTCGTCTACGCCAACGTCCCCCTCGCCATCAGCGGCGGCGTGTTCGCGCTCGCCCTCCGAGGCCTCCCCTTCTCGATCTCGGCGGGCGTGGGCTTCATCGCGCTGTTCGGCATCGCCGTGATGAACGGCGTCGTGCTCGTCACCTACATCCGCAAGCTCCACGAGGAGGGCGGCGCGACGGCCGCTGAGGCTGCCCGCGCGGGTGCGGAGGTTCGGCTTCGACCAGTCCTGATGACGGCGCTCGTCGCTGCACTCGGGTTCCTCCCGATGGCGCTCGCGACTTCTGCCGGCGCCGAGGTCCAGCGTCCGCTCGCGACCGTGGTCATCGGCGGCCTCGTCACGAGCACGTTGCTCACCCTGGTCGTGTTGCCGTCGCTGTACGCATGGGCGATGGGGAGGCTCGAGGTAGCCGGCGGCGCGGTCCGGGCTATCGCCCCCCCTCCCCCCACCGGGAGGGGGAAACCAGCCACGCCCGCGCCCCCTCCGACGACCACTCCCGCGCCCCGTCGATCCGCTCGACGAGCCGGCCATCCTCGACGCGGAACGTGGCGGGCAGGTCCCGAACGCCCGTGACCGCCGCGATGCCGGGGTCGCGGACGACCTCCCCGGGGACCTCGCCCCCGAAGAACGCGGACACCGACGCCGGGTTCTCGTCCACGGACACCGCGACCAGCGGCACGCCCGCCTCGTGCGCGGCCGCCAGGAGCCCGGGCAGCTCGTCCCTGCACGGCACGCACCAGGTCGCCCAGACGTGGAGGAGGCCGTCGCGCGGGGCCACGGCGGGCGCGTCGCCCGAGGTCGCCGTCGTGAGGAACGGTGCTGCCGGCTCCCGATCGAACGCGCGCCAGGCCAGCCACGCGCCGCCCTGGAGCGCGGCGAGGATCGCGAGGACGAGGAGGGCCCGCCTCACCGGCGCCGCCCGCCGTCCTGTCCTCCGCCCTCTCTTCCGAACACGAGGTAGAGCGCGGGCAGCACGAGCAGCGTGAGCGCCGTCGACGAGATGACGCCCCCGATCACCACGGTGGCGAGCGGGCGCTGGACCTCGGCCCCGATGCCGGTGTTCAGGGCCATCGGCACGAAGCCGAGCGACGCGACCAGCGCCGTCATGAGGACGGGACGGAGGCGCTCGCGGGCCGCCTGCTCGACGGCCGCGCGGAGCTCCATCCCCCGATCCAGCGCGTTCCTCACCGTAGAGACGAGCACCATGTCGCCGAGCACCGCAACGCCGGAGAGCGCGATGAAGCCGACCGCCGCGGAGATGCTGAACGGCAGGTCCCGCAGCCACAAGGCGACGACGCCCCCGACCGCCGCGAAGGGCACGCCGGAGAACACGCGGAGGGCGTCGAGGACGCGCCCGTACGTCAGGTAGAGCAGCCCGAAGATGAGCGCGAGCGCGAGCGGCACCACGATCGTCAGCCGCGTGCGCGCCCGCTCGAGGTGCTCGAACTGGCCCCCGAAGCGGACGTAGTACCCCGGCGGCAGCTCCACCTCGCGCGCGATGGCGGCCTTGGCCTCGGCCACGAACGAGCCCACGTCGCGGTCGCGGACGTTGGCCTGGACGACGACCCGGCGACGGCCCCACTCGCGGTCGATCTTGGCGGGGGCCTCCACCACCTCGATGGCGGCGACGCGGGAGAGCGGCACCGGCTGCGCGCCCGGCGCCGTCACGAGCACGCGCCCGAGCGCGTCAGGGTCGGTGCGGTAGCGCTCCGAGAGCCGGACCGTCACCGGGAACCGCCGCTCGCCTTCCTGGATCTCGCCGACCTCGGTACCGCCGAGCGCCTCGACCACGTCGAGGATCTCGCGGGCGGGGATGCCGAGTCGGCCGGCCGCCTCCCGGTCGACACGCACCTCGAGGACCGGCGCCCCCGTCACCGGCTCGGTGAGGATGTCCACGCCCCCGGGGATCCGCTTCAGCACGGCGTCCACCTCGCGCGCCTTGCGCCGGAGCAGGTCCATGTCGTCGCCGAAGATCTTCACGCCCACGTCCGCCCGGACGCCCGCGACCATCTCGTTGACGCGCATCTCGATGGGCTGGGTGATGCCCGCGCGCATGCCCGGGAGCGTCTCCAGCTCCGCCTGCATCGCGGCCGCCAGCTCGTCCTGGGTGGACGCCCGCTTCCAGCCCGCGCGGTCGGTGAGCGTGACGAACACGTCGGAGAGCTCGACGCCCATCGGGTCGGTCGCGACCTCCGCCGTGCCGGTGCGGGTCCAGATGCGCGCGATCTCGTCGGGGAAGGCGGCGAGGAGGGCCTGCTCGATCCGCGTCCCGTACCGGACGGACTCGTCCACCGACACGCCGGAGAGGCGCACGGTGTTCACGACCAGGGCGCCCTCGCGGAGGCGGGGCACGAACTCCGAGCCGAGCTGCGTCGCGAGGAAGACGCCGTTGGCAAGGACGAGCCCGGCACACCCCAGCACGATCGCGCGGTGGCGGAGGACGAAGCCCAGCACGGGGGCGTAGAGCCGCCCCAGGCCGCGGACGAGCGCGTTCTCCCCGTGCGACACCTTGCCCCGGAGCGCGAAGCTCGTGAGCACCGGCGTGAGCGTCAGGGAGAGCAACATGGAGCCGGCGAGCGCGAAGATCACCGTCAGCGCCATCGGCCGGAACATCTTCCCCTCCACGCCTTCGAGCGCGAGGATCGGCAGGTACACCACGAGGATGATGAGCTCGCCGAAGATGGTCGGGCGGCGCACCTCGAGCGCGGCCTCCCGGATCACCGCGAGGCGATCTTCCAGCGGCCGGTCGCCGACACGCCGGATGGCGTTCTCGACCTGGATGATCGCGCTGTCCACGAGCAGCCCGAAGTCGATGGCGCCGAGGCTCATCAGGCTCCCGGCGATGCCGGCCTGGAGCATCAGGTCGCCGGCGAAGAGCATCGACAGGGGGATCACCGCCGCGACGACGAGCCCGGCCCGGAAGTTGCCCAGGAACGCGAAGAGCACCGCGATGACGAGCAGGGCCCCTTCGAGGAGGTTGGTCCGGACCGTGTCGAGCACCCGGTCCACGAGCGAGGTGCGGGAGTAGACGACCTCCACCGTCACGCCGTCCGGCAGGCTCGCGCGCGCCTCGTCGAGCCGCGCGGCCAGGCGCTCGGTCACGTCGCGGCTGTTCTCCCCCATGAGCATGAAGCCGAGGCCGAGCACGGCCTCCCCCTTCCCATCCGCGGTGACGGCCCCCCGCCGGATCTCCCGGCCTTCCGCCACCCGCGCGAGGTCGGAGATGCGGATCGGCACGCCCCCACGGGAGGTGACGACGACGTTGGCGACGTCATCGGGCCGGGTGGCGCGCCCCAGTCCCTGCACGAGGAGCGATTCGCCGGCCGAATCGAGCGTGCCGCCGCCTACGTTTCCGAGGTCCTGACGGAGAGCGTGTTCGACCTCGTCGAGCGACACGCCCCACCGGTAGAGCCCGGCGGGATCCACGAGCACCTCGATCTGCCGCTCGTCCCCGCCCCAGGAGTTCACCTCCGCGACGCCGGGCACCGCGCGGAGCTGCGGCGCGAGGATCCAGTCCTGGGCGGTGCGAAGCTCGGCGAGGGAGCGGCCCTGCCCGTTCACGTCGCGGCCGGTCACGAGGTAGTGGAACACCTCCCCGAGCCCGGTGGCGACGGGGCCGAGCGACGGGGGCTCCAGCCCCGTCGGGAGATCGGCGGTGGCGATCCGCTCGGCGACGAGCTGCCGTGCCCGGTAGAGGTCGGTGCCGTCCGCGAACACGAGGGTGATCTGCGAGAGGCCGAACCGGGAGAGCGAGCGCACCTCCTCGAGGCCCGCCATCCCCGACAGGACCTGCTCGAGCGGGGCGGTGACCTGCCGCTCGATCTCCTCGGGGGCGAGCGCGGGCGCGGTGGCGTTGACCTGCACCTGCACGGGGGTGGTGTCCGGGAAGGCGTCGAGCGGGAGCCGCGCGAACGCCAGCGCGCCGTAGACGGCGATGGCCAGCCACGCGACCACGACGAAGAGCCGGTGCCGCAGGGACCAGCCGATGAGCGCGTCGAGCATCGGCTACTCCACGTCGCAGCAGCCGGCGCCGATGCTGTCCTTCAGGGTCTCCGTCTTGAGCAGGAAGCTGCCTTCGGTGACCACGTCCTCCCCCGGCGCGACGCCCCGCCGGAGCACCACCGTGCCGCCCTGGCGGGCCGCGACCTCGACGCGGCGAGCCTCGTAGAGCCCCTCCTCCAGCCGGACGAACACGAGGTCCCTGCCCTTGGCGCGCTGGAGCGCCGCCGCGGGCACCGCCACCGCAGCGGTCTCAGGCGTCGCGATGCGCACCTGACCGAACAGGTTTGCGCGCAGGACCCCGTCGGCGTTCTGGAGCGCGGCCCGCGCGAGCACGGTGCGCTTCGTCGGGTCGATGGCGGGGGCGATGGACGCCACGGTGCCCTCGAACGTGCGGCCGCCCAGGAGGTCCGAGCTGAACACCACGCGCTGCCCGAGGCCGACGCGCCCCTGGTCCGCCTCGGGCACCTCGATGTCCGCCCAGACCGTGGAGGGGTCGACGACCTCGAAGAGGACGGCGCTCCCCTCGACCTGGCCGCCGACCACGGCCTCGCGTCGGGTGACGACGCCCGAGAGGGGCGCGGACAGCGTGTAGCGGCCTGCCGTCCCCTCCCCGGCGCCGACCATCCCCAGCGCGGCCTCCGCCGAGCGGAGCTCCGCCCGCGCGGCGTCCCGCTCGGCGCGCGTCCGATCGATCTCCGCCACCGAGATCGCGCCCGACGGCCCCAGCCCTTCGCGTCGCGCCAGCTCCGCCTCCGCCAGCGCCAGCCGCGCGCGCGCCGCGTCGATGGAGGCGCGCCCGGTCCCGACCACGGCGCTGTCGAGCACGGCGAGCGTCTGCCCGCGGCGCACGGTGGAGCCCACGTCCACGCGCAGCTCCGCGACCACGCCCGGGGCGCGCGCGCTCACCAGCGCTACGCGCGTCGCGTCCCACGCGATCGTCGCAAGCACCTCGAGCCCGCCCTCGTCCGCACGGGCCTCGGCCTTCGCGACGACGAGCCCCGCGCGTTGCGCGATCTCCGGCGACTTGAAGCGCACCTTCGTCCCGTCCGCGGGCGCCTCGTCGGTGGACACGTCCGCGGACGGGCGGCCGCCCTTCTCCGGGTGGTGGATCGGGCAGAAGGACATCGGAAACCCGTGTTCCGGGCACCAGTCGCCCTTCGCCTGGTAGACGGCCGCGAGGGCGGGGTTGCACTTGGGACACGCGGGCGCGAGCACGCCGTGCTCGCACAGGGCGCTGTCGGACACGGCGGGCGACACGGCGGGCGACACGACGGGCGTCGCGGTCGGCGCCGGCTCCGGGGAAGCACGGGGCGCCGCATCCTGACCGCACGCGGCCAGGAGCAGGAGGAAGCGCATCTACTGGATCTTCGCGGGGCGCTCGATCTTCAGCTCCGGATTGCACTTCTTGCAGTGCGACTCCGGGAGGCCGTGCTCGTCGCACCAGTCGTCGGTCGCCTTGAAGGCGGCGGTCAGCGACGTGTTGCACTGCGTGCACTGGGACTCGGGGACGGCGTGCTCGGCGCACCAGTCCTCGTGCGAGCCGGGCTTCACGCCGGCGTCGGCGTGGATGGCCTCGGCGGGGGCGGCCGTGGCGGCGGGGGCGGGGGCCGGGGCGACGGGCGCGGTGGGGCCGGTCGAGCAGGCGATCAAGAACGCGAGGACGAGGGACATGGGAGCTCCGATCGGAAGCAGGTGAGCGAGGCGACGGACGGGTCGACGCTCAGGCGATCGGAGGTGGAGTCGGTGGAGGGCCGGCACGCCAGCCCGGCGGGTCGACGCGGACGGCCCCGTCTCCGAGCAGGTAGGCGTGCTGGAACAGCGCTTCCGCGAGGGGCATCGGCGCCGTGGCGCGCGCGGCGCAGAGACAGGCGGCGGTGTCGCAGCAGTCGACGCCATCGTCGTTCTGCTCGCCTGCGTCGACCTCGTCCGCACAGCAGGCGGCGACGAGCTCGCCGACCACCGGGAGGGCCTCGCGCATCCCGCACGGGAGCAGCCCCAGGAGGACCACCACGGTGGCGAGGAATCGGAAGAGGCGCCGCACGGCCGGAGGAGTAGCACGGCGGGGGCCGACGGGCAGATCGGCGGACGCCGCCGCCCGCTACGACTGGCTGACCTTGACGGCCCCGACACCCAGGCGGAGCTGGCCCGCGTCGAGGCGCCGCTCGAACAGGTCGTCGGCGCCGGGCATCCCGGCCTCCGCGAGCTGGCGGCGCGCACGGAACAGGTGGGTCAGGAGCAGGTTCGCGTCGAGACGCAGGCGCTGGCAGAGCTCATCCCGGTGGATCCAGCCACGCTCCTCCGGGGGCAACGCGCCGGCTTGCTCGTCGGCAAGGCGCACGCGGGCGAGCGTGAGCAGCGTGTAGGCGTGGACGCGCGCCTTCGGGGTGAAGGACCGGTCGCCCCAGGTGACGGTCAGCTCGACGTGCTCCTGGTCCCGGCTGATCTGGAAGTGCAGCTCGACCTGCGGGACGGGCTCGGGGTGGAGTCGAGGGGGTGGACTCGGCTCCGCCACGGGATCGGTACGCCGCGTGTCGACCTCGACTCCGCAGGTCGCCCGGTCGAGGTCGCGCTCGACCATGCGCGCGATCGCGGCGCGGAGCTCCCGGCTGTTCCCGGGCCAGGGCGCGTCGAGGAGCGCTTCCACGACCTCTCGCCCGAACCACGCGACGTCGCCGCCCCCCGGCCATGCCCGGCCGCGCCGCGCGAGCTCCACGCGCACGAAGTGGGCCGCCTGCACCGCGACGTCCACCGACCGCTCCCGCAGCGGTGGGACGCCGATCCGGACGTGGGCGAGCCGATGGTAGAGCGGGGTCCGGAACGTCCCGGCGGCGCACGCGCCGGCAAGGTCGATGCACGTCGCGGAGACGATGCGAACGTCCACGCGCCGCGCCGGCCCGCCGACCACCTGGAGCTCCCCCACCTCGATGGCGCGGAGGAGCTGGGCCTGGACGTCCGTGGGGCAGGCGTCGATCTCGTCGAGGAAGAGCGTGCCGCCGTGGGCGTCCCCGAAGAGCCCGGCCGAGGCCTCGTCCGCGCCGGAAAACGCGCCGCGGACCCGGCCGAAGAGCTGGCCCGGCCCCGACGCGCTCGAGAGCGCCGCCGCGTTCACCGCGACGAAGGGCTCTTCCGCGCGGTCCCCGCGCGCATGGATGGCATGGGCGACGAGCTCCTTCCCCGTACCGGACTCCCCCGTGATGAGCACCGGTGCGTCCGACCGACCGGCGGCGACCACCGCCTCCGCGACCGCTTCCAGCTCCGCGCTGGCCCCCACCAGCTCCGGAAGCGGGCTCGGTCGAAGGGGCGGGCCGAGCCGAACGTGCAGAAGCGCGCCGCGGCCGAGCCCGATCCGGACGCCGCGGGTCAGGGCCGCCGTGGGGACGGACGCACCGTCCTGGCCGGCCTTCCCGGCCACGTCGAAGCGGAGCCCGCCGCGCATGGGCCAGCACTCGAGCCCCGACGGGGTGGCAAGGAGCTGGAGGGGCGAGCGGCTGATGTGGAGATCGTCGAGCGGGGCGCCGTCGCTGAAGACCGGCTCCTGCCGCGACAGCTCGATCGACGCCCCCGATCCGGACCAGGGAACCCAGACCTGGGCGCCGATGCGGGCGGGATCCCGGTGCCAGAGGACGACGACGCGCAGCCCGACGGGGACGCCGGGCGGGGCGTCGGCGTACGTCGTGTCGTCGAGGGTGGTTTCGCGGGAGGCGGGCATGGGCTCGAGCGCGAAGGATAGCTTCGCGGGATGGCCCCCACCGACCCGGCAGCGACCCTCGACGAGGGTGCGGAGGAGGTCCGGGGCCGGTTCCCGGGCCTCCGCGTCGAGGGTCGGATCGGGTCCGGCGGGAGCGGCGTCGTGTACCGCGCGTGGAGCGAGCCGCGCGGCGCGTGGGTCGCGCTCAAGGTCTTGCGCGCCGGACGATGGGCCAGCGAGAGCCAGCGGCTCCGGTTCCAGCGCGAGGTCGACGTGCACCGGCGCCTCGACGACCCGGGGGTGGTGCGGATCTTCGAGGCCGGCACGAGCGACGAGGGCGCGCCGTGGCTCACGATGGAGCTCGTGGACGGCCCGTCGCTCCAAGGGCTCCTCGACACCGGCGCCCTGCCGCCGCTCCGGGAGCGCGTGGGCTGGATCGTCCACCTCGCCCATGCGCTCGCACGTCTGCACGCCCGTGGCGTGTTCCACCGGGACGTGAAGCCCTCCAACGTGCTCCTCGCCGAGGGGCGGGAGCCGCGCCTCGCGGACTTCGGCATCGTGATGACCGAGGCGGAGTCCCGCCTCACCCTCGGCTCCCGCGCGGTCGGCACGCCGCGGTTCATGGCCCCGGAGCAGATCGTCGGGGAGGTCACCGACTGGGGGCGCGTGGATCTCTACGCGCTCGGGCTCATCCTCGCGGAGCTGCTTGGCGGGCGGCGCGACCCCCGCGCGTCCGCCACGATCGATCTCGCCGGCGTGCCCGCGGACCTGCGCTGGATCGTGACGCGCGCGATCGCCCCCGTGCCCGCGTCGCGCTACGCGAACACCTCGGCATTCGCCGAAGATCTCGAGCGCTGGCTCGCCGGCCGGCCGGTGCGGTGGCGGCCCGAGGCCGTCGCGTGGCGGCTCCGCGAGCAGCTCCGGTGGCGCGTGTCGCTGTTCACGGTCGGGGCGGGCGTCGTGATCGTCCTGGCGCTCGCCGGCGTCGGGTCGCGGTGGGCGGAGGCGCGGCGGGAGGCCGCCACGGCCACGGAGTGGGCCGGCGCGCGCGAGCGGCTCGGGGCGCTGTGGACCACGGGTGACACCGCCGGCGCCGAGGAGTGGGTACGCCGCTTCGCCGAGGACCCGGCGCGGCACGACACGGCCGCGGTCGGCGCCGCGTGGCTCGATCTCGCGGCGCTCCAGCGCGCCGCGAACGCGCCCGGCGCCGAGATCACGTCGATCGGCCGCGCCCTCGCGGCCACCACCGACGCGGGGGTGCGCGAGCGGGGCATCGAGGCGCTCGTCGACGTGTACCGGCGAACGCGCCAGTGGGCCGCGCTCGACCGCCTCCTGCACGCGGAGCTGCTCGTCCCCCTCGACGTCGACCTCCGGCGCGAGGCGTCCGTCGACATCGCCCTCGCCGCGGGGGACATCGCCGCGGCCCTGGCGCTGTTGCCGCCGGAGCGGGCGGCGCTGCTGGCCCCGTTCCAGGGTGTCCACGGCTTCCCGAACACGGTGTGGAGCGGGGTGGACACGGACGGCGACGCGCGCCTGGAGTGGCTCGAGAACACGGGCGCGGACGTGCCGGAGCGGGACGGAGACCGCTGGCGCGTTCAGCCGGAGACTCGCGGGATCACCCGGCTCTCCGACGGACGTACGGTCGCGACGGGTGGGGCCGATCTGTGGCAGCTCACGGCGGCGGGTGTCACGCGGCTCGGCCCCGGGCTGGCGAAGGTGGCCGAGGTCGGAGGACGCATCTTCGGCACGCAGTCGGATCGGCCGCGCGTGGTGGTTGAGCTCGCCGGCGGCGCGCTCGTGCCGATGGCCGGGCCCACGGGGCGCCTCGAGAGCTACGTCACCGGCCTCACCTCTGGCGACGTCGACGGGGATGGCGTCCCCGAGCTCGTCTCCAGCCACGGGCCACCCCACGGCTTCCTCGTGCGCGTGGAGCGCGCCGACGGCGACGGAATGACCACCCTCGCCGAGGCGCGCCCCGGCTTCGTCAACGGCGTGCTCGTGCTCCAGGGCCCCGCCGGGCCGCGGATCCTCGCGTCGATCAGCCGGGAGAACCCGAGCGCAACGCTCTTCGGGACGACCGACGTCTATGGCGGACCCTGCCGCCTCCTCTCCCTCCGCGTCCAGGCCGGCACGCTCGTGGAGGAGCAGGCGCTCGTGTGGCCCTCAGGCACCTGCCCCAGCAAGGGGCTGCACGCCGCGGACCTCGATGGCGACGGGATCCTGGAGGTGCTGCTCGACATGGAGGACAACGAGATGGCCGTGCTCCGGCAGACGCCGGACGGACGACTCGAGCGGGCCTTCGTCCTGCCCGCGCTCAGCGTCATCCAGGTGCTGCAGAGCGACGGAGATCCGGCAGACGAGCTCTTGCTCGAGGAGCGCGGCATCGCGGCCCGGGAGCGCCGGCACTGGCTCGTGGGCGACGCCGACGCCACGGACGGCGCGCTCCCCACCCGGACGTGGCCAGCGTGGACGGAGGAGCCGGGCGACGGCGTGAGCGGCCTGTTCCAGCGCCTGTCGCTCGACGCGCAAGCCGCCGAGCTGGCGGAGCAGCGCGGAGAGTACGCGCGCGCGGCGCGCCTGTGGGTCCGGGCGGGCAAGGCGGGGCGGGCCGCGTCGGCGTGTGCGGAGGAGTACCGGCGGACCTCCGATCCGACCGCGTTGGAGGAGGCCGTCGCGCTCGCGCTGCAGTACCCGGATCCGGCCCTCGCCGAGGACGTCGCGGGCGCGGCCGCCGCCATCGACCCCGCCCACGGCCGGGCTGTCCGGGTTCGCCTCGACGCCGCCCGCACGCCCGACTGGAAGGCGGACCTCGCCCGGACGCTCGATCCGGCGCTGCAGCTCCCGCTGCCCTCCGCGGTGCGCCACGATCTGGGGAACGGCGAGCTCCGCATCACGGTGCCGTCCGGCGTCGGGACCGTGCTCCGCCTGCCGCTGCGCACGACCGGCGCACCGCCGTGGATCCACGTCGCCGCCGACTGGCTCCGCGCCGAGTGGGGCAGCTCCCTCGACGTGGCGGTTCGGCCGGTGGGGGCGCCCGATGCGCGCGGAGTCGGCCTGCGGCTCCAGGGCGTCGGGGCGGGGGGCGTGCTCTTCCGGAGCGCTCGGCTCCTCCTGAATCCGACCCCGTCGCTGGCGCTCCTCTCCGGCGTCGAGACCCCCGACGGCCCCCGGGCGCGCGTCGCGGGCACCGACGTCGTCACGACGTTCGACCTCCGCATCGGGGGGACCGGCGATCCCGCGACGGCGGCCGTCCTCGGCACCTCGGACGGCATGGCGATCTCCACCACGGGCGCCGCGGGCCCCCTGCCGACGGTCGGAGAGGCGTGGGAGCTCGTGGTCGCCGGGGGGCGGGGCTGGGATGCGCAGCCCGGCCAGCTCGCCATCCTGCAGCTCCGCCGCCTCGAGATCGGGGGGTTCGCCCTCGCGGACGAGCCCACCCCGGACCTCGCCCCGTCCGTGGCATGGGCGATGCACGGCGGTGCGCGCCCCGCCGTCGTGCCCGAAGACGATGCGCTCCTCATCGGGCTCGCCCGGCTCGATCCCTCCCTGTTCGATCGCGTCGCGGCCGCGTGGGGGCCCTCCGCCGCCGCGGGCCTCTTCGCGGCGGCCTGGAACGCCTCGGCGTTCGCCCACCGCTCCGATCCGCTGACCGTGACGGCGCTCCTCTCCGCGCCCCCGCCGAACCCCGAGGACCCGCGCTCGCTGCCCTCCCGCGTCGCGCGGGGCGAGGCGCTGATGCGGGTCGGGCACGTCGGGGAGGCGCGTTCGGAGCTGCTCGCCTGCTGGGAGGCGGCGCGGCCCGAGCCGTCGGAGTGGCGATGGGCGCTCGACGCGGCGGCGCTGCTGGCCGAGCTGACGCTCGCGGGCGGAGACGAGGGCGGGGCGCGGGAGTGGGTCGAGCGGGCGGTCTCGGTCGCGCCCGACGCGGACCTCGGGCGGCGTCTCCTCCGGCACCGGCCCCGGCTCTCGGGGCTCGTCGGTCGGCCGGGGTGGGCGATCCTCGGGGGGTGATCCCTTCCGCCCCCCTCCGTCGTCGAGGCCGTCGTCGTCGTCCTCGTCGCAGGTGTCACCGGCGCCGCGCACGAAAGCTTCGTTGCCGCGCGGCTGCGGCTGAATGACACATTTGGGTTTCGGCCTGGACCGCGGGAACCCGGTCCTACCGGGCCCGACCAATGTGCCCGATCCCGCCCGCAGCCGCTCTGTCAGCGCATTGCAGGCCCTGTCAGACGCTAGCGTGCGGCGACGCGGCCCGAATATGTTCGAGTTGCCCCGGTCGTTCGACGCGGTCCTCCGGCCGCGAGCCTGACCGATCCCTTCAGCTTTGGAGAAATGGAGATGAGAGTCGTCTTCTACAGCTACGGAACGCGCGGCGACGCGCAGCCCCAGGTGGTGTTGGCGTCGCAGCTGCGCGATCGCGGGCACCAGGTGCGCGTCGCCGCGCCGGAGAACCTCCGGGGTTTCGTGGAGTCCAGCGGCCTCGAGTACGCGCCCCTCCACGGAAACTCCCAGGCGATCATGGAGTCGGAGGAAGGCCGACGTTGGCTCAGCTCCGGTGACGTCATCGCCTTCATGAAGGCGCTCGGAAAAATCCTGGGGGAGATCAATCCGGAAGTGTTTCGAACGGCCGCCGCGGCCGCGGAGGGCGCGGACGCGATCGTCGGCGGCACCCTCAGCGAGGACCTCGCCTACACGCTCGCCCAGAAGCGCGACGTGCCGTTCCTCCTCGCGCACACCATCCCGTACGAGCGGACGGGTGCCTGGCCCTCCCCGCTCGTCACGACGGCGCGCATTCCGCTTGCCTTCGTCAACCGGCTCACCTACTCGTTGTTCCGGAAGCTGGCCTGGGATGTGAATCGGGGCACGCTGAATCCGTACCGCCAATCGCTGGGGCTCGCGCCCCTCGCCACCACGGTCGTGGCGGGCGCGCACGAGCACGGTGCCCCGGTCCTCCAGCTCTGGAGCGAACAGGTGCTGCCCCGGCCGGCGGATGCCGCACCCAACATCACCAGCACCGGCTACATCCGGATGCCCCCCGCGCTGCGCGAGCGGATGGGGGAGGCAACCGCCCCGGGTGGGCTCGTCGACTGGCTCGAGCGTGGCCCCGCGCCCGTCTACGTCGGCTTCGGGAGCATGCCGGTGCTCGATCCGCTCGCGATGGCGAAGGAGGTCATCGCCGTGGCCGAGGCGCTCGATCTGCGCGTCGTGCTCTCCGCCGGGTGGACGAACCTCGGCGAGGTGGAGGCCCTCTCGGGCGAACGTGTCTACCTCGTCCGTGGCGTCGACCATTCGTGGCTGCTCCCCCGGTGCGTCGCGGCGGTGCACCACGGTGGCGCCGGCACGACCGCGGCGTCCTTGGAGGCCGGCGTGCCAACCGTGGTCTGCTCGGTCTTCGCCGACCAGCCGTTCTGGGGTGAGCGGGTGAGTCGGCTCGGGGTGGGGGCGCACGTACCCTTTCCGCGGCTCGACCGGCGGACGCTCACCGCGGCCCTCCGTGCGTGCCTCCAGGACGATGTTCGTCAGCGCGCGGCGGACCTGGGTGCGAAGCTTCGCGCGGAGGACGGCGCCACGGTCACGGTCGACGCGATCGAGGCCTCCATTCTCGGCCGCGGGCGGGTTGCCTCGTGAGCGACTCCGTCGTCATCTCCGTTGTCTCGCCCGCCGCGCTCGACGCGGCGATGGTCGACCATCTCGTCGCCCTTGCGTCCCGTTACCTCGACCTGGACGGTGACTGGTTCGCCCAGCGTCTGAGGAAGTGTGACCACGTCCTGCTCTACCGCGATCGGGCCACCGGGGCGGTGCGCGGGACCACGACCCTCGACATCCTCGACGTGGAGCACGAGGGACGGAGCCTCCGGGTGCTGTACACCGGGGCGGTCGTGCTGGACGCGACGGTGCGCGGCCGCGGCCTGCTGCAGCGCGCCGGCGCGACCAGCTTCCTGCGCTTCGGGTTGGCGACCCTCCGCGACGTCTATTGGTTCTGCGAGTGTGACAGCTTCCGCGGCTACCGTGCCAGCCTGGCCTTCGCCGAAGGCTGGCCCCGACGCGGTCCGGCGCCCGCGCCGGCGTCTGTCCGGCTGTACGAATCCCTCTGCCAGCGCGTCTTCGGGACGTCGTGGAATCCGGAGACCGGGGTGTGCGCACCGATCGCCGCGCGCCTGCCGAAGCGCCACGAAGCAGAGGTGTCATCCGAGGAGCTGCGTACCGACGACGATATCGCCTACTTCGTCGAGCGCAATCCTGGCTACCTGCACGGCGAGGCCCTCCCCGTCCTCGTGCCGCTGGACATCCCCAACCTATTGTCCCTCGGCTGGACGATGGCGGGTCTGGGGCACCGGTCGAGGGCGACCGCGACGGTCGCGGAGCCGATGCCGGGGATGCAGTCGTGATCGCGGTCCAGATCGCGGTCTTCGTCGGGCTGCTCGCCGGTGGCTCCCTGCTCGTCGAGCGCCTCCCGCGGCCCGTCGCCGCGGCGCTGTGGGTGATCGTTCCCGTGGCGCTGATGCCACACTGGATCGCCAACGCCGCCATCTGGCATTGGTCGGTGTTCCTGTGGGCCAAGGTCCTGTCGGTCGTGTTGACCTGCGCCTGGAATGCCGCGTGCCTCGTGCGGTCGCCGCCCCCCCGCGTCGTCGCCGCGAGCCTCGTGCTCTGTGTCGGGGTCAACATCCTCGAGTGTGTCGCACTCGACCTGACCGCCCTGGAAGGAGAGGTGGCGCACTGGGCGAACGCGGCCGCCGGCGTGCTGCTGATGCTCGCCCTGCCTGTCTTGCCCGGCGCGCGGGTCGTGCGGGAGGGGCCGGAGCGCCGCCTCGTCGCGCCCCTGTCGCGCGCGTGGATCGCCGCGTACACGGTGTGGAACCTGTGCTTCGTCTACCTGAATTGGGACTCGTATGCGTTCGGCCAACACCTCGCGTTTCACGGGGCCGCGCTCCTGCTCACCTGGCGCGGCGGCGCCGAGGACTGGTACATGGCCCGCACCCGGACGCTCGGGATCGCCTTCGTGCTCTACCTGTCGTTCTTCGGATACTTCAACGACGAGTTCGACACGAGCACGTGGAGCCACGCGGGCGCGGGCGCGAGCTTCGCTGCGGTGAGCCTGGCGCTGGCGCTCCTGGCGACGGTGAGGGCCTGGGGACCGCGCCGGGCGCCAGCCCGGTCCGCGGCGAACGCGTCGCGCCGGTTGATCGACGCGGTCCTCCGGCCGGGGATCTGACCAATCAGCGCCCCCCATCGTCATCTCTCTCCGCCCGTGCGCGTCAGCCCTGTGGCGGCACGTCGCCGATCACCCCGAAGGCGTACCACCACCCCGTCACCGGGGACTGCCGGAACACCACCGTGCGCGGCCGGTCCTCCAGCGTGTACGAGATCACGCCCTCCTTGCGCGTCTGGATCTCCCGGAACGCCTCCTCCACCTGGGGCCCGAGCTCGCCCGCGCGCAGGAACAGCTTCTCGGTCTCGCTGTGGAGCGCGAGGCGGTTCTGCTCGTCGAAGGCGTAGAAGAGCACGTCCTCGGAGAGGCCCATCTCCTCCCGGAGGCGGTCGCTGAGCTGGTCGAGGTACACCGAGACCCCGATCACGCCGCTGACGGCGCCGTCCCGCCCCCGCACGGGCATCGCGACCACCCCAACGTTCGCGGCGGTGGACTTGCTCACGACGAGCTCGCCGAGCACCGCCTCGCCGCGGAGCGCCCGCTGGAAGTACGACCGATCGGCGAGGTTCGCCTCGGCCTTCCCGGCCTCGAGCGTCCAGTACGAGCCGTCCGGGCGCGCGTACCAGTACACCCCGGACAGGTTCGCCTCGCTCACGCGGCGGAGCGGTCTTCCGGTAGGCTCTGGAAGCGGGCGCGGTTGAACAAGATCTCCAGGCACTCGCACATCTGGTGGTAGCTCCGGAGCATGTAGATCCGGGCGACCTCCGGGAAGCCGAGCGCGCGGTCCGACGAGGGGTTGTTGAACTCCGCGGCGTCGAGGAGCCCCCGCCTGAACGCGGGGACGATCTCGGCGCTGCCCGTCAGGATGACCTCGGCGCCAAGCTCGGCCATGAGCTCCGCCGCGAGCCCCGCCGTGCGGTAGCGGAGGCCCCGGAGATCCGCCGGGGATCGGATCTCCTGGTTGAACCAGCCCAGGGGCTGGCTCGGCAGGGGCCCGGTGAGGAAGCCGATGAGATCGAGCTTCACGACATCGCGCAGCAGCTCCTCGTAGAGTTCCTGGCCCCCGCCGTACTTGACCCAGCCGAGGAAGGTGTTGGCGTCCCACCCGAACGAGGGGGGCGTGCCGAAGAGCGAATACGCCTTGTTCCGCGTGACCCCGTAGGCGGTCACGAGGTGGCCGGCGTCGACCGCGCCCGAGGCGATCGCGTCGTGCAGCTCGAGGGCTCCGGCGATCTCCCCCGCCGGGACCAGGTCGAGCTCGAGCAGGCCGCCCGACATCTCCCGCACGGTCCGCGCGTAGTCCGCGGCGAGCTCGTAGAAGAGGTCCTCCCGCGCCCACGCGGCCTGGAAGGTGAGCCGGATGACCTGCGCCCGGGCCGCCCGCGGAAGCACCAGGGCACCCCCGGCGACGGCCGCCGCGGCCCCCGAGAGGAACCGTCGTCGCTCCATCCCACCCCCTCGTCTCCCCACCTCTGGTAGGTCCCGCAGGCGGGCGGGGGGGGCGCCGAGACGCCTGGTGACACCACCCTCGCCGCGGAGACACCGTTCGGGGAGGAGCCGAGGCCAGGGCAGCCGGCCGGCCGAAGACGGCCGCCGCTGCGGGACGGGGGTGGCTTCGACAGCGGACGGCGGTGGCTTCGGCTTCGGCCGCCCGAAGGCTTACAGTCCCGCCGGAGGTCGCGATGCGAGCCCTGCACATGTGGGCGGTGATGGTCCTGGCGGTCCTGGCGGTGCGCGTGCCCGTCCTCGGCGTCGACGGCGCGGTGTTGGAGGAGTGGAACAGGCAAGCCTCTCCGTGGCAGGGTGCGCGCCTTCCCGAGGGCGCCTTCACCGCGGGGTTCGTGGCCTTCGCCCTCGTGCAGGCCGGCCTGCTCGCCGTCCGGAGCCCTCCCGCGGCGTGGATCGGGGCCACGCTGGCCCTCGCCGCGCTCCTTGGCTTCCTGGGCGCCGTCGACCTGGAGGCGGTGCGCGTGGCATCGGCGCCACTCGTCCGGGGGCCGGGCTTCCCGTTTCGCGCCGGCCAGGTGGCGCTCGCGCTCGTCGGCGCGGGCGTGTTCCTCGGCCTCGCCGAGTGGGGAACGCGCAAGGCGAGGGTCCACGGGCCGCTGCTGATCTGGGTCGTCGTGCTCATGGCGCGCATCCCCGGGGATCTGGCGCACCACCTCCGGAGGGTCCAGATCGGGGAGGAGAACCTCCTCCAGCTCGTGATCGGCCTGTGGCTCGCCACGGTTCCGCTCCTGCTCGCCGGGGCCATCCTGCTGTGGCGGGGCGTCTCGCCGCACCGTCGGCTCGGCGGCCTCCCGCTCGGTCGCCCCGACGGCCTGCTGCTCGTGGCGGCGATCCTCGGCCTCCCGCCCATCCTCGCCGCGCTCCGCCAGCTCCCGAGCTTCCTTTCGGATCTGGGCCTCGTGCGCGCGGGGCTCTCCGCCCTGGCGATGCCGTCGTTCACGGCCCTCTCGCCGATGGTGGCCTCGAGCCTGCTGGGCCTGACCGTGCCTGTCGCGCCGCTGCTCGCGATCTGGCTCGTGTGGCGCACGGATCGCGGGTAGCGTGGTCGGCGCGCTCCACCCCAGCGCGGACGCAGACGGGTCGGGCAGGCGATCACCCGATAGGTCCTCTCGGTGCACCGCGTCCGCACTGCCCTCGCCCGCCTGGTCGCACTCGCGGGTTGCGTGGTCGTGGCGGCGGTGGCGCTCCTCCTCGGCCTGAACCTGTTCCTGAACACAGGGCTCAAGACGCTGCTGAACAAGCAGCCGGAGCGCCTGCACATGACGTGGTCGTACGCGTGGACGTGGAACGCTCGCGACGTGTACGTCGAGGGCTACACGCTCCGCGTGCAGGGTCCGCTCGACCAGTGGTGGCTCACGGTCGACCGGGCGACCCTCACGGTCGGCCTCCGGGCCCTGCTCGAGCGCCGCTTCCAGGCGGACGACGTTCACGGCGACGGCGTCGTGTTGCACTACCGCAGCCGGGTGGACGCCCCGGCGATCCCGGGCCGCCCCCCGCCCACCTTCGTGGAGGGGATCACCGCGCCCATCCCCGGCCTGGAGAACCCGCCGCTCTCGCCCCCGGAGGAGATCTACCCGCCGCCGGTCGCGCCCTGGCTGGTCGCCCTCGACGGCGTGGAGGTCGAGAACATCCGCGAGATGTGGCTGGGCGAGTACCGGTTCATCGGCACCGCCCAGCTCGCCGGGGAGATCATCGTGATGCCAGGCGCCTCCCTGGACCTGTCCGACGTGACCGCCGAGGTGCTCGAGGGGGAGATCGACGTGGACGGCATCCCGCTCGTCTCCGACCTGACCCTGGAGGTGGAGGGCGCCCTCGAGGGGGTCGACCCCGTCACGGACGCCGGCACAGGCCTGCTCCGCCGCCTCGACGCCACGCTCCGCCTGGGCGGGCACGTGGACGATCTGCGCTACGTCGACATCTTCCTGCGCGACGCGCCGTGGGTCGGCATCGAGGGCGGGAGCGGGCGCCTCGACGCCTTCCTCGACGTCCAGGAGGGGGTGCTCGGCCCGGCCTCGACCGCGCGTGCCGTCGTCACCGACCTCTCCGCGCGCGTCGGCACCTACGCCGCCGTCGGTGACGGGAGCATCCGGATCACGCTCGACCGCCTGGCGCGCTTCGCGCTCGTGCTGGACTCCTTCTCCGTCCGGCAGGGCGACGGCGCGCCGCTGATCCGAGGCCGCGGCTTCCGCCTCGACGCCACCACGGCGGCGCTGCGACTCGACGAGCCGCCGTCCGGCTTCACGGCGGTCGCGACGCTCCCCCGTTCGGAGGTGCCGAACCTCAAGAGCTTCGACCGCTACCTCCCCGACATCGGGCTGCGCATCACGGGGGGGCGCGCGATCGTCTCTGGCCAGGCGCGCATCGAGGAGGACGGGAACCACGTCTCCGGCAGGTTCACGGTCGACGTGCCCGAGGCCAGGCTCGCCTACACCGGCATCCCCATCGCCGGCCGGGCGCACGTCCTCGGGCGCGTCGTGAGCGGCCTGCTCGACGAGGGGCGCTACGACATCGGCGGCAGCTCGTTCGCGGTGGACCACGTCTCCTTCGACCGGAAGAACCCGAACTGGTCGGCGCGGCTGGACGTGCGGCAAGGGCGCGTGGCCACGGAGGAGGCGACCTACCTGACCACGCGCTCCGACTTCTCCTGCTCCGACTCGTCGCCCTTCCTGCGCATCGCCGTCGGGGACCGGAAGGTGGCGCCCTGGATCGACGAGCTCGTCCGCCTGAAGAACCTCAAAGGCGAGGTGCGCGCGTCACTCGGCGAGACAACGCTCTCGATCGACCACCTGCACATCCACGCCCCCGAGGCCGAGCTCCACCTCCACCTCGAGCAGGTCGGCTCGCGCACGGACGCGCTCCTGTTCGCCCGCCTTGGCATCTTCGGCGTCGCCACCCACCTCGCGGGCGAGCGCTACGACGTCCAGGTCATCGACGCGAAGCGCTGGTTCTACGCCCGGCTCGCCCGGAGCGGCCAGCCCGAGACGATGGTCTCGAACAAGGGCGTCGTGACGAAAGCGGAGGACATCCAGACCGACGACCGCATGGGCATGCGGCTCTTCGGCAAGAACCTCCGCCAGTTCTCCGCCAAGCAGACCGCCGCAGACAAGGCGGAACGAGCGGCGAAACGGCAGGCGGCGGCCGCGGCGCGGGAGAAGCGGAAGGCGGAGAAGAAGAAGAAGTAGGGGCCGGGCGTGATGCCAGGCGTCCCGATGGATCAGGGCCCGTTGTACTCCACCCAGGTCGTGCCGCCGATGCTCCCGATGGCGAGCACGAGGGCCTCCGCGTCGGCCGTGGGGAGCGCCGTGTTCGACGAGACGGACACGTCGCCGCCCACGGACGAGAGCGCGTGCAGCGCCGACACGTCGGTGAGCGCGTCATTGGCGCTCACGTCGAGGTCCACGCCGATCGTCGCGAGCGTGGCCAGCCCGTCGAGGGAGCGCAGCGCGACGTTGTCGCGGATCCGCACCGACTGGTCCACCGTCTCGATCCCGTCGAGGCCCGTCAGGTCGGCGAGGGCGCCCGTGTACAGGACGAGCAGGTCCCCGGTGAGCGAGCGGATCGACGAGAGGCCGGACAGGTCGGTGAGGGCATCGCCGCTGATGGTGAGGGACCCGTCGATCTCCAAGAGCGACGGGACGGTCGGCGCGCGCGTCAGCCCCGCCCCCTCGAGGGACAGCCCGCCCAGCGACGCCAGGACAGGGAAGCAGCCGTCCAGGTCGGCGTCCACGTCCACCGAGAGCAGGAGCGCCCCGAGCTCCGTGAGTGCGGGGAACGAGCAGGCCCCTTCGCGTGAGCCGAGCCCGCCGTCTACGTCGAGGGTGTGCGGGAACGCGGCGAGGGTTGGGAAGTCGAGGCGGTCGACCCCCACGACGTCGATGTCGCCGCCGATGTCGGTGGTGTCGATCCGGAGGGTTCCCGAGACTCCCAAGGCGCGCACGCCCCCGCTGATCCGATCGACGGTGATCGAGACGCCGTCGGGCGCGCCGAAGATCTCGAGGCCTCCCCTCACCTCGCCCAGGCTCCAATCGGCGGGCGTCCGGCCCACGAGGCGGAGATCGCCCCCGATGGAGGTCACCGACGCGCCCATCGCGTAGTCGGCGTCGAGGTCCCCGGCCTCCTCGACGACCAGGTCCCCGCCGATCTCCACGCCCGTGCCCGCCTCGGCCGTCCGGAGGCTGGGCAGATCGCGGAGCACGAGATCCCCGCCCACGTGGAGGCTGTCGGGAAGGCCGACGGTGACCAGCGCGTCGTTGCCCTCCACGACCAGATCGCCGTCGATCAAGCCCGGGATCTCTGCGCACAGCGCGTGGAGCGCACCGTTGTCTCGGACGGTGAAGGCCCCGCCGACCCGGTCGAGGAGCGGCAGCGGCTCACCCTCGCCCTCGCTGCACGACTCGTCCCAGGCGCCCTCCCAGGCGTCGTTGCCGGAGACCTCCACGTCTCCGCTGACGGAGATGAGCGCGGAGGCCTCCCAGCTACGCAGGGCGCTGTTGTTCGCGAGGACGAAGGAGCCCTCGATCGCGCGGAGATCCTCCAGGTTCACGTAGGTCAGCGCGCCGTTGTCGCGGACCTGCAGGTCGCGGGAGATCCGCTCGACCGAGCAGCTCCACCTGAGGATCGCGTCGTTACCCGAGACGACCACGTCCCGCATCCGGTCCTCGGCGCAGTCCGGGCCCGCCAGGAGCGCCGTGTTCGCGTGCAGGTACAGGCTGCCGTCCTCGGCGACCTGCGCGGAGGCGTCGGTGAGCGTCGTGTTCCCCTCCACCCACGCGGATCCCACCGACCCGCCGATGGCCACCCGCGTCAGCGCGAGGTTGTTCCGGACCACGAGCTCCCCGGCGACCTCCCCGCCGAGGGTGAAGGTGGCGAGGTCGTCGGTGGCGTCGAGGACCACGTCCCCCTCCACCGCGCAGAGGCAGGACGCGTCGAGGTCCAACTGGCCGGTGGCGCCGTAGATCACGAGGTTGCCTGTCACCCCGCTCCAGGATCGGCAGAGCTCCGCGAGCGCGGCGGCGGCGAGGTCCCCCACGAGCTCCACCGTGCCCTCGTAGAGCACGGGTGCGTCCTCGCAGTCGGCGTCTCCCCCCTCACAATCCTGGTCCAGGCCGTCGGCCACCGCGTCGAACGCCTCCGGGTGCACGCCGGGATCGCCGTCGTCGCAGTCGCCCGCGACCCGGGCGAGCCCCGTCGTGTCGCAGGTCACCACGGCGCTGTCCTCAATGCCCCATCCGTCGCCATCGGCGTCGGTGTAGGCCACCAAGGCGTCGGTGGCGGCCTCGTCGACCGTGCCGTCGCAGTCCTGGTCCACGCCGTCGCAGCGTTCGAGCGCGCCCGGGGCCACGTCGCCGTCGCCGTCGTCGCAGTCCACCGCCGCCGGCGCACCGTCCCCGTCGGCGTCGACGGCCCCGGGGTCGTCCTTCGGCGGCGCGGGCTCGCCGCAGGCGGGGAGGCCCAGGGCGAGGAGCAGGAGGCGCGAGGAGCGGTGCACGAGCACCTCCATCACGTGAGTCTACGCGATGTGGCCGAGTAGCAACCGTGCGTCGACAGCGATGTACGGGGCGTACCGATAGTCGCGAATGTGGAGCACCCGAACTCCGCGAACCGTCAACTGTACGAAGTAGGCGGCGGCAGGTGCCTGCGGATCGGGAAGGACGGCGATCGCCTCGCGGTCGCCGAGCCAGGCCGAACGCAAGTGCCAATCGTGGGCCGCGGCGTAGTTGTCGACATACTGGCCCACCTCGCGCCGGCCCCGGCGCTGCGCACGCGACACCACATCGAGCCGCACATCGTCGGCGAGCATGCCTCGCACGCCCTCCCAATCACGGGCCTTGAACAACTCGATGTAGCGTGCGACGGTGCGCGAGCGGGCCGAACGATTCCACGGGCGCGACGTTCCTCGCGCTCGGCGTGGTGGTGGGCGGGCGGCGCTGCCCGCCCGCGATGGCGCCGACGAGGCGTCCCGAGGTGGCGGCCGACGCCGAACCGTCCGAACTCGCCGGATGACCCGCTACCCCCCGAGTTCGGACGTAAGCACGCAGCACACCCCACCTGTGCCCCGACCAGCCGTCGTGTGATCGTTCCCCAGCGGAGGCTGCGCATGCACGTCGTGGAACGGAGAGTGTTTTCGGAGACGGACAAGGCCGAGGTTGTGGAGGA
>JAUXTN010000240.1 GCA_030684355.1 Pseudomonadota bacterium
GGGGGCGTTGAGCCTGTGAAGCAATCCCCCGTCCCGCTGGAGCGGCCCGTGGCGCAGAGAACCGCGTCCAGGGGCCCGAGCCGGTTCCCCCCGGACGGGGCCCCACCGGCCCACCCTGGCCGCACCGCGCCACGGACCGCCCCATCGGGGCCTCCCGTTGCTCCACAGACTCCCTGCTGGGGGGAATTGCTTCACAGGCTCGTTGCGGGGGGCGCGAGCCCCCTGCCCCAAGCACAACCCCTCTACAATCCTCGCGGATCCTTCAGCTTCCCGCTCACCGCGGCCGCCGCCGCCACCGCCGGGCTCACCAGGTAGACCGGCCCCGGCGCGCCCATGCGGCGGTCGAAGTTGCGGTTGGTGGTGCTCGCGGTGGTCTCGCCGGGGAGCGGGATGCCCGGGCCGTTCCCGATGCACGAGCCGCAGCCCGCCGGGGACACCACCGCGCCGAGCTCGCGGAAGAGATCGAGGAGCCCTTCGGCCTCGGCGGCCTCCGCGACCGCGTGGCTCGACGGCGTGACGGTGACCCGCACCCCGGCCGCGATGGTGCGGCCGCGCAGCACGTCCGCGGCGGCGCGGAGGTCGGACAACGAGCCGCCCGTGCAGCTCGCGATGACGACGTTGTGGATGGGCGTGCCCGCGACCTCGTCGAGCGGGAGGCGGTTGCGGCTGTCGCCGGGGGTGGCGACGGTGAGCGGGACGTCGCCGAGATCGATGGTGATCGTGCGCTCGTAGGTGGCGCCCTCGTCGGGATACACGAGCTGCTCGGTCACGTCGATGCCGCGCCGGGCCTTCAGGAACTCGACGATCGGGGCGCACGGCTCGACCACGCCGGTCATCAGGCCGCCCTCGACCGTCATGTTGGTGAGGACCGAGAGCTCGTCGACGTTCCACTGGTCGAGCCCCGGGCCGCCGAACTGCACGACGCAGGTGTCGGTGGGGGAGCTGCGCCAGTGCTCCTCGCGGAAGTACGGATCCCCGATGATGTGGAGGATCAGGTCCTTCGGGGAGAGCCCGCCCGTGGCCGCGCCGGTGACGAGCACGCGCACGACCTTCGGCACGGTGACGGGGATGAGCCCGGTGCGGAACGCGAACGCCATGGCGGTCGAGCCGACGCCGAACGCGAACGCGTTCAGCACGCCCGCGGTGGGCGTGTGCGAGTCCGTCAAGACGACGATCGTGCCGGGGAGCGCGTAGTCCTCGACGACGATGCGGTGGCAGACGCCGGGGTGGAACGGGCGGCCGGGCCCGTGCAGGCGGATGCCGTAGAGCTCGCAGGCCTCGACCATCTCGGCGGTGAGCTGCTTCGCGGGGGCGAGCCGCGCCTTCTTCACGTTGGCGGGCACGGTCGGCTCGTCGATGAGCACGAAGTGGTCCTCGAACGCCGCGATGAGGTCGGGATCGGCCATGGGGGTGTCCCCGAAGGCCTCGCGGTAGAGCGCCACGACCATGCCGGCCGTGTACTCGTGGACGCCGCGGAAGCCGGCGCGGCAGAGGACCTGGTCGCCTGGGCGCACGTCCCCCACGCCGGTGGTGCCCGGGCTGGTCCACGTCTTCTGGGCGATGATCTTCTCGACCGCGTTGAGCGGGCGGGGCGCGGGCGCGGTGTCGTAGGTGGGCGCGAGCGTGCCGGCGAGGAGCCCTTTCGCGTAGTCGAGCAGGCCGCCGGCCTCGGCGACGGCGCGGAAGAAGTCGGGCAGGGCCGCGAAGAAGCCGCGCACGTCGACGTCCTCGCCGCCGCGGAGGCGCGCGAGCACGTCGAAGTCGGTGGTGAACGGCATGCCGCCGTAGACCATGTTCTCCTGGAAGATCCGCTGGAAGGAGCGGGCCACCACGAGCTCGATGCCGGCGCCCTGGTGGGCGACCACCGCGACCTCGCGGCTCGACCCGCTTCCGTAGGCGTCTCCGCCGACGATCACCTGGAAGCCGCCGTCGCGCACGCTGTCCTTCTGGATGATCTCCTTGAAGTTCTCGAGAAACCACGGGCCGAGGATCGGGCCGGTGTACCCGAGGGTGCACGCGGCGCCGCTGATCATCAGGTCGGTGTTGACCCCGTAGTGCAGGGCCGCGGCGGAGAGCTCCAGCTCCTCATCGGCCTTCTCGGGACTCAGTTGACGCGCGAGCAGCTCCGCGTCGTCGGTGAGGAACAGGATGCGGCCGTTGAGCTTCATGCCGCGCAAGGTAGGACGGAGGATTGCGGCGCGCAACGTGGACGGGCGTACGCGTGCACCGGACTTGCACAAAGGGGACGCGGAGCTGCCACGCCTGGGGCGCGGGAGCCGCACGGGCGAGGCCTACGTTGCAGGTGTCTTCCGGAGCCCCTCATGTCGGTGTCGAACCCCGCACTCGCCCTCCCCACGTCCGTCGCGCTCGCACTCCCCCTCCCCACGTCCGTCGAGCTCGCCCGGGCGATCGCCGGCTACGCGCTCCTCGGCGGCGTCGCGGCGCTGGGCGCGGGCGAGGCGGCGGTCTCCCACGCGCCGGTGGGGCTCGTCTCGGCGGTCGGGGCGCTGGCGCTGACCGTGCCCGCGCTGCTCGTGGCCCACCCGTTCCTCACGCTGCGCGCGGCGCCCCAGGCGCTCGTGGCGGCGATCGCCCGCCCGTTCACCCGCACCGGCGACGTGGCGCTCGGCCTCGTCCCGACGCTCCTCCTCTTCCGCGCGACCAGCGGCCTCGCGCAGCTCCTGCTCGCGCTGATGCTGGTCGGGGCGGCGGGCCTCGGCTTCTCGCTGGCCATCCGCAACCTCGTGCAGACGGAGGCGGACGCGAGCGAGGACTCGTGGAGCGTCTGGAAGATGACGCTCCTGGCGTGGGCCTGGTCGGGGCTCGCGGCGCTCATCGGCGCGCGGCTCGGGATCGGGGTGCTCCTCGACCTGTAGGGGACCTGTAGGGGTCAGACCCTGCAGTTTGCCACCTACGACGACTCTACGCCGACTAACCCCACGGCGGGGTCAGACCCTGCAGTTTGCCACCTACGCCCCTCGCCCTCCGGAGCCCCCATGTCCCGCCCCTCGATCCTCACCCTCACGTCCCAGGTCCTCCGCGACCCGCAGGCCGTCGTCGTCGCCCACGACACCCCCGCCGACCTCGGCTGGCTCGCCCCGCGCCTCCTCGCGATCAGCGGCGTGGGCGCCGCGCTCTTCGGGGCCGTGGTCGGGTCCTACCGCGGCGGCGAGCAGGTGCTCTACGCGGCGATGAAGCTCCCCATCCTGCTCTGGGCACCGCCGCTCCTCGCGCTCCCGGCCATCCACGCGGCCTGGCGCGCCTGCGACGTGGAGGTGTCGTACCGCCGCCTCGCCGTCGCGAGCCTCGCCGGCATGGCCCGCGCCGGCGTGCTCGTGTCCGCCCTCGCGCCCATCCTGTGGCTGCCCTACTCGGTGGAGGTCGAGTACCACTTCTCCGTGCTGCTGTTCGCCGGGATGCTCGTCCTGGCGGGCCTCCCCGGGCTCACCGCCATCGCGGGCGCCATCCCCGCGGGCGGCCACCGGCGCTGGATCGCCGCCACGGGCTCCCTCGCCCTGATCGGCCTCCTGCTCGCCCAGACCGGCTGGCTCCTCCGCCCGTTCGTGGCCCGCCCGACCACCGCCGTCGCGCTCCTGCGCCCCGTCGAGGGCGACATCCTCTCCGGCCTCGGCACGACCCTGACCTCCTCGCTCGGCCTCTACGGCGACTGGGATGCCGGCCGCGACGGGCTGCTCGCGCGAGAGCCCCGATGAACGCCACCACCGCCACGCTCGCCCTCCTCGGGGCCTGGCTCCTCCTCGGCGGCGTGACTGCCCTGGTGCTCGCCCGCCGCGGTCAGCCCGCGGCCACCGCGCTCTCCGCGCTCCTGGCGTGGCCCGTGCTGGTCCCGCTCCTCGCCGACGCCGCCCCCCGCCACGCCGGCCCCTTCGCGACACGTATCGATACATGTTTCACGGCGCTCCGCACCGCCCTCGCCGACCCCTCCGCCACCGGCATCGTGACCGCAGAAGAGCTCGTCTCCCTGGAGCACGCCCTCCGCCGCGCCGACGGCCGCATCGGCATGGTCGACCGCCTGCTCGCGGAGGAGGCCCTCCGCGCCGACCCGCTCGCGCTGCAGCTCGACCGCGCCCGAGGCCTCGCCGCCGACGAGATCGAGTCCGTGCTGCGCGGCGTGGTGCAGCTCCGCGTGCAGGTCGGCCTGGTCGCGCTCGCGGGCGACACGGTGCCGGTGCGCGAGCGGATGCGGGAGCTCGGGGCGCGGGTGCGGGCGATGGAGGAGATCTCGCTTGCTTGAGGCGGGGGCGAGAGCCGGGAGCGAACCAGGAACAGAGCCGGGAACAGGGCAGATGGACCGCGCGGACGCGGCCACTGCGGAGGCGGGGCAGGCGGGGCGGGCGTCGCGTCGCTGGAGGGTGTCGCGGTCAGTCCGCGAGCAGCGGCGCCAGTTTGTCGTCGAGCTGGACGAGAAAGGCGTCGAGGCTGGGGGCTCGGTTGCGGAGGGCGTCCACGGCCGGGCGGCGGCGGAGGCCCTTGGCGGCGTCTTCGTAGGCGCGGAGGTGCTTGTTGTCCTTGGTGCCGAGCCGCGGGCAGTTCTCCTTCTGGAGGGCCTGGTTGGCGGCCTCGAGACACCCGGTCGTCTTCGGCTTGCGATCGGAGAGGTGGAGCAGAAGCCAGCACTCCAGCTCGTTGACGCAGATGGCGAGCAACACGCGCGTGCGGTCGGCTTCCGGGTCGGCCTCCGCGAGCTCCCGGTAGAGCCTCTCGCACACGCGCGCGGTGAGCTCGGCCTCCGTGAGCTCGTGGGCCGTGTTCCGGCGCGGAACGTCGAAGCCCACCTGCTCGCATACGTCCGTGTCGACCTGCACGATCACGAGGTCATTGAACGCGAGGGCCCCGCTCACGTCCTTGCGGCGGATGGAGGCAAACACCTGCTGCCAGCCCCCGAAGTCGACCCCGGGCCGCATCGGATTCGGCGGCTGGATGGGGGAGACGGTGACGGACCCGCGGGAGTACCCGTCGAGGATCCGCTCCAGCACGGCGCGATCGGTGGGGCCCTCGCAGATGAGGCCGACGGTGGGCATCGTTCAGAACGACTTGGGCAGGCCGCCCAGGTAGCCCCGCAGGAAGGCCTCGGAGAGGCGGACGTTGCCGTCGCGCGGCTTCGGCACGCGGCGGAACTGCGTATGACCGTCGAGGTCCCGCTCGCAGACGAGCAGCCGTTGCTCGTCATCGGCGAGGTCGAGGCCGTCGAGCAGGGCGGGGTTGTGCGTCGTGAGGAGGACCTGCTTGTCGTTGTCGCGGGCCAGCGCGGCGATGTCGGCCACCATCCGCGCACAGAGCAGCGGGTTCAGCGACGCATCGGCGTTGTCGATGGCGAAGAAGCGCGGCGTGTCGGGGCTCAACAGCAGCGTGTAGACGAAGAGCAGGAAGAGGAAGCCCTCGTTGGCCGCGCGCTGATCGAGGAGCACGTCCTGGGCGAGGTAGCGGTCGCGGATGGCGAGGCGCTTCTCGCCGGGGCCGAGATCGCTGGGGATGACGAAGCCGTCGAACCAGTCGAGGACGCGGAGGTGCTCGCCGATGCGCTCGACCACCTCGGGGGCGCGGCGCGAGAGGTCGACGAGGTGCTTGAAGAGGCCCTCGCCGCGGACGCCGAGGGGGAGGATCTGGCCTTCGTCGGCGAAGGTGCGGAGGGCGCTGTATTCGGGGGCGTAGATGAGGAAGGTGGCGAGGCCGGGGGGGACTCGCTCGGCCAAGAGCGATGCTGTCGCGATGCGCGCGGCCTCGACATCCCGCTGTTTTCCTGCCTCCAGGAGGGCTGCAAACGCAGCCTCCTGGCCCGCAGACCAGGAGGGGCCTTCCGCATAATCCTCATCCCATTCAAAGAGTCCATCGCGCTCGTCGACGGAAACCTCGTAGGCCTGCGGGAGCGCCGGCACGTCGAACCCGACAGATGCAGCCTTCGCTGTGGGGCGGCCAGCAAACCTAGGTAGCAATAGCCCCGTTCCCAAAGGGCGAATGCCCCGCGCCGCCAGAAACTCGTGATCCAGCTTGTTCGCCGCCGCCGCCCCCGCCACCGCGATCCCCTCAAGCAGGTTCGACTTCCCCGACCCGTTCGCCCCGACCACGACCGTCACCCGCCCCAGCTCCACCTCCGCCTTCGGGATGGAGCGGAAGTTCTCGATGCGGACGCCCGAGATCAGGGGGCGTGGCGCTTTCGTCTCGGCGGTGTCGGGCACGGCCCCCTCGTAACCACCGGATCCCCCCTCCGATGCTACGCTCCGACCCCATGAGCCACATCCTCGTCGTCGACGACGATCCCCACCTCCGCGAGGTCGTCCGCTACGCGCTCGCACGCCAGGGCCACCAGGTGCGGGAAGCGCAGAACGGGGCCGAGGCGCTGCGGATGCACGCGGCGTCCCCGGCGGACCTCATCGTGCTCGACGTGGTCATGCCGGAGCTCGACGGCATCGACACCTGCCGCGAGCTTCGCAAGACGAGCCGGGTGCCGGTGGTGTTCCTCTCGTCGCGGGACGAGGAGCTCGACCGCGTGCTCGGGTTGGAGCTGGGCGGCGACGACTACCTGACCAAGCCGTTCTCGACGCGCGAGCTGGTGGCACGCATCAAGGCGGTGCTTCGCCGGGCGACCCCCGAGCCGGCGCCGGCCGACAAGCCGAGGTCGCTGGCGGTGAACGGGCTGCGGCTCGACCTCGACGAGCACCGCGCGTGGGGCGGCGACCACGAGGTGGTGCTCACGGTGACGGAGTTCAGCCTGCTGCGGGTGCTCATGGGGCGGCCCGGCAAGGTCTACACGCGCGACGAGCTGGTGGAGCACGCCTACGGCGACCACCACCACATCTCCGAGCGCACGCTCGACTCCCACGTGCGACGCATCCGGCAGAAGTATCGGGAGATCGGGCTCGACCCGGTCGAGACGGTCCACGGGCTCGGTTACCGCCTCCGCCAGGGTTGAGGCCGGGCGCATGCGTCGCCTCTACCTGTCGCTGCGGACGTGGCTCGTCCTCTCGCACCTCGTGGTGTTCACGCTGCCCGTGCTGGCGCTGGTCGGCACCGGCGCGCTCGCCAACGACCTGCGCACCCAGACCCGCGAGGACCTGGAGCACCAGGCCGCGCTCCTGGCCCAGCACATCGAGTATCGCCTCGCCGCGAGCCGCGAGCCGCTGTCCGGGCTCGGCCTCGACGACACGCTGATACATGCGAAAGAGGCCACGCTGGCTGGCTTTCGGGTGACTGATACATCGGGGCGGATCGTCGCGAGCAGCGGCTCGGACCACGGGGAGGACATCTCCCGGGACCCCGAGGTGGCGACCGCGCTGGCGGGCAGCCCGGGGATGGCGATCAAGGAGCGGGCACGCATCCCCAGCTCGCGCGAGTCCTTGAAGGGCCCGAGCCGCCATGCGAGCGTGCGGGTGTTCGTCGCCCGGCCGGTGCGGGAGGACGGGGACGTCGTGGGCGCCGTGGTCCTCTCGCGCACCCCCCGCGAGGAGGTCCAGGCCTTCTACCAGATGGCGCCGCGCCTCTCGGTCGGGGCGCTCCTCGCGCTCGCCGGCACGGTGGGGCTCGCGTTCGGGGCGGGCCGGATCCTGTCGCGGTCCCTGCGCTCGCTGGCCGAGGCGTCGCACGGCATCGCCGCGGGGTCGGAGGCCGCGCTCGTGGCGCTCGAGCCCGCGAGCCGCTCACGCGTGGCCGAGGCGCGCGCGCTCGCAGCCGCGATGGGGACGATGAGCGCCCGCCTGCGCCAGCGCCTGCGATACATCTCGGAGTTCGCGGGCAATGTATCACACGAGTTCAAGACGCCCGTGAGCTCGCTCCGCGGCACCATCGAGCTGTTGCGCGACGACGACGACATGCCGCCCGAGCAGCGCGCGCGCTTCCTCGAGAACGCCCTCGCGGACCTCGACCGCCTCTCCCGGCTCGTCGGCGGGCTGCTACGGCTCGCCCGCGCAGAGGAGGGCGGTGCCCGCTCCGTCTTCTCCCTCGACGACGTGCTCGGCGAGCTCGTGGCCCGCCACCCCACCGTCACCCGTGCGGGCATGGCCGCGCGCGTCGACGCCAATCGCGAGCAGATCGAGAGCGCGCTGACCAACCTCGTGGAGAACGCGCTGCGCCACGGCGGCCCAGACGTACACGTGCGTGTCGAGGGCTTCACCGACGGGGCCCACACCGGCGTCGACGTGGTGGACGACGGCCCCGGCATCTCCCCCGCGAACCTGTCGAAGGTCTTCGACCGCTTCTTCACCACGGACCGCGCGAAGGGGGGCACGGGGCTCGGCCTCGCGCTCGTCCGCGCCGTCGCGGAGGCCCATGGCGGGCGGGTGGACGTGGAGAGCGCCCCGGGGCGCACGCGGTTCCGGCTGGTCCTGCCGCGGATCCAGGGCGCCCGGTAGGCTACCCTCGCGCCATGCCACGTCCGTTCTTCCCGCACACCCTCCACGATGTCGTCCACGCGGTCGACGGTCCGCTTGGGCTCATCGTCGGCGACATGCCCGACGGCACGCTCTGGGTCCTGAAGCGGAACCGGAAGGAGCCCGGCTATGTGCTCACCGAGTACGCCGATACCCAGCGGTCCCGCGTCGTGACCATAAGGGCATTCGCCGAGCGCCGTGAGGCCGTCAACGCCATGGCCGCGGCCATCGGCCTGGGCGAGTCGCTCTGAGCGACCGGCGGCGGGAAGCCCCGGTCGTCCATGAAGAAAGGGGAGCCGGTGGACGGCAACCACCTGGGATCAGATGGCCTCCCTCCGGCACGTGATGTGGGTAATCGCGTTGCAGTCCGCGTGACCGGCCTCCCGCTTGCGATACACGCGCCAACCCGGGGAACGGTGCCATCCAGCGTCCGCGCACCGACCGATGCGGCTGCGGGGCGCAGGCCGGCAAAGTTATAGGGCGGGGATGACCCAGGTTCACCCCATCGTGCACGAAGAGCAGACCCTGCTCGACGACGTGTGCGAGCGACTCGGCCGCCCGCCTCCCACCGAGGGCGCCACCGAAGACGACATCATCGCCGAGCTCCGGCGCATCCAGGACGACATCCGCACCGCGAAGACGGAGGACAAGGCCGCGCTCGAACAGCAGTACGAGCGCCAGTGCCGCCTGCTCGAGCAGCTGCGCCGCGGGAAGCAGCTCGACGGCGTCGACCCGGAGAGCCCGTACTTCGCGCACCTCGGCACGGAGCACGAGGGGCGCCGGTCGGACGTGCTGCTCGGCCGCGCCACCTCGCTCGAGAACGGCCTGCGCATCGTGGACTGGCGGCACGCGCCCGTGGCGAAGGTCTACTACCGCTACCAGGAGGGCGACGAGTACGAGGAGGACATCGGTCCCCGCACGATCGCCGGCACGGTGGTCGCGCGGCGCGCGATCACGATCAACCAGGCGCGCATCGACCGCATCGTGTCGCCGCAGGGCACGTTCCTCCGGGATCACGACCGGTGGGTGCACACCGACACCCTCGCGCCGCGGCTCGTGACCGGCGTGTCCGGTCCGGTGGCGACGGCCCCGCGCGACCAGCGCCTCGGCTCCGGCAAGGTCAACCGGGCGGACAAGCACCTGCCCGACATCGCGGCGCTCATCGACCCCGAGCAATTCGAGCTCATCGCGCGCCCGGACAGCGGCCCGGTCGTCATCCGCGGCGGCGCCGGCTCCGGCAAGACCACCGTCGCGCTCCACCGCATCGCCTACCTCGCCTTCGCGAACCCCCAGCGCTTCGCGCCGCACAAGATGCTCGTGATGGTGTGGGGCCGGGCCCTGCGCGACTACGTGTCGAAGGTGCTGCCGAACCTCGGGGTCTACAACGTCGGCGTCGCGACCTGGTCGGACTGGTCGCGGAAGCTGGTCGAGCGGCACTTCCCGTACCTGCCGGGCCACAAGAACGCGAACACGCCGTCGATCGTCTCCCGGATGAAGCTCCACCCGAAGCTCCCGAGCCTGCTCGAGCGCATCGTGCGCGAGCGGAAGGCCCCGGCCACCGGTGAGAGCGCGTTCCAGGACTGGCGCCTGCTCATCTCGGACTCGAAGTACTACGCCGAGCTCGGCAGCTTCACCCCCGCGGAGATCGACCAGGCGATGTTGTGGGCGCGGGCGCAGCTCGACCACCTCTCCCGCCACCGCGAGGAGCGCGACAAGACCGCCGAGCCCTGGCTCGACGAGGAGGATGACGCCATCCTGCTGCGGGCGTGGCAGCTCCGGGTCGGCGAGCTCCGCGCGCGCGGCGGCGGCACGATCCGCTACAGCCACATCATGATGGACGAGGTGCAGGACTTCAGCGCCATGGAAGTGGCGGTGATGCTCGGCGCCTGCGATACAAAAAAATGTATCACCCTGGCCGGTGACACCCAGCAACACATCCAGGAGCAGGGCGGCAGCGAGGGGTGGTCGAGCCTGCTGGACAGCCTGCACATCGAGAGCACGGCGCTCTCGACCCTGAAGGTGTCCTACCGATCCACGCGTGAGATCACGACCTTCGCCCGGAGCATCCTCGGCAAGCTCGCGGAGGACGAGGGGCCGCCGCTCACCGCCCGGGACGGCGCAGCGGTGGAGCTGTTCCCCTTCCCCGAGCACGGCGCATGCGTGTCGTTCCTCGGCGAAGCCCTGCGGGACCTGCTCCGCGCCGAGCCGCTCGCGTCGGTCGCGGTCGTGACCCCCAACGAGGCGATCTCGCGGATGTATCACGAGGGCTTCGAGCGGATGGACGTGCCGATGGCGCGGCTCGTCGTCGACCAGACCTTCGCCTTCGCCCCGGGCATCGACGTCGTGGACGTGCGGCAGGTCAAGGGCCTGGAGTTCGACTACGTGGTCATCGTGAGCGCGTCGTCCGGGGACTACCCGGACCGGCCGAACGCGCGCCGTCTCCTCCACGTGGCGGCCACGCGCGCCATCCACCAGCTCTGGGTCACCTGGGTCGGAACACCCAGCCCGTTGCTCGGAGCCACGCCATGAACCCCGCCGTCCACGCCCGCCTCCGCGACGGCGGTGCCGACCGCCTCGCCGACCTCATGCTCGACGATCTGCTGGATCGCCCGCTCTCCGAGCTGGTGGATGCCAGGTGGATGGCGGAGCGGCTGGTGTCGTCGGTGCGGAGCGCCGCGGAGGATCCGCGCGTGGAGGCCTGGCTGCGCGAGCGCGTCAACGACCTGCGGGCGCGGGTGCCGGAAGGTCCGCCCCAGATCCCCACGGCCATCCGGGCGCCGCTCGGGGAGCTGATGCAGCGCCCCTACGTGCCGGATCGGGTGCTCGTCGGGAAGCTGCTCGACCACTCGACCGCGCAGCTCCTCCTGAAGAACCTCTTCCAGGACCTGCTCATCGCCTTCGCGCGCCGGCTAAAGCCCATCACCCCCAAGGGCGGCCTCCCCTCCTTCGGGCGGCTCTCGCGGCTCGGCGAGGGCGTGCTCGGCGCGATGGGGCACGAGATCGAGCACCAGATCGAGCAGAAGGCGCGCGAGTTCACCGACCAGGCGGTCCAGAAGCTGGTCGACAAGATGGCCGACCACCTCTGCAACCCCGACCTCGTCGTGGAGTACGGCGCGTGGCGCGCCCATGGGCTCGACGTGCTGTGCGGGGCCGACATGCGCGTGCTCGCCGGGGAGGTCGAGAAGCTCGACCCCGAGGCCCTCATCGCCACCGGCGCGGCGCTCGTGCGCGGGATTGCGGCGCGCGAGGAGCTCGCCGGCGAGATCGAGGCCGTGCTCTCGGCGGCGATGGAGGGCGCGGGCACGCGGTCCGCGCGCGAGATGCTCGGCGGAGTGGAGGAGCACGGGCTGGAGCTGGTGCGGGATCTCCTGCGGCAGCGCGCCCGCGCGGTCATCGAGACCGACGCCTTCTCGCGCTGGTTCGACGAGATCGTCACCGGGCCGGAAACCGCGTCTTGACGACCCTCCTCGGAGGGCTCCTCTGGCTTGCCGCCTGCGCCCCCGACGCCCCGCCCCCTGCCCCGGTCGCCCCCGATACATGTGTCATGTATCGCGCCCCCGCGCCCGGCCCGTTGGCCGCCGAGCGGTCGGCCGCCGGGGATGCAGCGGTGGCCGTCGCGAACCTCTACGTGCGGGAGGCCCGCGTCTCCGGTGACCCCGGCTTCTACACCCTGGCGGAGTCGGCCCTCGAGTGCGCCCTCGCCCGCGCGCCGGGCGACAAGGAGGCCCTGCGGCTCCGCGCGCACGTGTGGCTCCAGTTCCACCGGTTCGCCGACGTGGAGGCCGAGACCACGCGCCTGTCCGCCGCGCCGGACGCCACCTGGCTCGACCACGCGCTGCTCGGCGACGCACAGCTGGAGCAGGGGAAGCTCGACGCCGCCGGCGAGGCCTACCAGCGCGCCGTCAACCTCCGGCCCAACCTCGAGAGCTACGACCGCATCGGCTGGCTGCGCTGGCTGTGGGGGGACCTCGACGGGGCCGTCGAGATGCAGGCGCTCGCGGTGTCCGCGGCCTCGCCGCTCGATCCCGAGCCGTACGCCTGGGTGCTCACGCGGCTCGGCTGGCTGCACGCGCTCCAGGGGGTGCCCGCGCCGGAGCTCGACGCGGCGCTGAAGCTCCTCCCCAACTACCGCCCCGCCCGCTTCGCCCGGGGCCGCCTCCGCCTGCACACCGGAGACCCCGCCGCCGCCGAGGACCTGCGCGCCGCGGGCGCCACGGTCGAGGCCGTCTGGGCGCTCTCCGAGCTCGACGCCACCGCGTCGGTCGAGGCCGTGAAGGCCCAGGATCCGCGCGGCTACGCCATGTGGCTCACGCCCAAGGACCCCGCGGCGGCGCTCGCGCTGCTCCAGAAGGAATGGACGGAGCGCCAGGACGCGACCACCCGGATGGCGCGCGCGTGGGCGGCGTTCTGCGCGAAGGCCCCCTCCGTCGACGCCCCCGCGGAGGCCCGCGCGGCCCTCGCCACCGGCATCGTGGAGCCGCGAGTGTTGTGGATGGGCGCCGAGATCCTCGGCGACGATACGCTCCGGCAGCGGGCGCTCGCGATGGGCCCCGGCTTGTTGCCCTCGGAGCGGCGTCCGTGATCCTCTGGCTCGCCTCTCCCGCCTGGGCGCACCGACCCGGCCTCTCCTACGCCCGCCTCGACGCCGACCACGTCGCGCTCACGTTCGCGCAGCCCGAGCTCAGCACGCTCGTGCCGATCGGGGCCGACCTCGACGCGTCGCGCATCGTCGTGGCGGAGGTCACGCTCGACGCCGCCACGTTCACCGTCGGCGGTGAGCCGTGCACGCTCGGGGACCCGACGCTCCGGCGGGTCGAGGACGACGGCGTCGAGATCGCCGCCCCGCTCGACTGCCCCCCCGGCGAGGTGACCTACACCGCCGGGTTCCTGCCGAAGCTGGCGCCCGGCCACCGCCACTACGTCGAGGCCCTCGGCCAGCCCGTCGCGGTGCTGGATAGCAACGCGCCCACCGCCGCCTACACCGGGGCCTCCGATCCCGGCGCCGTCGCCGCCCAGTTCCTCGGGCTCGGCGTCGAGCACATCTGGACCGGCTACGACCACCTCCTCTTCCTCCTCGGGCTCCTGCTCGCGGCGAAGTCCCTGCGGTCGATGCTGTTCATCGTGACCGGCTTCACGGTGGCGCACTCGATCACGCTCTCCGCGGCCGCCCTCGGCCTCGTGAGCCTGCCGTCCGGGGTCGTCGAGCCGGCCATCGCCGCGTCGATCGCCTACGTCGGCATCGAGAACTTCTGGAAGCCCGCCCCCAAGCGCCGCGTGGCGGTCACGTTCCTCCTCGGGCTCGTCCACGGCTTCGGCTTCGCCGGCATCCTCGCCGAGCTGGGCCTCCCCCGGGACGCCCTGACCATCGCGCTCGTCTGCTTCAACGGCGGCGTCGAGCTCGGCCAGGCCGCGGTCGTGGCGCTGGCGCTCCCCCTGCTGTTGTGGATGCGCCGCTGGTCGTGGTGGGAGGCGCGCGCGGTGCCGGCGGCCTCGGTGTTCGTCACGTTGGCGGGGCTCTACTGGTTGGTGGAGCGGGTGGTGGGGGGGGCTTAGAGCCGCGGAGGGGCAGAGGTGGCGGAGAAGACGGGATCCGCAGCTCGCCCGCAGCGCTTAGACCGCGCACGTCAGCAGCTCGATCACGAGTTCTTCCAGCGCGCTCGTGTAAACCACAGGTATGCCCTTGGCTGTCAAATCGCGGACGACGGACATGGTCCCGGTCGGGATCGGCTTCCCCACGAACACACGTTCGGCCGCGTTGAACGACGGCCGATAGGTCGAGCGAAGATCGAACCGTCCATGCTCATGGACCGACGCGAAGCTCAACGTGCCCGCGGGCGTGCACGTCACCGAAATCCAGACCCGCTCGGTGCGCCGGAACTCCCAGGAATGGCCCGACGCGTCCTCGACGGCGACCTTGCGGGCCTCGCGCCCGTGCGCGCCGAAGAGTGCGACCGCGTCGTCGAGGAGCGCGTGGGCCTCGTGGAGGCGCCCGGCGTGCAGGTGCGCGGGCAGCTCATCTTCCGTCCAGACAAGTCGCTGCGCGGCCTCAGCGTGGGCGTAGCGATACTTGTGCGGTCCAGGGGCCGGAGTCGTGGTGAACGGCTTCCAGGTGGCCATCTCGACGGGGTAACGCTCTCTGCGGGGGTACGCCGCGAGCGCCGCGCTGACCGGAGTGACCCAAGATCGGGCACCGGATGAGCCGGCCGCGCGAAGATGGGCGTCGCACCTGCCCGCGTCCGGAGCGCACGGTTACACGGCCGGCCTGCCCGAGCCTGCCCGTGCGCCTCCTACCCGTCTTGTCCCTCTCGCTCGCCATCGCGCTCGGCTGCTCCGGTGGCTCCATGAGCGAGCACATTCCGACCTTCGCCGGGTACAAGGCACGTCTCGACCTCCTTACCGGGAAGTCGATCAGCATCGCGTTCGCCGAGTTGGGCGCGCCCACGCGGACCGTCGATATTCCAGGTGGCAGCAAGCTTTACGTCTGGGAAGAGAAGAGCGAGCTGCGCACCCCGATAACCGGCGAAGAGCGGCACAATTCGCAGACCCACTCCGATCAGATCGTGCTGCACCCCTCGCAGCGCGTGCCGCTCGACTGCTTCACCGAGCTGGAGACGGACGCCGCCGGCATCGTCGTGCGGTCCCGGACCGAGGGGATTGCCTGCGTCGCAAAACCGCCGGGCCCGGGCTTCGCCCAGTCCACCGCTTCCCCGGTGGCCGCCGCGCCGCCCGCGTCCACGCTGCCCCCGGTCCCCGCGCCGACCACTCTCCCCAGCCCGAGCGGCGACCCGACCGCGACGGCCGGGGCGTCCGCCGTGCCGGTGGCCGCGGGCGCCGTGGCCGCCGCGCCGGAGGCGGAAGCGGCCGAGGCTTCGGAACCCGTTACCGCACCGGAGCGCCGAGTCCGGCGCCCGGGTGGGGCGAAGGCGCAACCGGCGCGCCCGCGCATCGATCGGAGCAAATAGCCGGCGCCTCGTCGCGCTACCGGAGCGCTCGCGCGGTGCGTACCAGGACCGCAGCGTGCGATACGCAACGCCGAAACGGAGGTCGTTCGGGAGCGGGCGGCGGCGACGCAAAGAGCCCCCCCGCCCGTCACCCCAAAGGGTGAAACTACCGGTCGTGACCGCCGGAGGGGTGGTCGTTGCCGCTCCAGGGATCCCCGAGGAAGGGGAAGCTGTCGAGGTAGGTAAGGCCGGTGCTGTCGACGCCGTCGGGCACGAACGTCCCGTCGATGAGGTACCCGCACACCGCGGAGAGCGCGACGTCGACCACGTCATCGCTGACGTAGCGGCCGTCCGGCCACTGGCCGAAGCCGGTGCCCTCGAGGTTGACGCGCAGCGCCTCGAACGCGCCGAACACCTTGCCCGACTCGCCGGGGATCGCGCCGCCGAGCGCGTAGCCGGAGGGGAGGGTCCCGGTCGCCGGGTGGCCGGTGAGGAACGCGAGGATGATGTCCTCGCGGCCGCCGAGGCCGAGCCCGGCGTCGTACTCGGTGGGGCAGGACGTGCCGAGGATCGCGTTCATGTAGTCGGCGAGCAGCAGGTGCTGCGCGTAGGCCAGGAACTGGTAGTCGTCGCGCGGGTGCGCGGCGTTGAAGATGTCCTTCTGCGAGACCGGGAGCACGACCTCGTTCACGAGCGGGTTGCCGAGGCGCGCGACCTGCACCCAGCCGCCGCGGGACGCGGTGTCGACGCCCGTGGCGCGACGCACCTGCACCGCGCGACGGGAGGTGGTGGCCCACGCCGAGATGACGTGGTTCTGGTTGGCCTCGGTGGCCGCGAGGCCGTCCTTCGTCAGCGAGGTGACGGGCACCTCGATGGCGATGGAGTGCACGTTGAAGCCGAGCAGGGTGTTCTGGTTGCCCTCGGCGGAGGCGAGGTTCAACAGGTCGAACGTGTGCTCGAGGTCGACGTAGAAGCCCTCCTGACGGGGGCCCGCGAAGAAGCGGTAGGCGCCGGAGGACTCGATCGCCGCCGTGGTGAGGCTGCCCGGGGTCTCGGACTCGGGGCTGTACTCGCCGTCCGCCACGCTGGCGACACCGACGTTGATCGGCGCCACGGTGCCGCTGGCCAGGATGGTCGTCGCGACGCCGTCATCCACGCGGGTGACGGTGTAGGTCTGCACCATGTTCAGGTTGGCCGGGTTGGAGACCGCGCCGACGTTGTAGAGGAAGGTCTCGGGGTAGGTGTAGGTCGTCTCGAACTGCACCTGGAAGCTGATGTCCTCCTCGCCGTCCCCCTCGTTGTCGACGTGGACCTGGTAGAGCACGTTGTCGTCGAAGCGGTGGAAGTTGGGACCGCCGCCGGGCGGCTCCAGGGGGTTCACGTTCAGGATGAACACGGCGTTGGACGTGTCCTCGGGGCTGCGGAACGCGTAGAAGTCGGTGATGTCCGCCGCGGGGTCGAGCGCGATGGCGGGGGCCTCGCGGTGGCTGGACGCGATGGCGGGGAGCGCGAGGAGTGCGAGCGTGGTGATCATGTAGCGCCTCGGATGCGGCGTACGCCGCGGGAAGGATTCAGTAGGAGAGGACGTAGATGTCGCTGCCGCCGAGGCTGGACTGCTCGGCCACGAACACGTCGTCCGTCGAGACGGCCACGCCCGCGGGCAGCTCCAGGAGGCCCAGGGTGTCGAGCACCGCGAAGCCGGAGCCGTCCGTCGCCAGGGCGATGAGGCCGGGGTCGCCGACGGTGGTGTAGTAGAGCAAGGAGTCGGACTCGTCGACGCCGAGGCCGCCGGGGAACGTCGTGTCGAACCAGCTCGCGAGCTCGACGCTGGCAAAGCCCGGCGTGCTGAACGCGAAGATCGCGGCCTTGCCCGCGCCCGCCAACGAGTCGAGGACGTAGAGGGACGAGCCGTCCGCGTTGGCGTCGAGCGCGACGGGATCGACCAGGGAGTCGCCGCTGAACTCGACCGACACCGCGCCGGAGCTCACCACGATGGAGAAGATCGCGGGGTCTCCGTCGGGGGTGAAGCCGCTGACGTAAACGTTCGTGCCGCCGTGGGCCGGCGTCACGTCGCCCGGGAGGTCGATCGCGCCGGAAGCGCCGATCTCGCTGAGGGCGCCGCCGCCGATGGCGAGGCGGTAGACGCCGCCGTTGACGAAGCCGTCCGTGGTGGTCGCGGCCACGTCGGAGACGAAGAGGGTCGACCCGTCCTCCGACAGCGCGATGCCGCTCGGGAGCACCAACGGATCGCCGCTGTAGAGCGTGGTGGTGGCGCCGGACGCGAGGTCGATCGAGACGACGGTGGCCTCGCCGCTCGTGTCGAACCCGACGGCGTAGAGCGCGGTCGCGCTCACGGCGAGATCGGTGGCCTCGGCGAAGATGGGGAGCCCCCCGTAGGTCCACGCGCTGAACACCGGCTCGACATCGGTGTCGGTGTCGGTGTCGGTGTCGGTGTCGGTGTCGGTGTCGGTGTCGGTGTCGGTGTCGGTATCGGTGTCGGTGTCGGAATCCGTGTCGGTGTCCGTGTCCGCGAGCCGATTTGCGAGTTCGTCGGCGTCGATCCAGGTACATCCACCGATCAGCTCCAGCGCCAACAACGACGCAACGCTTGCTGGGATCCGCATCATGCGTGGAGACTCCTTGGAGGGCCGGTGGCCGGCGGCCGCCCGGACAGGGGGTGGGCGGAGCTTATACGAACTGCCGTTCGACGCGGCTCGGCGACCCAACCGTTTTTGGACTGGACACCCGAGGACCCTGCTGCGGGGCTCTTTCTGAGGGCGCCTTCGATCCACGAGATATTGACAACCGTATGAACGCCGCACACCATGCGTTCCCCCCTCGGGTCCCACAGGAGACGATCCCATGCTTCAACGTAGCTTGATCCTTGCCCTTTGCCTCTCGGTCACCGTGACCGGCTGCCGTCCCAAGGACGAGACGGACGACACCGGCGCCGAGACGGACACCGATACGGACACCGACACGGACACCGATACCGATACGGACACCGATACGGACACGGACACCGACACGGACGTGGCCAGCATCACGCTGACCTCCCCGGTGGACGGCATCTCCACCTACGGCTCGGTGACGCTCACCTACGAAGTCCTGGGCTTCGACCTGAACGCGGACAAGCTCGCCAACGGCGACACCACGCCGGTGGACGGTGAGGGGCACGTCCACATCCTGCTGAACAACGAGTACCAGAACGCGACCGCCGAGCTCACCTACACGCTCGACGGCCTTCTCTCGGGCACGCACACGATCTCGGCGGTGCTCGCCGGCAACGATCACACCCAGCTCACCGTGATGGACACGGTCAGCGTGACGGTGTTCAACCCGACCGTCGAGATCGGCTCCCCCGCGGACGGCGCCTCGCTCTCCGGCAATTCCGCCGAGCTCGGGCTGACCATCGCCGACTTCTCGGCGTCGGCGGACGTGGGCGGCGCCGAAGTCATCGGCGAGGGGCACTACCACGTGCTCATCGACGGCGCGTACTACGACTACGGCACGGACTTCACTCGGGCGATCGCGCCCGGGCTCAGCGCCGGCGCACACACCATCGAAGTCGAGCTCGTCAGCTCGAACCATGCCTCGCTCTCCCCGCGCGTGGCGGATTCCATCACCGTTACCGTCGCGGCGGACGCCCCCGGGGTGGAGATCGACCAGGCGTCCCTCGCCGGCGAGCTCAACACCGCCAGCGTCACCATCCCGGTGTCGGTCAGCAACTTTGCGCTCGAGCCGGACGCCGTGGGCGGCGCGAACGAGGCCGGCCACGGGCACTACCACGTGTACCTGGACGGCGTGTACCAGACCTATGGGTCGGGCGCGAGCGTCACGCTGCCCCACCTGGCTGCGGGTGCCCACCTCGTCGAGGTCCGCCTCGCGGACAACGACCACACCGAGCTCGCCTCCATCGACTACGCCCGCATCACCGTGGCGGCCACCCGCCCCGACGTGTATGTCGTCTCCCCCCCCGCGGGCGAGGTCCTCTCCTCCGACTTCACGGTGGAGATCAGCCTGGAGAACTTCACGCTCGACGCGGACAACATCGGGAGCGCCACCAACGTGGACGGTACCGGCCACTACCACATCTTCGTGGACGGCGACTACAACACCTACAGCGGGGATCTCTTCGCCCTGGTGAACGGCATCGCGCCCGGCGACCACGTCCTCTCGGCGGTGCTGACGAACAACGATCACTCGCTGCTCACGCCGGAAGTGTGGTCCGAGGAGATCCCCTTCACCGTCGCGGAGTAGCGGCGCGTTGACTTGGGAGGGCGCTCCGGAGGGCCGGGGCGCCGATGCCACGAATTGGCACCGAGGACCCAACCGGCCCGCCCTGGGGCCGGTTGGGTCGACCGCGGTGTTTGCGCGAGGAGCGCGGAAGGCGGCCGCGTCCGCGCGGCCGGTCCCGCCGGGCTCGGCCGGCGGACCGAGGCGCCCCGCGCCGAGCCTGGAGCGGTCCGGCGCCGGCGTCCGCGCCGGCGACGCGCCCAACCTCTGGTAGGCTCGCTGCCATGCTGGCCCTGCTCCTCCTCCACGCGTGCGCCGGCCCCGGTGACACCGGCGCTGCGCCCGACACGGCGGCCCCCGACGACACTGCCGCCGAGCCGTGGACCGGCCCGTGCCCGCCCGGCGCCGTGCAGATCGACACCTTCTGCATCGACGCGTGGGAGACGACGCTCACCGGCGACCTCGGCCCCGCCGATCAGGGCGACACGTGGCCGGAGTCCGCCACCACGGCCATCGCCGCGCCGATCGAGGGGGTCATCCCGTCGGTGCCGTTGTCCTGGTACCAGGCGAGCGCGGCGTGCTCGAACGCCGGCAAGCACCTCTGCACGGTGACCGAGTGGCAGGAAGCGTGCGGCAAGACGACGCTGCCATGGGGCGAGGAGCCGCCTGCCGTCGAGGTTTGCGCCATCCCCGCGGAGGACCAGACGACCGAGTGGACCGAGCTCCAGCCGACCGGGTCCCTGCCGGACTGCCGCTCGCCGGAGGGGGTCTACGACCAGATCGGCAACGCCTGGGAGTGGGCGGACGCCGAGGCGACGGGCCCCGAGGGCGCGCCCAAGGCCGCGAAGATGGGCGGGGCGTACTACGCGGGGCCGGGCAACGCGAACTGCGTGGTCGGGCCGTTTCTCGACCATCCGCCGGAGTTTTCGGGCACGATCGCGGCGCGGTGCTGCGTGGACGCGCGGTAGGTCGGCGGGTGCGCCGCCGGCGCTGTCGCGGGGATCGGGCAGGCGGGGACCCGGTGGTGTGGGGAGCGCTCGCGGGCTCCGCGCGCATCGGGTGCTGGCACGAACACCTGGGTTCGAGGCTGCTTTTTTACGGGCCTCGGGCACTCCTTGCTGCCGGGGGCGGCGCGTACCCTGGTAATGGTGCGCGGGCGGGTTAGCCGTGCGCCCCCAAAGGATCGGATCATGGCCGTACAGGCAGGTATCGTGGGCCTCCCGAACGTCGGGAAGAGCACCCTCTTCAACGCCCTGACCGCCGCTGGCGCCGCGGCCGCGAACTACCCGTTCTGCACCATCGAGCCGAACGTGGGCGTGGTCGCCGTGCCCGACGTGCGCCTCCAGAAGATCCTCAAGGTGATCGCCTCGAAGCAGGTGTTGCCGGCCGCGGTCGAGATCGTCGACATCGCCGGCCTGGTGCGCGGTGCGAGCAAAGGCGAGGGCCTCGGCAACCAGTTCCTCGGCCACATCCGCTCGGTGGACGCGATCCTCCACGTCGTGCGCTGCTTCGAGGACGCCGACGTCGTACACGTGGACGGCGGGGTGAACCCGGACCGCGACATCGAGACCATCGACACCGAGCTCTGCCTCGCGGACCTCGACACCGCGCAGAAGCGGGTCGACCGCTGCAAGAAGATGTCGAAGAGCGGCGACAAGGAGCAGCTGTTCCACCTCGGCGTCGCCGAGCGGCTCGTGGCCATGCTCGACCAGGGCAAGCCCGCGCGCTCCGGCCCGTGGACCGAGGAAGAAGCGGCGAGCGTCGCCGAGACCCAGCTCATCACGTCGAAGCCCGTGCTCTACATCTGCAACGTCGACGAGGCGGGCCTCACCGGCGACAACGCGTACGTCAAGAGCGTCAAGGCGCGCGCCGCCCGCGAGGGTGCGCTCACCGTGACCCTCTGCGCGAAGATCGAGGCCGAGGTGTCCGAGCTCCCCGAGGAGGACCGCCCGGGCTTCCTCGCCGACCTCGGCATCGCCGAAGCCGGCCTGGCCGCGCTCGCCCGCGAGACCTACCACCTGCTCGGCCTCCAGACCTACTTCACCGCCGGCCCGAAGGAGATCCGCGCGTGGACCATCCCCATCGGCGCCAAGGCCCCGCAGGCCGCCGGTGTCATCCACTCGGACTTCGAGCGAGGGTTCATCCGCGCGGAGGTCTACTCAGTGGACGACCTCGTCGCCGCGGGCGGCGAGGCGGCGCTGAAGCAGCAGGGGAAGATGCGGGTGGAGGGGAAGGAGTATGTGGTGATGGATGGGGATGTGATGCACTTTCGGTTCAATGTATAACGGCTGAAAAACAGCCTTAGAACCTATCCCAAACGCGCCCACATCCCGCCCCCCACAATCACCCCACACACGGGTATGACGGGAACGTGGAGGTCGGCCTCTCCGTCGCGTCGCCCAAGCCCGTCCACGTGGAGGTCCAGGCGACGCGACCAGCGCCAGGTCCAGAAGTGGACGTAGGCCCCGGAAACTGACGGGCGTCTGAGGTTCGGCCGGGACCGAGCGAATTGACGCTACAACCGCCGGATGCTGCTCCTCTCCCTTCTCGTCGCCTGCACTCCCGTTCCCCAACCCGCCGACGACACCGGCGACGACACGCTGCAGCCCTGCGACGAGACCGACGCGGACGGCGACGGCGTGCCCCTCGCGGACGACTGCGACGACTCCGACGCCACCGTGTTCCCCGGCGCGGAGGACGCCTGGTACGACGGCGTGGACGCCGACTGTGCCGGTGACGACGACTACGAGCAGGACGTCGACGGCTTCGACTTCGCGGTGGACTGCGACGACACGGACGCGTCCGTTCATCCCGACGCCGAGGACGACCCCTACGATGGCCTGGACGCGGACTGCTCCGGAAACGACGACCAGGACGGCGATGGCGACGGCTTTGCGGCCGGGGCCGACTGCGACGACACGGACGCGTCCATCCATCCCGGCGCGCCGGACGCCTGGTACGACGGCGTGGTCGATACCGACAGCGCCAGCCTGAACCTCCAGGGGTCGAGCAGCTTCGAGTCGTCGGGCGCCGTGGGAGACGTCGACGGAGACGGCATGACCGACCTGCTGATCATCGCCGGCGACGGCACGGCCGGGTTCGTGCCGGGTTCGTGCCTGTAGATGCGTGCTCTTTTACCTCTGTCCCCCGGAGTTCCCATGCGTAGCGTTTTTCTGACAATCCTCGTGACGACCCTGATGGCCGGCAGCGGCTGCGGGCTGACCATCGCTTCCCAGTATCGCGGCGCAAAAATCGTCGATCGCGATCCGGCGGCGGAGACGGTTCACTACGCCGTCGGCGCCTGCACGGTGGTGAGCAAGCGCACGCTCGACGCGAACGCAAGGGCGGAGCTGAACAACAGTGCGGTCGCCCCGCGGGGGTCACCGGTGCGGACCTTGACCACCACGCGCGTGGAGCACACGTCGGTCGGCTGCGGGGTCGGCGTGGCATTCTGCCGGAAGGAGTACACCATCACCACCCAGGTCGGCGGGCCGGGGGAAAAGGTGCACATGAACGTCGTCACCAAGGGGCACGGGGCGAGCGACACGTTCCACCTCGTCCCCGGCGCCGAGTCACCGAAGCTGCTGCATGCCGGGAACTTCAGGTCCACGCTCATCCACAACCGGTGGACCGACGCCGACGGTGAACACTTCTTTGAGTCGATGCTCGGGCTCAAGGAAGGGTGGGAGCTGGTGATCCCGTCCGATCCCACCAAGGTCGGGGAGCGCAACGTCTACCTCGATCTCAAGACGCACACCGTCGGCGGAGCGGTGCGTCCGAACTCACCGAAGGACATCGCGTGCGAGCTGAAGCCGTACATCGGGCCCGCCCCGGAGACGAAGACCGCGGCGGCCGCGGCGGTCGAGCCGATCGCGGCGGTCGCGGTCATCGAGGCGCCGTTCGGGGGAATGTCGATCGAGAAGAGTTCCTACCGGAAAGGCGATTACATCGCCGTGGTCTACGGCGCGCCCATCCGGCCGCTGGCGGGCGAGCAGTACTGGATCACCCTGGCCCCGGCGGGGAGCCCCGACTCGGCGTACGGGGCGTGGCACTACGTCGCGAACGGATCGATCGGCGATCTCGTCCCGACGGTGGCGGCGGGCGAGTACGAGGTTCGGCTGCACGAGGGCTATCCGAGGCGGTCGAACCACGTGATCTCCCGGCAGAAGATCACCGTCGAGTAGTCCACGCACCCCGCGGACGCTGTACCCTCCGCGCATGGTCCTCGCCCTGGCGCTCGGATGCCGGTCCCCGGCCGCCCTCGAACTCCAGCCGCCCGGCGCCGTCCTCGACGGGGAGCCCTTCCCGCTCGTCGGCTCGGTCCTCGACGACCGCAGCGAGCCCATCGCCGCACCGATCGCCTGGAGCTCGCCGGACCCCGGCATCGTGATCGGCGGAGCTGCGGCCCGTTGCACCGCTCCTGCCGATGTCCGCGTGCTCGCGGCGGCGGGGAGCGCGCGCGCGGAGATGCAGGTGCAGTGCCGCCCCGGCGCCCGCCTCGTCGCCCCGCAGTCGGCGCGCGTCCAGGTGGGCGCGGCGCTGGACCTCGACCTCCACGTGGACGCGGGCGGCCCGCCCGTCGACCTCCCCATCGCGCTGAGCGCCGCCGGGCCGGAGGTCGAGGTCACCTCGGCGGGAGCCCGCGCGGCCCTACCCGGGCGAACGCAGCTCGTCGCCCGGGCCGGACCGTTGTCCGCCACCATCGACGTCCAGGTGGTGGAGCCGTTCCGCCAGGACCAGGTCCACGTGGTCGCGTCGGGACCGGACGGGGACCGGCTCGTCACCATCGACGCGGCCGGGCAGGTGACGCAGCGCCTCGCGCTTCCGGGGCTCGAACGTCGACAGGTGCGCTGCGCCGGTATGACCTCGTGCGTGCCGTCGGCGAGCACCGTGATCGACACCGCGACGGCGCGGGTGGCATGGCTCCGACACGGCGACGGCGCGGCCACCGTCGTGGCCTCGGACGCGCCGGGGCGCTCCGTCGTGCTCGGGACCACGCACCCCGAGGGCGGGATCGGCGTGGTCGGCGGGTCGTGGGCGTGGGGCGACCCCGAGGGCGACGTGATCCACCTCGAGGACGGGTCGACCCGCGCGATGCCTGGGCGAGAGCAATTCGTCCCTGCTCGCCGCCCGCAGGCGTGGGACTGGCCCATCCGGTTCGCCGGGGGGGACGCGGCGGGGAACGCGTGCGTGATCGGCGGTCGCAAGCTCGGCCGAGGCAGCGAGGGCTGGACGGTCCTCTGCGTGAGGGACGGGGTCTGGGTGGCCCAACCCCCGCCCACGACTTCGGGCTTCCAGGAGTTCGGCGGGCTCGTCGACGGCGGCCGCGCGATCGCCTGGATGGGCAACTACAAGTACGACTGCGCGTTGCAGTCGTGGTGCGGTTGGGTCGTGCCGGTCGAGGGGATCGGCTCGCCCTGGCCGTCGGGGAGGGTGAGCTGGTCCGGCAGCCGGGCGGTCGCGGCCGGACGTGTGGCCGAGCTCGAGCCGTTCGACCCGTACGATCGCGCCTCGGGTGGGTACCTCGACCCGGAACAGCTGCCGCTGGCGGTGCGGATCTCCACCGCCGTCGGCGACACCCCCGCCCGCGTGCACGAGGTCGTCGGCTGGAAGCCGGTCGCGATGTCCCCGGACGGGAGCCTGCTGCTCGTGCGGCGCGCGGGTTCGGCGGACCTTCGCATCCTGGCGACCGACGAGCTCCTGGCCCGCCAGGAGGGCACCCGCGCTGCGGCGGTGTCGCTCGTCCCGCTGTCGGAGCCGCTCGCGGGCGTCGAGGCCGTCGACTGGCGGTGAACGACGTTCCGTCCTTGCTCGCGACGCCCCGGCCCACCCCGAAACCAGATGAAACGGCCGTCCATCCTCGAATGCGTTCTGCTGCCGGTCTCAACCCCGGATGGAACCATGCAGATGACAATCGTGGACGTGAACCGCCTATCCAATTCGGAGAGAGATGCGTTGGCCGAGGAGGTGTGGCGCCGTGTCGACCGGCACATCTTCAGCGGCCGCCTGTTCTCCTCGTTCCGGGCGCGCTTCTTCGGCGAAGACGCCACGTTCAATCGGCTAGCGATCTTCCACGCCGAGGATGGCGCGATGGTCGAATATAGCAGCTTCCAGGCCTTCGACCGGACGGTCGGCGGCCAGCGCCACGGCATCCTCCGCTTCGGTAGCGGCATCCTGCCGCGCCCCGTCATCCCCCGCGTCGGGCTCGCGGCCACCCAGGCGCTCCCCTCCTGCGCAAACCCGTGCGACCCGTCCGCGATCCGCAGCCGGTGGCGAGGACCAGGAGGGCGAACGCACGGTGGGTCGGTTGCACGGGCTCATCATGCCGCGCGTCGCGAGGCCCACAATCCCGCCGTTACGGAGGCTTGGGGTTCTCGTCGGGCACGCTCGTCCCGAGGTCCGGGTGGGCCGTCGGGGGCGAATCCTGGGTCGGCGGGAGGAGCGGCGCGGACACCGGCGCCGTCACCTTCTCGGGGACGACCGCGTACTTCTTCTTCGTGTCGTCCTTGTCGTTCGGCATCGGGGACCTCTGGGAGACACGTAGCCCGCTCCGGGGCGACGATGCGCTCCGTCGCGCCCCCGGGTTAGCCGCCGTCCCATGTCCGACGCCCTCGCCCCCCTCCTCCACGCCCGCGCCCACAGCCACTGCGAGCTCTGCGGCGCCGATCCCGACCTCACCGTGCACCTCGTGCCGCCCGTCGCCGAGGCGGTGGCCGACCGCGCCGTCCTGGTGTGCGCCACGTGCCGCGCCCAGCTCGACGGAGAGGTTCCGCTCGCCGCGAACCACTGGCACTGCCTCCGCGAGGCCGTGTGGAGCGAGGTCCCCGCCGTCCAGGTGGTGAGCTGGCGCCTCCTGTCGCGGCTTGGGAGCGAGCCCTGGGCAACCGAGCTGCTCGACCAGGTGTTCCTCGACGACGACGTGCTCGCCTGGGCCCAGGCGGGCCTCGACGCGACGGCCGAGGGCGAGGCGGCGGTCCGCGTCGTGGACAGCAACGGCGCGGTGCTGGCGGACGGCGACGCCGTCACCCTCATCAAGGACCTCGACGTGAAGGGCGCGAGCTTCACGGCCAAGCGTGGCACGCTGGTGAAGGGCATCCGCCTCACCGACGACCCCGACCTGGTCGAGGGCAAGGTCAACGGCATCGGGATCTACCTGAAGACGTGCTTCTTGAAGAAGGCGGTCTGAAGCCAAGGCCGCGCCGCGCAACGAGGTCCCGATGGTGTTGCAGGTGAGCAGGCCGGGCGGCTCGGCGGGCTCCTGCCAGAGCCGGAGATCGTCGAGGAAGGGCCGCCAACGTTGGGCGTGGAGGGGGCCGTGCCGCGCGGCGGCGCGCAGGGCGTCGTGCGCGCTCAGGGTCCGTCCTGAAATAACCTGCAGCATCGAGGGCGACCCTGGGCCGCGGGCGCATGGAGCGAGAAGGGAGCTTGCCCTTTGGCATGTGACCGACGAGCGACGCCGCGCACGCGAGCCCAGGGGCGGCCGAATGCGCAGGTTATTGAGGGACGGGCCCTCAGGCGCTTCCCCGAGCGGAACAGCGCGCGATCCGGAGGCGGCTCCGTTTCGAGTGCCTCCGTGTTTGCGCTGGGCGCGAACACGGAGACGCGAAGTAAACGGGGCTTCGCCGACCAAATAACGACCGACAGGCCGTGCGATAGCCGGCCTGGCTACGGGTGGGCCACGTCCCCGGTCGCCGCGTCGGCGCGGACGTTGCTGCCGCAGGTGTCACACAACACGAGATCGTCGGTGTTCTCGAAGCCACAGTCGGGGCACTTCTGCACGGCGGTCTCGGGGGGGGCGCGACGTCTACAGGCACGGGCGCCCCCCCGCCGCGCGGACGCGGCGGGGTCGGCACCTTGCAGGCTCGGCGCGAGCGCCTCGGTCCCGCCCGAGGACGGTCGGGGACCGGCCGCCGGGCGGCCGCCTTCCAGGCGCCTGGCGCGGGGATGGCGCAATCCGTCGAGCGTGGCCCTGCGGCGGGCCGGGGCGCCTGGAAGCTTGCTTCTGAACGGAACGCGGGAGTTCCGGGTGCCTCGGTGCCTCCAGTGGCTTCGCCGCGCGGTCATCGGCGGGGGACGGCGCCGGCATCGGGTGCGGGTTCGCTCGGGGTAGGGCGGGGCCGCGGGGCACGTCGGTGCGGCCCGCGCCGCGCACGCCGAGCAACCGAGTCCGCGAGGAGTTCGGTTACCCCACGCGTTCGGACGGATCTGGCGTCCGAACTCGGGGGATGGTCGGTTACCCCACGAGTTCGGACGGATATAGCGTCTGAACTCGGGGGATGGTCGGTTACCCCGCGAGTTCGGACGTAAGCACGCAGCACACCCCACCTGTGCCCCGACCAGCCGTCGTGTGATCGTTCCCCAGCGGAGGCTGCGCATGCACGTCGTGGAACGGAGAGTGTTTTCGGAGACGGACAAGGCCGAGGTTGTGGAGGA
>JAUXTN010000243.1 GCA_030684355.1 Pseudomonadota bacterium
GACGGCGCCGCCGAGGGCGCGCGCTGCGGCCTGCCGCACGGCGTCGTCGGGGTCGTCGAGCAAGGGGAGCAGGGGGGCGTGGGCCCGCTGCGCGCCGAGGGCGGCGATGGCGGCGTCGCGCACGGCGAAGGGGCGGGCCCGGTCGGCGGCGAGGAGCGCGAGCGGGGCGCTGAGGTCGGTCTCGCCGAGCGCCGCGATCGCGGCGAGGCGGGCGTAGGGGGAGGCCGACCCGAGCTGGGCCTCCCAGGCGGCGGGGTCCTGCGCCTGCTCGACCGCGGCGAGGAGCCCACCGCGCGGATCGAAGGCGAGGTAGGCGGGCGCGGCGGCGAGGGGCACGCGCAGCTCCAGGTCCTCGTCGGTGAGCCACCCCTTCGCGACGACGGGCGCGCCGGCGGCGGCGCCGATCTCCACCTCGACCGGGAGCGTGTAGATCGGCCGCGCGTCGCCGGTCGCCTGCCGGACGGTGACGACGACGGCGCCGTCCTTGTAGACGGAGGAGACCGTGAGCTGCGGCACGTACGGGAGCTCGACCCACTGCTGGAAGAACCAGCCGAGCTCCTCGCCGCTCTCCAACTCCATGGCGTCCTGGAGGTCGTCGGTCTCGACGAGCGCGCGGGGGTTCCCCTGGGTGTAGCGGCGGATGCCCGCCCAGAACACGTCTTCGCCGAGCATCACCCGCAGCATGTGCAGGACGCTGGCGCCCTTGTTGTAGACGTTCGTGCTCGCCGGCGCGCTCGCGCCCGCGTGGAAGCGGCCCGCGAGCGCCGCCTCCCCGAAGCTCGCCCGGTACCGCGCGCGCACGCCGGCAGCGGCGTCGTCCGGCCCGTGGACCGAGGCCTCCCAGTCCGCCGCGAAGAAGGTGGCGAAGCCCTCGTTGAGCCAGAGCTCGCGCCAGCTCCGGCACGTGAGGAGGTCGCCGTACCACTGGTGGGCGAGCTCGTGCGCTACCACGCTCGCGATGCGACGCCCGCGGGTGCCCGCGACGCGGTCGTCGCCTACCATCCAGCGGTCCTCGATGGTCGCGGACGTGTTCTCCATCCCCGTGTAGAGGAAGCGCTGCACGAACACCTGTCGGTAGCTGCCCCACGGGTAGGGAACGCCCGTCCGCGCCCCGAAGTGCGTCATCATGCCGGGGACGGGATCGAGCACGCGGCCGATCCCGCCGGCGGAGGTGCCCGGCGGCACCCACGCCGCGTTCGCCTCGGTACCGTGGACCTCGTAGGGGCCCGCCGCCACCATGACGAGGTAGTTCACGAGGTCGTGGCCGCTGTTGGTGAGGACCTTCCAGCCGGCGGGCGCGGTGATGGCGCCCTCGTAGACGAAGCGGTCGTTCGGGTGGTCCCAGCCGGGGAACCAGTGGCGGTTGTCCTCGCCCTCCCCCTGCGACCACACCTCGCCGTGGGTGTCGGCGGCGTCCGGGCGGCGGAAGTGGAGGCCGTCGCGCGGGGTGGCGCGGTAGCGCACCGAGACTTCGGCCTTGTCGCCGGGAACGTCGATGACCAGCGTGTCCCCGAGGGTGCGCCACGGGATCGGCGTGCCCGATCCGGTCGCGCCGCCGAGGGTCACGGCCTCGATCGTCAACGCCACCTGGTCGAGCACGAGGGGCCCCGCGCCGAGGCGCCGCACGGTCCACGTCGCGGTGCCCGCCACGGTGCCGGCCGCGGGGTCGAGGGCCACCGCGAGGCGCAAGCGCTCCATGTCGAACGTGCGGTCGGGGGCGGCGGCGCCGCGGGCATCGGGGGCGAGCGGCGGCCCGGCGACGGCGGGGGCGAGCGAGGCGACGAGGGCGAGTCCGAGCAGCGACATGCGCGGAAGGGTACCGCAGACGCTGGGCGCGCTCCGCCGCGGCCGGGAAGACCGGCGGGGAGGAGGGGGTGACCGGCTTCGGCCGGGAATACCGGCCTTCGGGAGGCGGCCCGTTTCGGGCGGCGTCGTTTTGCGCCCTGCGCAAATCGACGCCGTTCGAAACGGAGCTTCGCCGACCCGATAAAAGCTAGTCAGGCCGTGCGCAAGCCGGCCTGACTACGGCGGCACGATCGTCGTCTCGTCCCCCCACTCGCCGGGATCGAGCGCCACGGCGCCGCCGCCGTCGACCCGGAGCACCACCGTCGTGATGTTGTCGTCGCTCTCGGAGGCGATGGCGCGCTCCATCAGCGACACCGCGCACGCCGTCGGCTCGGGCACGTTGCGCAACAGGTCCGCGATCCAGGCGTCCTCGACGCAGCCGGAGAGGCCGTCGCTGCAGAGGAGCAGGCGGTCGTCGGGGCGCAGCGCGACGGTCCCGGTGTCGATCCCGCGGTCGATGCGCAGGCCCGTGTCGTCGCCGAGGCCGCGCGACCCGTAGATGAAGTTCTGCGCGAGGTTCTCGGCGTGGGTGGGGTTCGCGCGGCGGTCCCGGCGCGCGAACTCGCCCCGGGTGTGGTCCTTCGTGAGCCGCGCGATGCGCCCCTCGCGCCAATGGTAGAGGCGGCTGTCGCCGACGTGCGCCCAGTGGAGGAGGTCGCCGAGGAGCCACGCGACGGTCAGCGTGGTGCCCATCTTGACCTTGCCGTCCACCGCCACGCGCCCGCGCAGCCGACGGTGCGCGTCGAGGAGGAAGTCGCGGAGCGTGGCCTCGGGGTCGGGCGGCGCGGGGCGCAGGTAGAGGCGGGAGAGCGCCTGCACCGCGGCGGCGGAGGCGAGGTCGCCGTCGTCGTGGCCCCCCATGCCGTCCGCGACCGCGAGCAGGAGCCCGGTGCCGTCGGGGGCCTGGGCCACGGCCTCGGTGTCGCCGTCGCGCCACCGGATCCGACCGTCGCGACAGACGAGGTAATTGTCCTCGTTGCGGGCGCGGCCGCCGCGGGCCTCGCCGACGCCGACGGAGCACACGAGCCCGACCGTGTAGCGGCGGGGCTCCACGGGCCTGGCCTGCGTCATCCTGCCTGGAACCGGTAGACGGCGTTGCCGACGATGAGGCCGTCCCCCGGGCGCAGCAGCACGCGCTCGCCGTCCTCGGGGAGGGTCTGCCAGGGGCGGTCGCCGCTGCGGTGGAAGAACGGGAGGAAGGCGTTCCCCGTGCGGTAGGTGGAGAGGTAGTCGGTGACGTGGAGCTGCGCGCCGTCGTAGCGGAACGTCGCGACGATGCGCCCGATCGCGAGCCGGCGGTCGGCGCGCAGCGGGAAGCCGAGCGTGAAGAGCGCCGCCACGAGCCGGTCCGTCGTGTCCACCGCGACGAGGCGGGCGCGCGGATCGGGCAGCGTGTCGTCCTGGAGGAGGCGCAGGACCACGTCGAAGTCGGGCTCGAGGTTGGCGTCCCGGCGCACGATCGTCAGCTCGGCGCCGTTGAGGTCGTCCGTGGTGGGGACGGACGTGCCCTTGACCGCGAGGCTCGCCTCGCCCTCCTGGAGCAGCGTCACGTGGCCCTTCCGGCCGCGGGTCGAGAGGCGGAAGTAGTCGAGCGTCAGGAACGCCTGCTCCTTGAACGCGCGCACCTCGGGGACGACGACCTGGGCGCCGGTGTGGTTCCCCACGACGACCTCGCCGCTCACCATCCAGCCGACCTGGAGGAGGCGCGCGGGCCGCGCGAGCTCGACCTTCCAGCGGGCCTCCTCCACGGCGAGCACGGGCTCGGCGGGGTCGGCGCCCTCGACCTCCTCGAAGAGCGGGAGGTCGGGCTGGGGGGCCTCGGGGGCACGCGCCCGGGCGTCGGCGGGCGGGGCGGCGATGAGGGGCACCGAGTACTCGTCGTCGTCGAGGAGCATCGGCGGCGGCGGCCGCTTCGGGTCGAAGGCGGGCGGCGGGACCGAGGGCGACGCGGACAGCGGGCCGCGCGGCTCCGGGCCGCGGGCGAAGAGGCCGGCGCTGGCGTTGGTCTCGATGGAGCCGGGCGCCTGCGCGAGGGGCTGGCGAGCCGACCCCGCCATCCCGAAGGCCGCGGGGCCCGGGGGCGGCGGCGGGGCCTCGGAGGTGTCGGGGAGGCTCGCGGCGCTCCGGAAGCCCTTCTTCGGGCTCTCGGCCAAAGGATCCGCCGGCGGGGGCTCCGGGACCGGGTACACCACGATGGGGGGCGGGGCGGCGTTGTCGAAGCTCGCGGGGCGCGGCGAGGTCGAGGGGCCCTTCAGGCGCGGCGGGCGCGGCGCCGGGCCGAGCTCGCCCAGGCCGGCGGCGACGGCCGGATCGTAGGTGGCCGAGCTGGCGATGGCGATCGGCGGGCGGCTCGGGAGGAGCGGCGGCGGCCCACCGTTGCCCGGCGCGGCAGCCACGGGCCGGGCGGCAGCGGCGGGGGGCTCCGGCGGGAGCGGAGGCGGGCGGAAGTTCGGGGGGAGGTCCGGCGACGGGCGGTCCGTGCCGTTGCCGAAGACGGTCGCGGCGTCGTCGTCGAGGGGGCGCCCGGCGCGCTTCGCGGGGGGCAGGTCGATGAGCGCCGCCAGCTCCTCCGCGGAGGGGGGCCGCGGGACCTCCGGCATCACCGGGGTGGCCATCGGGGCGCCCGCGACCGGGGGGTACGAGACCTGGAACAGGCAGTTCCCGACGAGCACCTCGTCGTTCGGGCGCAGCGCCAGCTCGTGCTTGCCGTCCCCCGCCTCGCGCGGCGAGAGGGAGAGGATGTTCCCGTCGCGACGCACGAACGTGTAGCAGTGGCGCGCGAGCGAGCGCAGCATGGGGTCGCTGGCCAGATCAAGCTCGGCGTGCTCGGAGGCGACCATGATGGAGTCGGTGTAGAAGCGGCTCTTCGGGATGTCGCCCGTGCGCGAGCGGATCGTGGTGCCGCCGCCGACCGACGGGAGCCACGCGATGTTCTCGTTGTGGGGCTCGTCGGGGAGCCGCACCTGGCAGCGACGGTCCCGCCCGACGCGGAACACGCCGCCGAAGTCGAGGTAGGTGCCCGCGCCGGGCCGGCGCAGCTCGCCGAGGTAGGGCCACCCGTCGGCGCGGACGCCGGAGAGGTCCCGGTACTGGAGGGTGTGGCCGTCCACCTCGATCTCCACGGAGCCGGAGAGGGCGATCGTCGCGCCCGCGGGCTGGGGCCGGCCGTCCATCCGGACGCCCTCCACCGAGACGTGCAACGAGACCTTGCCCCCGCGGACCTGCAAGGTGGCGCGCGGATCGGGCATCTGCGTCGCGATGCGGCCGCCGCTGCCGATGTAGACGTCGTACCCGTCCATGAAGTTGGCGAAGTGCACCTTCTGGAGCAGGGCGCCGCGCTCGTGGAGGGTGAGCATGCGGCCCTCGATGGCGTCCGGGATGATGGTGCGCTGGAGCTGGTCGCGGCGGGTCACGCTGGAGACCGTCGGGCCCGGGGCGTACGCGGCGGCGTCGGCGGCGGCGCCGGCGGCGCGGACCGTGGCGTCGGCGTCGTCCTCCGCGCCCACCTCCACGGGGGTCGGCCCCAGGCCGGCGCTGCGGAGCGAGGCGAGGGGCACGCCCACGGTCATGCCGGGATCGGCCATGGCGGGGGTCTCGACGACGGCGAGCACGAGGTAGGCGACGGGCGTGCCGTTGCGCTCGGCGAGGGTGAGGACGGAGGCGCCGCCGTCGAGGGCGTCGCTCCGGACGAAGTAGCGGTCCTGGAGCTCGGGGCTGATGACGTGCACCAGCGAGCCGTCCGGGAACTGCTGGAGCCGGTAGAGGCCGGGCTCGCGCAGCGCGGGGTGGTGGAAGTTGTCGAGCCAGTGGCGGCCGAGGGTGTAGAGGATCTGGTCGCTGTAGAGGCGGCCGACTTCGCGGTAGCCCTCCCACGCGCCGGGCAGGTGGAGGTGCACCGCGAGCACCGGGCGGCTCCGCGGCGCCGGCCCGACGTAGAGGTTCGGCAGGAGCCCGGTGATGAACTCGCCGGGGCCGAGCCCGAACGAGTGCCCGAGCATGTCCTGGCCGCCGTCGGCCACGAACCAGAAGCGGAGGGGCCGCGTGCCGTAGAGGAGCTCGAAGCGCTCCTTCTGGCAGTAGAGCGCGAACTTCTCGTTGATGGCGCGGGCCGCGCGCTCGGTCCACGGCTCGCCCTCGACCTGGGCGGCACGCCGGGCGTCCACCTGGTTGAGCACCACGAGCACGTCGGTGAAGGAGGCCACGCCCTGGCCGCGCTCGGCGTGGATGTGCGAGCGGAGGCCGCCCTTGCGGCCGTTGTACGACGCGGTGGCCCAGAGCCAGGTGGGGAGCTCGACGAGATCCTCGTCGCTCCGGTGCTTCCGCAGGCGGGAGGCGTAGAACGAGCTCGCCGGATCCCGGTCGATCACGACCTCCGCCCCGCCCGACAGACCCTGGGTCTGGTCGGTGGAGAAGATGCGGGAGATGATGTCCGAGAGCCTGTTCATGCCCGCTCCAGCCCGGGGTCCGGGATAACCGATCGGCGATGGCCGAACGTATCGCGGTCACCGGCTCGGCTGGTGTCGGCAAGTCCACCCTGGCCCGCCGGTTGGCCGCCGAGCTCGGCGTTCCCTACATCGCGGAGGGCATGCGCGAGTACCTCGAGCGCACGGGGGACAACCTCCATGACCTCGGCCACGCCGGCATGCGGAGCCTGGTGCTCCGCCTGTGGGAGGAGCGGAAGGAGGCCGAGGCCCGGGCCACCACCGGCTTCGTGGCGGACCGCGCCGGCTACGATTTTGGCGCCTTCTGGCTCTACTACCAGTTCGCCGCCCAGGACGAGGACACCGAGCGTCTCCTCGCGGAGACCCTCGCGCCCGGCCGGTACGACGGCGTCTTCCTCCTCCCCTGGGGGCGCATCCCCCTCGCGGCGGACGGCGTGCGCACGCCCAACCCGTACACCCAGCTCCACTTCCAGTGCCTGCTCGAGGGCCTGCTCCGCCGCTACGATGCGGAGGCCATCGAGATCGCCACGCTCGGGGTGGAGGAGCGCGTGGTCGAGGTGCTCACGCGGCGCGGGTTGCGGTAGCGAGCGCCCGCGCGTCCGCGCGCGACGGACCGGCACGCCGATGTCCACCACCCTCCGGTGTTCCCGGCCGGGCCCCCGCTCCTCCTCCTACTTCTTCGGCGGGACCGTCCGGCTCGGGCGCTTCTCGCCGGTCGTCCGGCTCGGGCGCCGGGAGCAGGTCCACTTCTCCCCCGGCCCCTCCGCGCGCCCGTCGACGAACTGCTGGGACTCCTCCAGGCTCCCGTCCTTGCAGAACTGCTTCCAGACGCCGGTGCGGCGCTGGCCGATCAGCTCGCCGACCTCCTGCACCGTGCCGTCGGCGTGGAAGGTCTCGGACTTGCAGCGGCCGTCCGCGCAGGTCTGGACCTGGGAGAGCACGCCGTCGCGGCCCCACTGGCGGTGCACGCCGTCGCCGAGCTCGCCCATCACGTAGGTCTCGTCGGCTTTGAGCTCGCCGTCGGCGGACCACTCCTGCCAGTGCCCGTGCTTCTTGCCGGCCCGGTAGGACCCGGCCGACTGGAGGCCCCCCGACTTCCAGAACTTGAACGCCGGGCCCTCCTCCTCGTTGTCGACGAAGAACGCGACGGACCGGGGCGGCCCGTCCTCGTCCCACTCCGACCAGAGGCCCACCTTCCCCTTCGCACCCTGGGCGCCGACCATGTGGAGGGTGCCGGCGTCCGACCACCGGGCCCACGCGCCGGGATCGAAGCCGTTCGGCTCGTGGTCGCTCGGGTTGCGGCGCCGTTTTGCCGTTGCGTCGATGGTGCCGGTGAACTCGAGCTGGTCGTTCTCGTGCCACCCCTGCCAGACGCCGACCGGCTTGCCGGCCTCGTACGCCCCGCGCAGCCGCGGCGCGCCGTCCTTCTGGCGCCACTCCCACACGCCTTCCCGCTCGCCCGCGGCGTAGCTGCCCTGCACGGCCACGTGGCCGCGCGGGTAGTAGCGGGTCTCCAGGCCGTCGAGCTTGCCGTCGGCGTAGGTGCGGCGGACCTCGATGTTGCCGTCCCCGTCGAGCTCGACGAAGGGGCCGTGCTTCGTGGCGCGCCCGGTGTGCTCGTCCTCGACCTCGCACCAGACGCGGGTGACCTCCTCCACCTTGGCCGCGCCGGGAGGGCAGACGACCTCGCGGGGGTCGGCCGGCTTGGGTTCCGCGCACGCAAGGATCGCCAGGAGCCACGTCATGCGTCATCTTAGCCAGATGTGGCTCCTCCTCGCCGGCTGCGCGCTCCCCGATCTCGGCGGACCCCCGCCGGACCTCACGGAGGAGATGCGCGCCGCCGCTCCCGACGATCCCCGGCTCGTGCAGTGCCTGCTGCGGCGGCTCGAGCCGCTGGACGAGAAGGCGACGTGGCGGGCGGCGTGGTCCGCCGCCACCGCGCGCGGCCACACGTTCGAATCGGTGCAGGCGTACCGCGACGCGCTCGACGGCGCGCTGGCCCGCTGGGTCGTGAGCCCGCCGGAGGAGCCGGGCAGCCGCGCGGAGCAGAACCGGTGGCTCTGCACGGCCGGGCGCGGGATCCGGGCGGCGGAGGTGGCGGATCGCCTGGCGGGCATCGGGGACGCCGATCGGGCCGATCTCCGGCTGCTCCTGCTCGCGGCGACGGAGGAGGTGCCGTGGCCGGAGGCGACGTGGTCACGTTTCGTCCGGGTGTACAAGCCGTGCTGGGCGGACTTGCGCGAAAGCGGTCGGAAGCGCTCCGACGACCGGGCCGTGGCGCCGTCGATCGGGGTCCGCCACGCCCGGTCCTACGCGACGCCCCCCGGGTGGACCGCCGCGCGGGATGTCATCGCCATCCTGGCCGATCCGGCGGGGTTCTTTGCGGCGGGGCGGCCGGCGTGGGACGGGCTCGAGGGCTTCTACGTCGTGGACATGCCCGACGCGACGGTGGTGCTCGCGGGCGGCGGGGCCCGCTGTCACGTGGACACGAGCGAGCTCTCCACGAGCGACGCCGGGCTCGACCTCTTCGCATGGCGCATCGACGGGGCCGCTGGGCACATCCAGCGCATCGCGACGACGAGCGCGCGCGGCGGGCTCACCGACGCCGCGATCACCGGGGTGCGGGCCGACGGCGACACGCTGCGGGTCGACACCGCCGCGGGGTCCACCCCGTACTGGCTGGCGGAGTCGGGCGGCGGGTGCCTCCCCGACCGAGGGCCGCGTTGGTACCTGACCGCGTCGGCGCCACGACCGGACGAGCCGATGCGGCGGGGCCGCCGGTAGCGTGCGTCGTTAGCGGCCGCGGTCGAGGCCACCGGCCCGGGATGCGCGTAGAGGAGGCGCATGGGGCGTCCGCCCAAGGAGCCGCGCATGGAGAGCCCGACACCCGGTCTGAACCCGCGAACCTTCGACGTCGGCCTCGGCGGGCTCTTCCTCCTCGTGGCGTTCGGCCTCTTCGTCCTGCCCGGTGCGACCCCGGGGTTCGCCGGCGTGGCCGTCGCGGTCCTGCTCGCGCTCGCCGGGGCGGGCGAGGTGGTCTTCGGGCTCTTCGGACCGGCCCGGGGCTGGGCGGTCTCCGTGCTCCTGGGCGCCGTGGCGCTCGCGACGGCGCTCCTCCTGTTCGCGGACCCCGCGCACGGGATGTTCGGCCTCTCCCTGCTCGGCGGGCTCTACCTCGTCGGCGCGGGCGGGCTCCGCATGGGGGTCGCGCTCCTGTGGCACCCGGGGCCCGCGTGGGGGTGGATGCTCGGGAGCGGCCTCGTCGGCTTCGCCATCGGGCTGGCGCTCCTCGCGGCGGCCGTCCCGATCGGGCCGTGGGCGCTGGGCGCGCTCGTCGGGGTCGATCTGCTCACGGCGGGGCTCGCGCTCACCCGGCGCGGGGTCGCGGGGCTCACGACGCTGGCGCCGGCGGGGGACCGGATGTTGCCGCTGTAGGGGGCGATCCGCTCGTCGTGATCGCGATCGGTGCGAGCGCCCCTACCGCAGCCACCCGAACGCCGCCCGGAGCCCGGCGTGCCCGCCCGTCTCGACGATGTCGCCGTGGGCGAGCACGACGCGGTCGAAGTCCCAGGCGAGCAGATGGTCGACCGAGCGGCGCGCGGCCCCGTGGTCGCCCAGGTAGACGTTGCGGCAGAGCCACGACGGCCCGAAGCGCCCGTAGGCGTCGAGCATCTTCAGGTTGGCGCGGGCGAACCAGCCGTCGACGCGCTGGATGTTGAAGCAGAGGTCGGTCATCACGAGCGTGCGGCTGCGCGGATCGTAGAGGACGGTCTCCTCCAGCTTCGGGGCGCCGTCGACCCGGTGCAGCTCGAGCGTGCCGGTCCACGGGCCGCCGCGCCCGTCGTAGACGCCGGTGAGCGGGGCCTTCACCTTGGTCGCGAGCGCGGCGGGGGCCCAGCCCTCGGCTTCGGGGAAGGCGGCGCGCGCGGCGTCGAAGAACAGGTGGTGGAGGAGGTTCGGCGCGACCACGGCGGCCACCGGGCCGAGCGCGCGGATGGCGGCGATGTCGGCCTCCTCGAGCTTGCCGGGGGCGTGGACGAGGAGCCGCCCGTCCGCGAGGCGCACGACGGTGGTGCGGGTCCCCAGGGGGAGGACGCCGGCGACGGTGAGGGCGTGGTCGACGGTCCAGAGATCCGGGGTGCGGGCGACGAGCGGCATGGTGGCTCCGAAGGTGGAGTGATAGTAAAGCTGCCTGACCAACTCGTCAAGGAGGTTTACTATCGCGCCGACCTCGCGCCCCGCCCCGCCCCCCGCGCCGCCATCCGTCCCCCCGGGCGCGCCGCCCTTCCGCCCCGAGGCGCTCGCCGCCGCGAAGGCCGTGAGCCTCGGCCACCTCCTGTTCCGCGCCGCGCGCCTGCTCAACGAGGTGGGCGTGGCGCGGACGAGCCGCGAGTTGGGGGTCCCCGGGCTGCGCACGGCGCACATGCAGGTGCTGCCGCACCTCGACCTCCAGGGCACGCGCGCCACCGAGATCGCGCGGCGGATGGGGATCTCCAAGCAGGCGGTGGGCGAGCTGCTCGACGAGATCGAGGCGATGGGGGTGATCGAGCGCGTTCCGGACCCGACGGACGGGCGGGCGCGCATCGTGCGGTTCACGGAGAGCGGGCGCGCCGGGCTGCTGGCGGGGCTCGGGGTGCTCGCGGAGGTCGAGGCGGAGCTCGCCGCACGCGTCGGCACCGAGACGATCGCGCGCCTCAAGGCGGATCTGGCGGTGGTGCTGCCCGCGATCGAGGCGATGGCCGAGGAGGCGCCGGCGCCCGGCGCGGAGCGGTAGCCCCAGACGCTACGCCAGCGGCACCTGCATCGTGATGCAGTGGACGCCGCCACCGCCCTCCGCCATCACGGTGCCGGTCAGCCCCACGACCTCGCGATCGGGGAACGCGTCGCGCAGGATGCCGAGGGCCACGTCGTCCACGGCGGCGTCCCCCTCCAGGGGCACGAGCACACCGCCGTTCGGCAGGTAGAAGTTGACGTGGGTGACGTTGGGGCCGAGGGGCAGCTCGATGATCTCCAGCGCGCGCCCCGCCGCGTCCGTCGCGGCGAGCAGGCGCTCGCGGGCGCTGGCGCAGATGGCGTAGTTGGGAGCCGAGGGGTCGTCGGAGGTGTGCATCATCACGACGCCGGGGGCGACGAACACCGCGATGCCGTCGACGTGGCCGTCGGTGATGGGATCGGGCACGACGCCCTCCTCGAGCCAGATCACCGTGGTGATGCCGAGGGCGTCGTTCAACGCGGCCTCCACGTCCGCCTTCGACATCCCGGGGTTGCGGTTGGTGTTGAGCAGGCAGCGCTCCGTCGTGAGCAACGTGCCTTCGCCGTCCACCGAGATGGCGCCGCCCTCCAGCACCAGGTCGTGCGTGAGGTAGCGGAGGTCGAAGCGGTCGGCCACGCGGGCGGCAAAGGCCGCGTCGTCGTCGTAGGGGGAGAACTTCTCGCCCCACGAGTTGAAGCGCACGCCGGCGACGCGGCGCCCGCCGAGGTCGTCGACCTGCACGAGCGGCCCGATGTCGCGCGCCCACGCGTCGTTGACGGGCACCTCCACGACCTCGATGTCCGCGCTCACGAGGGCCCGCGCGAGCGCACCCTCGCCCTCGTTCGCGAAGAGCAGCACCGGCTCGAACGCCGCGACCGCGTTCGCCACGGCCGCCCACTCGGCGCGCGCGAGGTCGAGCCAGTCGCAGCGGCCGTCCCAGCACCCCGCCCAGTTCTGCGCGGTCGGGAACACCATGACGCAGCGCTCGTGCGGCTCCCATTCGGCGGGGAGGCGCCAGCGGCGAGCCGGCGCAAGCGGGACCGTGGCGGTGGGGCCGCACCCCACGAGGGTGCCCGCCGAGGCGAACAGGCCACCGAGCAGGGCGCGGCGGGAAGGATGGACGAGCCGGGGGCGACGCATGCGGCCAGGGTAGCGCCAGTCCGGCGCACCCGGTGGAGGCGTCCGCCACGGAGTCCGCCGTTCGCTGTCGAGGCCCACCCGGCCCGGTATCGAACCCCTGATCCGCCCCCGCTCGGGTTAGGGCACCCTCCCCCGGAGGCCCCCATGTCCGACATCCGCCCGTTCCGCGCCGTGCGCGCGGCCAACGCCGTCGCCGCGCGCGTCATCGCCCCGCCCTACGACGTGATGAGCGAGGCCGAGGCCCGCGCGCTCGTGGCCCAGAACCCGGACTCCTTCGTGCGCGTGAGCCGCCCCGAGGCCGTCCTGCCCGAGGGCGTCGACTCCCACGCCCCCGAGGCCTACGCCACCGCCCGCCGCGAGTTCGACGCGATGGTGCAGAGCGGGCTCCTCACCCGCGACGATCGCGACAGCTACTACCTCTACGGCCAGACGATGGGCGAGCACTTCCAGGTCGGCCTCGTCGCCGCGTTCTCGGTCCACGAGTACGACACCAACCTCATCAAGAAGCACGAGTTCACGCGCCCCGACAAGGAGCGCGACCGTGTCGCCCACATCGACGCCACCAACTGCCAGACCGGCATGGTGTTCCTCGCCTACCGCGACCAGGAGCCGCTCAACTCGCTCATCGTCCAGGGCACCCGGGCCGCCCCCGAGTGGCGGGTCACCACCGAGGACGACGTGGAGCACGTGCTCTGGCGCGTGTCCGACCCCGCCCTGGTCGACGCGATCACGCGCGCCGCCGCCGAGCTCCCCTGCACCTACGTCGCCGACGGCCACCACCGCTCCGCGGCGGCCTCGATCGTGCACCGCGAGCGCGCCGGCATGCCCGGCCAGCACGCGTGGTTCCTCGCGGGGCTCTTCCCGGCGTCGACCCTCCAGATCCTCGCCTACAACCGCGCGGTGAAGGACCTCTTCGGCCACTCCCCCGCGTCGTTCCTCGCCGCCGTGCGCGCGCACTTCGACCTCGATGTCCTGTCCGCCTTCGGCGCGGCGGGGCCGGTGCCCGAGGGCCGCGGCTACGTGACGATGTACCTGGGTGGCACCTGGTACAAGCTGACCGCGCGGGACGTGCCCTCCGATCCGGTCGCCGCGCTCGACGTGTCGATGCTCCAGGATCGCGTGCTCCGGCCGCTCCTCGGCATCGACAACCCCCGCACCGACAAGCGCATCGACTTCGTCGGCGGCATCCGCGGATGGCAGGAGCTCGTGAAGCTCGTGGACAGCGGCAGCCATGCCGTCGCGTTCCACATGCACCCGACCTCGCTCGACCAGCTCTTCGCGGTCGCGGACAGCGGGAACGTGATGCCGCCGAAGTCCACGTGGTTCGAGCCGAAGCTGCGGGACGCCGTGGCGATGCACCCCCTGGACTAGCGGGCGGCGCGCGCGTCAGCGCCGGGGGCGCGGGGGCCCGGCCCCCGCCGGGGCGTTGCGGGGGGCTGTGCCCCCTGCCCCCATCAGGCCCGGAACATGAACCACGCCGCCGCGCACATGCACAGGCCGGCCGCGGCGTAGTTCCAGGTCAGCTTCTCGCCCATCCAGAAGACCGCGAACCCCGCGAAGACCACGAGGGTGACGATCTCCTGGAGGATCTTGAGCTGCGCGAGCGTGACCGCCGAGTAGCCGAGCCGGTTGGCCGGCACCTGGACGCAATATTCGAAGAACGCGATGCCCCACGAGACCGCGATCGCGATCCAGAGGGGCTTCTCGCGCAGGTCACGCAGGTGCCCGTACCAGGCGAACGTCATGAAGACGTTCGACACGACGAGCAGGCAGACCGTCTTCCAGAGAGGAGACGTGGCCTAGCCGAACGTGGCGCGGAGGTAGGCCAGCATGTCGGCCATCTCCTGCGTGTCGAATTCGTAGGCGGGCATCGCCTCCTTGCCGTTGAGGACGACCTCCTCGATCTCGGTGTCGGCGAGCCCGGGGACCTCTTCGACGAGGCTGGGGTAGGTGTCGGTGCCGGCGCCGTCCGCGCCGTGGCAACCGACACAATTCGAGGTGTAGAGGGCCCCGCCGTCCGCGACGACGCCGACCACGTCCTCACCGGTGTCTTTCCCGTCCGTACATGCCACCAACATCGCAATCAACAGCATCCGTCTCGCTCCAAAGCGCGGCACGGATACCACAGGGCCTACTCGTCCGCCACGCCCTTCTGGAGGGCGTCCCAAACCCGCTGGGCAAGCGCCGGCCCGAAGCCCGGGACCTCCGCGATCTGCCCGGGGTCGGAGGCGCGCAGGGCCTTGAGCGACCCGAAGTGCACGAGCAACGCCTGCCGCCGCGTGGCGCCCACCCCGGGGAGCTCGTCGAGCGCGCTCTTGAGGTGGGACTTGGATCGGGTCTTCCGGTGGAACCCGATGGCGGTGCGGTGGGCCTCGTCGCGGATGTGTTGGAGCATCCGCAGCGTGGGGTGGTTCTCGGCGAGGATGACGGGCTCGGGGTTGCCGCGGAGGATGATCTTGTCGACGGCGTCGCGGTCGCCGCGCTTGCGCTCGGTGCGGGGCTTGGAGAGGCCGATGACCGGCTGATCCTCGAGGCCGAGCTCGCGGAGCACGTCCTCCGCGGCCGAAAGCTGGCCGCGCCCGCCGTCCACCACGATGAGGTCGGGGAACGAACCCTCGTCGGATGCGCGCCGGAGGCGACGTTGGAGGATCTCCCGCATGCTGGCGTAGTCGTCCGCGCCCACGACCGTCTTGATCTTGTAGCGGCGGTACTCCGCGCGGGCCGGCACCCCCTCGATGAACACCACCTGGGAGGCGACGGCGTCCTGGCCGAGCAGGTTCGAATTGTCGTAGCACTCGATGCGGTACGGAGGCACTTCCAAGCCGGCGATCTCGGCGAGGGCCTCCAGGGCGTGGGAGATTCGGTCCTCGGCGGAGTGGGTCGTGGCGAAGCGCGCCTTCGCGGCCTGCTCCGCGATCTCCAGCACGCGCACCTTCTCGCCGCGCTTGGGGACCAGCAGGGTGACCTTCGTGCCCCGGCGGTCGGAGAGCACGTCCTGGAGCGCGGCGTGGTCGGGGGGGTCGGCGGAGAGGAGGATCTCCGGCGGCACGCGATCGCCGGCGTCGTACCAACTGTTGAGCATGGCGGAGAGGAGCTCGCCGTCCTCCGCGATCTCGCCGTCGAACGGGAACACGAGCGGCTGCTGCATGTGCCCCGCGCGCACGGGCAGCACCGTCACGGCGCCACGCTGGCCCTCGCGGTAGAGCGCCCACACGTCGCGATCGCCGAGGCGCACGTCGACGACCGACTGGCGGTCGAGGGAGGTCTTCACCGCCGCGATGAGGTCCCGCAGGTGGGTCGCCTCCTCGAAGCGCTCCTCCTCGGCGAGCGTCATCATGCGCGTCTGCAGCCGCGTGACCAGCTCGCGGTCCTTCCCGGAGAGGAACAACATCGCGTCCTGCACGGTGTCGCCGTAGGCGGCGGGGGTGCACAGGTCGACACAGGGGCCGAGGCACCGCTTCATCTGGTAGAGCAGGCACGGCTTCTTGCGGGTCCGCAGCACCTGGTCGGTGCACGTGCGCAGCGGGAAGCTCCGGCTCACGAACGAGAGCGTGCGCCGCGCGTTCGTGGCGGAGGCGTAGGGCCCGAAGTACCGCGCGCCGTCGTCCTTGATGCGGCGCACGAGCGTGAAGCGCGGCGAGGTGGACTTGGGATCGATGCGCAGGTGGAGGAAATTCTTGTCGTCGCGGAGCTTGGTGTTGTAGCGGGGCCGGTGCTGCTTGATGAGCGTGTTCTCGAGGATCAGGGCTTCCTTCTCGCTCGGAACCGGGAACACCTCGACGGAGACCGCCAGCGCGACGAGGTACCGCACCATGAACCGCTCGTCGTGCCCCTGGATGTACTGCTTGACCCGCGCGCGCAGGTTGATGGCCTTGCCGACGTAGAGGACCTCGCCGTGCTTGTCCTTGAACACGTACACGCCCGCCGTGGTCGGGAGGGCGGCGGCCTGGTCGACGAGATCCATGGCCCCCTTCTAATCCGGTGGGCGGCCACCCCCCCTCTGGGGGGGACCAGCCGGGGGCCCCGGACGCGGTTCTCGCCGCGATCCCCCACCCGCGACGGCGCAAGCATGTACGATGCCCACGTGCTGGGCCTGGTGTTGAGCGGTGGAGGCGCGCGGGGCGCCTATGAGGCGGGGGTCCTCCGCTACGTGTTCGACGTCCTGGGCCCTGCCCTCGGCCGCGAGGTCACGCCGCGCATCATCTGCGGGACGAGCATCGGGGCGCTCACCGGCGCGTGGATCGGGGCGCTCGGCCGCGTCGGCGCCGTCAACCTCGCGACGATGTGGCAGCAGATGGAGGTGGACCACGTCTACCGCCTCCGCATGCGCGACCTCCTGGCGTGGCGCGACCCCTTCCTCTTCCGCCGCACCCCGGTGGGCGAAGGCCAGGCGCTGTTCGACCCCACGCCGCTGTACGAGCGCGTGAAGGACCATCTCCCGTGGGCCCTCCTCCACGAGCGCATCGACAGCCGCGAGCTCCGCGCCATGGTCGTCGCGACCACGGACGTGATGACCGGGCGCTGCATCCAGTTCACCGACGGGCCGATCCTCCCCTTCGAGCGGCCCAACACGAAGCTCCTGCCGACGCGCATCCAGGCGGTGCACTGCCTCGCCTCCGCGGCGATCCCGCTCGTGTTTCCCGCGGTGGCGATCGGGGGGCGGTACTACGTCGACGGGTCGCTGCGGCAGAACACGCCGTTGTTGCCCGCGATCATGCTCGGGGCGGAGCGGGTGCTGGTGGTGGGGGTCAAGCGCGGGACCAACCAGGACGCCCCGCGCGCGGCGAACGCGGCGCCGACGCCGTTCTTCCTGGCGGGCAAGGCCTTGGATGCGCTGCTCCTCGACGACATCGAGGACGACATCCGCGAGGTGCAGTCGGTGAACAAGCTCCTGAAGTGGGGGCAGACGGCGTTCCCGGATTTCATGGAGCGGCTCGCGCGGGAGCACCGGCCGTACCGGATGGTGGAGACCGGGTACGTGCGGCCGAGCGAGGACCTGGGGCGCATCGCGGCGGCGTGCTTCGAGCAGAACCGCTCGCACCTGCCGTTCGCGACGCGGACGTTCCTCTCGATGATCCACAACCGGGAGGCCGACGACAACTCGGACCTCCTGTCGTACCTCTACTTCCACAAGAGCTTCACCGGGGAGCTCGAGGCGCTCGGGTTCGAGGACGCGCAGCGGCAGGAGGAGGTGCTGGCGGGGCTGGTCTGAGGAGGGGGAGGGGTCAGGGGGAGGGGTCAGACCCTGCAGTTTGACACCTGGGATGGACGTACGCCGCGAATCCAGCGGGAGGGGTCAGACCCTGCAGTTTGACACCTGGGATGGACGTACGCCGCGAATCCAGCGGGAGGGGTCAGACCCTGCAGTTTGACACCTGCCTCAGCCCACGGCCACGACCCCGCGCAGCTCCGCCAGCCACCGCCCCACTTCGGCGTCGTCCACCGCGAGGGCCGGCACGCGGGCGAGCCAGCGACTCACCTGCTCCTCGCTGACGACCAGCGCTCGAGCGGCGGCGCGCTGGGTGAGCCCGAGGCCCGCGGTGAGCCACCAGGCCGCGACCCACCGCGGCCGGTTGTCGGCCCGGCCCGCCAGCGACGTGCGCAGCCGCTGGGGCTCGACGGCGCAGATCGTCGCGACGCGGACGAGAGCGGCGTCCACGTCGACGGCAGCATCGAACCTGGGCGGCGGCGGCGTCGCGTCGGAGGTGGCCGGACGCCAGAGCCGGTCGGGGTCGAAGTCTGCGGGCGCGGGGCGACGCCCGGTGTGGAGGTCGTCGAGCGCCTGCCGATACCCCTCGACGCCACCGTGGCCGTCGAGCTGGTCCGCGGTGGTCAACCAGTCCGGTCGTCGCGACGCGCCAGTGTACGCCGCGTGGCTCGTCCAGTAGCTGCTGTCGATGTCGGCGACGAGGTGCGCGCGCAGCGGGTTGAGGTGCAGGTACAAGAGGAGGTGGAGCCAGTAGGCGTCGGTCTCGACGAGGCGGTTGCGGAAGCGCCCGCGGAACAGCGGGCCGTCCCACGCGCCGTGCTCGTTGAGGCGGCGCACGTATTCGCTGCCGACGTACTGCATCGCGCGGCTGACGTTGCCGCGCGGGGCCTCCAGGAGGAGGTGGTAGTGGTTCGGCATCAGCGCGTAGCCGTGCACACGCACGTCGAAGCGGGCGGGCAGGTCGGCGACCACGGACAGGAAGAGGGTGCACGTGGCGTCGTCGACGAAGATGGGGGCTCGGCGGGCGCCTCGGTTCATGACGTGGTGCCGCGCGCCGGGGAAGTCGAGGCGAAGGGGACGGGGCATCGAGGATTCCTTGGGAGGGGAGTCGTGAGGGCGAGTGTGCACGAGTGCGGGGCGGATTGCACGCGGGCGCGGTGTCAAACTGCAGGGTCTGACCCCTCCGGGGCCGGGCCGACGGAAGAACGCCGCGAACTTCGGGGTAAGTGTCAAACTGCAGGGTCTGACCCCCCCTGACCGTGACCCCCCTGACCGACCCCCCTGTCCCCTCCGTCTCCGCTACCCTCCATCGCTCCATCGCGATACAGCGCTGGACCCGATGAGCCCCGACCGCGCCACCCTCTTCCGCACCCTGGGCGACCCCAACCGCCTCCGCATCCTCGCGCTCCTCGGGCAGGAAGAACTGTCGGTCTCCGAGCTCCAGGACATCCTCGGCCTCGGCCAGTCGACCGTCTCCGCCCACCTCGCGCAGCTCCGCCGCGTCGGCCTCGTCGCCACCCGCAAGGACGGCAGCGCCACCCGCTCCGTCCTCGCCACCCCCGACGGCGAGGACGCCCTCGTCCAGCTCGCCACCGCCGCCCTCGCCGAGCCCGACCTCGCCGCGTTGGACCGGGTGCGCGCCGCGCGCGTCGCCCCCGCCCCCGAGGGCCTCGGCCCCGACTACCTCCCCGGCCGCTCGTGGGAGGCCTTCTGCCACCTGCTGCTGGCCCTGCTCCCGCCGCTCCGCATCGCGGACCTCGGCGTCGGCACCGGCCACCTCACCCGCCTCCTCGCCGCCCGCGCCCGCCACACCATCGCCGTCGACCGCGATCCCGCCGCGCTCGCCGGCCTCGCCCAACCGGGCGACCCCTTCGTCATCGAGCCCCGCCTCGGCACGTTGGAGGCCCTCCCGCTCGCGCCCGCCGAGGTCGACCTCGTCGTCCTCTCCCAGTCGTTGCACTGCGCCGTCGACCCCGATGACACCTTGCGCCAGTGCCGCCGCGCCCTCGCGCCCGGCGGTCGCGTCGTGCTCCTCGACCTCGCGCCCCACGCGCACGAGTGGGCGCGCCACCGCCTCGATCACCTGCACCTCGGCTTCGCGGACCTCGGCGAGCGCCTCGCCGCCGCCGGGTTCGTGTCCATCTCCGTCACGACGGTCCACACCGACCGCCGCGCCCCCGCCTTCACCACGCTCCTCGCCACCGGCACCACCCCGGGAGGGTCCCCATGAGCCACCAGAGCCCGTCTTCCAAGAGCCAGCCGCGCAACAGCCTGTTCCTCGACGCCCTCGATGACCGCATCCTCCTGTTCGACGGCGGCATGGGCACCCAGCTCATGGGCTTCAACCTCCCGTTGTCCGACTACAACGGCCTGGAGAACTGCTCCGAGATCCTCTGCGCGACCCGCCCCGACGTCGTCGGCGCCATCCACCGCCGCTACTTCGAGGCCGGCGCGGACGTGGTCGAGACCAACTCCTTCGGCGGCGCCCCCTGGGTGCTCGCCGAGTTCGGGCTCGCCGCGGATTGCCACAGCCTCAACAAGCGCTCCGCCGAGATCGCCCGCGAGGCCGCGGACGCCTACGCGACCGCCAACCGTCCCCGCTTCGTGTGCGGCTCCATCGGCCCCGGCACGCGCCTCCCCACCCTCGGCCACATCGGGTGGGACGAGATGTTCGCCGGCTACCAGGAGCAGGTGCGCGGCCTGCTCGACGGCGGGGTCGACGTGCTCCTGGTGGAGACCTGCCAGGACCTCCTCCAGACCAAGTGTGCGCTCGCCTCGATCTTCGCGGTGTTCGCGGCCACGGGCCGGAAGGTCCCCGTCATGGCGCAGGTCACGATGGAGACGACCGGCACGATGTTGCTCGGGAGCGACGTTGCCACGGCCGCCACGGTGCTCGAACAATACCCGATCGACATCATCGGCCTCAATTGTGCCACCGGCCCCGTCGAGATGGCCGCGCACATCAGCTACCTCGGCCGCCACGCCAAGAGCCGCATCTCCGTGCTCCCCAACGCCGGCCTCCCCCAGTTGGTCGACGGCAAGACCTGCTACCCGCTCTCCCCGCGCGAGCTGGCCGATTGGCACGAGCGCTTCATCAAGGAGGACGGCGTCGCCATCGTCGGCGGGTGCTGCGGCACCGGTCCCGAGCACATCCGCGCCGTCGCCGAGCGCATCCTCGGCGTCAAGCCGAAGCACCGCTCCCCCGAGTTCGTGCCCGCCGCGGCGAGCCTCTACGGCACGGCGCCGCTGCGCCAGCAGGCCGACATCTTCGCGGTCGGCGAGCGCACCAACGCCAACGGCAGCCGCCAATTCAAGCGCCTGCTCGACGCCCAGGATTGGGACGGCATGGTCGGCATGGGCAAGACCCAGGTGAAGGGCGGCTCCCACGCCATCGACGTGTGCGTCGCCTTCGTCGGCCGCGACGAGGTGCGCGACATGGACGAGCTCGTGAAGCGCCTCGCCACCGCGGTCCACGCCCCGCTCGTCATCGACTCCACCGAGCTCCCCGTGTTGGAGGCTGCGCTCAAGCGCATCGGCGGCAAGCCGATCGTGAACTCCATCAACCTGGAGGACGGCGAGGATCGCCTCGACAAGGTGTGCCAGCTCTGTCGCACGCACGGCGCCGCGGTCATCGCGCTCACCATCGACGAGGAGGGCATGGCCAAGACCCCCGAGCGCAAGCTCGAGGTGGCCCGCCGCATCCACGACCTCGCGGTGGAGCGCCACGGGATGTCCCCGGACGACATCCTCTTCGATCCGCTCACCTTCACGATTTGCACCGGCAACGAGGACGATCGCAAGCTCGGCCTATGGACGTTGGAGGGCATCCGCCTCATCGCGGAGCACTTCCCGCGGTGTGGCATCCTCCTCGGCCTCTCCAACATTTCTTTTGGCATCAATCCGCACGCCCGCCACGTGCTCAACTCGGTGTACCTGCACCACGCGCGCGAGGCCGGCCTCACCGCCGCCATCGTGCACGCCGACAAGATCACGCCGCTCTACAAGATCCCGCCCGAGCAACGCCAGGTGTGCGAGGACCTCATCTTCGACCGCCGTCGCGTCGCCACCGAGGGGGACTCCGGCTACGACCCGCTCCAGGCCCTGCTCGCGATGTTCGCGGACGCGAAGGCGGAGAAGGTCGAGAAGAAGGTCGACGCCACCGTCGAGGAGCGCCTGAAGGACCGCATCGTGGACGGCGAGCGCCCCGGCATCGAGGCCGACCTGAACGAGGCGATGACCCGGTACAAGCCGCTCCAGATCATCAACGAGATCCTGCTCGACGGCATGAAGGTCGTCGGCGAGCTCTTCGGCTCCGGCCAGATGCAGCTCCCCTTCGTGCTCCAGTCCGCGGAGACGATGAAGTACGCCGTCGCCTTCCTCCAGCCCTACATGGAGAAGTCCGAGGGCCCGCAGAAGGGCACGATGGTGCTCGCGACCGTGCGTGGCGACGTCCATGACATCGGCAAGAACCTGGTGGACATCATCCTCACCAACAACGGCTACCGGGTGGTCAACATCGGCATCAAGCAGCCGATCGACCAGATCCTGAAGGCCGCGCGCGAGGAGAACGCCGACGCCATCGGCATGAGCGGCCTGCTCGTGAAGAGCACGGTCATCATGAAGGAGAACATGGAGGAGATGCGTCGCCAGGGGTTCACCACTCCGGTGGTGCTGGGCGGCGCCGCGCTCACCCGCGCCTACGTCGAGCAGGATTGTTCGAGCACGTACGGGCGCAAGGTGGTCTACGCGAAGGATGCCTTCGCGGGGCTCAACTTCATGGAGCACCTCGCCACGTTCGATGACACGCTGGACCTCGCCGAGGCCAGCCCGTCGGAGCCGGTGGTCCCCGCCCGCGCCGAGCGCCCGATCCCCTACGATGCGCGCGACGCCGAGCCGATCGTCGAGGTGACCGCCCCCGTGCCCCCGTTCTTCGGCGCCCGCGTGGTGGACGTGCCGCTGAAGGCGCTCGTGCCCTTCATCAACGAGGACGTGCTCTACAAGTTCCAATGGGGCTTCCTGCGCAAGAACCTCACGACGGAGGAGCACAAGGAGCAGCTGCGCACGGTGGCGCGCCCCATCCTCGTCGACCTCGCCGATCGGTGCGCCCGCGAGGGCATCCTGAAGCCCCAGGCGGTCTACGGTTGGTTCCGCTGCAAGAAGGACGGGGACGCCCTGGTGTTGGAAGACGGAACCCGGCTCGGGTTCCCGCGCCAGAAGGTCGTTGGTGCTCCTGGGGCGGGGGAGGTCCCCCGCAACGCCCCCCCCGGCTCCTTGACCCCAACCGCCGCCGGAGGCGGCGCCCGGGGCCCCATCGCCGGCGCTCCGACCGGCCTCGGGGCCGCCGCCGAGTCGGGCGCCACGCCCGTGGCGCCCTTGGTCGGCGGCTTTGGGCACGGGGACGGTCTCTGCATCGCCGACTACTTCAACGACCACGACGTCGTCGGCCTCATGGCCGTGACCGTCGGCCAGCACGCCAGCGAGGTGGCGCGGGAGTGGTTCGCGGAGAACCGCTACACCGAGTACCTCTACCTCCACGGCTTCGGGGTCGAGATCACCGAGGCGCTGGCCGAGTTCACCCACCGCCAGATGCGCGCGGAGCTCGGGATCGCCGGCGACGACGCCCGCGATCTGAAGGACCTCTTCCACAAGCAGTACCGGGGCGCGCGCTACGCCTACGGCTACCCGTCGTGCCCCGACATGGCGGACCAGCGCCACCTGCTGCGCCTCCTCGGCGCGGAGCGCATCGGCATCTCGATGGCGGACGAGGACCAGCTCCACCCCGAGCAGTCCACGGCGGCGATCGTCGTGCACCACCCGCAGGCGCGGTACTTCAAGGTGTGAGGGGCGGCGGGGCCGGTCGCGGCGGGGCCGGTCGCGGCGGGGCCGGCCGCGGCGGAGCCGGTCGCGGCGGAGACAGGGCGTCCGATGCCGTCGTGACCTACCGGTGCACCGGGCACGATTGGAAGCCGTCGCTGCAGCGGAGCTCGACGTCGTCTCCCGCGCCGAGGGTCACCTCGTTCGCGGCGATGGCGCCGGCGCCGAAGTCGGCCCACACCTGGTAGCGCCCGGGGGCGACCCGCGCCGGGAGCGGAAACCGGCCCGCGGGGCTCGTGAGCCACACCGTCGTGGCGCCGGTGGCGCGCACGGCGGCGCGGGACTCGGGGGCGGTCGTGCCGAGCGTGGCCAGCGCGGGCGTGGTCAGGGCGGGCGTGGTCAGGGCGGGCGTGGTCGGGCCGGACGTGCCCGCGGGGCTCGTCGCCGTCGCGGTCGTCGCGGCGGTGGCCGTCGGCGAGGCAGGCGCGGCGGTCCCGATGGCGGCGGTCCCGATGGCGGCGGTCCCCGTCGCCGTAGTTGCCGTGCCCGTGGTCCCTGCGCCCGCGGTCCCCGTGCCGTTCGTGGGTGTCGGGCGGCCCGTGGGGCCCGTCGCCGCGGGAGGCGGTCGGGTCGGCG